>NZ_JBVILC010000015.1:0-187997 GCF_055580545.1 Streptomyces sp. NPDC031670 | reverse complement strand
AGGGGTGGCGGAGCCCCCTTTTTTCCCCCCAAAATGCCTCCCCCTCCTCCTTTTCTCCCCCCCCCCCCCCCCCCCCCCCCCTGGGCCCTTGCGTAGGGTGGGGCCCATCAGGACGGTCCACGGCGGCCTTCCGCCCGGGCCCAGAGAAGGGATGGCTTTTCCATGGCGATCGAGGTCGGCACCAAGGCCCCGGACTTCGAGCTCAAGGACAACCACGGCCGGACCGTGAAGCTCTCCGACTTCCGCGGCGAGAAGAACGTGGTGCTCCTCTTCTACCCGTTCGCCTTCACCGGCGTCTGCACGGGTGAGCTGTGCGCGCTGCGCGACAACCTGCCGCAGTTCACCGACCGCGACACCCAGCTGCTCGCCGTCTCCAACGACTCGATCCACACCCTGCGCGTCTTCGCCGACCAGGAGAGCCTGGAGTACCCGCTGCTGTCGGACTTCTGGCCGCACGGCGAGGTCTCGCGGGCGTACGGCGTCTTCGACGAGGAGAAGGGCTGCGCGGTGCGCGGCACCTTCGTCATCGACAAGGACGGCGTGGTCCGCTGGACCGTCGAGAACGGCCTGCCGGACGCCCGGGACCTGAATGACTACGTCAAGGCGCTCGACACCCTGTGATCCATCGGTCGAATCGCCTGTTTGAGGCGGGAACCGGTCACTAGGATCCAGACGTTGATCCGATGCCAACGCACGACGGGGACGCTGACCTAAGCCGGCCCCTCACACCATTGGGAGGACTCGTGGGAGTCAGCCTCAGCAAGGGCGGCAACGTCTCGCTGACCAAGGCCGCCCCCAACCTGACCGCGGTCATCGTCGGTCTGGGCTGGGACGCTCGTACCACCACCGGGGGTGACTTCGACCTGGACGCCAGCGCACTGCTGACCAACGACCAGGGCAAGGTCGCCAACGACTCGAACTTCGTCTTCTTCAACAACCTCAAGAGCCCCGACGGCTCCGTCGAGCACACCGGTGACAACCTCACCGGTGAGGGCGAGGGCGACGACGAGATCATCAAGGTGAACCTGGCCGGGGTCCCGGCCGATGTTCACAAGATCGTGTTCCCGGTCTCGATCTACGAGGCCGAGAGCCGCCAGCAGTCGTTCGGCCAGGTCCGCAACGCGTACATCCGCGTGGTGAACCAGGCCGACAACACCGAGCTCGCCCGGTACGACCTGAGCGAGGACGCCTCGACGGAGACCGCCATGGTCTTCGGCGAGCTGTACCGCAACGGCGCGGAGTGGAAGTTCCGCGCCATCGGCCAGGGGTACGCGTCGGGCCTGCGCGGTATCGCGCAGGACTTCGGCGTCAACGTCTGAGCCGTCGCTCTCCCTCGTCCGGCGCCGCACACCCGTGCGGCGCCGGACGCGCTCAACCCTTCGTTCGCCATTCAGGGGAGGACTCACGATCATGGGCGTCACGCTCGCCAAGGGGGGCAATGTCTCCCTCTCCAAGGCGGCACCGAACCTCACCCGGGTGCTGGTCGGTCTCGGCTGGGACGCGCGGTCCACCACCGGAGCCGACTTCGACCTCGACGCCAGCGCGCTGCTGTGCCAGTCGGGCCGTGTCCTCGGCGACGAGTGGTTCGTCTTCTACAACAACCTCACCAGCCCCGACGGCTCGGTCGAACACACCGGGGACAACCTCACCGGTGAGGGTGAGGGGGACGACGAGTCGATCATCGTCGACCTGTCCCAGGTGCCGACGCACTGCGACAAGATCGTCTTCCCTGTCTCGATCCATGAGGCGGACAACCGCGGCCAGACGTTCGGCCAGGTCAGCAATGCCTTCATCCGGGTCGTCAACCAGGCCGACGGCCAGGAGCTCGCGCGGTACGACCTGAGCGAGGACGCCTCCACCGAGACCGCGATGATCTTCGGCGAGCTCTACCGGTACAGCGGCGAATGGAAGTTCCGAGCGGTCGGTCAGGGGTACGCGTCCGGACTGCGGGGGATCGCTCTAGACTTCGGGGTCAACGTTTCGTAAAGCCGTGCCCAAGTCGGGTGCGGCGCGGGGGGAGACCCTCCCCCAGACTCCGTCTGGGGGGACCCCGCCTAGCTAGATGGGGAAGTCAGTGATTCTGAAAACCTTCGGCTGGTCATTCGTGATCACTGCGATCGGTCTTGCCCTGGCAGTGCTCTACGACGGCTGGACCGCCTTCGGGATCGTGGCGATCCTGTCCATCCTGGAGATCTCGCTGTCGTTCGACAACGCGGTGGTCAACGCCGGAATCCTGAAGAAGATGAACGCCTTCTGGCAGAAGATCTTCCTCACGGTCGGTGTGCTCATCGCCGTCTTCGGCATGCGGCTGGTCTTCCCTGTCGTCATCGTCGCCATCAGCGCCAAGATCGGCCCCATCGAGGCCGTCAACCTCGCGTTGAACGAGAAGGAGCACTACAAGGAGCTGGTGACCGACGCGCACGCGTCGATCGCCGCCTTCGGTGGCATGTTCCTGCTCATGATCTTCCTGGACTTCATCTTCGAGGACCGGGACATCCAGTGGCTGCGCTGGATCGAGCGACCGCTGGCCAAGCTGGGCAAGGTCGACATGCTCTCCGTCGCCATCGCGCTCGGCGTGCTGCTCGTCTCCTCGATGACCTTCGCGACCCACGCCCACCTGCACGGCGGGGCGCACGCGGACAAGGGCGAGACGGTCCTCATCTCCGGCATCGCCGGCCTGATCACGTACATGATCGTCGGCGGCCTCTCCGGCTACTTCGAGGACAAGCTGGAGGAAGAGGAGGAAGCCGAGCAGGAGGCCCAGGAAGAGGCCAGGAAGAGCGGCAAGGGCGCCGGCGCGGCGGTCCTGCTGGCCGGCAAGGCCGCGTTCTTCATGTTCCTCTACCTGGAGGTCCTGGACGCCTCGTTCTCCTTCGACGGCGTCATCGGCGCCTTCGCCATCACCAACGACATCGTCCTGATGGCGCTCGGCCTCGGCATCGGCGCGATGTACGTGCGGTCCCTCACGGTCTACCTGGTCCGCCAGGGCACCCTCGACGACTACGTCTACCTGGAGCACGGCGCGCACTACGCCATCGGCGCCCTCTCGGTGATCCTCCTGGTCACCATCCAGTACGAGATCAACGAGGTCATCACCGGTCTCGTCGGCGTCGTCCTGATCGCCTGGTCCTTCTGGTCCTCGGTCCGCCGCAACAAGCGGATCGCCGCGGAGGGCGGCGGGGACTTCAGTGAGAAGGCGGAAGTCTCCAGCGGGGTCTGAATCCGTGGTGTGACCCGTCGACGATTGCGGAACGCTCTGAGCGGGGCGGCCGGAGGCGCGTGCCTCCGGCCGCCCCGCGTTTCACGCGGTGCGGGGCCGTCGACGTGGTTCGTATAGGGGTGGGGAAGACATGGCCTTCTGGGACAGCCTGCGCGGCAGGCCGTCGGCGCAGTTCGACACGGGCAGCGCCGCGAGCAACGCCATCGAGCTGACCAAACGGCACCCGGTGATCTCGCTCGGCAAACAGGGTGCCAACTCCGGGTCGCTGCGCGTCAACCTGTCGTGGCGGATGCGCACCTCCGACTTCGGCGGGCGCTCGCGCCCCAGCGTGCTGCGGCACCCGTTCAAGCTCTTCAAGCCCGACCTGGTCCAGGCGCACACCCAGGGCGTCGTCAACGTCGACCTCGACCTGGGCTGCCTCTACGAGCTCACCGACGGCAGCAAGGGCGTGGTGCAGCCGCTCGGCAGCTTCCTCGGCGCCACCAACGCCGCGCCCTACGTCCAGCTCAGCGGCGACGACCGGTTCGGCTCGCCGTCCGGCGAGACGATCTACATCAACCTCGACCACCGCGAGGCCATCAAGCGGCTGCTGGTCTTCGTCTACATCTACGACCAGACGCCCGCCTTCGACCGTACGCACGCCAAGGTCACGCTCTACCCGAGCAACGGCCCGCGCATAGAGATCGACCTGGACGAGCACGCCCCGCAGGCCCGGTCCTGCGCGGTCGTCAGCATCGAGAACGTCAAGGGAGACATGGTCGTGCGACGCGAGGTGAAGTTCGTGTACGGCTTCCAGGCCGAGCTGGACCGGCTCTACGGATGGGGGCTCCAGTGGGGGCGCGGCTACAAGACGAAGGCCTGAGAGTGCGCCCGTGACCGGGCCCGGCGGGTGTCCGCCCGCCCGGCCCCTCCCGTCACTGCCGGACGAACTGCGGCCCCATCGGGGGCAGCGCGAAGTCCGGGTCCGCGTGGTGGGCCGCCGCCGGCTGCGGATAGCCGTAGCCGGACTCCGCCGAGGCGGGCTGGGGATAGCCGTACGAGGGCTGGTGCGCCGGCGGGGGCGGCGCGGGCTGCGGATAGCCGTAGGAGGGCGGCGAGGCGGCCGGCAGCGGCGGCACATACGGCTGAGTGGTCTGCGGCTGCGGCTGCGGCTGGGCTGCCACCGGAACGGCCGGCGGCAGCGGCTGCGACACGGATGCCGGGGGCGCCGGGGCCTGGGCCGCCCGGCCGTGCGTCCTGGCCTCGTCCGGGTTCTGGGTCCGGGCCTGGGTTTGGGCCTGGGGCCGGGCACCGCCGGAGGAGGCGCTGTCGGCGCCCTCCGCCTCGTCCTCGTCCACGGAGATCCCGTACTCGGTCGCCAGCCCCACGAGCCCGGTCGGATAGCCCTGCCCGACTGCGCGGAACTTCCACGTCTCGGCGCGCCGGTAGAGCTCGCCGCAGATGATCGCGGTCTCCTCGCCGGTCTCCGCCTGCACATCGAAGACCGCCAGTGGCTCGCCGCCGCCCTGCCCCGCGTCGTACAGCAGGATCCGCAGGTCCCGTACCTGGCCGAAGGTCGCGCCGTCCGAGGAGGCGGTGACCAGGACCCGGTCGACGGACGGGTCGAGCGCGGTCAGATCCGCCTCGATCGTGTCGGTCAGACCGTCCCCGACCCGCTTCTTCGGGAGCCGCCGGACCAGGCCGGAGGGGTGGCGCGGCTGGTTGTAGAAGACGAAGTCCTCGTCGGAGCGCACACGGCCGTCGGCGGCCAGCAGCAGCGCCGAGGCGTCCACGTCCGGGACGTCGGCGCCCGGCGTCCAGCGGAGCACGGCCCGTACGGCCGCGGCGTCCAGCGGGACGTTGGATCCCTTCAGCATCGCGTGCGTCATGGTCGCCATCCTGCCTTCCCGCGGCCCGCCCGGACAACGCGGGGGCCCGAGGGCGGCCTTGTCCCGCGGTCGAGCGGTACGTACCTTACGTACCGCGTCCACGGCCGGCACCGGAAGAGCGCGGCCGGGTCACCTGGATTTCACGCCCGCGGGGAACTCCCGCCATGCGTTCGTACGTACTATTACCGGCCACCCGTCGTCACTCAGTCCGGGCCATCGTTGCAGTACAGGGGAATCAATATGCGTCATTTCGGGCACGTTCCGCCTGCTGCTCGTAAGGACCTGTTCCACCGGGAGCCCGTCGAGTTCACCTCGGACTCTCCCGCGCGGGTGCTGTCCGCGGCCCTCGGGGCCACGCTGTACAGCCCCGCCACCCGCCCCACGCTCGCCGACGACGTCCTCAAGCAGGCCCGCCGGGGCGTGGTCTCCATGGTGCTCTGCCTGGAGGACTCGATCGACGACGCCGAGGTCGCGGGCGCGGAGGCCAATCTGGTGCGCCAGTTCGCCGACCTCGACGCACGGGCCGCACAGATCCCGCTGCTCTTCATCCGGGTCCGCGAGCCCGCCCAGATCCCCGATCTGGTGCGGCGGCTCGGCCCCTCGGTGCGGCTGCTGTCCGGATTCGTGCTGCCGAAGTTCACCGAGGAGCGCGGGGTGCCGTTCCTGGAGGCGCTGGGAGCGGCCGAGGCCGCGAGCGGGCGGCGGCTCTTCGCCATGCCGGTGCTGGAATCGCCCGAGCTGCTCCATCTGGAGACCCGCTGCGAGACGCTGACCGGCATCTCCCGGACCGTCGACAAGTACCGCGAGCGGGTGCTGGCGCTGCGGCTCGGGGTGACCGACTTCTGCTCGGCGTACGGGCTGCGCCGCTCGCCGGACATGACGGCGTACGACGTGCAGATCGTGGCCGGGGTGATCGCGGACGTGGTGAACGTGCTGGGCCGCGCCGACGGCACGGGCTTCACCATCACCGGCCCGGTGTGGGAGTACTTCCGCCTTCAGGAGCGCATGTTCAAGCCCCAGCTGCGCCGCAGCCCCTTCCTGGAGGGGCGCGCGGAGGAGCTGCGCGCCACGCTGATCGAGCACGACATCGACGGCCTGCTGCGCGAGATAGAGCTCGACCGTGCCAACGGGCTGCTCGGCAAGACCTGTATCCACCCCTCGCACGTGGTGCCGGTGCACGCGCTGTCCGTGGTCAGCCACGAGGAGTACAGCGACGCCCAGGACATCCTGCGGCCGGAGCGGGGCGGGGGCGGAGTGCTGCGCTCCGCGTACACGAACAAAATGAACGAGGTGAAGCCGCACCGCGCCTGGGCCGAGCGGACCCTGTTGTGCGCCGAGGTCTTCGGCGTGGCCGGCGAGGACACCGGCTTCGTGGAGCTGCTCACCGCCGGCCTGGCCGGATGACCGTGACGGGACGGCCGGGACGGGATGATCGAGGCGGGATGACCGAGGAGGAGAGCATCGACAACGTGGGTGTCTGGTCGGGAACGTGGGTCGCCGAGCGGCTCGGCGTCGAACTCCAGGGCGACGAGCGGTTGCCCGAGCTGCTGGGCCTCGCCCTGCGCCGCAACCCCAAGCGCGCGCATCTGCTGGTCTCCAATGTGCTGGGCAAGCACGTTCCGCAGTGGCCCTCGCGGGTGTACGGGGCGGGGTTCGCGCTCGGCGAGCAGGTCCGGGAGCTGCTCGGCCCGCAGGCCTCCGGAGCGGTCGTCCTCGGCTACGCGGAGACCGCGACCGGCCTGGGGCACGCGGTGGCGGACGGCATCGGGGTGGCCCCCTGCCTGCACTCCACGCGCCGCGCCGTCGAGGGCGTCGCGCGGGCGGGCGGCTTCGAGGAGTCCCACTCCCACGCCACCTCCCATCTGCTGCTGCCGCAGGACCCGGGGCTGCTGGCGGGGGACGGGGTGCTGGTGCTGGTCGACGACGAGTTCTCGACGGGCAACACGGTCCTGAACACGATCAGGGCGCTGCACGCGCGCTATCCCCGGTCGCGGTACGTGATAGTCGCCCTGGTCGACATGCGCTCCCCGGCCGACCGCTCCCGTCTGTCCGCGTTCGCGTCGGAGATCGGGGTGGAGGTGAATCTGGTGACCCTGGCGGCAGGAACGGTTCTCCTGCCGGAGGGCGTGCTGGAACGGGGCATGGCCCTGGTGGCCGAACACGAGAGTCCCCCCTCCCCGCCCCTCCCCGAAATCCCTGGCCGGGGGGCCGCCGCGCCCGCGGCTGCCGCTCCGGCGCCCCCCACCGCCGTCGGCGCGCGTGCCGACGGGGGCGACACCCCGGCCCCGGAGGCCGCTCCCGCCGCCTTCGCCACGGTCGACCTGGGCTGGCCCGGCGGTCTCCCCGACGGGGCACGCCACGGGTTCACCCCGGAGCACCGGGCGGTGCTGGAGGCGGCCCTTCCGGACATGGCCGCCCGTATCCAGCGGGCCCTGGGGCCCACCCCCGGCCGTACCCTCGTCCTCGGGTTCGAGGAGCTGATGTACGCCCCCCTGCGCCTGGCCCTCGCCCTGGAACACCTGGGCACGGACGTCCGCTTCTCCACCACCACCCGCTCGCCCGTCCTCGCGGTGGACGACCCCGGCTACGCCATCCGCACCCGCCTCGCCTTCCCCGCCCACGACACCCCCGGCGACGGCCCCGGTGAGCGCTACGCCTACAACGTGGCGGGCGCCGGCTTCGACAGCGTCGTGGCCGTCGTCGACTCCGTCGGCGACACCCCCGCACTGCACGCCCCCGACGGCCTGCTGGCCGGGCTCGCCGCGCACATCCCGCGCGTCGTGCTGGCCGTCGTCCCCTCGTACGTACCCGAAGGTGCCCCCATGTCCGGACCCCTGCCCGAGCCCCTGCCCGAGCCCCTGCGGGGGCCCGCCTTCTCCTCGTACGCGCCCGACGAGGTGGGCTGGCTGCTCAAGGACCTGTCCGGGGTGGAGCTGGAGGCGCCGACCGAGGAGCGCGAGGAGGCCATCCAGAGCGGCGGCGCCCACTACGCGGAGTCGCTGCCGGTCGAGTACCAGCCCTCGCCCCAGTACCAGCAGCTCTTCCACGCCGCGCTGGACGCCTCGGCCGAGCGCATCGCCCGCGCCGTGGGCGTCGTGACCGAGACGGTGCTCGCGGAGCTCCCCCACCGCCGAAAGCGTGCGGGGACCCCCACGCCCCGCCCGGTCCTCGTCTCGCTCGCCCGCGCGGGCACCCCCGTGGGCGTCCTGATGCGCCGCTGGGCCCGCCGCCGGCACGGGCTCGACCTGCCGCACTACGCCGTCTCCATCGTGCGCGGACGCGGCATCGACCCCAACGCGCTGCGCTGGCTCGCCGCCCACCACGACCCCGCCGACGTGGTCTTCGTCGACGGCTGGACCGGCAAGGGCGCCATCACGCGCGAACTGGCCGCGGCGATCCGCGAGTTCGCCGAAACCTCGGGGATCGACCGCTTCGACCCGGAGATCGCGGTCCTCGCCGACCCCGGCTCGTGCGTGCGCACCTACGGCACCCGCGAGGACTTCCTGATCCCGTCCGCCTGCCTCAACTCGACCGTCTCGGGGCTGATCTCGCGGACCGTGCTGCGCGCCGACCTGATCGGACCCGGCGACTTCCACGGCGCCAAGTTCTACCGCGAACTGGCCGCCGCCGACGTCTCGGTGGACTTCCTCGACGCCGTCACCGCCCGCTTCGACGAGGTCGCCGCCGACGTCGACCGCGAGGCCAAGGCGCTCCAGGGCGCCGACCGCAGCCCCACCTGGGAGGGCTGGGCCGCCGTCGAGCGGATCAGCGAGGAGTACGGCATCCACGACGTCAACCTCGTCAAGCCCGGCGTCGGCGAGACCACCCGTGTCCTGCTGCGCCGCGTCCCCTGGAAGATCCTGGCCCACCGCGGCGCCGGCGCCGACCTCGACCACGTACGCCTGCTCGCGGAGCAGCGCGGGGTACCGGTGGAGTGGGTCGAGGACCTGCCGTACAGCTGCGTCGGGCTGATCCACCCCCAGTACACGCGCGGGGCGACCGGCGCCGACGGCAAGGCGGTGGCCTCCCGATGAGCACCCTGATCGCCAGCGACCTGGACCGTACGCTGATCTACTCGGCGGCGGCCCTCGACCTGACCATGCCCGACCCCCGGGCGCCGCGTCTGCTCTGTGTGGAGATCCACGAGCACAAGCCGCTCTCGTACATGACCGAGAACGCCGCCACCCTGCTCGCCGCCCTCAAGACGGACCCGGACACGGTCTTCGTGCCCACCACGACCCGCACCCGCAAGCAGTACCAGCGCATCCAGCTGCCCGGCCTGCCCGCGAAGTACGCCATCTGCGCCAACGGCGGGCAGCTGCTCGTCGACGGGGTGGCCGACGCCGACTGGCGGCGGCAGGTGGACCGGCGGATCGCCGACGAGTGCGCCCCGCTCGCCGAGGTGCGCGCCCACATCTCGGCCGCCGCCGACCCGTCCTGGCTGCGCAAGGAGCGCGTCGCCGAGGACCTGTTCGCCTACCTCGTGGTGGAGCGCGCGCTGCTGCCCGGCCACTGGGTCGAGGAGCTGAGCGCCTGGGCCGGGAAGCGCGGCTGGACGGTCTCGCTCCAGGGCCGCAAGATCTACGCGGTTCCGGGGCCGCTGACCAAGAGCGCGGCCGTCCACGAGGTGGCCCGGCGCACCGGCGCCCGCCTCACCCTCGCCGCCGGGGACTCGCTCCTCGACGCGGACCTGCTGCTCGCCGCCGACGAGGGCTGGCGCCCGGGCCACGGCGAGCTCGCGGACGCCGGCTGGCGGGCGCCGCACGTCGACGTCCTCGACGAGCGGGGCGTGCTGGCCGGCGAGGAGATCGTCCGCCGGTTCGCCGCCCGCGCCACGGCGGCCCGGGTTGCGCCCGTACGGCCCTGACCGGTCCCATACTCGCCCCCATGAGCAAGGGAAACACCACCAGGATCACCGACGAGCTCTACGCGTACATGCTGGCGCACAATCCGCCCCTGGACGCGGTGCAGCGCGAGCTCGTGGAGACGACGTACGCCCGGCTGCCCGGCCGCGCGGGCATGCAGTCCGCCGAGGAGCAGGCGCCGCTGCTGGAGTTCCTCGTCCGGCTGACGGGCGCGCGGCACGTGGTGGAGGTCGGGACCTTCACCGGGTTCTCGGCGCTCGCCATGGCACGGGCGCTGCCCGACGACGGCCGGCTGATCGCGTGCGACATCTCGCGGGAGTGGACCGACTACGCGCGCGAGGCCTGGACGAAGGCGGGTGTGGCGCACAAGGTGGACCTGCGGATCGCCCCGGCGGCGGAGACCCTGCGCGCGATGCCGGCCGAGCCGCACATCGACTTCGCCTACCTGGACGCGGACAAGGACAACTACATCGCGTACTGGGAGGAACTGGTGCCCAGGATGCGGCAGAACGGCCTCATCGCGGTGGACAACGTGCTCTTCCACGGTGAGGTCGTGGACCCGGCGGCGACCGGTCCCGCCGCCGGGATCCAGCGGTTCAACGAGCACGTGCTGCGGGACGCGCGGATGGACAGCGTCATGCTGGTCGTGGCCGACGGGCTGACGCTGTCCCGCAAGCGGTAGCCCTCAGCAGCAGCCCCCGCCGCCGCAGCAGCCGCCCCCGCCCCCGCCCGAGGGCGCGGACATCGGAGCGTTCTTGGACATGCCGCCCACCGACACCGTGGACAGCAGCTTCACGGTGTCCTCGTGCCCGGCCGGGCAGGTCGCGGGCGCGGCGGACTCGGCCATCGGACGGCTGAGTTCGAACGTGTCGCCGCAGGAGCGGCAGCGGTAGTCATAGCGAGGCATGGCCCCAGGCTAACGGGCCGGGGGCGGCGAGGGGGAGCCGTTCGGCGGCCCGCCGGCTCAGCGGATGGGCCGCTCCCGCACGGACCCCTGCCGCAACCGCGCCTCCGTCTCGCGCCGCGCCTTCCAGTACGGGTTGTCGTGCGGGAGGCTGCTGCCGACCCGGCCGTACATCCCGAAGACCATCAGCGCCAGACCCACCAGGAAGCTGAAGATCACGTTCTGCATCCGGAAGGCGAGGAAGTTCGCCGAGCCCCGGTCGAGCAGGGCCAGGTTCACGAACCCGCTGATCAGGAAGAGCACCCCGAGCGTCATGTTCATCCAGGAGGCGAAGTTGCCGCCCTTGACCATGCCGTACAGGAGCAGCGCTCCCACGACGATCGAGATCACGCTCAGCGTGCCGTTGGTGCTCAGCCCCGCGACCTCGTTGCCGCCGGTGTCGAAGAACCCGATGTTGTGGGTGAGCCCCAGGATGCCGAAGACGAGCAGGAACAGCCCCATGATCCCGGCGCCGAACCGGTAGACCCGGCTCAGCCGGTGGTCGACCGGCAGATGCTCGTCGAGGGACACATGGGGGGCGCGCCGGGGGTGGCGCAGATGGTGAATCGGCTGGGTGGCCATGGGCGGCCTCCTCGTCTCGTCCGTATCTCCAAGGATCCGCCCGTGACGCGGGGGCGACAACTCCTCCGGTGACACGCCGTGACGGCTCAGCCCCCGTGCCCCCGCTCCTCGCGGATCAGGGCCACCACGCGCGCGGCCGTCCGGCGGACCTCCTCGGTCTCGGTGAGGAAGTGCCAGTAGTCGGGGTGGCGGCCCTCCAGCGAGGCGACCGCCCGCTCCAGGCGGGCCACTGCCTCGTCCAGCGGGCCGGCGTGGCGCGGGTCCGGGGTGGAGCGGCCGGACATCGCCAGGCGCTGGGCGTCCCGGATCGCGAACCGGGTCCGCTCGATCTCCTGCTGCGGGTCCTTCGCCACCGCGTCGAGCCGCCGCAGCCGGTCCCCGGCGGCCGAGACCGCCTCGTCGGTGGCGTTCAGGAGCGCCCTGACCGTGGCGAGCCGGGAGGTGGCGTCGGCCCAGCGCTGGTCGGCGCGCGCGGCGGCGGCCTCCTTGAGCTTCTCCTCGGCCTGCCGGACGTTCACCAGCGCCTGGTCGGGGACCTGCTGGAGGTCCTGCCAGCAGGCCGCCGAGAAGCGGCGCCGCAGCTCGCTCAGGACCGGGTCGACGGTCCCGGCCCGGGTCGTCAGCGCCTGCGCGCGCGTCCGCAGCGAGACCAGCCGGCGGTCGATCTCGGCGGCCCGCTCGGGCAGCCGCTCGGCCTCGGCGCGCACGCCCTCGGCCTCCCGCAGCACCCGGTGGGCCCGCTCCAGGGTCTCGGGCACGCCGTGCTGCCCGGCGCCCTGGTTGAGCCGGGTCAGCTCGGGGCCGAGCGCGGCGAGGCGGGCGGCGAGGTCGTCCGCTCTCAGTCCGGACGCCCGCACCGAATCGAGAGCGGTGCTCGCGGCGAGGAGCGCCTGTCGCGCCCGCTCCACGGCCGGGGCGAGACGGGCCAGCTGGGTCTCGGCGGTGGAGAGCAGCGGCCCCAGGCTCTGCTCGAACCGGTCGAGCTCGCCCTTGACCCGTACGAGGTCGTCCTTGGCCTTCGTCAGCTCGCCCCGGGCCCGGGCGGCCACCGAGGCGTCCAGGTCGTCGCGGTCCAGGTCGTGCGCGTCGACGGCGGTGATGTAGTCGTTGCTGACCTCGTCGATCCGCCGGCCGAGCGCCGCGAAGTCGTCCACGGCCTTGCGGGCGCCCGGCGAGCTGTCCACGGCGGTGATGGTCTCGATGGAGATCCGCAGGTCGCGCTGGGCGGTGTCCAGCTCGTAGAAGGCCGCTGCCGCCGCGTCCTTGGCCGCCTGCGCGTCGGCCCGGACGCTCTCGCCGCGCCCGCCGAACCACCGGCGCGTCCCGCCGCCGGCGAAGGCCCCGGGCAGCAGCGCGGCCCCGAGCACCAGCGGCAGCGCGACGAGCGCGAGCGTGTCCGCGAGGGCCCGCCGGGCTCCGGCTCCGGCTCCGGCACCGGGGACGATGGCACCCGCTCTGCTGTACGGCCGCGCGTGTGTCGCCGTCACATCCCTCTCCCGTGCCGTGTCCGCCTGCCGGTTCATTCTCCCACCAGGTAAGGACGAACACACCGGCCGATTAGTTCGCACCCGTCCCGGGCCGCCCCGCACCACCACCCCCGCTCGCCCGCCCGCCCCGCCGCGAACGGGTTTGCGGCCCTGCCCCGGGGGCCATGTAGGCTGTTCCCTCATCCACGGATGTGCCACGGGCGTGTAGCTCAGGGGTAGAGCGCTGCTCTTACAAAGCAGATGTCGGCGGTTCGAAACCGTCCATGCCCACCCGTACCGAAGGCCCCCGCCGATCACGGCGGGGGCCTTCGGCGTGTCCGGCGCCCCTCGGAGCCGGTCTCTCAGCCTCCCGCCGGCCGCCCGCACCGCAGGTTCCAGCGGCCCGAACGGCCCGAGAGCTCGGTCAGGGTCAGCGGGGCCACGTCCAGCCGCCAGAAGGAGGCGGGGGGCAGGGCCAGCGCGTGGGTGACGGCCGCGCGGACCACCGCGGGGGAGGCGACCGCGAGGACGCGCCCGCCCGCCGGGGGCAGCGTGTCCAGCCACGCGCCCACCCGCGCGACGAGCGCGAACAGGCTCTCCCCGCCGTGCGGCGCCGCCGCGGGATCGGTGAGCCAGGCCCGTACCCCCGTCGGCTCCTCGGCGCTCAGCTCGTCGAGGCGCCGCCCCCGCCAGCTGCCCAGATCCCAGTCGGCCAGGGCCGGTTCGTCTCCGGTGGGCAGGCCGTCCGCCAACTCGTAGTGGGAGGAGGGCGGTTTCAGCCGGCGGCCCGGCACGGGCAGCGTCGCCACCGCGTCCTTCACCCGGCGCAGGGCGTCCTCGTCCGGGGAGGCCGCGTCGTCGCCGACTCTCGCCTCGCGCGCGTAGCGGTCGGCCGGGGGTGAGATCAACATCACGCGTACGGTCATGGGACAAGCAGAGCACGGCCGTTCGCGCATGTGGCGCGGGGGCGGTGCCACCGTGCGCCGTAGCGGCGCGGACCGACACGCGGTACGGTCTCGTCGACATGAAGACGGTGTGAAGGAAGCCCGGTGAGATTCCGGCACGGTCGCGCCACTGTGAACCCGGCGAGCCCCGACAGGGAGCGAAGACGGGGAAGTCAGACCCACCACCGTCGACAAAGGCACCAATGACCGGGACGCGTGTTCCCCAGGAGGTTCTGCCGTGGCTCTCTCCGCCCCTGCGCCCAGCGCCGAAGCAACGCCGGCCATCACTCCCATCTCGCTCAAGGCCATCGCCCCCTGGGCCCTGTTCTTCGGCGTACTCATGCTCGTGCTGCTCTACTTCGTCGGCTCCGAGCAGGGCGCCACCAGCGTCTTCTCCGGCGAGAACGTCCACGAGTGGCTGCACGACGGACGCCACCTGCTCGGCTTCCCCTGCCACTGAGACCAGGGGAACCACTCGTGAACTCCCTGTCCGTCAGGGCCCTGCTGGTGCGGGGCATGATCGCCGGACTCGCGGCGGGCGCCCTGGCGCTCGTCGTGGCGTACCTCCTGGGTGAGCCCCGGGTGGACGCGGCGATCGACTTCGAGGAGGCGCACGCGCACGAGCACGGCGAAGAGGTGTTCAGCCGCACGCTCCAGGCCACCGGTGGCCTCGCCACCGGTGTGCTGGTGTTCGGCGTCGCCGTCGGCGGTATCGCCGCGCTCGCGTTCTGTGTCGCGCTCGGCCGTATCGGCCGGTTCGGGCCGCGCGCCACGGCGGTGTTCGTCTCGCTCGGTGCCCTCCTGACCGTCTATGTCGTCCCGTTCCTGAAGTACCCGGCGAACCCGCCGTCCGTCGGCGACCCCGACACCATCGGCAAACGGACCGCCCTGTACTTCCTGATGATCGCGCTGAGCGTGCTGCTCGCCGTCGCCGCCGTGCTCCTCGGCAAGCGGCTCGCGCCCCGCCTGGGCGACTGGAACGCCACCGTCGCCGCCTCGGCCGCCTTCCTGGTCGCCGTCGGGCTCGCGTACGCGTTCCTGCCCGCCGTCGACGAGGTGCCGAAGGACTTCCCGGCGACGCTGCTGTGGAAGTTCCGGCTGGCCGCGCTGGCCATCCAGGCCACCTTGTGGACCGGCTTCGGACTGGTCTTCGGTCACCTCGCCGAACGGCTCCTGGTGCCCGGGGCCGCGGCCCGGCCCGGGAGCGCGGGCACCACGGCCGGAAGCGCCGAAAGCGTCGAGAGCGCCCAGGCCGTCGACGGCAAGCCCGCGCCCGCCCACTGACCGGCGCCGTACGCGCGAGGGCCCCGGACCGTCATCGGTCCGGGGCCCTCGCGCGCGTGGCTCGTGCTCGGCGGCCCGCCGCACGGTGCGGTGCGGTGGCACTCGATCAGTCGGGGCGGCGCGCGGAGAACAGACGGATGCGCCGCTCTCTGCGGTAACGCCGCTCCCACCGGGCCATCTGGTCCCGGCGGGCGCGGTAGGCCCGGTAGTCCGTGTCGGTGCCGCGGCCGGGTCCACCGGCTCCGGACGAGCCGCCGGTCGGTGCCGTGGAGCGGCCACGGCGCCGGGCGCCGGCGAGTACGGCCACCACGGCGACGCAGACCACGATGCCGCCGGGGCTGAAGCCGAAGCCGTACAGGACCAGCGCCAGGACGAGAAGCAACAGGATCATGGCGGGTTCCTCCGGGACGGATCGGGGGCTCCCCTGGCCCCCGGAGCCCCCAAGTTACTCCGCACGGAAGGGAGTCGGCCTGCGCGTTATGTACGAGCCGGTGCCCCGCGGACCCCTGCCGCACCCACGGCCTCCTACAGCCCCCGCAGCCGCTCCATCTCCCGGCGGTCCCGCTTGGTCGGCCGGCCCATGCCCCGGTCGCGGACGCCCGCTGCCAGTACGTCCGCGCGGGCGGGCGGCGGCGGGCTGTTGTCGATGTAGGTCTCGGCCGCGACCGCCGCGCCCACCCGCTTGCGGATGACCTTGGCGACCACGACGATCCGCTCCCGCCCGTCCAGCCGCAGCCGCACCTCGTCGCCCGGCTTCACCGTGTGCGCGGGCTTGACGCGCTCGCCGTTGAGCTGGACATGGCCGGCCCGGCAGGCCGTCGCCGCCTGGGAGCGCGTCTTGGTGAGCCGGACCGACCAGATCCAGCTGTCGATCCGTACGGGCTCCGAGGGCACCGCCGGCGCCGGCGGTACCGCCGGTGTCCCCGGCGCCCCGGCCCGCTCCGTCTTCGACTCGTCTGCTGCCGCCATGCCCCCGACTCTACCGAGGCCGTTGTCAGTGGTACCCGTCACACTTGAGGCATGTGCAGAAGCATCAAGACCCTCAGGCCGCCGGCCCTCCCCGAGGAGGCCACCGATGACGAGATCCGCGCGGCGGCTCTCCAGTTCGTGCGCAAGGTGTCCGGCTTCCGGGCGCCCGCGGCGCACAACCGGGAGGTCTTCGAGCGGGCGGTGGACGAGATAGCGCGGGCCACGGCCGAGCTGCTGGAAGGCCTGGAGATACGGGGCGTGCCGGTCAGGACGCCGGCGTAGGCGCGCCCGCGGGCGTCGGACGGCGCATGACGTAGGCGGCGAGGGAGCCCGCCGCGAACAGGGCGAGCACGGAGATGCCCGTGCCCAGCCAGGTCGCGCCGAGCCAGCGCCCGCCGAAGTAGCCGAGGCCGACGCTGTATCCGGCCCAGGCCACCCCGGCGAGGGCGGACCACGGCAGGAACTCCTTGGGGGTGCGGTGCGCCGCGCCCGCGCCGAGCGAGACGACGGACCGGCCCGCCGGGGCGAACCGGGCGATGACGACCAGCGCGCCGCCGCCCCGGCTCAGTGCGGCGCCGAGACGTTCCTGTGCGCGGGTCAGCCGGCGGGAGCGGGCGATGGCCCGGTCCAGCCGCGCCCCGCCGCGCCAGGCGAGGCGGTACGCCACGAGGTCGCCGAGGACCGAGGCCGCGGCGGCGCAGGCGGCGAGGAGCAGCAGGTCGGGGACGTCGCGTATGGCATGCGGGGCGCCCGCCGCGGTGGTCGACCCGGCCGCCGCCGAGGTCGCGGCGGTGATCACCAGGACTCCGCTGGGCAGGACGGGGAGGAACACGTCGAGGAGGACGGAGACAGTCACCACCGCATAAATCCATGGGCTGCCGGTCAGCAACCCCACACTCTCCAGCACCACGACCCCCGAACGGAATGCGTCCCGCTGCCGCTGGTCCGCGGCCGGGTCGCTGTACAGCCGTACAGCGTACGCCTGGGGCGTGTGGGGATTCCGTCCGGGGGTGTGAAGTCAGGGGCGAGCCGGTGGGCGCCCGCTCGGGTGTCGGTGTGTCAGCGCGCGCTGCCCGCCGGGGCGACGGCGGTGTCGGCCGCCGGTGCGGTGGCGGTGGTCCGGCCGCCGAGCAGCCCGTCGAGGGCGAGCGCGCCGGGGCCGGTGAAGACGAGCAGCAGGAAGGCCCAGGCGTACATGGCGGACGCCTCGCCGCCGTTCTGGAGCGGCAGCAGCGCGCCCGACTGGTGCACGTCGAAGTAGGCGTACGCCATGGAGCCCGAGGAGAGGAAGGCGGCGGAGCGGGTGAAGAGTCCGGCCATGATCAGTACGCCGCCGACGAGCTGGATGACGGCCGCGTACCAGTTGGGCCAGGCGCCGGTCTCGATGGTGCCGCCGGTCCCGGCCGCGCCGCCGAACCAGCCGAAGAGCGAGGCGGCGCCGTGGCAGGCGAAGAGGAAGCCGGTGACGATGCGGAAGAGGCCCAGGACGTAGGGCTTGGCGCGCTCGGTGGGCAGAGCGGAGGCAAAGGCGGGGGAAGCCATGGGGGACGGGCTCCTTCGGTGTGGGGGACGGGGGCCGTGGAGCCTTCAGGTTAGGTAGACCTGACTAGTGCTTGCAAGTTCAAGTTTAAGTAGATGGCGCAATTCCGGTTGATGTTGGCTGGAATTCATCTTTACGGGGGGCATACGTGGACATCCGGGCAACACGCCGGGGTGGCGGGGTGGGGAGCGGGGCCCGCTCATGCCGCCGCCCTCCCCGGCGCCGTCGTGGGGGCGCCGGGGAGGGCGGTGGAGGAGGCCCGCCGGTGGGCCGGCCGTCAGCAGCCGTTGAGCACGGACTGGAGCGCGGCCTTCTCGGCGGAGTCGACGGTCAGGTTGTAGTAGTGCTTCACGTCCACCCACATCCGGACGTACGTGCAGCGGTACGCGGTGCGCGAGGGCAGCCACTCCGCCGGGTCCTTGTCGCCCTTCGCCTGGTTGACGTTGTCGGTGACGGCGATCAGCTGCGGCCGGGTCAGGTCGTTGGCGAAGCCCTGGCGCTGCGCGGTCGTCCACGCGGCTGCGCCCGAGCGCCAGGCCTCGGCGAGCGGGACGACGTGGTCGATGTCGAGGTCGGCGGCGGCCGTCCAGGTGGCGCCGTCGTACTCGGAGTACCAACTGCCGCCGGTCGCCGCGCAGCTGGAGTCCGTGGTGACGTTGCTGCCGTCGCGTTTGAGGACGACCTCACGGGTGTTGCAGGTGCCGGACTGGGTGATCCAGTGCGGGAACTTGGCGCGGCTGTAGCCGTCCGAGGAGCCCTCCGGGGTGGCGGGCATGGCGGCGAGATAGGTGCGCGCGGTCGCGGCGCTGACCGGGGCGGGGGGCGAGGCCTGGGCGCCGGGGGCGGCGAGCAGGCTCGCGGTGGCGAGCAGGGCGGCGGAGGCGGTGAGCGCGGAGAGCCTGGCGGCGTGACGCGCGTAGACACCTGACATGCGAACTCCCTTGACGTGGGGGGACCTTGGCCGGGCGCGAGGGTGCGCGGCCCGGTCATCGTGGCGGCGCCGGGTTTCCGTGGGGTGGGCGCCAGGTAACAGAGTGGCGACATGGGCACGTCACATCAAGGGTTGGGGCGATCTCCGTCCTCCTTGATCGCCCTTGTCCCGCAAGGGAACTGACGCCCCGTATGCCAGGGATGCGCCACCCGGTGCGGGGCACCGCTTCCGCCCCCGGCACCCGGCGTACGGTGGGCGCGTGCTGCTGCCCGTGAATGTCACGCTGGGGGTCGTTCTCGCCGTACTGCTCCTGGTCGCCGCCGGGGTCGCGGGGCTGGCGCACCTCGGCCGGGCGAGGGAGATCCTGGTCGCGGGGGTGCGTGCGGCGGTTCAGCTCGCGGTGGTGGCGAGCGCGATCCGCTGGGTGGTCGGCTCGGTGCCGCTGCTGCTCTGCTTCCTGCTGCTGATGTACGCGGTGGCGACGCGTACGGCCGGGCGGCGGATGACGCCCAACGCCACCTGGCGGTGGGCCGCGCTGCCGATCGCCGCCGGGGTGGTGCCGGTGGTCGGCGCGCTCCTGCTCACCGGGCTCGTCCCGGTCAAGGGCATCGCGCTCATCCCCGTCACCGGCATCCTCATCGGCGGCGCGCTCACCGCGACGGTCCTCGGCGGGCGGCGCGCGCTGGACGAGCTGACCGGGCGGCGCGGGGAGGTGGAGGCGGGGATGGCGCTCGGCCTGCCCGACCGGGACGCCCGGCTGGAGGTGGCCAGGCCCGCCGCCGCCGACGCGCTGCTGCCCGGGCTCGACCAGACGCGGACGGTGGGGTTGGTCACGCTGCCGGGCGCGTTCGTCGGCATGCTGCTCGGCGGGGCGTCACCGGTGCAGGCGGGCGCGGTGCAGCTGTTCGTGCTGGTCGCGCTGATGGCGGTGCAGGCGGTGGCGGTCTCGGTGGTGCTGGAGCTGGTGGCGCGGGGGAGGGTGCACCGGGACGTGACGCACCGGGAGGTGACGCACCGGGACGGGTGACGCGGCGGGACGGGTGACGCGGGGCCCGGCGCGGGGGCGCTGTGCGTCCGGGTGGGATCCGGGGGCCTTGGGACCTTGGCCCCTGCCGGGCGCGGATGGCGTCACGTATTCTGTACGGAGCAGAAGGGGAGTAGCTCTTCGCCGGACCGTCGACATACTGCTGGAACCTCCCCAGGGAGCGACCAGCCGGCGCCCGGAGGCAGGCCCGCGAGGCCCGCCAGCGAGACCTTCGGCCGCAGTGTCCATGTCCGTGCTTGCTTCATGGCGCTGCCGTGCCGAAGCGACCCCGGATTCCTTTCGCGAAACGCTCTCGGTACGGCCGCGCCGCGCCCGACCGATTGAGGAAAACTCCGTGTTCAGCTTCACCGTCCTCGCGATCACCTTCGGTGTGGTCTTCCTCGCCGAGCTGCCCGACAAGACCGCGCTCGCGGGTCTGATGCTCGGCACCCGCTACAAGGCGTCGTACGTGTTCGTCGGCGTCGCGGCGGCGTTCCTGCTGCATGTGGCGCTCGCCATCGCGGCGGGCAGTGTGCTGACCCTGCTGCCGCACCGGCTGCTCCAGGCGATCGTGGGCGTCCTGTTCCTCGCGGGCGCGGCGATGCTGCTCTTCAAGAAGGACGAGGAGGAGGACGGGGTGAAGGCCCCGGCCGACCAATCGTTCTGGAAGGTGTCCGGGGCGGGGTTCATGCTGATCCTGGTCGCCGAGTTCGGGGACCTCACGCAGATCATGACGGCGAACCTGGCCGCGCGGTACGACAGCCCGCTGTCGGTGGGGCTGGGCGCGGTGCTGGCGCTGTGGGCGGTCGCCGGGCTGGGGATCGTGGGCGGGCGGACGCTCATGAAGTACGTACCGCTGCGGTTGATCACGAAGGTGGCGGCGGCGCTGATGGCCGCGCTGGCGGGGTTCAGCCTGTTCGAGGCGGTCACCGGCTGACGCGGGCGCGTCCCGGGGCCGGGGACCGGGGCCGGGGCGGGGTGGTGGTTGGCTGCGGGCCGTTGTGGCTGGGCGCGCAGTTCCCCGCCCGTGGGGGCGGCCCTGCGGGACCGCCCCTCGGGCCCCGGCTACGGCGTGATCGTGAGGGTGAGCCCGCCCGTCGGGGCCTGTGCCACCGTGACGTGCGTCAGGTCCGGGACGTGCGTCGTCGGGTGGTGGGCCGCGGCGCGGGGGCCCACGCCCACGACCCGCATTCCCGCTGCCAGGCCCGCCTGGATGCCCGCCTCCGAGTCCTCGAAGACGACGCAGTCCGCCGGGTCGAAGCCCAGCTCGGCGGCGCCCTTGAGGAAGCCCTCCGGGTCCGGCTTGCTCGCGCCGACCCGCTCGGCCGTGACGCGTACCGCCGGCACCGGAAGCCCGGCCGCGCCCATCCGGGCCTGGGCCAGCGGCTCGTTCGCCGAGGTCACCAGGGCGTGCGGGAGTCCGGCGAGGGAAGCCATGAAGGCGGGGGCGCCCGGGACCGGGACGACGCCGTCGGTGTCGGCCGTCTCCGCCGCGAGCATCACACGGTTGTCCGCGAGGTTCTGCTCCATCGGGCGGTCCGGGAGGAGGACCGCCATGGTGGCGTAGCCCTGGCGGCCGTGGACGACCTTGAGCGCCTCCTCGGGGTCCAGCCCGTGTTCCACGGCCCAGCGGCGCCAGCAGCGCTCGACGACGGCGTCGGAGTTGACGATCGTGCCGTCCATGTCGAGGAGGAGGGCGCGGGCGGTCAGGGTGGTGGGCGTGGCCGTCATCGGCGGACTCCTGGGGGCGGGAGCGGAGACAAGTGGCTCCGCCCGCCGGTCAGGGAGTACGGGCGGAACCACTTTGTTCCACCACGATACAAAACGGGGAGCGTCATGGTCCAACCGGGGGTGGGGGTGCCGGGGGCGGGGTGACGGTGGCGGCCCGTCCGTGGTCGGGCGCCCGGGGCGGGGTGCGCCTGTGTGTCCGCCTAGGAGGTCTGCGCCTCCAGCGCCCTGCGGGTCTCCGGGCCGTAGACGCCCGGGGGGTCGCTCTCCAGACCCATGTACGACTGGTACGTACGCACCGCGTTCTCCGTCTTGGAGTTGAAGCGGCCGTCGATCTTCCCGTTGTAGATCGTCAACTGGGCCAGCCGGTCCTGGAGTTCCGCGACCTCGGGGCCGCTGTCGCCCCGGCGCAGTACGGGGGCGGTGGCGGGGGGCGGGGCCGGGGCGGTGGTGGTGTCGTCGACGGTGCCGGTGATCTGGGACGGGGTGGCCGCGGGGGGTGCGGCGGGGCGGCGGGACCGGGTGGGGGTGGACGGCTGCGCGGACGTACGGGTGGGGGTGGGGGACGAGGTGGGCTTGTGGGGGGAGGGGGCGGCCGTGCCGGTGGGGGTGCGGGGGGTGTGGGGGCGGCTCGGGGTGGAGGGGGTGGGGGTGGCTTCCGTGTAGGGGGCGGTGCTGACGGTGGTGGACGCGCCGGTTTCGCCCTCGTCCCCGCCGCCGAGGAGGGCGTTCACGGCGAAGGCGGTGGTGGCTGCCGCTGCGGCGGCGAGGGTCAGCCAGAGGGGGCGGGGGGTGCGGTTGCCTTTGCGGGTGGTCGGGCGCGGGTTGTCCGTGGCCGGTCGCGCAGTTCCCCGCGCCCCTGGGGGGATGGGGTGGTCGGTGTCAGGGAGTGCGGCCAGGGTGTGGGGTGCCGGGTGCGGGTCGTCGTGGGCTGGGCCCGCCGTTCCCCGTGCCCCCGGGGGTGCGGTCAGGGGCTGGTTCAGGTTTTCCAGGGTTACGTACGGCCTGATCCGCAGGGGGTCGAAGTCCTCCTGAGGCGCCGGGTCCGGTGCCGGGCACGTGCAGGTCGGTCTGCCCGTGGGCTCGCGGTATGCACCGCATTCAGGACATGCGTGTCCCGTCATTTTGGGTCCCCTCCCCTTGAACTGCCTGCGATTATGCAGGTCCCGGGCGGGGCGTCGGAGGGGGCCCCGGCTTGCCCGGCAGGCCATTTTCGGACATTGCTATCAGGATGGAGAGAGGCGGGGCACGGACGGCGACAGAGAGGGGCGTGCCCATGGCTCAGGAAACGGCCCCCACGGCACTCTCCCCGGGGGACGGGCCCGGCGCCGGACGCGAACGGCGGACCGTGCTCGTCGCCATCGGCGCGCTGCTGCTCGGCATGCTGCTGGCCGCGCTCGACCAGACCATCGTCTCCACCGCCCTGCCCACCATCGTCAGCGAACTCGGCGGGATGGAGCATCTGTCGTGGGTGGTCACCGCGTACATGCTCGCCTCCACCGCCGCGACCCCGCTCTGGGGCAAACTCGGTGACCAGTACGGCAGGAAGAAGCTGTTCCAGGCCGCCATCGTGATCTTCCTCATCGGCTCGGCGCTGTGCGGAATCGCGCAGGACATGGGGCAGTTGATCGCCTTCCGGGCGCTCCAGGGCCTGGGCGGCGGCGGGCTGATGGTCCTGTCGATGGCGATCGTCGGCGACCTCGTCCCGCCGCGCGAACGCGGCCGGTACCAGGGCCTGTTCGGCGCCGTGTTCGGGGCGACCAGCGTCCTCGGTCCGCTGCTCGGCGGACTCTTCACGCAACACCTCAGCTGGCGCTGGGTGTTCTACGTCAACCTGCCGGTGGGCGTCGTCGCGCTCCTGGTGATCGCGGCGGTCCTGCACATCCCCGTGCACGGCACCCGGCACACCATCGACTACCTCGGCACCCTCCTGATCGCCTCCGTCGCCACCTGTCTGGTCCTCGTCGCCTCGCTCGGGGGCACCACCTGGGCCTGGGGCTCGGCGCAGATCATCGGGCTCGCGGTGCTGGGCGCGGTGCTGCTCGCCGCGTTCGTCGCCGTCGAGCGGAAGGCCGCGGAACCGGTCCTTCCGCTGAAGCTGTTCCGTATCCGCACCTTCACGCTCGTCGCCGTCATCAGCTTCGTCATCGGCTTCGCGATGTTCGGCGCGATGACCTATCTGCCGACGTTCCTCCAGATCGTGCAGGGCGTCACCCCCACCATGTCCGGGGTGCACATGCTGCCGATGGTGTTCGGGCTGCTGCTGACGTCGACCGTGTCCGGCCAGATCGTGTCGCGTACCGGCCGCTGGAAGGTCTTCCCGATCGCGGGCACGGCCATCGTCACCGTCGGTCTGCTGCTGCTGCACCGGCTCACCGAGGCCAGCTCCACCTGGGAGATGAGCCTGTACTTCTTCGTCTTCGGCGCGGGGCTCGGCCTGGTGATGCAGGTGCTCGTCCTGGTCGTCCAGAACGCGGTGGCCTACCGGGACCTGGGCGTGGCCACCTCCGGGGCGACCTTCTTCCGCTCGATCGGCGCCTCCTTCGGTGTGGCGATCTTCGGCACGATCTTCACCAACCGGCTGAACGGCAAGCTCACCGACGCGCTGGCGGGCCGTGTGCTCCCGCCGGGCACCGGGCCCTCCCGACTGGCCGCCGACCCGCGCACGATCGCCCAACTGCCGCCGCGGTTGCGTCCCCCGGTGCTGCACGCGTACGCGCAGTCGATCACCGATGTCTTCCTCTACGCGGTCCCGGTGACGCTGCTCGCCTTCGCCATCGCCTGGTTCCTGCGCGAGGACAAGCTGCGGGGCGCGGTCACCGCGCCCGACGCCAGCCAGACCGTGGCGTCCAACCCCGTCGAGCGTTCGTCGTACGACGAGTGCGCGCGGGCGCTGTCGGTGCTGGGCACCCGGGAGGGCCGCCGCGCGGTCTACCAGAAGATCACCGCCAGGGCCGGCCTCGACCTGCTGCCCGCCGCGAGCTGGCTGCTGCTGCGCATCCAGCGGCACGGCTCCGCCGAACCCGCCGCCCTGGCCGAGCACACGCCCGTGCCGCTCACCGTGATCACGGAGGGCGGGCGGCAGTTGGAGGAACGCGGTCTGGCCCGGCGTGAGGGCAGGGAGCTGCTCGCCACCGACAGCGGACGGGCGACCGCCCTGCTGCTCGGCCGGGCCCGCGAGGAGTCCCTGGCGGAGCTGCTCGGCGACTGGTGGGGCCCGGACCGCCCGACCG
Organism: Streptomyces sp. NPDC031670; assembly: GCF_055580545.1. Lineage (NCBI taxonomy): Bacteria > Bacillati > Actinomycetota > Actinomycetes > Kitasatosporales > Streptomycetaceae > Streptomyces > Streptomyces sp. NPDC031670. The sequence goes on along the minus strand of NZ_JBVILC010000015.1, from coordinate 163,400 downwards.
ACCTGGTCAGACTGGTGGAGGAGCTGACGGCCGAGCTGTCCGGATCGGACGGGGAGCTGCCGCGCGGGCCGCAGCCGCACCGGGACCACATGCGGTGAGCGGGGTCCCTCCTGAGGGTGGGGGGTGCCGCCTGCGGTGAGCGGGCCGCTTCGCGCGGTGCACGGGGCGCCTTTCCGCTCCGGTCCTCACAACTCCTTGGCGAACCACCGTTCCGCGTAAGGGCGTTGGGCGTAGGGGGCGATCTCGCGGTAGCCGTTGCGCGCGTACAGCGCCCGCGCCTCGACCAGGTCGTGGCGGGTGTCCAGGGCCACGCGGCGGGCGCCGAGCCGGCGCGCCGCCGTCTCCAGCGCGGTGAGCAGGGCCGCGCCGCCGCCGGTGCCGCGCAGACCCGGGCGTACGTAGACACGGGTCAGCTCGGCGGTGGCGGGGGCCGTTCCGTCGATGACCGGGGCGGTCTCGCAGAGCAGGATGCCGCCGCACGCGGCGGCCACCCCGTCGCGGCGGCCGACCACGAAGTCGCCCAGCGGAGGCCGCAGCCGGTCGGCGCCGTCGTCCGTGAGGCCGTGCTCGATCTCTTCGGCGGTGGCCGGGCGCCCGTACCAGCGGCTCGCCACCTCGTCGTAGTACTCGCGGCGGAGCAGTGCCGCGTCGGGGGAGTCGTACGGCTCGCGGTTCATGATCCAACTCATGGCGTCTGCCTACCCGACGCAGGCACCGTTTGGCCACCGAATTCCCGGCAACCCGGCGGACAAGGCCCAACTCACCGGGAAGGCACACATGTCCACGATCGTGATTGTCGTCCTGATCGCGGTGCTCGCCCTCGCCGTGCTCGCCGTCGTCGTCCGGTTCGCGCTGCGCGGGTCGGCGGCCGGGGGGCGCGGACTGCGCAAGCGCTTCGGTCCCGAATACGACCGGGCGGTCGTCCTGCACGACGGGGACCGCCGGGCCGCCGAACGCGAACTCACCGAGCGGCTGAAGCGGCACGGTTCGCTCTCCGTGCGCCCGCTGGCCCCCGAGGTCCGCGAGCACTACCTCGCGCGCTGGGCGGCCGTGCAGGAGCAGTTCGTCGACTCGCCGCGGCGGGCGGCCGAGGCGGCCGACCAGCTGGTGGCGGCTCTCGCCGAGGAGCGGGGCTTCCCGGCGGCGAAGGCGTACGAGGAGCAGATCGCGGCGCTGTCCGTGCACCACGCCGGGCAGCTCGACGGCTACCGCCGGGTGCACCGCGCGGCCCGGGGCACGGGTGACACCGAGGAGATACGGGAGGCGGTCATCGAGGCCCGCAGCCTGTTCGAGGAGCTACTGACGGCCGGGCCGCGCCACGCCCAGCCGACGCGCCGCCCGGCTCTGCCGCGGCGCCATGCGAAGGGGGCGGTGTGATGCGGCATCACGACGAATCGGGGGCGGCTCCCCGGCCTGAAGGGGGCCTGGACGAGGCTGCGGTCCCGGCGGCTCCCCAAGTGGCTCCGGCGGTACGGGCGTCCGATCCGGGGGGACGGGATTCCGGTACGGAGACCGGTACGGGTGTGCCGGGGTCCGGTGCGGCCGGGCGGGCCCAGGACCCCGCGCTGAGCGTGCCGGAGCCGGGTATGGGTGCGTCCGGCTCGGCCACGGCCACGGCCATGGTGCCGGGCGAGCAGCCCGCGCCGCCTCCGCCGGCCGACCTCGCGCCGCTCGCCCTGCTCCCCACGGAGGAGCGCGACAAGTGGGCGCTGCGGCTGCACCGGGCGGTGACCGGGTTCATCGACGAGCCCCGCAAGTCCGCCGAGGAGGCCGACGCCGTACTGGGCGAGACGGCCGCGCGGATCGCGGAACTCGTGAAGGAGCGGCGGCCGGACCTCTCCGCCAAGAGCGAGACGGAGGAGTTGCGGTTGGCGCTGCGGGAGTGCCGTGAGCTGACGGAGCGGATGCTGGAGCTGTAACCGGGCGGTCTTCCGTCTGCGAGCCGTGGTGGGTTGCTCGCGCAGTTCCCCGCGCCCCTGGGGGGTCCGTGGTTGCGGCGGCCGTCGCCCGAGGGGGCTGTGGCTGAGCCTGTTCCCTCGGGGAGGCGGCCAGCCCCCAAGGGGCGCGGGGAACTGCGCGCCCAGCCCCCCACCTGCCCGCAGACGAACGCAGACCCGCACGCCACCGCCCCCCCGCCGCCACAAACCTCACCCCAGCGGTGGCGGTACCACCACCGGTCGTGGTGGGGTGACCGGGCGGCGGTTTGCCCTGCGGCGCAGGAGTAGGAGCGTCGCCGAAAGAACGGCCACCACCCCGCCCCCCACCGAAACCAGCCACGCCGGCACCCCACCCACCCGCATCAACCGGTCCCGGTAGATCACCCGTTGGAACGGTGCGTCGTCGGTCGCCCGGACCAGTTCGTGGTCGCCCGTGATCTGCGACGGGCGCTCGAACGACTGGTTCAGGGCCGTGAGGTAGGGGGCCCCGGCCCCGTACGTCCCCGCGAACCTCGCCAGCTCGGCGGATTCATCCGGTACCCGCCCCGCGTACAGCACCTCCGGCGCCCCGCCCCCGATCGCCGACCCCGGTTCCATCCGGTGGGCCGCGACCACGTACAGCCGCAGCGACTGCGCCGTCTTCGCCAGGCGCGACAGCCGCATCGGGTAGACCAGTCGGTCGCTCGCGAACGTCAGCTTGAGGGGGTCGAGCGTGCCCGACAGGGGGCCGTCGCCGGACGCGGGGGCCAGGCGGACCGCCACGTACTCCCACTTGGCGTCGACGTACGGCCGCAGCTCGGTGGAGAGCGCGGGCGGGAGCCGGAAGCCGTTCGCCGTCAGCCAGTCGCGCAGCGCGGCCGGGTCCGTGGCCGTGAGGCGGGCCACGTCGAACGGGCCGAGGCGTTCGCGGCCCACCACACCGACCGGCGGCGCCGCCGCACCCGGGGCCGCGGCGCCGTCCCCGACCGCGCGGCGGTCGTGGGCGTGGGAGAACGGCCAGTCGCCGTCCTCCGGCCAGAAGTGGTCCCGGTCCCGGTGCACCGGCGCCACCGCGTGCTCCAGATCGGAGAAGAGCGCGCGTTCGCCGAGCGTCACCGTCGCCCGGTGCGGCACCGGCATGATCCACGCCGCCTTCGGGGCGTCGCCGTCGACCGTGAGACTCATCACGATCTGCTCGCTGTGTCCGTCCCACCGCACCGCCGACGTCTCCTGACGCACGGCCAGTCGCGTACCCGTGCCATGGACCATCGCACCGCACCCGCAGGCGTACGCGGGTGACACCAGCGAGCCGAGTTGGAACGCCAGCAACGCCCCCGTGACCAGCCAAGTCCGCCGTCCGACGCCTCTGCCGCGCATGCCCCCGCCTTCCGTACGCCACCCGTCGGCGGGATCGCCGACGGGAGCTACGACGGCATCGCGGCGGGTCCGGTTCCGGTACGCCGTGGACGCCGGTCGTGGTGATTCCGGTCAAAACACGGGTGACAGTCAGGCGAAGTGGGGGTTGCCTGAGTCTCTTGACCGGGGTGGTGCGAGGCTCTGAGGGCAGGCCGCCCCACGGCCGGAGGGCCGTGCGGCAGACGAACAGCGGGCCAACGGGAGACGGTGGGAGGTTCGGCGCGGCGTGGCGAATGCGGAGCACGGCGGACGCGGCAGCACGGTGGACTTGGACGCGGAGGCGGCCGGCACCCGGATGGGCACGGCCCGGGTGGTCATGTGGCTCCTGGCGGCCGTCCTCGCGATACGGCAGATGGCCCACGTCCTGCGGCTGCCCCCCGGAAAACGGCTCACCGACCTGGAGACCTGGACCGGCGCGGCAGGCACGGACGGCGTGCTGCACGTGCGCGGCGACCTGTACGACACCGGGCACTTCACCGGCACTCCCTTCGCCGGGCTCGTCCTCAAGCCGCTGACCCACGCGGCGGAGCAGGCGCTCGGGGTGGCCTGGACGTTCTCCACGCTGCTGCTGGTCGCGGTGCTGGGCGCCGTGGCCGCCCGCGCGCTGCCGGGACCGCTCTCGCGCGGCGGTGCGGTGCCGGCCGTGCCCGTCGCCATCAGTCTGCTCATGGTCTCGCTGCCGGTCCGCAACGCCCTCACCACCGGGCAGACCAGCATCATCCCCGTCCTGCTCGTCCTGCTCGGCTGTTTCGCCGTACGGGGTGAGCGCTGCTCCGGGGTGCTCATCGGCGTCGGCGCGGCCCTCCAGCCCACCGTGCTCCTCTTCGTCCCGCTGCTGTGGTTCACCGGACGCCGGCGCGCGGCTCTCTCCACCACCGCCACCTTCACCGGGGCGACCGCGCTGACCTGGGCGGTGATGCCGCACGACTCCTGGATGTACTGGGTGCACCACGTGGCGGGCGCCGGGCTGGGTGCGCGCCCCGACGGCCTCGCCAACCAGTCCCTGCACGGGGCGCTGCTCCGTCTCGGCCTCGAAGGTCCGCTGGAGATCGCCCTGTTCGTCGTCCTCGCCGCCGCCGTGGCCGTCGTCGGGCTGCGCCGGGCCGTCCGGTACGCGCGCGACGGGCAGTTACTGCTCGCCGTCGCCCTCACCGGCTGTGTCGCGGTCGCCGTCTCGCCCACGGCCTGGCAGCACCAGCTCCTGTGGGTGCTGCTGGCGATCGTCGGCCGGGCCGGGACCAAGGCACGTGACCGGGCCGCCTGGCCCGCCGTGGTCGTCCTGGTGATGACGCTCCCGGGCGCGGTGCTGCTGCCCAACGTGGGGTTACTCCAGCCGCTGCGAGAAAACGTTCCGCTGCTGACCGCGCTGGCGGCGGCCTGTCTGGTCCCCTTCCTGGCGCGCACCTCCGAGCACTTCCGCACGCCGGTCCCCACCACGTACGCGCGCCCCCTCCCCGCCCGCTGGGCCCGCGTCCCGCTGCTGCCGTTCTGGCGCCGGGTGCTCAGCCGCCCCAACCTTCTCCTGGAACTCCTCGTCATCCGCGTCGGCTACTCCGCGTACTCCCACATCCGGCTGGAGGCCACCGCCGGGCGGGAGACGGCCCAGGCGCACGGCCGCACCATCGTGTCCATCGAGAGCGCCCTCCACATCGACATCGAGCACTGGGCCAACCACGCGATCCAGCACGTGAAGTGGCTCGGCTCGTTCTTCGACTTCTACTACGAGACGTTCCACTTCATCGTGCCGCTGACGATCCTCGCCGTGCTGTACGTGCGCCGCCCGGTGGACTACCGCTGGGCCCGCTCGGCGCTGGGCTTCGCCACGCTCCTCGGCCTGCTCGGCTTCTGGTTCTTCCCGCTGGCCCCGCCGCGTCTGATGCCGGGCATGGACTTCATCGACACCGTCCACGGCCCGCAGGACCTGGCCAATCCGGACTACGGGGCGATGACACAGGTCACCAACCAGTACGCGGCGATGCCCTCGCTGCACTTCGGCTGGTCGCTGTGGTGCGGGATCGTGATCGCGGTGGTGGCCCCCAGGCTGTGGATGAAGGCCCTGGGCCTGCTCCACCCGCTCTTCACGGTCTGCGCGATCGTCGTCACCGCCAACCACTGGGTGCTGGACGCGGTGGGCGGCGCGACGGTCGTCGGCGCGGGCTTCGCCCTGGTGTACGTACTGGCGGGCCCGCGCGGCGTTCAGCTCCCCGAGCCGCCCGCGCCCAGAGCGGCGACATGGGGCGGCAGCGCGATGTCGGCGGGCAGAGCCGGGTCGGGCTCCGGCGCGCCGAAATAGGTCCGCAGCGGCACCACGCCCGCCCACAGCCCGAGCTCGCCGTCCGGGCCGTCCCCGTCCTGGGGCGGCCCGGACGCGGTCTTCACGGACGCCTCCTCCAGCGTCAGCGCGAGCAGCGAGGTGGCGGCGAGCTCCTTGCGGCTGGGCTCGCGCGCGTACTCCCACTGCCCCGGAGCGCAGTTCTCGGTCACGACCCGCAGCCCGTGCAGGAGTTCGTCGCCGCCGGTGACCGGGCGCGGCACGCCGTAGATCATCGCGCTGCGGTAGTTGACCCCGTGCTCGAAGACCGACCGGGCGAGGACGAGCCCGTCGATGTGCGTCACGGTGACGCACACCGTGCGGTCCGGCGCCTGCACGAGGCTGCGGCTGGCCACGGAGCCGTGGAGGTAGAGGGTACGGGTGGCGAAGTCCACGCCGTACACCGTGGGAACGGCCATCGGCGTGCCGTCGACCACCACGCCGAGGTGGCAGACGAAGCCGGCGCGCAGCACGGCGTCGAGGTCGGCCACCTCGGTGCTGCCCTGCTCCCGCAGCCGCCGGTGCCGGGTCCGCCCGGTCACCGCGAGCTGCCCCGATTGCTGCTGATTCTGCTCCTGGAAGCTCATTCCCCCACCGATTCCGTTGACACACAGTGCGCCGACAACTATTTCAGTCGCCATGCGGGCAATCAAGGGGTGAGGTCATACCCTGCCTCGTCGGCGCGCACCGCGCCGGCTTCGCGCGCGGCGCCAGGGGAGGGGCCACGCAGGGGAGGGGAAAGCAACAGTGGAGACCGGACAATCGGCGGCGAAGCTCTGCCCGGACTGCGGCGAGGACGTACCCGTCGACCCGAGGTTCGTGACGTGGTGCGCCGCCTGCGGCTGGAACGTCGACCCGAGCGCGCCCAAGGCGCCCGAGGGGCGACTCGAAGCGCTGCGGCGACGGCTGGCCCGGCGCCACGGCGAGCAGCTCTTCGCCGAGGGGGTCGACGGCCGTCCCCGCAAGGACCTGCCCAACGTCCTCGCGTGGGTCCTGGCGCTCCTCGTGCACGCCGTCACGCTCGGCCTCGCCGTCGCCGGGGTGGCGCTCATCGCCTGCCGCTTCGACACCTTCAGCGGCTGGGCGCTCGGCCTGGTGCTCCTGGGCATCGCGTACGTCCTCCGCCCCCGCTTCGGCTCCCTGCCCGAAACCGGTGAGGAGCCGGTGCTGCACCGAGCCGACGCGCCCCGCCTGTTCGGCCTGATCGACGAGGTCGCGGCCGTCGTCGGGACGCGTGGCGTGGACGCCGTGGTGATCGACCCGGACGCCAACGCGGCCGTCAGTACCTACGGGATACGCCGGCGCCGGGTGCTCTACCTCGGCCTCGGCCTGTGGGAGGTGCTGACCCCGCGCCAGCGCGTCGCCCTCCTCGGCCACGAGCTGGGCCACTACGCCAACGGCGACACCCGGCACGGCCACGTCCTCCACAGCGCGCTGCGCTCACTCGCCCTGTGGGTGTACTTCCTGGCCCCCATCCCGAACCCGGGCCTGGCCGAGCGGTTCGCCAACTACCTGATGGCTGTGCCGCGATGGGCGGTGTACGGCGTGCTCGGCCTGCTGGACCACCTCACCCTGCGCGCGACCCAGCGCGCCGAGTACCTCGCCGACGAGGCCGCCGCCCGCGCCGGTTCGACCGAGGCGGCCGTGGAACTGCTGGACCGCCTCCTGGTCACGGACTCCGTGCGGCTGGAGCTGCGCCGCGAGTCGGTCACCGCCCAGTCCAAGGGTCGCGCGGACGGAGCGCGCGAGGAGGCCGAGCGGGGTCTGTGGGACCGCCTCGCCGGGCGTATCGCCGCCGTACCCGAGCACGAGTACGAGCGCCTGCGCCGGGCCGGAGCCCTGCGCGGCCACGCCGTCGACTCCACCCACCCGCCGACCCACCTGCGCCGCAGGCGCCTGGCCGAGGCTCCGGTGCCGTACCCGGCCGCCGTCCGCCCGACCGACGACTGCACCGCCGCCGTCGACGCGGAGCTCGCGGGCGCGCGGTCACGGGTGGCGCGGAAGGTGATCCGCGACTACGCGGGCTGAATTTCTGGGCGACGGCTTACTGACGGGGGCGGCAGCCGGTGCGCTGCCGCACTCGAACCAGACCGTCTTACCGGCCGTGACCTGCCCCGGTGTCACCCCCCACCGGTCGACCACCGCATCGAGGAGGACGAGCCCGCGCCCGAACTCGTCCTCCTCCGACGCGTCGAGGGGAAGCGGAAGCTGCGGATGGCGGTCCGACACCTCGACCCGGACGCCGTGCGGGCGGCGTTGGAGCAGCAACTCGCAGTAGCGGTCAGGCACATGCCGCACCACATTGGCGAGCAGCTCCGTCACGGCGAGTTCGACCGCGTCCACGAGGTCGGACATGGCCCAGGAGTCGAGGTGGGTACGGACGATCCTGCGGACGTGGCGGGCGGAGTGCGCACCGACCGTCAAGCGCATGCCGTACTGGGAATTGTCGTTCACGGTACGAGCGTCCAGCCCGATGGCTACTCTCGGCTACGAAACGAATACAACCCGCGCACGTGTCAGCGGAGTTGCGTCCGAGGGGGTACCCGCCGTGGTCCACATCAACGTCCTCGACCCGAGCGCGTCGCCGCTCGACTACTACGGATACGAGCTCCGCCGCTACCGCGAGGCGGGCGGGCTCACCCAGAAACAACTGGGCGCGATCATCGCGTACACCGGCTCGCTCATCGGCCAGATCGAGACAGCGAGAAAACTCCCCACGGCGGACTTCAGCGAGCGCGCCGACGCGGCGCTCGGCACGGGCGGGTTACTGTCCCGGCTGCTCCCCCTCGTCCTGCGAAGCCAGCTTCCGGCGTGGTTCCAGCAGGTGGCCGAGCTGGAGGCTCGGGCGACGGAGATCTGTACGTTCCAGACGCACATGGTGCATGGGCTGCTTCAGACGGAGGGGTACGCGCGGGCGGTGCTGGGTGTGGTGGACAGCACCAATCTGGACGACCGGACAGCGGTACGGCTTGCTCGACAGCGGATCCTGGAAAAGGAGCACCCGCCGGTACTGTGGACGATCCTCAGCGAATCGGCTCTGCGCCAGGAGATCGGCGGCCGAGTAGTGATGCGTGAGCAACTTGAGCGCCTGTTGGGTTACGAGAACCTCCCGCACGTCAACATCCAGGTGCTGCCGCACACAGTCGGGGCGCATGCCGGGTTGCAAGGATCTTTCACCGTTTTCCGCTTCTCCGACGACCCGGCGATCGTCTACACCGAGGGCTACGGCATGGGGCATCCAACGGCCAACCCGGATATCGTCAAGGACTGTTGCCTCTATTACGATCACCTCCAGGCAGCCTCCTTGTCCTTGCGGGACTCGGCAGAGCTGATCCGGCAGGTAATGGAGGAGCGCTATGGGGAGCAACAACTCTGAGCTGGCCGCCGCCCAGTGGCGTAAGTCGAGCTACAGCGGCAACCAGGGCGGCGAGTGCGTCGAATGCGCCACCCTCCACGGCGCCGCCTGGCGCAAGTCCTCGCACAGCGGCGACCAGGGGGGCGACTGCATAGAGGTCGCAGACCTCCCCCACACCGTCGCCGTCCGCGACTCCAAGGTCCCGGACGGCCCGGTCATCACGCTCTCTCCCGCCGCGTTCGGCGCGTTCGTCAGATCCGTTACGGCGTGACCTGAAGCTCCTTGATGCCGTTCAGCCACGCTGAACGCAGGCGGCGCGGGTCGCCCGCGAGGGTGAGGTTCGGCAGGGCGTCCGCGATGGCGTTGAAGATCAGGTTGATTTCCAGCACCGCCAGCGACTTGCCGAGGCAGAAGTGCGGGCCTCCGCCGCCGAAGCCGAGGTGGGGGTTGGGGTCGCGGAGGATGTCGAACCGCTCGGGCTCGTCGAAGAGTTCGGGATCGTTGTTGGCGGAGGAGTAGAACAGGCCGACGCGGTCGCCCGCCTTGATCTTCTCGCCGCCGAGCTCGGTGTCCTGGACCGCCGTACGCTGGAAGGACACCACGGGTGTCGCCCAGCGCACGATCTCCTCGGCGGCGGTCTCGGGGCGCTCGCGTTTGTAGAGTTCCCACTGGTCGGGGTGGGTGAGGAACGCGTGCATGCCGTGGCTGATGGCGTTGCGGGTCGTCTCGTTGCCCGCGACCGCCAGCAGGATGACGAAGAAGCCGAACTCGTCGGCCAGCAGGTTGCCCTCGCCCTCGGCGGCGACCAGCGTGGAGACGATGTCCTTCGCCGGGCACTCCTTGCGCGCCGCCGCGAGGTTCATCGCGTAACTGACGATCTCCATGGCGGCTTCGGCGCTGATCTCCTCGGTGAGGGCGTACTCGGGGTCGTCGTACGCCGCCATCTTGTTGGACCAGTCGAAGATCTTCGTGCGGTCCTCCTGCGGTACGCCGATGAGCTCCGCGATCGCCTGGAGCGGCAGCTCGACGGCGATGTTGGTGACGAAGTCGAAGGAGTCGTGGCCTTCGGATGCGGCGAGGGCCGTGTCGACGATCCGGCGGGCGCGGTCGCGCAGGGCGGATTCCAGCGAGCGGATCGCGCGCGGGGTGAAGCCGCGCTGGACGATCTGGCGTACGCGGGTGTGTTCCGGCGGGTCCATGTTCAGCATGATCAGCCGCTGGGCCTCGATCTGGTCCCGGGTGATGTTCTGGTTGAAGCGGATGATCGCGGTGTTGGTGGTGGAGGAGAAGAGCTCCGGGTGGGTGGAGACGTATTTGACGTCGGCGTGCCGGGTCACCACCCAGTAGCCGTCGTCGCCGAAGCCGGCGAGACCGTGCGGCTGCGAGCACCAGAAGACCGGGGCGGTCTGCCGCGCCTCGGCGAACTCCGGGTACGGGACGCGGTCCTGGAGCAGGTCGGGGTCGGTGAAGTCGAACCCCTCGGGAAGGTGGGGGCAGCGCATCGGCAGCTCCATCCGGTCGGCACGTTCGGACACGGTTTCTGACGACCCATCAGAATTGCCTGAAAGGTAGTAACGGGTTCTACAAGTCGCAAGGGTGCGGGGGGTGTTCGTTCTCGCGCGGGAGCGCGCGCGATAGGTGCACAACCCTTGCGTACCGGGGGTAGCCCTCACCAGACTGCAAGCAGAACTAGAACGCGTACTAGTTCGGTCCGCGGCGGCTCCGGGAGGCCCCGCGGCCGGGCTTGGAGTCGTTGAGGAGAGGACGAGCTCATGGCCGCGGAACCCGTCATCGTCGAAGCCGTACGCACGCCGATCGGCAAGCGCGGAGGCGCTCTCGCCAATCTCCACCCCGCCTATCTGCTCGGCGAGACCTACCGCGAGCTGCTGGGGCGCACCGGCATCCACGCGGACTGCGTGGAGCAGATCGTCGGCGGGACGGTCACCCACGCCGGTGAGCAGTCGATGAACCCGGCGCGCAACGCGTGGCTGGCGATGGGGCTTCCGTATGAGACGGCGGCGACCACCGTGGACTGCCAGTGCGGCTCGTCCCAGCAGGCCAGCCACATGGTCGCGAACATGATCGCGGCGGGGGTGGTGGACGTGGGGATCAGCTGTGGGGTGGAGGCGATGTCGCGGGTGCCGCTGGGGTCGGGGTCCAAGCACGGGCCGGGTAAGCCGTTCCCGGACGAGTGGAACGTGGACCTGCCGAACCAGTTCGAGGCGGCGGAGCGGATCGCCCGGCACCGGGGGCTGACGCGCGAGCGCGTCGACTCGCTCGGGCTGCTCTCGCAGGAGCGGGCGGGGGTGGCGTGGGCGGAGGAGCGCTTCAAGCGGGAGACGTTCGCGGTGCAGGTGCCGACGACGGAGGAGGAGCAGGCGGCCGGGCAGGGGATGTGGCGGCTGGTGGACCGGGACGAGGGGCTGCGGGACACGTCCATGGAGGCGCTGGCCCGGCTCAAGCCGGTGATGCCGACGGCGGTGCACACGGCCGGGAACTCCTCGCAGATCTCCGACGGGGCGGCGGCGATCATGTGGGCGTCGAAGCGGATGGCGCGGGCGCTGAAGCTGCGCCCGCGCGCGCGGATCGTGGCGCAGGCCGTGGTGGGCGCCGATCCGCACTTCCATCTGGACGGGCCGATCGACGCGACGCGGGCGGTGCTGGGGAAGGCGGGGATGTCGCTGCGGGACATCGACGTGGTCGAGATCAACGAGGCGTTCGCGTCCGTGGTGCTGTCGTGGGCGCAGGTCTTCGACCAGGACCTGGACAAGGTGAACGTGAACGGCGGGGCTATCGCGCTGGGGCATCCGGTGGGGGCTACGGGGGCGCGGTTGCTGACGACGGCGCTGCATGAGCTGGAGCGGGGGGGTGGGGAGTTGGGGTTGGTGACGATGTGTGCGGGGGGTGCGTTGGCGACGGCGACGATTCTGCAGCGGCTGTAGCCGGCTCTTGGGGCTTCGCCCCTGCGCCCCTGGTGTTTTGCCTGCGGGCCCGGTGGGGGCTGGCCGCGCAGTTCCCCGCGCCCCTTTTGGGGCCCGGTTTTTGGCTGCGGGTTGTCTGTGGCTGGTCGCGCAGTTCCCCGCGCCCCTGGGTGGTTAGGGGCGCGGGGAACTGCGCGAGTGAGCCAGCACGGTCCGCGGGCGAAAGAGGTCCCGTGGTGAAGCCGCAGTGGCCGGGCGGCGCGGTCCGGGGTACCCCGACCCCCAGGGGCGCGGGGAACTGCGCGGTCAGCTCCCGCCGGGCCGCAGGCGAAGGCTCGGTGGGGGACCCCCGGAGGGGGGTGTGGGGGGCCGGTACAGTGAAGGCGTCGTTCATGACCGTATGGGGGGAAGCCGGTGCGAATCCGGCGCTGACCCGCAACCGTGAGCCGTCACCCCAAGAAGCGGCGAGCCGGATCACCCCGACGGACATGACCGGCTCAACGGTCACCGGCAAGCCGCCGATGACCGGCCCGTCGAGGTACACGGGTCCGGAGCCGGCGTGCCCCCGCGCCCGCCTGCCGCCCGGCCCCCGCAGGAGAGGCACCGCCCAGCCATGACCGTACGCCGCCGCACCGCAGCGATAGCCGCCCTCACCGTCGTCCTCGGCGGCGCCGCCGCCACCGCCCCCGCCTTCGCCGACGGCACGCTCCCCCCGGGGCTGTACGGGGCGAAGGACCCGGCGTACGACGGCGTCTGGCGGCAGTCCCTCGCCCTGCTCGCCCAGAGCACGGTCGGTGTGAAGCCCGCCGCCCAGGCGGTCACCTGGCTGACCGGCCAGCAGTGCGACACCGGCGGCTTCGCCTCGTACCGCGTCGACGCCGCCAAGCCGTGCGACGCCAAGACGGTCCTCGACACCAACGCCACCGCCGCCGCCGTCCAGGCCCTCGTCGCGCTCGGCGACCACACCGACGCCGTGACGAAGGGCGTCTCCTGGCTGAAGACCGTCCAGAACGCGGACGGCGGCTGGTCCTACAACCCGGGCGGCAAGAGCGACGCCAACTCCACCTCCGTCGTGATCGGCGCCCTCGCCGCCGCCGGGGAGAAGCCCGCCGACGCCAAGTCCGCCAAGGGCGGCAAGTCGCCGCTCGACGCGCTGCTCACCTTCGCGCTGCCGTGCGACAGCACGCCGGGCGCGGGCGCGTTCGCGTACCAGCCGGACCTGAAGACGGCCAAGCTGTACGCGAACGCCGACGCCAGCGCCGCCGCCGTGACCGCCGCGTACGGCAAGGGCCTCGCCGCCACCGCCGGCCAGGCCGACGCCAAGGGCACCACCTGCGAGAAGGCGGCCACGCCCGAGCAGGCCGCGCACAACGGCGCCGCGTACCTGGCCAGGACCATGGCCAAGACCGGCCACCTCAACTCCGCGATGCCGGGCGCCGAGAGCCAGCCCGACTACGGCAACACCGCCGACGCCGTCGTCGCCCTCGCCGCCGCCGGCCAGAAGGCCCAGGCCGAGGCGTCCTTGAAGTGGCTGGAGAAGAACACGTCCGGCTGGGCCAAGGAGAACGGCCCCGCCGCCTACGCCCAGCTCGTCCTGGCCGCCAACGCCACCGGCGCCGACCCGAGGGACTTCGGCGGCGCCGACCTGGTCGCCCAGCTGAACGCGACCGGCCCGGCCCCGGCGGGCACGTCCGCCGCCGAGGCGGGCAAGCCGGCCAAGTCCGCCGACAAGAAGGACGACTCCTCCGGTATGTCGGTGTGGTGGCTCGTCGGCGTCTTCTTCGTCGCCAGTGTGGGCGTCGGCTTCCTGGTCAGCGCCCGCAGGAAGAACGCGCAGAAGTGACACCGGTCCGCCGTCGCCGCCGGCCGCTCCCGGCCGGTTTCGCCCCCGCACTCGGCCTCGCTCTCGCGCTGACGCTCGGCGCGGGGGCGGTGGCGGGGCCCGCCCACGCGGCCGGGTACCGCTACTGGTCGTTCTGGGAGCGGCAGGGCACGACGTGGACGTACGCCACGCAGGGCCCGGCCACCGCGCACCCCTCGGACGGCGACGTCCAGGGCTTCCGCTTCGCGGTCAGCGCGGACTCCAAGGACGCGGCGGTCCCGCGCTCGTCGCCGACCTTCGCCGAGGTGTGCGCGGGCACGCCCGCCGAGTCCGGCAGGAAGCGCGTCGCCCTCGCGCTCGACTTCGGCACCCCGCAGGACGCGCCCGGCGGCGAGACGCCCCCGGCGGCGCGTACGGCGTGCGCGCGCGTCCCCGAGAACGCGACGACGGCGGAGGCGCTGGCGGCGGTGGCCAAGCCGCTGCGCTACAACAGCGCGGCCCTGCTGTGCGCCATCGCGGGCTACCCGAGGACGGGCTGCGGCGAGCAGGTGTCGTCGCGGCAGGCGTCGCACGACCCGGCTCCCAAGACGTCCGGCGGCGGCCCGTCGGTGGGTCTGCTGGCGGGCGGGGCAGCCGTTCTGGCGGTGGCCGCAGCCGCGGTCCTGCGGTCCCGCCGCCGGCACCGAAACTGACGGCGTACACCACCGATGCCCGAGAACGACGACCACCGCGAGCCGCCCGCGCCGCCCCGGGGGAAGACCCGTACGGAACCGTCCGACGTCCGGGTGCCCGCCGCGGGCCCGCAGCCGTCGGCCGAAGGCCGCGGGACCCACCGGCCCGCCGCCGAGCGGCACCGCGCCCCGAGGCCCCCGGCCGCGCGCCGCACCCCGTACGCGAACAGGGCCAACGCCCTGCATCCGGCGGCCTGGTGGCTGTGGGCCATAGGGCTCGCCACCGCCGCCTCGCGCACCACCAACCCCCTCCTGCTGGCCCTCCTCGTCACGGTCGCGGGTTACGTCGTCGCGGCGCGGCGCACCGACGCCCCCTGGGCCCGCTCGTACACCGCCTTCGTCAAACTCGGCCTCGCCGTCGTCGCCATCCGGCTCGTCTTCAACATCGCCCTCGGCTCGCCCATCCCGGGCACCCACACCCTCCTCACGCTCCCCGAGGCGCCGCTGCCGGACTGGGCGAAGGGCATCCGCGTCGGCGGTCGCGTCACCGCCGAGGGCATGCTCTTCGCGCTCTACGACGGCGCCCGCCTCGCCGCCCTCCTCATCTGCGTGGGCGCCGCGAACGCCCTCGCCAACCCGGCCCGCCTCCTCAAGTCCCTCCCGGGCGCCCTGTACGAGGCGGGCGTAGCCGTGGTCGTGGCGATGACGTTCGCGCCGAACATGGTGGCCGACGTGGCCCGCCTCCGTACCGCCCGAAGGCTGCGCGGCCGTCCCACCGGCGGTATCCGGGCGATCCTCCAGATCGGACTGCCGGTCCTGGAAGGCGCGCTGGAGCGCTCGGTGGCCGTCGCCGCCTCCATGGACGCCCGCGGGTACGGCCGGACCGCGCACGTACCGCCCGCCGTCCGCCGCACCACCACCGTCCTCACCCTCGGCGGACTCCTCGGCGTCTGCGCCGGTACGTACGGACTCCTCGCCGCCGAAGGCGCCCGCTACGGCCTGCCGGTGCTGCTCGCGGGCCTCGCCGCGGCGCTGGCGGGCCTGCGGCTGGGCGGACGCCGCAGTGTCCGTACCCGCTACCGCCCCGACCGCTGGGGCGCCCGCGCCTGGCTGGTGGCCGGTTCCGGCGCGGCGGTGGCGGCGGCCATGATCTGGGCGGGTGGCCACGCGCCGGACGCCCTGCATCCCGGCGTCGTCCCGCTCACCGCGCCCACGCTCCCGCTCCTGCCCGCCCTCGCCACCCTCCTCGGCCTGCTCCCGGCCTTCGTCACCCCCGCGCCGAACCCGGCACCCGCCCCGCCCGATCCCCAGGAGTCCCGATGATCCGCTTCGACGAGGTGTCGGTCACGTACGAGGGCCGGCCCGCCCCCACGCTCCGGGACGTCGACCTCACCGTCCCCGAAGGCGAACTGGTCCTGCTGGTGGGCCCCTCCGGCGTCGGGAAGTCCACGCTCCTGGGGACGGTCTCCGGTCTCGTCCCGCACTTCACCGGCGGCACCCTGCGCGGCCGGGTGACGGTCGACGGCCGCGACACCCGGACGCACAAGCCGCGCGAACTCGCCGACCTGGTCGGCACGGTGGGTCAGGACCCGCTCGCCCACTTCGTCACCGACACGGTCGAGGACGAGCTCGCGTACGGCATGGAGTCGCTCGGCCTCGCCCCGCACGTGATGCGGCGCCGCGTCGAGGAGACCCTCGACCTGCTCGGCCTCGCGGATCTGCGCGACCGCCCGATCGCCACGCTCTCCGGCGGCCAGCAGCAGCGCGTGGCGATCGGCTCGGTCCTGACCCCGCACCCCAAGGTGCTGGTCCTGGACGAGCCGACGTCCGCGCTGGACCCGGCGGCGGCCGAGGAGGTCCTGTCCGTGCTGCAACGCCTCGTCCACGACCTCGGCACGACGGTCCTGATGGCGGAGCACCGCCTTGAGCGCGTGGTGCAGTACGCGGACCGGGTGATCCTCCTGGCGTCGGGCGGCGAGCCCCCGCTCCTGGGCACCCCCGCCGAGATCATGGCCACGTCCCCGGTCCACCCGCCGGTGGTGGCGCTGGGCCGTCTCGCGGGCTGGACCCCGCTTCCGCTGTCGGTACGGGACGCGCGGCGCAGGGCGCACGAACTGCGCGCGAGCCTCGCCGCCCATGTCCCGGGGCCACCGACGGGGGACGACCACCGGGGCGGAGGACGGGTGCGCCCCCATGGCCCCGTACCGGAGGGGGAGCGGGAGCCCGAGCGCGGGCCGGAGCCCGAGCGGGGGCCGGGGCCTGAGCCGGAGCCGACCGGCCTCCGCGCCGCGCTCGCCCGTCTGCGCCGGGGAACCCGCCCCTCCACGCCCCCCGCGACGGCCACCGCCGCGGTCCGTAACCTGGGCGTCCGCCGAGCCCGGGTGGAGGCCCTGCGCCACGTGGACCTCACCGTCACGCCCGGCGAGACCGTCGCCCTCATGGGACGCAACGGCGCCGGCAAGTCCACCCTCCTCAACACGCTCGTCGGCATGACCGAACCCACCACCGGCACGGTGACCGTCAACGGCCGCACCCCCCACCGCACACCCCCGCGCGACCTGATCCGCGAGGTCGGCCTCGTACCGCAGGAACCCCGCGACCTGCTGTACGCGGACACGGTCGAGGCCGAGTGCGCGGCGGCCGACACGGACGCGGGCGCCACCCCCGGCACCTGCCGCGACCTGGTCACCGCCCTGCTCCCCGGTGTCCCCGACGACACCCACCCCCGCGACCTGTCCGAGGGTCAGCGCCTCGCGCTCGCCCTGGCGATCGTGCTGACGGGCCGGCCCCCGCTGCTGCTCCTCGACGAGCCGACCCGCGGTCTGGACTACGCGGCGAAGGCGCGCCTGGCGGACGTCCTGCGCGACCTCGCCGCCGAGGGCCACGCGATCGTCCTCGCCACCCACGACGTGGAGCTGGCCGCCGAGATCGCCCACCGGGTGGTGATCCTCGCGGACGGCGAGGTGGTCGCGGACGGCCCGACCGCCGACGTGGTCGTCTCCTCGCCCTCCTTCGCCCCCCAGGTCGCCAAGATCCTGGCGCCCGACCCGTGGCTCACGGTGACCCAGGTACGGGAGGCCCTCGCATGACAACGCCACCGCGTGACCTGCCCCGCACCCGCCAGGCGAAGGCGGTCCGGCTCGGCCCGCGCGGGGTGAGCGCCCTCGCCCTGATCACCCTCGTCGGCGTCGCGGCCTTCGGCTGGCCGCTGCTGGCCGACGCGGACTCGGGGCTCGCCCACTCCCAGGACGCCCCCTGGCTCTTCGCCGCGCTCCTGCCGCTCCTCGTGGGCGTGGTGGTCGCCACGATCGCGGACGAGGACGACGGCATGGACGCCAAGGCCGTGGCCATGCTCGGCGTCCTCGCGGCGGTCGGCGCCGCGCTGCGTCCGCTGGGGGCGGGTACGGCGGGCCTGGAGCCGATGTTCTTCCTGATGGTCCTGAGCGGGCGGGTCCTCGGACCTGGCTTCGGCTTCGTGCTGGGCGCGGTCACGATGTTCGCGTCCGCGCTGCTCACGGGGGGTGTAGGTCCCTGGATGCCGTTCCAGATGCTGGCGATGGGCTGGTTCGCGATGGGCGCGGGCCTGCTGCCCGGGCCGCACCGGCTGCGCGGCCGGGGGGAGCTGGGTCTGCTCGCGGTCTACGGCTGCGTCGCGTCCTTCGCGTACGGCACGGTCATGAACCTCCAGGGCTGGACGTACATCGGCGGGATGTCGTCCGGGATCTCCTTCCACCCCGGCGACCCGCTGGGGGAGAACCTGCTGCGCTTCGCCGCGTACTGCGCGACGACGTCGCTGGGGTGGGACCTGGGGCGGGCGGCGCTGACGACGGTCCTGACGCTGGGGCTGGGGTCGACCGTACTGAGGGCGCTGCGGAGGGCGACGCGGCGGGCGGCGTTCGAGGCACGGGGGAGGTTCGAGGGGGTGTGAGTGGCCGGGGGTTCGTCTGCGGGTGGGTGGTGGGTTGCTCGCGCAGTTCCCCGCGCCCCTCAAGGCACCTCCGGCCGCTGCAACTCTCAGGTTCACCCCGGCCCCCTCAGGGGCGCGGGGAACTGCGCGAGCTGGGGCTACACCGCGCGGTACGACACCGGGTGCGTGCCCGGTACCGGCTCCGCCCGGCCCCCCTTCACCAGCCGCCGCACATGCGCCTCCGCCTCCGCCACCGCGATGTTCCGCGAGCCGTACGGGATCTCGGGCCACGGGCGGTTCCACTCCATCCGTACCGCCAGCTCCCACGGCGTGAGCGGCTCCGTCGCCAACAGTGCCAGCAGGCCCGTCAGGCGCGACTCGTGGTGGGCCAGCAGCTCACGGACCCGTGCCGCCGCGTCCGTGAACGCGTGCTGGTGGGCGGGCAGGACCTCCGCCACCCCCAGGCGGCCCACCCGCTCCAGGGAGGACACGTAATCCCCCAGCGGGTCCGTCACCGTCGCGTCGTCGGGGTCCTCGTACAGCCCGATGTGCGGACTGATCCCCGGCAGCAGGTGATCGCCCGAGAAGAGGCGGCCGTGGCCCGGCCGCCCGGACGGGTGGCGCTCCTCCAGGTGCAGGCAGACGTGGCCCGGCGTGTGGCCCGGCGTCCACACCGCCCGCAGCCGGCGGCCCGGCAGCGGCAGCAGGTCGCCGGGGACGATCTCCCGGTCCGGCAGCGCCGCCCGCAGCCCGGGCAGCGCCCGCGCCTCCCGCAGCGGCCCGAGGTGCGATTCCGGCGCCCCCACCGCCGCCAGCTTCGCCGCCAGGTAGTCCAGCCAGGTGCCCGGTTCGGCCTCCCGGGTACGCCGTACGACCGCCGTGTCCGCCGCGTGCATCGCCAGCCACGCCCCGGACGCCTCCCGGACCCGGCCCGAGAGCCCGTGGTGGTCGGGGTGGTGGTGGGTCAGGACGACGCCGTGGATGTCGGCGACGTGGGTGCCCAGGCGCCGCAGGCCCTCGGTCAGCGTGTCCCAGGACGCCGGGTCGTCCCAGCCGGTGTCGACCAGGACCGGACCCCGGTCGGTGTCGACGACGTACACCAGTGTGTGGCCCAGGGGGTTGTCCGGGATGGGCACCTCGATGGACCGGACGCCCCCGCCGTGATCGGCCGTCCCCGTCGTCCGCCCCCGCGTCCCCTGCGTCATGCCGCCACAGTAGAACGTGTTTCAGTCCGTCCTCAAGTCCCGCTCACCGCCTCTCCCGGCCCGTGGACTCCTGATAGGGGAACTGGTATCAGTTCAGGCAGATCTGATAAGCCGTCAGGAACGTCGTCAGCAACGTCGTCAGGAACGTCGTCGGACAGCCGCCGCGGGGCGGTCGAGCGGGAGGCGCCCAGCCATGACCCAAGCCACCAACGACCTGGTCGAACACAAACAGCTCTACATCGGCGGGAAGCTGACCGACCCCCGCGGATCCGACGTCATCGAGGTGATCTCCCCCCACACCGAGCAGCTCATCGGCCGCGTACCGCACGCCTCGCGCGCCGACGTCGACCACGCGGTCGCCACCGCCCGCAAGGCGTTCGACGAGGGCCCCTGGCCACGGCTGCCGCTCGCCGAACGCATCGAGGTCGTCTCCCGTATCAAGGACGCCATCGCCGTGCGCCACGAGGAGATCGCCCGCTCCATCAGCGCGCAGAACGGCTCCCCGTACTCCTGGAGCGTCCTGGCGCAGGCGCTCGGCGCGATGATGGTCTGGGACGCGGCGATCACCGTGGCCCGCGACTTCCCGTACGAGGAGCCGCGCACCGGCGTCCTCGGGCCGATCCTGGTCCGGCGCGAACCCGTCGGGGTCGTCGCGGCCGTCGTCCCGTGGAACGTCCCGCAGTTCGTGGCCGCCGCCAAACTCGCGCCCGCGCTGCTCGCGGGGTGCTCGGTGGTGCTCAAGCCGTCCCCGGAGACGCCCCTCGACGCGTACATCCTCGGCGAGATCGCCCGCGAGGCCGGGCTGCCGGAGGGGGTGCTGTCGATCCTGCCCGCCGACCGCGAGGTCAGCGAGTACCTGGTCGGGCACCCGGACGTCGACAAGGTCTCCTTCACCGGGTCCGTCGCGGCGGGCCGGCGCGTGATGGAGGTCGCCGCGCGCAACCTCACCCGGGTCACCCTGGAGCTGGGCGGGAAGTCCGCCGCGGTCGTGCTGCCCGACGCGGACCTGGCGGCGACCGTCGCCGGAGTCGTCCCGGCCGCGTGGATGAACAACGGGCAGGCGTGCGTGGCCCAGACCCGCATCCTGGCGCCCGCGAGCCGCTACGACGAGTTCGCGGAGGCCTTCGCGTCCGCCGCCGGACAGCTAGTCGTCGGTGACCCGCTCGACCCCGCGACCCAGGTCGGCCCGCTGGTCGCCAGGCGCCAGCAGCAGCGCTCGCTCGACTACATCCGCATCGGCCAGGAGGAGGGCGCCAAGATCCTGGCGGGCGGCGGCCGTCCGGCCGGGCGGGACCGCGGCTGGTACGTCGAGCCGACGCTCTTCGGCGATGTCGACAACTCCATGCGGATCGCCCGCGAGGAGATCTTCGGACCGGTGATCTGCCTGCTGCCGTACGACGACGAGGCCGAGGCGCTGCGGATCGCGAACGACTCCGAGTACGGGCTCAGCGGGAGCGTGTGGACCGGTGACGTGGAGCGCGGCGTCGAGTTCGCCCGCCGGGTGCGCACGGGGACGTTCAACGTGAACACCTTCAGCCTGGACATGTTCGGCCCGTTCGGCGGCTACAAGAACTCGGGCCTCGGGCGGGAGTTCGGGCCCGAGGGGCTGAGCGAGTACCTGGAGCACAAGATGATCCACCTTCCGGCCGGGTACGGGGGCGGGGCGTGATGGGCGACCGCTGGCATGTCGAGGTCGACCGGAGCGTGTGCATCGGGTCGGGGATGTGCGTGAGCACCGCGCCGGGGTCCTTCGCGCTGGACACGGCTCGCCAGTCCCGGCCCCGACGTCCGGACGCGGACGCCAGTGAGCAGGTGCTTGCGGCGGCCGAGGGGTGCCCGGTGGAGGCGATCAGCATCACCCTGCGGGACTCCGGCGAGGCCGTTTTCCCTCCCGAGGAGTGAGTGCGTCCGCCGTCGGCCGCCCCTTGTTCGAACACAAATTGACGCATGCGTACCGCACAGTCACCGTATGACACATGCGACTGTCCTGGCCCCGGCAGGCGTGGCACCTTCGTTGCCACGCCACCGAGGGGGGAAGCGATGGACAAGCGGTACGAGGTCTTCTGTCTGGCCGACAGGCAGTTCTACGAGACTCCGGACCGTCTGTCCTCGGCCACGACCGGCGAGTCCGTACCGCTCTTCGAGACGGCCCTGCGCCCGGTCCCCGAGGGATGGCGCACCACGCTCTCCGGAGACTGGCTCCACTTCAGCCCCGTCGACGAGGCGGGCGGGCCGCGCCCGGGAACACCCCGCCAGGGCTGGAAGATCCACGTCTCGGCCTGTCTGGACAACGCCGAGAAGATGGCGGCGCAGGTGTGGGAGTACTGCGTCCCCCGGGCGATCCCGTTCAAGTTCGTGCCGGGCCGCCAGCCGCTGCACCTGCGCAACTCCAAGTACGCCGGGCGCGGTTCCAGCGGGAAGTTCGCCACGATCTACCCGTCCGGCGTGGACCAGCTGGAGCGAATACTCACCGAGCTCGGCGAACTGCTCGACGGCGAGCCGGGCCCGTACATCCTCACCGATCTGCGCTGGAACTCCGGTCCGCTGTACGTGCGTTACGGCGGCTTCGTCGAGCGGCACTGCGTCGGTGAGGGCGGGGCGCTGGTCCCCGCGATCGAGAACGCCCGGGGCGAGCTGGTCCCCGACCGCCGCGACCCGGCGTTCCAGATACCGGAGTGGGTGACGCTGCCCCCGTTCCTGCGGCCCCAGCTGGAAGCGCGCAACGCGACGACCGTGGGCGACCTGCCGTACCGCATCGAGCGGGCGCTGCACTTCTCCAACGGCGGCGGGGTGTACGCCGGGACCGATGTGCGCGACGGCAGCAAGGTCGTCCTGAAGGAGGCCCGGCCGTACGCGGGGCTCGCCGCCGACGGCTGCGACGCGGTGACCCGGCTGGAGCGGGAGAAGGCGGCCCTGGAGCGGATCTCCGGGCTCGGGGTGGCGCCGGAGGTGCGCGACTGGTTCGAGCTGGGCGACCACCGCTTCCTCGTCATGGACTTCCTGGAGGGGCGCACGCTGAACGCGTTCTTCGCCGAGCGCCACCCGCTCCTCGCGGTCGACCCCGACCCGGACGCGGTGGCCTCGTACACGACCTGGGCACTCGCGGTGCACCGGGCCGTGGAGCGGGCGGTCGAGGCGGTGCACTCGCGCGGGCTGGTCTGCAACGACCTGCACATGTTCAACGTGATGGTCGGGCCGGACGGGGACGAGGCGAACGGCGGCCGGGAGGTCTCCGTGCGGCTGCTCGACTTCGAGGCCGCGGTGCCGCTCGACGAGCACGAGGGGCAGACGATGGCGCACCCCGGGTTCGTGGCCCCGCGCGACCGCAAGGGCTTCGACGTCGACCGGTACGCGCTGGCCTGTCTGCGGCTCGCCCTGTTCGTGCCGATGACGACGCTGCTCGTGGTCGACCAGGACAAGGCGGCGCATCTGGCGAAGGTCGCGAAGAGCCAGTTCCCCGCTGTGCCGGAAGGTTTCTTCGAGGAGGCGGTGCGGGTCATCCGGGGCACGGACGAGCCCCTGGCGCGGCCCTATCTGCCCGCCCGGCCCGAGGAGTGGCCGGCCGGGCGCGACTCGATGGTCCGCGCGATCCTCGCCTCCGCCACGCCCGAACGCGAGGACCGGCTCTTCCCCGGGGACATCTCGCAGTTCGCGGACGGCGGCGGCCTCGGCGTCGCGTACGGCGCGGCCGGGGTGCTCTACGCCCTGGACGCCACCGGCGCCGGGCGCTACCGGGACGGCGAGGAGTGGCTGCTGCGCCGCACCGAGGAGCCGCCCGCCGGCTGCCCGCTGGGCTTCTACGACGGGCTGAGCGGCGTGGCGTACGTCCTGGACCGCCTGGGCCACACCGAACGCGCCCTCGACCTCGTCGACCGGGTGCTCGACGAGAAGTGGCAGCGGCTCGCGCCCGGCCTGCACGGGGGCCTGGCCGGGCTCGGGCTCGCGCTGGACTCGCTCGGCCGCACCACCGGCGAGAGCGATCTGCGCGACCGGGCCCTGGAGGCGGCCTGGATCATCGCCGGGGAGCCGCGGCCCGACGAGGGCGGCGGGCGCGGACGCGCCGGTCTGCTGCACGGCGCCAGCGGTCCGGCGCTGCTCTTCCTGCGGCTCTACGAGCACACCGGCGAACCCGCGCTCCTCGACCACGCCGCCGAGTTCCTCCGCCGCGACCTCGCGGCCTGCGTCACCGACCGCTCGGGCGCGCTCCAGGTCGACGAGGGCGTACGGACCATGCCCTACCTCGGCTCCGGCGGCGTCGGCATCGCGATGGTGCTGGACGACTATCTGGCACACCGGTACGACGAGGAGTTCGCCGAGGCCAGGGCCGCGATCCTGCCCACCGCGCGGCTGCGGTATTACGCCCAGCCGGGCCTGTTCGACGGCCGCGCGGGCATGGTGCTGCACCTCGCCCGCACCCGCGCCGCGCGTGCCGACCTGGACGCGCAGAGCGCGGCGCTCGCCTGGTACGCCGTGCCGTACGAAGGCCATCTGGCCTTTCCCGGCAACCAGATGATGCGGCTCTCCATGGACCTCGCGACCGGTACGGCGGGCGTTCTGCTCGCCCTGGGCTCGCTGCCCGCCGCCGCGTCCGCCCGAAGGCGCCCCGCGGGGCTGCCCTTCCTGCCACCGCTTCCGGTGGCCCCCAGGACGGCCCCGCGAGGGGCCGGACGGTAACCCCGTCCCCACGAAGAAATCCCGACGAAAGTCCCGACAAAAGGAGATGGCCATGACACTTCTCGACCTTCAGAAGATGGACGTTCCCGAGACCACCGGCGGCGGCGGCGACAGCAGCGTCAGCCTGCTGCTGTGCGACAAGCACAGCGGCGCCAGCCAGCTGCTCTGTCTCTGAGACACCCGCACCACCCTGATCAATCCCTGTTGCACCTGATCAACCGTGATCGGTCCTGATCAACCGTGTGACGCGGCCCCGGGCGGATCTGCTCTCCGCCCGGGGCCTGCGCGCCCCGGAGGGCCCCTTGGCTCCACGCCCCTTTCTCCGCGAGACCGTCCGGTACGGCGCGGCGCCCGCCGCCCTCGTGCTGCTGCTGACCACGGCCCTCGCCGGGGCGGGCCTGGCCCTGCCGTGGGCGCTCGGCCGCACCCTCGACCTGCTGCTGGGCGAGGACCGCTCGGCCGCCGGACCCTGGCTCGCGCTGTGCGCCGCGCTCACCGGCGCCACCGTCCTGCTCGGCGCCCTCGACGGCCTGGTCACCGCCGTCGCCAATGCCCGCACCACCGCGTGGATACGCGCCCGCGTCCTCGGCCATGTGCTGGCCGCCGGACCCCGCACCACGGTCGCCGAGGGCGATCTGGTGGCCCGGCTCGTCGGCAACGCCGCCCAGGCCGGACCTCTCCCCGCGACCCTCGCCGCCACCCTCGCCGCCGTGCTCACCCCGGTCGGCGGACTGGTGGCGCTCGCCCTCACCGACGGCTGGACGGCGCTCGCGCTGCTCGCCGGGATGCCCGTACTCGTCCTGCTGCTCAAGGTGTTCGTCCGCCGGTCCGGGGACGCGGGCACCGCCTATCTGCGCGCCCAGGGCGAGATCGCCGGGCGGCTCACCGAAGCCGTGGAGGGTGCCCGCACCATCGCGGCGGCCGGCACCGCCGACCGCGACGCGGCCCGCATCCTCGCGCCGCTGCCCGAACTCTCCCGCCAGGGCCACCGCATGTGGCGCGTCACCGGCCGCTCCACCGCCCAGGCCTCCGCGCTGCTGCCGCTGCTCCAGCTCACCGTGCTCGCGGTCGCCGGGCTGCGGCTCGCGGACGGCGCGCTGAGCGTCGGCGGGATGCTCGCGGCCTGGCGGTACGCCGTCCTCGCCACCGGCACCGGAACCCTGGTCGGCCAGCTCAACGGACTGGTGCGCGGACGCGCCGCAACCGACCGCCTCGCCGAGGCCCTCACCCCGCCCGCCATGACGTACGGAACACGCCGACTGCCCGACGGGCCCGGCTCGCTGGAGCTCCGCAGCGTCCGCACCGGCCCCCTCGACGACGTCGACCTCTACCTTCCCGGCGGGACGGTGGCCGCCGTGGTGGGACGCTCCGGCAGCGGAAAGAGCGCCCTGGCCGCGGTCGCGGGCCGGCTCACCGACCCCGACCGGGGCACGGTCCTCCTCGACGGCGTTCCGCTGCCCGAACTCTCCCGGCGGCACCTGCGCCGCGAGGTCGGCCACGCCTTCGCCCGCCCGGCGCTCCTCGGCGCGACCATCGGCGGCACGATCGCCTTCGGCGCCGACGAACCCGGCCCGGAGCAGGTCACGGCCGCCGCCCGGGCCGCCTGCGCCGACGACTTCGTCCGCAGACTGCCGCTCGGCTACGACACCCCCTGCGAGCAGGCCCCGATGTCCGGCGGCGAGGCCCAACGCCTCGGTCTGGCACGCGCGTTCGCGCACTGCGGGCGGCTGCTGATCCTCGACGACGCCACCTCGAGCCTCGACTCCGCGACCGAGCGCCGGGTCTCCCGCGCGCTGCTCGACGAGCTGACGCCGGGCACCCGGCTCATCGTCGCCCACCGGGTCACCACCGCCGCCCGCGCCGACGTGGTGGTGTGGCTCGACGGCGGCGGGGTGCGCGCGCTCGCCCCCCATGCCGAGCTGTGGCGACTGCCCGAGTACCGCGCGGTGTTCGCCGAGGAGGCCGCGTGAAGGGGCGCGTGGCGGCACTCGCACGCTCCCGGGGGCGGGCGCTGCTCCGGCTCGCCGCCTGGTCGGCGCTGGAGGCGGGGGAGACGTTCCTGCTCGGCTTCGCGCTGGCGCGGGCGCTCGACCGGGGCTTCCTCGCGGGCCGCACCGGGACCGGCCTCGCGTGGCTGGGGCTCGCGGCGCTCGGTGTGGTGGCCGGGGCCTTCGGGACCGGGCGGGTGCATCTGGCGGTGGCCGCGCTCGTCGAGCCCGTACGCGACGACCTCGTACGCCGGGTGGTGCGCCGCGCGCTGCGGGCGCCCGACGGGGCGGCCGTCTCCCGGCTCACCCACCAGGTGGAGATCGCCCGCGACACACTCGCCGGACTGGTGATGGTGTCCCGGACCTTCGTCGTCACCGCCGTGGGGGCGCTGATCGGACTCTGCTCACTGGCACCGGTGCTGCTGCTGGTGGTGGCGGTGCCGCTGGCGGCCTCCCTCGCCCTGTTCCTCGCCACGCTGCGCCCGCTCGCCCACCGCCAGGAGGTGTTCCTCGCCGCCGACGAGGCGCTGGCGGCCGAACTCGGCCTCGCCGTCGCCGGGTTGCGCGACATCACGGCGGCCGGGGCACAGGACCGGGTGGCGGCCGACGCGGGGGAGCGGATCGACGCCGAGTTCCGGGCCTCGCGCTCGCTCGCCCGCTGGGGGGTGCTGCGTACGCTCGCGGCGGGGCTCGGCGGCCGGCTGACCGTGGTGCTGCTGCTGGTCACGGCGCCCTGGCTGCTCGGCCACGGGGTCACCCCCGGCGCGTTCGTGGGTGCCCTCGCCTATGTCACCCAGTCCCTGATCCCGGCCCTGCAGTCCCTGATGCAGGGCCTGGGCACCTCGGGGGCACGGCTGTTCGTGGTGCTGCGCAGGCTGACGGCGGACGGGGAGCAGCCACCGCGGCCCGTGCCCCCGGCGGGCGAACCCGGTCCCGGCGAGGCCGTACGGCTGCGGGGCGTCACTTTCGCGTACGGGCCGGGGGCCGCGCCCGTCGTCGACGGTCTGGACCTGACCGTGCCGCACGGCGGGCACCTCGCGGTGGTCGGCCCCAGCGGCATCGGCAAGTCCACCCTGGCCGAACTCATGGCGGGCGTGCGCGCCCCCGACAGCGGCGAAATTTTACGCGCCCGCGCGCGGGTCCTGGTGCCCCAGCAGGCGTACGTCTTCACCGACACCGTCCGGGCCAACCTCACCTATCTGTGCCCGGCCGGCCACGAGGACGCGGGGGCTCGGGACGGCTCGTGCGAGGCGGGGTCCGGGGGAGGCACCTTTGGCGGACCGCCGGGGGACGACGCCCTGCTGGCCGCCTGCGCGGCGGTGGGCGCCCGTGAGCTCGTGGACCGGCTCGGCGGGCTCGACGCGACCGTGGTCCCGTCCGGACTCTCGGCCGGGGAGCGGCAGTTGATCGCGCTGGCCCGGGCGTACGCGGCTCCCGCGCCCCTGGTCCTGCTCGACGAGGCGACCTGCCATCTCGACCCGGCGGCCGAGGCACGGGCCGAGCGGGCGTTCGCCCGGCGGCCCGGGACGGCGCTGGTGGTCGTGGCGCACCGGACCGGCTCCGCGCGCCGGGCCCGGCAGGTGCTGGTGCTGGGCGGCGCGGGGGTCGAGTGCGGGACACACGACGAACTGCTGCGAAAGTCCGCGTTCTACCGGGAGCTGACCGGATTACACCCATCCCTCGCCCTGGGAGATGCGGATGGCGTCCACACGGTTGCGGGCGCCGGTCTTGCGGGTGATCGCCGCCATGTAGTTCCGCACGGTCCCGTTGGACAGATGGAGACGGTGCGCGATGTCCGCGATGGAGGCGCCCTCGGCGGCGAGTGAGAGCACGCTCAGCTCCCGTCTGGTGAGCGGCATCTCGGCCGCCCGCAGGAAACCGCAGCCCAGCGAGTCGTCGACGAATCGCTGACCTGCGGCGGCCCGTCTTATGGCGCCGATCAGCCGCTCCGGGGTGGCGTCCTTGTCGACGTACCCGAGGGCGTGCGCCTCCACGGCCTGGCGCAGCAGCCCGGGCCGGTTGGGGCTGGCCAGCACGACGAGGCGCGCGTTCCGCGACCCGTGGTGCCGGCTCTGTAACTCCCCCAGCGGCGCGATGCCGTACGAGTCGGAGCAGTCGAGGTCCACGGCGCACACATCCGGCCGCAGCACCCGCGCCCGGGCGGGTGCGCTGCTCCAGGGCGCGTGGTGGACCTCCAGACCGGGTTCCCGGCCCAGGCGGTCGGCCAGCGCCGACCGCATCAGACAAGCATCGTGCACGAGAAGTACCCGGATCACGTTTCAGCCCCCTCCAGCTCCCCGCCTACCGGTTGCCTTCCTCTGGCACGCGAAACATTTCTATCCGGGGGCCGGGAGAGAGGAAGCCGCATAATCGGCCATGGGGTGGCACGGGGGCGCGTACGGCGCACAGAGTGGGCACGGATGGCCGCCAGGCGCTGGACCTGCACGCCGGGCGCTGGCCGGGTCACCGACGGATGAGCCCATATCGGGTCCGGCGGGTCGAAATCGGCGGGACCGACGGCTGCGGGGGACCGGTCAGAACGGCCGGATCGGGCCGAACCAACCCGGCCGGGACCGGCTCGGGCCGGTCCGGGCACGTTCGGAGCGGTCCGGTTCAGGCCCCTCGGTCGGGAAGGCCGTCGTCCTGCGCCGTGAGGTCGATCAGCCGGCACACCGTCTCGATGTCGATCTTCACCTGGGCGATCGAGGCCCGCCCGGACAGCCAGGTGATCAGGGCCGAGTGCCAGGTGTGCTCGATGACGCGGACCGCCGAGAGCTGTTGCGGACTCGGGTGGTCCAGCCCCATCGCGTCCAGGATGATCGCGGTGGTCTGCCGGGAGACGGTGTCCACCTCGGGGCTGACCGAGCGGTCGGCGAAGGTGAGGGCGCGCACCATCGCGTCGGCGAGGTGCGGTTCGCGCTGGAGCGCGCGGAACGCCCGCATCAGCGTCTCCGCGACGCGCTGCGCGGCCGAGTCGCCGGACGGCGGGTGCTTGCGGAGCGTGGAGTGCAGATGCTGGAGCTGGTCCTGCATGGTGGCGACCAGCAGATGGATCTTGGAAGGGAAGTAGCGGTAGAGCGTGCCGAGCGCGACCCCCGCGGCCTCGGCCACCTCGCGCATCTGCACCGCGTCGAAACCGCCCCGGCTGGCGAGCTGGGCGCTGGCGTGCAGGATGCGGCGGCGGCGCGCCTCCTGGCGCTCGGTCAGGACGGGCGACGCGGCGATGGCCGCTCTGGCTTCCGCTGTCATCTGTCCCGTTCCGTCGTCCGATTCGCGCTGTTCCGGTGGGCCCGGCGGCCCGATTCCGGGGGCACAGCATGGCAGGGGCCCCGGTGGTGGCGCGAATCACCTGATCCGGCCCTCACACGCGCGCTACCTGCCGGTAGATTCAAAGCTTCCCCAGGCTCCGGACGGAGATCAAGAAGGATCAAGTCTGGAACTTGTTCTAGATTAGCGCGAGCGGTTACGCTCCGGCGAAACGCAGCGATGAAGGGGCCGCGAGTGACCGCAGAGGCCATAGAGGCAAACCCGCACACCGGGGAGCCGGCCCGTGCGGGTGACCGCCCGCTGCGGATCGCCCTCCTGACGTACAAGGGCAATCCGTTCTGCGGCGGCCAGGGCGTCTACGTACGCCACCTCTCCCGCGAACTCGCCCGTCTGGGGCACAGCGTGGAGGTCATCGGCGCGCAGCCGTACCCCGTCCTGGACGAGGGCGTACCGCTCACCGAGCTCGCCAGTCTGGACCTGTACCGCTCGCCGGACCCGTTCCGCACGCCCGGGAAGGACGAGTACCGGGACTGGATCGACGCGCTGGAAGTCGCCACCATGTGGACCGGCGGGTTCCCCGAGCCGCTGACGTTCTCGCTGCGGGCCCGGCGCCACCTCGCCGCCCGCAAGGGCGAGTTCGACGTCATCCACGACAACCAGACGCTCGGCTACGGCCTGCTCGCCGACCTCGGCGCGCCCCTGGTCACCACGATCCACCACCCCATCACCGTCGACCGGCAGCTGGAACTGGACGCCGCCAAGGACTGGAAGCGCCGCTCCTCGGTACGCCGCTGGTACGGCTTCACCCGGATGCAGAAGCGGGTCGCGCGGCGGCTGCCGTCCGTGCTCACCGTCTCCGGCTCCTCCCAGCGCGAGATCGTCGAGCACCTCGGGGTGCGCGAGGACCGCATCAGGGTGGTGCACATCGGCGCCGACACCGGGCTGTGGTCCCCGGACCCGTCGGTGGCCGAGGTGCCCGGACGTATCGTCACCACCTCCAGCGCGGACGTACCGCTCAAGGGACTCGTCTTCCTCGTCGAGGCGCTCGCCAAGGTGCGCGCCGAGCACCCCGAGGCGCACCTCGTCGTCGTCGGCAAGCGCGCCGAGGACGGACCGGTCGCCCAGGCCATCGAGAAGTACGGGCTCGGCGGCGCGGTCCGCTTCGTCAAGGGCATCACCGACGCGGAGCTCGTCGACCTCGTACGGTCGGCGCAGGTCAGCTGTGTTCCCTCGCT
The DNA here is from genome assembly GCF_055580545.1 of Streptomyces sp. NPDC031670. Lineage (NCBI taxonomy): Bacteria > Bacillati > Actinomycetota > Actinomycetes > Kitasatosporales > Streptomycetaceae > Streptomyces > Streptomyces sp. NPDC031670. The sequence goes on along the minus strand of NZ_JBVILC010000015.1, from coordinate 132,712 downwards.
GTACGAGGGGTTCTCGCTGCCGGCCGCCGAGGCGATGGCGACGGGGACCCCGCTGGTGGCCACGACCGGGGGCGCGATCCCCGAGGTGGCCGGGCCCGACGGCGAGACGTGCCTCGCCGTGCCGCCGGGCGACCCGCAGGCGCTGGCCGCCGCGCTCGTACGGCTGCTGGGCGACCCGCGGCTGCGCGCACGGCTCGGCGCGGCCGGGCGGCAGCGGGTGCTCGACCGGTTCACCTGGGCGCGGGCGGCCGAGGGCACCGTCGAGCTCTATCGCTCCGCGATCGCCGGCAAGGGCCGCTCCGCGGCCAAGAAGCCCGCAGGGTGATCCCGCACCGAACCGGCCCCGGCCGCTCCGCGCCCCCACCCCCCGGCCGCTCCGCGCCCCCACCCCCCGGCCGCTCCGCGGCCCCCGCAGTTCTCCATCCGAAAGGGCAGACCCCGTGCTGACCGTCGACTTCTCCCGCTTCCCGCTCGCCCCGGGCGACCGCGTGCTCGACCTGGGCTGCGGCGCGGGCCGGCACGCCTTCGAGTGCTACCGGCGCGGTGCGCGGGTCGTGGCGCTGGACCAGAACGGCGAGGAGATCCGCGAGGTCGCCAAGTGGTTCGCGGCGATGAAGGAGGCCGGGGAGGCGCCCGAGGGGGCGACCGCCACCGCGATGGAGGGCGACGCGCTCAACCTGCCCTTCCCCGACGCGTCCTTCGACGTCGTGATCATCTCCGAGGTGATGGAGCACATCCCGGACGACAAGGGCGTGCTCGCCGAGATGGTCCGCGTCCTCAAGCCGGGCGGCCGGATCGCGGTCACGGTGCCGCGCTACGGGCCGGAGAAGGTCTGCTGGGCGCTCTCCGACGCGTACCACGAGGTCGAGGGCGGTCACATCCGCATCTACAAGGCGGACGAACTGCTCGGCAAGATGCGCGAGGCGGGCCTGAAGCCGTACGGCACGCACCACGCGCACGCGCTGCACTCGCCGTACTGGTGGCTCAAGTGCGCGTTCGGCGTGGACAACGACAAGGCGCTGCCGGTCCGGGCGTACCACAAGCTGCTCGTCTGGGACATCATGAAGAAGCCGCTGGTGACGCGGCTGGCCGAGCAGGCGCTCAACCCGGTCGTGGGCAAGAGCTTCGTGGCGTACGCGACGAAGCCGCACCTCGCCCCGCTGGACGGCGAGGCCCCGCTCGGCGCCGAGGCCCCGCTCGCCGCGACCCGCAAGGCCGGCGCCAAGTGACCTCACCGGAGCGGACCGAGCACCTGGTCCTGCCGGGGGTCCTCACCGCCGCGCAGGCCGCCACGACCGTGGCCGGCATCCTGGCCGTGCAGCGCGAGGACGGCGCCATACCGTGGTTCCGCGGGCACCATCTGGACCCCTGGGACCACACCGAGGCCGCGATGGCCCTGGACGCGGCCGGCGAACACGAGGCGGCGGGGCGCGCCTACGAGTGGCTCGCGCGGCACCAGAACGACGACGGGTCCTGGTACGCGGCCTACCACGACGGGGACTTCGCGCAGGTCACCGACCGGGGGCGGGAGACCAACTTCGTCGCCTACGTGGCGGTGGGGGTCTGGCACCACTACCTCGCCACCGGCGACGACACCTTCCTCGACCGGATGTGGCCGGTGGTGTACGCGGCGGTGGAGTTCGTGCTGCGGCTCCAGCAGCCCGGCGGGCAGATCGGCTGGAAGCGCGAGGAGGACGGCTCGCCCGTCACCGACGCGCTGCTCACCGGCAGCTCCTCGATCCACCAGGCGCTGCGGTGCGCGCTGGCGATCGCCGAGCAGCGGGAGGAGCCGCAGCCGGACTGGGAGCTGGCCACGGGCGCGCTCGCGCACGCGGTGGCCCGCCATCCCGAGCGCTTCCTCGACAAGTCGCGCTACTCGATGGACTGGTACTACCCCGTCCTCGGTGGCGCGGTGACCGGCGCGGAGGCGAAGGCGCGCATCGAGTCGCGCTGGGACGACTTCGTGGTGCCCGGCCTCGGGGTGCGCTGCGTCCTGCCCAACCCGTGGGTGACGGGCGGCGAGAGCTGCGAACTGGCGCTAGCGCTGTGGGTGGTGGGCGAGTCGGACCGCGCCCTGGAGATCCTCCAGTCCATCCAGCACCTGCGGGCCGGGGACGGCCTGTACTGGACGGGGTACGTCTTCGAGGGCAACCGGGCGGTGTGGCCGGAGGAGCTGACGACGTGGACGGCAGGGTCGCTGCTGCTGGCGGTGGCGGCGCTGGGGGGTGACGAGGCGACGGCGGCGGTCTTCGCGGGCGACCGGCTGCCCCGGGGGCTGGCCCCGGACTGCTGCGGATCCCCGGCCCCGCCCGTCTCCTGAAGCGCCGGGGGCCCTCTGGGGGTGGGTGGCTGGTCGGGCCCCGTTTTCCCCCGCGGGCCGTGTGTGGCCGGCCCCGGACTCGAATGGCCCAGCCGGGTGGCCCGGTGCCGCCGGGCGGGTGACGCTGCCGGGGAGACCCAAACGTCCCCGGAGGTCATCGTGCCCAGTACGCTCCCGCTCCGCCGCATACTCGCGGCGGTCGTCCTCTCCACCGCTCTCCTGGTGTCGACGACCGCCTGCGGAGGCGAAACCAAGAGCGCCCGCAACAGCCTGACCGCGGCGGAGGCCAGCGCCTCCCCGTCCAGCACCTTCGAGAAGCAGAAGCTCGCCAAGACGCGGTTCGTCGCCAACGCGGGCCTCGCCGCCGGTGCCGCCTACCAGTGGATCGTGAAGCCCTACAAGGCGGGCAAGTTCAAGAAGGGCGCCAAGGGCCGGACGTTCGCCCTGGTGAAGGCGGGCCTCGCCGGGGCCTTCACGTACAACCGGCTGAAGGCGGCCGTGAACAACGCCAAGGGCGACCCCCTCCTCTCCAAGGCCGTCGCCCCCCTCAGCTCCGGCATCGAGTCCCTCAAGGGCCTCGGCGGCAAGCTGCGCAAGGGCGACGCCAAGGACGCGGACGTCGGGATGTTCGAGAACGTCATCAACGGCGTGAAGGGCGCGGGCAAGAGCGCCGGCGCGGACGTCAAGGACCAGGTGCCGTCCGCCTCGCAGCTCAGCGGCGGCTGACCACCGGCCCCGCACACCGTCAGCCGTTCAGCTCCGCCAGTACGCGCAGTGTCGTCGGGTCCGGTGACATGACCAGCAGGTCCGTCACCGGGCCCGTACGCCACGACTCCAGCCGCTCCGCGATCCGCTCACGCGGTCCGACCAGCGAGATCTCGTCCGCGAAGGCGTCCGGCACCGCCCGCACCGCCTCCTCGCGGCGGCCCTCGGCGAACAGCGCCCGGATGCGGCGGGCCTCGGCCTCGTACCCCATCCGCGCCATCAGATCCGCGTGGAAGTTGCGGGCCGCGTGCCCCATGCCGCCGATGTAGAAGCCGAGCATCGCCTTCACCGGCAGCAGCCCCTCGGCCACGTCGGCGCAGACGTGGGCGCGGACCATGGGGGCGACGGTGAAGCCCTCGGGCATCGCGTCGAGGGACGCCCGGTACGCGTCGAGGCGGGTCGGCGACCAGTACAGCGGCAGCCAGCCGTCCGCGATGCGGGTCGTCTGCGCGATGTTCTTGGGGCCCTCGGCGCCGAGCAGCACCGGCAGGTCCGCCCGCAGCGGATGCGTGATCGGCTTCAGCGGTCTGCCGAGGCCGGTGCCGTCCGCGCCCCGGTAGGGATGCGCGTGGAAGCGGCCGTCCAGCTCGACCGGTGCGGCGCGCCGCAGCACCTGCCGGATCACCTCCACGTACTCCCGCGTCGCCGTCAGCGGGCTGGCGGGGAAGGGGCGCCCGTACCACCCCTCCACCACCTGCGGCCCCGAGAGCCCGAGGCCCAGCGTCATCCGGCCGCCCGAGAGGTGGTCCAGGGTGAGCGCGTGCATGGCGGTCGCGGTGGGGGTGCGGGCCGCCATCTGCGCGACGGCCGTGCCCAGACCGATCCGCGAGGTGTGCGCGGCGATCCAGGTCAGCGGGGTGAAGGCGTCCGAGCCCCAGGCCTCGGCCGTCCACACCGAGGTGTACCCGAGGCGTTCCGCCTCCTGGGCGAGCCGCACATGTCCGGGGTTCGGGCCGCGGCCCCAGTAGCCGAGTGCGAGTCCCAGCCGCATACCGCCGCCCCCTGTCCGTATCTGACGGATCGTCAGGGGAGCGTACGGGAACGGCCCCCCACCCCGGAAGGGGTGGGGGGCCGTTCCCGGCGGTACACGCGGTCAGCCGCGCTGGATGCCCGTGGTGTCCTGCAGGACACCGCGGCGGCCGTCCTGCGTCTGCGCGACCAGGGCCGCGCCGCGCTGCTCCACCGCGAGGTACCAGGTGCCGGGCGCGAGCTCCGCGATCGGCGTGGCCGAGCCGTCCTCCGGGTACAGCTGGCGTGCCACCGGGACGGCGAACCAGAACGGGGCGAAGTCCCCGGCCGGGGCACCGGCGGCGGGCTGCTGCTGGGCCGCGGCGGGCGCCGGGGTCTGGCCGCCCTGGCTCTGGTCGGCGCCCTGGGGCGCGAACGGCTGCGGCTGCGGGGCGCCCGGGTAGCCGTAGCCACCGGCGGGCTGGTTGCCGTAGGGCTGGCCGCCGTACGGGGCCACGGCCGGGCTCGGGTTGCCCATCAGCGGGGCCTTGAGCGCGGCGACCATCGGGCCGGCCACGGCGCCCGCGGCGAGCACCAGCGCGGCGATCAGGCCGAGGATCATGCCGGCGCCGGCGCTGTCCATGTCGATGATGGTCCAGAACGCGGTCCACGCCGAGAAGATCGTGAAGGCGGTGCCGAACTGGCCCAGGTCCATCCCGGCGAACTTCCGCGGCTGCGGCAGCGAGCGGGCCACGACGATGAGGACCGCGCCGATGATGCCGGCCAGGAACATGCTCATCAGCAGACCCAGCGCGTCCCACGCGTTCGGAACGTTGGCGTGGGAGCAGATGGTGCCGACGCAAGCGTTGTCGACCGAGTAGAGATCGAGGAACGAGGCGATGAACAGCACCACCGCTGCTCCGATCACCACGCCGTCGCCTCGCGTGAGGGAGCGGATGTTCACGTAATAGTCCTTTTTGGGTCGTCTCGTCGGGGCGGTCATCGCTGCCGCCGGTGTACGTGCACACGGCGCGAAGCACGGGGGTGGTTCCCCACCCGGAGGAGAATCTATCGTCTGACCGGGTGGGAAGTCCCCCCGGTGCTCAGACCGTGACCGACCCGCGGCCGACAGCTCCCGTCGGCGCGCCCCTCACTTGCGCAGGAAGTCGCCGATCCCGTCCGCGATGCCCTGGGCCGCCCGCTGGCGCCAGTCCGCGCTCGTCAGCAGGGCCGCGTCACCGGAATCACGCATGTTCCCGCACTCGATGAACACCTTCGGCACGGTCGACAGGTTGAGCCCGCCGAGGTCCTTGCGGACGTCCAACCCGGTGCCGTCGCCCACGTAGTTGGAGGGCGGCATGCCGGTGGCGTGCACGAACTTCCCCGCGATCCTCACACCCAGCTCACGCGAGGGGCCCACGATCGGGGCGGTGTTCGCCTTCCCGGCGTTCACCAGCGCGGGCAGGATCACATGGAACCCGTGGTTCCCCTGCGCCGAGCCGTCGGCGTGCACCGAGACCACCGCGTCCGCCCTGGCCCGGTTGCCGATCGCCGCGCGCTCGTCCACGCACGGACCGAAGGGCCGGTCGGCGTCCTGGGTGTACGTGACGGTCGCGCCCTGCTTCTCCAGGAGCGCCCGCAGCCGGTGCGAGACGTCCAGGGTGAACGCGGCCTCGGTGTACCCCTCCGCGGTGTCGGTGCCGGTGGTGTCGCACTCCTTCTTGTTCGTCCCGATGTCGACCTGGCGGTTGATCTCGGCGGTGTGCTGGAAGTTGCTCGGGTTGTGCCCCGGGTCGATCACCACGACCCGCCCCGCGAGCGGCCCGGTGGGCCGGGCGGACCGGGTGGAGGCCGAGGCCGAGGCCGAGGGCGCCGGGGTGGCCGGCCCGGTCACGGCGGGCGGCTTGGCGCCGCCGTTCCCCGAGGGCCGCGCGGCGGACGCGCTGGGCAGCGGCAGCACCTGGGGCGGCTTGTCGTCATGGCCGCCGGAGCCGCCCATGGCCTGCCACACCAGCCAGCCGGCCAGAGCGGCCGGGGCCAACGCGGCGGTCACGATGACGAGGTTGCCGCGCAGACGGCGCCGGGACGGGGTGGGGGACTCGCTGTCGTACGACACGCAGTGATGCTAGGGCCTGCGCGGTTGATCCGGTCGGCTCCGGCCCCGGGGTGTCGGTGCCGTCACACTCCGGCGCAGGACGCGCAGCGAGTCGGTGGCCGAGACCTCGCTGAACGCGCCGGACGCCAGGGCCCGCAGATAGACGCGGTACGGCGCCTGGCCGGTGAACTCGTCGACCGGGTCCGGGAAGACGTCGTGGATCACCAGCAGGCCGCCCTCGGCGAGGTGCGGGGCCCAGCCCTCGTAGTCCCCGGTGGCGTGCTCGTCGGTGTGGCCGCCGTCGATGAAGACCAGCCCCACCCGGCCGCCCCAGGCCCGGGCCACCTGCGGCGAGCGGCCCACGACCGCGATCACGTGCTCTTCGAGGCCGGCCCGGTGCAGGGTGCGGCGGAAGGTGGGCAGGGTGTCCATCAGACCGACCTCCGGGTCGACCACGGACGGGTCGTGGTACTCCCAGCCGGGCTGCTGCTCCTCGCTGCCCCGGTGGTGGTCGACGGTGACGGCGACGGTCCCGGTGGCGCGGGCCGCGTCCGCGAGCAGCAGGGTGGAGCGACCGCAGTAGGTGCCGACCTCCAGGAGCGGCAGGCCCAGCGCGCCCGCCCGGACGGCCGCCTCGTAGAGGGCGAGCCCCTCGCGTACGGGCATGAACCCCTTGGCGGCCTCGAAGGCGGCGAGGATCTCCGGCTTGGGTGTCGCCATGGTCAGGGCTCCTGGGGGTTCGGACGCGGGGCTTCGTACGGATGCGGCGGCCGGTGCTCGCGCTGCCGGGCGCCACATCCTAATCCCCGGCCGATCCCGCCCTCGATCTGACCTTCCGTCAGAATGGAACGTGTTCTAGTCTGTCGCCGTTCCAGCGGCGGCCACGGCGGGGAGTGCGGATGGGCATCGGGATCACCCGGGAGCAGCGCGAGCTGGCCGAGGCGGTACGGGGCGGGCTGGCGCGGGCCGTCCCCCCCGAGGAGGTGCGGAAGCTGCTCGACGCGGACGGCGCCCCCGCCTCCCGGCCGCCCTTCTGGGACGCGCTGGCCGCGCAGGGCCTGCTCGGGATCCATCTGGGCGAGCGGTACGGGGGCGGTGGCCTCGTGGAGCTCGCCGTGGTGCTGGAGGAGGCGGGCCGGGCCGCGCTGCCGGGTCCGTATCTGCCCAGTGTGCTCGCGGCGGCGGTGCTGGAGCGGGCCGGGCACGCGGAGGCGGTGGAGGCGATCGCGACCGGCGCGCGCACGGCGGCGGTGGCGCTCGGCCCCGGCGGACTCACCGCCGTACCGGACCCGCACGGCTGGACGCTCGACGGGACCGCGCCGCCGGTCCTCGCCGCGGCCCAGGCCGAGCTGCTGGTCCTGGCCGCGCGGGCGGGGGATGAGGTGCTGTGGCTGCTGGTGGACGCGGCGGACCTGGACGTACGGGCGCACGACGGCGCCGATCCCACCCGCCCCACCGCCGAGGTCACCGCCCGCCGCCTCGCCGTCCCGCAGGGGCGGGCGCTCGCCGTGGACCCCGCGCTCGTCCACGACCTGGCGGCCGTCCTCTTCGCCGCCGAGGCCTGCGGCACCGCCTCCCGGGCGCTGGAGACCGCGGTCGCCCACGCCAGGACGCGCGAGCAGTTCGGCCGGCCCATCGGGCGGTTCCAGGCGGTCAAGCACCTCTGCGCCGACATGCTGGTCCGGGTCGAGCAGGCGCGGGCACTGGTGTGGGACGCGGCGCGGGCGGCCGGGCCGGAGCGGGCCGAGGTGCGCGGCCTGGTGGCGTCCCTGGCGGCGGCCACGGCCCTGGACGCGGCCCTCACCTGCGCCCAGGACTGCGTCCAGATCCTCGGCGGCACCGGCTTCACCTGGGAGCACGACGCCCACCTCCATCTGCGCCGCGCCCTGGTGGCCCGCCAGCTCCTCGGCGCCGGCGACGCCCACCGCCAGAGGGCCGTCCGGCTCGCCGGGGCCGGGGCGCGCCGCGAGCTGCGGCTCGAACTCCCCGAGGAGGCACGGGCGTTCCGGGGCCCGGCCCGCGCGGCGGCGGAGTCCGTACGCGGCCTCGACCCGGCCGCCGCCCGGCGCGCCCTCGCCCCCACCGGATACGCCGCACCCCACCTGCCGCCGCCGTACGGCCTGGGCGCCGGGCCCGTGCAGCAGCTCGTCGTCCAGGAGGAGCTGCGCGCGGCCGGGGTGAAGGTCGCGGAGCTCGGGATCGGCACCTGGGTGGTGCCCTCGCTCCTCGCCTACGGCACGAAGGAGCAGCAGGAGCGCTATCTGCTGCCGACCCTGCGCGGGGACCTGCTGTGGTGCCAGCTGTTCTCGGAGCCGGAAGCGGGCTCGGACCTCGCGAGCCTGCGGACCCGCGCCGAACGCACCGGGGACGGCTGGCGGATCACCGGCCAGAAGGTGTGGACCAGCGCGGCCCAGTGGGCGGACCACGGAATCCTGCTCGCCCGGACCGACCCCGGGGCGCCCAAGCACGAGGGCCTGACGTACTTCGTCGTCGACATGAAGCACACCCCCGGGATCGACATCCGGCCCCTGCGGGAGATCACCGGCGACGCGCTCTTCAACGAGGTGTACTTCGACGGGGCGCTCCTGCCGCCGGACGCGGTCGTGGGCGAGCCGGGCGGCGGCTGGCGGGTCGCCCGCAACACCCTCGGCAACGAACGCGTCCACATGGCCGACCAGTTGACCTTCGACACCGGTCTGGAGGCACTGCTCGCCCGCGCCGACGGCCTCGACGGCGCCTGCCGCGCCCGGATCGGCGCGCTGGCGGCCGAGGCGCACGCCCTCGCCTGCGTCGGGCTGCGCACCACCCTGCGCCGGGTGTCCGGGCTGGAGCCCGGCGCGGGGGCGAGCGTGCGCAAGCTCGTCCAGACGCTCCACCAGCAGAAGGTGGCCGACCTCGCCCTGGAGCTGCTGGGACCCGCGGGCGCGACGGCCGAGGGCCCGGCGCGGCAGGCCGTCCACGGCTATCTGATGTCCCGCTGTCTGACCATCGCGGGCGGTACCACGCAGGTCCAGCTCAATGTCGTGGCCGAGCGGATCCTCGGCCTGCCGCGAGACTGAACGAGCCGAAGGAGCAGGTACGTGAAGAGTTTGGTGGCCGGGGTCGGGACGACGGACTTCGTGAAGCCCGAGTCGCGGGAGGGGCAGGCCCCCCGGCAGTACTGGGACATGGCGCGCGAGGCCGGGACGGCCGCGCTCGCGGACGCCGGGATCGGTTACGGGCAGGTGGAACAGGTACTGGCGGGCTACTGCTTCCAGCCGTCGACGGCGGGCCAGCGGGCGGCGTACGAACTGGGGCTCACCGGTGTCCCCGTCCACAACGTCAGCAACAACTGCGCCACCGGGTCGAGCGCGCTGATGCTGGCGCGACAGCTGGTGGAGGGCGGGGTGAGCGAGTGCGTACTGGCGCTGGGCTTCGAGAAGATGAAGCGCGGCGCGCTCGGCGGCGGGGCGGACGGCGGCGACTTCGCCACGTCCCCGGTCGCCCGCCACTACGGGGTGATGGCCGCCGCCCACGGCTTCGAGGCGACCCCGCCGACGGCGCAGATCTTCGGCAACGCGGCGCGCGAGCACATGGAGCTGTACGGGACGACCGAGGCGCAGCTCGCGGCGGTCGGCGCCAAGAACCACCGGCACTCGGTGCACAATCCGCACGCGCAGTTCCAGGTGGAGTACTCGGTGGCGCAGGTGCTCGCGTCACCGCCGGTCCACCGGCCGCTGACACGGCTGCAGTGCTCGCCCACCTCGGACGGGGCGGCGGCGGCCGTCGTCGTCTCCGAGCGGTTCGCGGCGGAACACGGCCTGGCGGAGCGGGCGGTGGAGATCGTCGCGCAGGCGATGGCGACGGACACGGAGGAGTCCTTCGCGTCCGGCCGGTGCATCGACGTGGTCGGGGTCGGCATGTCTCGGGCGGCGGCGCGGTCCGTGTTCGAGCGCTCCGGCCTGGGCATCGAGGACGTCGACGTCGTCGAGCTGCACGACTGCTTCTCCATCAACGAGCTGCTGACGTACGAGGCGCTGGGGATGTGCGGGGAGGGGGAGTCCGGGAAGCTGGTGGAGTCCGGGGCGACGACGTACGGCGGCCGGTGGGTGGTGAACCCCTCCGGGGGCCTGATCTCCAAGGGGCATCCGCTGGGGGCGACGGGGCTGGCACAGGTGGCGGAACTGGTGACACAGCTGCGGGGCGAGGCGGGGGCGCGGCAGGTGGGGGGTGCGGGGGTGGGGCTGGCACACAACGTGGGTCTGGGCGGCGCGGCGGTGGTGACGCTCCTGCGGAGGCCGCAGTAGGTACGGCCCCGGCCCCGTCCCCCTCCACCCGCGTGCCGGGTTGCCGCCCCGCGGCCGGAGCCGCAACAGGTCGCCCGCCAGAGGGCTTTCGGGAAGGGGCGGGGTGGGGAAACGCACCCCCCGTGCGACCATGACCCCCATGGTCCAAGCGCCCCCGGAAACCGCCGCCATACCCACCCGCACCCACCCCACCCGCACCTGGCTCGTCCTCCTCGCCGCCTGTGCCGGGCAGTTCCTCGTCGTCCTCGACGTCTCCGTCGTCAACGTGGCGCTCCCCTCGATGCGGACCGGGCTCGGTATGAGCCCGACGGGCCTGCAATGGGTCGTCAACGCCTACTCCATCGCGTACGCCGGGTTCATGCTCCTGGGCGGACGCGCCGGAGACCTCTTCGGACGCAAGCGCATGTTCCTCGTCGGACTCGCGCTGTTCACCGGCGCCAGCCTGGCCGGCGGACTCGCCCAGGAAGGGTGGCAACTGCTGGTCGCCCGGGGCGTGCAGGGGCTCGGCGCCGCCGTGCTCGCGCCCTCCACGCTCACCATCCTGACCGCCGCCGTCCCGGAGGGCGCGGCCCGTACCAGGGCCATAGGGACCTGGGCGGCGGTCGGCGCGGGCGGCGGCGCGGCGGGCGGACTGGTCGGCGGGGTGCTCACCGACACCCTGTCGTGGCGCTGGGTGCTGCTCATCAACGTGCCCGTCGGCGCCCTCGTCCTCACCGGCGCCGCCCTGTGGATCACGGAGAGCCGCGCCGCCACCCGCGACCGCCTGGACCTGCCCGGCGCGGTCGCCGTCACCGGCGGGCTCGCCGTCCTCGCGTACGGCATCGTGCAGACCGAGCAGTCCGGCTGGACCGCGCCGCAGACGCTCGCCCCGCTGCTCGGCGGCCTCGCGCTGCTGGGGGCGTTCCTCGCCGTCGAGGCGCGCGCGGCGGCGCCGCTGATGCCGCTGCGGCTGCTGCGCATCCGGGCGGTGTCGTCCGCCAACGTCGTGATGTTCGCCTGCGGCTCGGCCACCTTCTGCACCTGGTACTTCATGACCCTGTACGCGCAGAACGTGCTCGGCTACACCCCGCTGGGCGCCGGACTCGCCCTCATCCCCAGCTCCCTGAGCATCGTCCTCGGGGCCAAGATCGCACCCCGGCTGATGCCGGTGACCGGGACCCGCAACCTCACCGTCCTCGGTGTGCTGATCGCCGCCGCCGGCTTCGGCTGGCAGTCCACGATGCACGCGCACGACCCGTACTGGATGTCCATCCTGGTGCCCGGCACGCTGATGATGACCGGCGCGGGCCTGGCCACCACGCCGCTCGCCTCGCTCGCCACCTCCGGCGCGGCGCCGGGCGAGGCGGGGCTGGTGTCGGGGCTCATCAACACCTCCCGCACCATGGGCGGCGCGCTCGGCCTCGCCGTCCTGTCGACCGTCGCCACCGCCCGTACCGGCGACACCCCGACCCCCGAAGCGCTCACCGAGGGCTACGCGCTCGCCTTCCGCACCGGCGGCTTCGTGCTGCTCGCCAGCACCGTGGTCGCGCTGGTGTGGCTGCCCAGGGCGACGGCGCCGAGGAAGTGACTCAGAGCCAGCCCTGCTGCCGCGCCGCCCGTACCGCCTCCATGCGGTTGCGGGTGCCGGTCTTGCCGATCGCCGACGAGAGGTAGTTGCGCACCGTCGACTCCGACAGGTGCAGCCTGCCCGCGATGTCGGCCACGGTCGCGCCGTCCACCGACGCGTTCAGCACGTCCCGCTCCCGCGCGGTCAGCGGGTTGGCGCCCGCGCTCAGCGCCGCCGCGGCCAGCGCCGGGTCGATCACCGTCTCGCCGCGCAGCACCCGCCGGACCGCCTCGGCCAGGTCCTCCACCGGCCCGTCCTTCACCAGGAACCCCGCCGCGCCCGCCTCCATCGCGCGCCGCAGATACCCGGGCCGCCCGAACGTGGTGAGGATCAACACCCGGCAGTCCGGGCACTCCTCGCGCAGGTCGGCCGCCGCGTCCAGCCCGCTGCGGCCGGGCAGTTCGATGTCGAGGAGCGCCACGTCGGGGCGGGCGGTGAGCGCGGTGGACACGATCTCGTCGCCCGCCGACACCTGGGCGACCACCTCGATGTCCTCCTCCAGGCCGAGCAGCAGGGCCAGCGCGCCCCGCATCATGCCCTGGTCCTCCGCGAGCAGGACTCTGATCATGCCGTTCTTCCCCTCGTGCGGGCCGTCATCCGTGTACGGCCCCGTGTTCCGTCCCCAGCCCCAGCTCGGCTTCGAGCGCGGCGTCGGCCGGGTCGACCGGGAGCTCGGCGCTCACCTGGAAGCCGCCGCGCGGCCCGCGGCCCGCGTCGAGTGAGCCGCCGGCCGCCGCGAGGCGTTCGGTGAGACCCTTCAGACCCGTGCCGCCGATCCGGGGGCCGGGGGCCGCGGGCTGTACGGATGGTACGCCGCGCCCGTCATCGGTGATCTTCAGCCGTACCCGCTCGGGCGCGCCGTCGACCACGATCTCGCAGCGGGTCGCGCCGCTGTGCCGTACGACGTTGGTGACCGCCTCCCGTACCACCCAGCCGAGCAGCGCCTCCACCTGCGAGGGCAGCGGCGGCCCCGACAGGCGCACCACCGGCTCGACCTCGGCCGCGAGCAGCGCCGAGCGGGCCCGGTCCAGCTCGGTGCCGAGGCTGCCCTCGCGGTAGCCGGTGACGGCCTCGCGGATCTCGGTGAGCGCCTGGCGGCCGACCGACTCGATGTCGGCGACCTGGCCCAGCGCGGCGTCCAGGTCGCGCGGGGCGAGGCGGCGGGCCGCCTCCGACTTCACCACGATCACCGACAGCGTGTGGCCGAGCAGGTCGTGCAGGTCGCGGGAGAAGCGGAGACGTTCCTTCTCCACGGCGGTACGGGCCAGTTCCTGGCGGGTGTCGCGCAGTTCGCGCACGGTCTGGGAGAGCGAGAGGACCGCCGCCGTGACCATGCCGGAGAGGAACGTGCCGTACGCGATGGTCACGTTGTCCCACACCTCCCCGGCCTCCATGCCGGAGATGGCGCCCGCCGAGGACGCCAGCACCATGACGGCGAGACCCAGCTTCCGTTCCCGCAGCACCGCGCCGCAGGCCAGCGAGAGCAGCGGGAAGAAGAACAGCCAGGTGCCGCCGTAGGAGATGGCCAGGCCGTAGGTGATCGCGGCCATCGCGGCCAGGACGGCGAGCGTGGAGCGGCTCTCCCGCTTCTCCTTGACGAAGGCGCGGAAGGCGACCGTGACGTAGAGCGAGTTGAAGGCCAGCAGACCGGTGCCGCCGATCCACGGGTTCGGGGTCGTGCCCTCGACCAGGCTGGAGAACGCGCCCAGGCCCATCAGCAGCCAGGGCAGCAGCGTGTACGCGCTGGCCGGGGGGCCGGGGAGATCGGCGTCGCGGTCGCAGCCCTTCTTCGCCCGCGCGTCGGCCGCCGCCCGCACCGGGCCCTTCGGCAGAAGTCGTGCCACAGTCTCGTTCTCCCCGTTCATCGTGCTCACACCGTCCTCGCGGACCGTCGGTAGGAGATCACGGCGTACGAGCCGAACGCCAGCAGCCAGCCGCCGAGCACCGCGACCGTCCCCGCCCCGGGGGCCGAGCCGTTCGAGACCGCCCAGCCGAGGTCACCGAAGCGGTGCGCCGGGGTGTACGCGGCGACGGAGGCGAGCCAGTGGGGGAACGAGGAGAGCGGGAACCACAGCCCGCCGACCACCGCGAGCCCCATCAGACACGCCACATTGACCACGCCCATGGCCTGCGGGCTCAGCCGGTAGCCGTTGCCGAGGCCCAGCAGGGTGAAGGGGAGCGCCCCGGCCCACAGCAGCAGCGCCAGCGCCGCCCACTGCCAGACGGCCAGCCGTACGCCGTTGACCAGCGCGCCCGCCGCGAGCACCGCCAGGACCGCCGGCAGCACGGTCGCGGAGCCGCTGACCGCGCGGCCCGCCACCACCCGGGACGGCGTCAGCGGGGTGATCCGCAACTGGCGCAGCCAGCCCGCGCTCCGGTCGGAGGCGACGGCGCCGCCCGCGTTCAGGGATGCGCCGAGCGCGCCGTACGCGGCCATGCCGACCATCGAGGCGACCTTCCAGTCGGCCGAATCGCCGTCCCCCGAGCCGATGTTGGTGAAGAGCAGATACATGAGCACCGGCATGCCGATGCCGAAGAGGACGAAGGAGGCGTCGCGGAAGGTGCGGCGGATTTCGAGGATGACGTAGCCGGGCATCAGACGGTCTCGCTCTCGCGGGTGGGGCCGACGGCGGAGGTGAGGGCGGAGGTGAGGGAGAGGAACGCGTCCTCCAGGCTGGCCGGGGCGACTTCCAGGCCCCGGACCGCGCCGAGCCGGGCGAGCTCCATGACCGTGGCGTCGGAGTCGTCGGTGCGCAGCCGGGCGCGGTCGCCGCGCACCTCGACCGAGACGACGCCCGGGAGCGCGGTCAGGCCGGCGCTGGGGCCGCCCGCCAGATCGAAGGAGACCAGGCTGCCGCCAGCCGCGCGCTTGATCCGCTCGCCGGGGCCGTCGGCGACGACCCGGCCGTGGTCCACGACCACGATCCGGTCGGCGTTGGCGTCCGCCTCCTCCAGGTAGTGGGTGGAGAACAGCACGGTGTTGCCCCGGTGCGCGTAGGTGCGCATCGCGTCCCAGAAGGCGCGGCGCGCCTCGACGTCGAGCGCGGCGGTCGGCTCGTCCAGGACCAGCAGCGCGGGCGCCCCCGCGACGGCCACCGCGAACCGGACGCGCTGGGCCTGGCCGCCGGAGAGCTTGTCGACGCGGCGGTCCGCGAACTCGGTGAGCCCGGCGAGCGCGAGGGCCTCGTCGACGGGCAGCGGCTCGGGATAGGTGGAGCCGACGAAGGCGACGAGCTCGCGGACGGTGACGCGGGGGATGGGCTGCCCCTCCTGGAGCATCGCGCCCGCGAGCCCGGCCCGCACCGCGCGCTCGGGCGTCCGCCCGAAGAGCCGCACCTCGCCCGCGTCCGGCTCGTCGAGACCGAGCAGCAGGCCGATGGTGGTGGACTTCCCGGCGCCGTTGCGGCCGAGCAGGGCGACGGTCTCGCCGCGGGCGATGTCGAGGTCGATGCCGTCGACGGCCCGTACGTGGCCATAGGCCTTGGTCACGCCGGTGAAGCGGATGGCGGGGGCGGGGCGGGGGGTTGGCGGGGTGTGCGTCATACGGCTGACGCTACGGATGCGGCGGGGGTGGGTGGCAGATGTTCTTGTACGGGGTCACCCAGGACAAATGTCCCGGCCCGGGGTTCGTCTGCGGACCGGTGGGGTTGCTCGCGCAGTTCCCCGCGCCCCTTCTAGGCCCGGGGTTTGTCTGCGGGTCGGGTGTGGCTGGTCGCGCAGTTCCCCGCGCCCCTGGGGGGTTGGGGTGACCCGGCGCCGAGAGGACAGGGGCCGCAGGCCCCGCCCTTGAGGGGCGCGGGGAACTGCGCGATCAGCCCACCACGACCGGCGGCCGACCTCCGGGCCTTTGAGGGGCGCGGGGAACTGCGCGAGCAACCACCCACGACCGGCGGCCGACCTCCGGGCCTTTGAGGGGCGCGGGGAACTGCGCGATCAGCCCACCACGACCGGCAGCCGACCTCCGGGCCCTTCAGGGGCGCGGGGAACTGCGCGAGTAACCACCCACCGGCCCGCAGACGAACCCCGGGCACATCAGGGCCCGCAGGCGGACCCCGGCCGCACCTGACGGCACGTCAGAACTGTTCCCTATTGCTCGCCGCTGCGTTATACATAGGCCCCATCAAGCCTAGAACGCGTTCTAGATACCGGCTCCGAGCCGACCCCCCGGCGGCCTCGGCGCGGCCGACGGTGCGGACGGCCGCGCCGAGGTCTTCCCACCCCCAAGAGCAGGAGCAGCTCCCGTATGCCCATCGACGTCGCCAAGGCGCTCGCCGCCGAGCCCCGGTCCACCGAGATCGTCTGGGATCACAAGGACATCCAGCTCTACCACCTGGGACTGGGGGCGGGCGTCCCGGCGACCGACCCCGACGAGCTGCGCTACACCCTGGAGTCGCGGCTGCACGTGCTCCCCTCCTTCGCCACCGTCGCCGGCGCCGGCATGGGCGTGGTCGGCGGCCTCTCCGCCCCCGGCATCGAGATCGACCTCGCCGCCGTACTCCACGGCGGCCAGGGCATCGTCCTGCACCGCCCGATCCCGGTGCGCGGCAAGGCGCTCTCCACCTCCAAGGTGGCCGCCGTCTACGACAAGGGCAAGGCCGCCGTCCTGGTGCTGCGTACCGAGGCCGCCGACGACGAGGGGCCGCTGTGGACCAGCGACGCCCAGATCTTCGTACGCGGCGAAGGCGGCTTCGGCGGCGAGCGCGGCCCCTCCGCCCGCACCGAGCGGCCCGAGCGCGCCCCCGACCGTACCGTCGAGCGGAAGGTACGCGAGGACCAGGCGCTGCTGTACCGGCTCTCCGGCGACTGGAACCCGCTCCACGCCGACCCCGACTTCGCCGCCCTCGCCGGGTTCGACCGGCCGATCCTGCACGGGCTGTGCACGTACGGCATGACGCTCAAGGCCGTCGTCGACACGCTCCTCGGCGGCGAGGTGGCCCGCGTCCGCTCGTACACCACCCGCTTCACCGGCGTCGTTCACCCGGGCGAGACCCTGCGTATCCGGATGTGGGCCGCGCCGGGCCGTGTCCAGGTGTCGGTGACGGCCGTCGAACGCGACGACGCCCCGGTGCTCTCCGACACGCTCGTCGAACACGTCTGAGGTCACGCCGGAGGTCACACGCCTCAGGTCACGTCTCCACCGCCTGATCCAAGGAGCCGCACCATGCGCGCAGCCGTACTGCACGAGATCGGCCAGGACAAGCTCGATGTGCTCGACGACGTCGAGGCGGTGGGCTTCGGGCCCGGGAAGGTGCGCATCCGTATCCGCGCGACCGGGCTGTGCCACTCCGACGTCTCCGCGATGTCCGGCGTGCTACCGCAGCCCGCCCCCTTCGTCCCCGGCCACGAGGGCGCGGGCGAGATCCTCGACGTCGGCGACGGCGTCACCTCGCTCGCCCCGGGCGACCGCGTCCTGGTGTGCTGGCTGCCCGCCTGCGGTGTCTGCGCCTCGTGCAGGCGCGGCCAGACCCACCTCTGCCTCGCCGGGTTCATGAACGCGGGCACCCCCAACTTCAGGCGGCCGGGCGTGGAGGTCTTCGGCTTCGCGGGCACCGGCACCTTCGCGGAGGAGGTCGTGGTCGCCGCCGGATGCGCGGTCCCGATCCCCGACGACGTGCCGTACGAGATCGCCGCGCTCATCGGGTGCGGGGTGACCACCGGCCTCGGCGCCGCCATCAACACCGCGCGGGTGGAGGCCGGTTCGTCGGTCGCCGTCATCGGCTGCGGCGGGGTCGGCATCTCCGCCATCCAGGGCGCCCGGGTCCGGGGCGCGGCGCAGATCGTCGCCGTCGACCCGGTGGCCTCCCGGCGCGAGGCCGCGCTCACCTTCGGGGCGACCGAGGCCGTCTCGCCCAGCGAACTCGACGACGCCAAGCAGCGGATCACCGCCGGCGAGGGCTTCGACTACGTCTTCGAGGTCGTCGGCAAGTCCGCCACCGCCCGCACCGCCTACGGCGCGACCCGGCGCGGCGGCACGCTGTGCGTGGTCGGCGCGGGCGCCATGGACGACTTCTTCCCGCTCAACATGTTCGAGCTGTTCTTCGACGAGAAGCGGATCCTGCCCTCGCTGTACGGCGGCGGCGACGTGCTGCGCTCCTACGAGCGGGCCGTGGCGCTGTGGCGGGCGGGCCGGATCGACCTGGAGCGGCTGATCACCCACCGGGTGCCGCTCGCCGGGATCAACGACGCCCTCGACCAGATGCGCACGGGCGAGGCCCTGCGCACCAGCATCACCCTCTGAATCAGCTCTGAATCCACCGCATCCCCGAAAGGACACGGTCGACCGATGGCACTGCCACTGGAAGGGCTCAGCGCGATCGTCACCGGCGCCGGGCGGGGCCTGGGCCGGGCCGAGGCCCTGGAACTGGCCCGGCTGGGCGCGTCCGTCGTCGTCAACGACTTCGGGCAGCCGGGTCGTGACGGCACCGGCGCCGCCTCGTCCGGCCCCGCCGAGGAGGTCGCCGCCGAGATCCGCGCGGCGGGCGGCGCGGCGGTCGCCCACACCGGAGACGTCGCCGACCACCAACAGGCCCGGGAACTGGTCGCGCTGGCGATTGAGCGGTACGGCAAACTGGACATCCTGGTCAACAACGCGGGCATCCTGCGAGACCGGATGATCTTCTCCATGACCGAGTCCGAGTGGGACGCGGTCATCCACGTCCACCTCAAGGGCCACTTCAACACCACCCACTTCGCCGCCGCCCACTGGCGCGAGCGGTCCAAGGCCGCCGGCCACGCCGTCTACGGCCGGATCGTCAACACCTCCTCGGAGGCGTTCCTCGCGGGCTCCGCCGGCCAGCCCAACTACGCCGCCGCCAAGGGCGGGATCGTGGGCCTCACCACCTCCACGGCCCTGGCCCTCGCCAAGTACGGCGTCACCGCCAACGCCATCTGCCCGCGCGCCCGCACCCGGATGACCGAGGACGTCTTCGCCGCCATGCCCGCGGGTCCGGGCGGCGAGGAGCCGGGGGAGGGCCGGCTCGACCCGCTGGCGCCCGAGCACGTGGCACCGCTCGTCGGCTATCTGGCGTCCCCCGCCGCCGTCCGCGTCAACGGCCAGCTCATGGTGGTCCACGGCGGGATGGTCGCGGTCGTGGAGCGGCCGAAGGTGGCCGCCAAGTTCGACGCCGCCAAGGAGACCTTCTCGTACGGCGAACTGGACGAGCTGCTCACGCCGTACTACGCCGACCGCCCGGCGAACGAGACCTTCGCGGCGGCGGAGGTCCTCGGCCTCAAACGCGGCTAGCGATTCGAGGGAACGGGCGGCCGGGCACCCCGGTCATGCGTGAAGGGCCCGGGGACCGACCGTTCCCCGGGCCCTTCACCCCTCTTCGCCGGCGTCAGCGGCCGTCGCGGCCCCCGTCGCCGTCGCCCCGCCGGTGGCGGCCGTGGCCCTCGGCGGTCGGCTCCTCGGTCACCGCGGCGCCGCCCCGGTGCCGGCCGTGGCCGCCCGCGTCCGTCATGGCTTCGGCGGACACGGCGGTCAGTGTCTCGGACATGTGGTGCAGTCACCCCGTTGTGTTTTCGTCCTTGCGTTCGCCGTGGATCTTAACCAGCCGCTCCCGGCCTACTGACGGCCGGTCAGCGGTGCCTGCGCGAGCGGTACGGGCCGGGGGACCCGCGGCTTCAGCGGTACGGGGGCGGGCCGGGGGAGGTCCGCCGGAGCCGGGACCGCCGCCACCGAACAGGGCGCCGCGGGCGTAGTACACGGCAGCCGCAGCACCCCGTCCCGCGTCCACAGGCCCGAGCCCGCCAGCCACCCGCCGGGCGCCGCCAGCTGGTGCAGCCGGCGGCCCGCCGGGCGCCACAGCCCCAGCCAGGTGCCCGCCGCCGCGTCGATCCGCAGCGCCACCGCGCAGCTCTCCGGCATCAGCACCTGTCCCGGCTGCACGGCGAACGGCGTCACCGCCGCGTCCGCGAGCCGCAGGCACTCGGGGAAGCGGACCGGCAGGGTGGAGCCGAGCACGCCCCAGCCGAGCCGGTCGTGGCCGGGGGCGTCGGAGCGCAGCAGCAGCAGACCGGTGTCCGGGTCCGCCAGCAGCAGCCGGTCCTCGCTCTCCTCGGTGATCTGGAGGAGCGGGGTCACCTCGCCGCCGCGCTCCAGGTCCACCGCGACCGCCTTGGTCCGCCCGTCCAGCTCCCGGTCGACCGCGAGCATCCGCCCGGTGCGGTCCAGCCAGACACCGCCCGAGCAGCGGCCCTTGAGGGTGGCGACGGGTTCGGGGCCGAAGGCGCCGCCCGCCACCAGCCAGAGCGTGCTGTCCTCGGGGCCGGCCGCCAGCGCGTACGCACAGCTGCCGTTCGGGGACGGCGGCAGCAGCGCCAGCCGCCGCAGCGGATCGCGGGGGACCGTGCCGAGGGCGAGTTCGCCGGTGCCGGGGCCGGTCGGATACAGCAGGGCGAAGGCGTCCCGGTCCGCGATCCGGCGGTGGATCAGCACCCGCCCGTCGCCCATCGGCAGCACCGAGGCGTCCGGGTCCTCCGGCTGGTTGCCGGGCAGCGGCACCGCGTAGGGCTCGGGTCCGTCGAGGGTCCACCGCTCGGGGAACCAGCGGTCGTCCCCGCCCGGCGCCCGGACCAGGCGGGCCGCGTAGGAACCGTCCGCGGTGATCGTGAACTCGCTCTGCCGGACCGCGTCGCCGTTCCCGGCAGCGGTCTCGATGGCCAAGGCCGTCATGAGATGGCTCACCTCCGGCCCAAGAAGCTAGTTTTCGCACTTCCTGCCGAACAACACGAGACCACCCGCTTCACACCAAAGGATGGCCATCGGGCGATTCCCCGGTGGGAGGGGCGAGGGATGTGCAGTGCGGGGCGGGCCGGGCGGGACGTGTCCGGGGCGTTCGCCGGGGCGGGTGGGGCGGAAGCCATGGTGGGCGGGGCCCGGAGCGCGGGTAACCTGTCCCCGTGCCCCGTCTGTCTGAAGTCATCGCCGCACTCGACGCCCTCTGGCCGCCCGAGCGGGCCGAGGGATGGGACGCGGTCGGCACCGTCTGCGGCGACCCCGACGCCGAGGTCCGGCGCGTGCTGTTCGCCGTCGACCCGGTCCAGGAGATCGTGGACGAGGCGGTGAAGCTCGGCGCCGACCTGGTCGTCACCCACCACCCGCTCTATCTGCGCGGGACGACGACGGTCGCGGCCGGCCACTTCAAGGGCCGGGTTGTGCACACCCTGATCAAGCACGACATCGCGCTGCACGTCGCCCACACCAACGCCGACACCGCCGACCCCGGCGTCTCCGACGCCCTCGCGGGCGCCCTGGACATCCGGGTCGTCCGCCCGCTCGTGCCCGACGCCACGGACCCCTCGGGGCGCCGGGGCCTGGGCCGGATCTGCGAGCTGGACCACCCGATGACGCTGGGCGAGTTCGCCGCCCGCGCCGCCGCCCGGCTGCCCGCCACCGCGCAGGGCATCCGGGTCGCGGGCGACACCGGGGCCCTGGTGCGGACCGTCGCGGTCAGCGGCGGCTCGGGCGACTCCCTCTTCGACGCCGTACGGGCGTCGGGAGCCGATGCGTTCCTCACCGCCGACCTGCGCCACCACCCGGTGTCGGAGGCGACCCAGGCGGTGTCCGCCGCTTCCGGCCCGCTGGGCCTGATCGACGCCGCCCACTGGGCCACCGAGTGGCCCTGGTGCGAGCAGGCCGCCGCACAGCTCGACGAGATTTCCGACCGCCATGGCTGGGACCTGCGGGTCCACGTCTCGAAGACGGTCACCGACCCCTGGTCATCCCACCACTCTTCTGGAGCCCCCAACTGAACGCCGCGCCCGCCGACCAGATCCGCCTCCTCGACGTACAGGCCCTCGACGCACGCCTGTCGCAGCTCGCCCACAAGCGGGCGTCGCTGCCCGAGCACGCCGAGATCGAGTCGCTCACCAAGGACCTCACGCAGCTGCGCGACCTGCTGGTCGCCGCGCAGACCGAGGAGAGCGACACCGCCCGCGAGCAGACCAAGGCCGAGCAGGACGTCGACCAGGTCCGCCAGCGCGCCGCCCGCGACCAGCAGCGCCTGGACTCGGGCGCCGTCTCCTCGCCCAAGGACCTGGAGTCCCTCCAGCGCGAGATCGCCTCGCTGGCCAAGCGCCAGGGCGACCTGGAGGACGTGGTCCTGGAGGTCATGGAGCGCCGCGAGTCCGCCCAGGAGCGGGTCGCCGAGCTCACCGAGCGGGTCTCCTCCGTCCAGTCCAGGACCGACGACGCCACCGCCCGCCGCGACGCCGCCGTCCAGCAGCTGGACGCGGAGGCCGCCGAGGTCGCCAAGGAGCGCGAGGTCGTCGCCGCCGTCGTCCCGGCCGACCTGCTGAAGCTCTACGACAAGCTGCGCGAGAAGCAGGGCGGCGTCGGCGCGGCCCGGCTCTACCAGCGCAAGTGCGAGGGCTGCCGGCTGGAGCTCGACATCACCGAGGTCAACGAGGTGAAGGCGGCGTCCCCGGACACCGTGCTGCGGTGCGGCAACTGCAACCGCATCCTGGTCCGTACGGCGGAGTCGGGCCTGTAGTGCGGCAGTTCGTTGTCGAGGCCGACGGCGGCTCCCGGGGCAACCCGGGACCGGCCGGTTACGGCGCGGTGGTCCTGGACCCGGTGACGGGCGAGACGCTGGCCGAGGCGGCGGAGTACATCGGTGTCGCCACCAACAACGTCGCCGAGTACAAGGGCCTGATCGCCGGGCTCAAGGCCGCCAAGGCCCTGGACCCGGGGGCGAAGGTGCGGGTCCGGATGGACTCCAAGCTGGTCGTCGAGCAGATGTCGGGCCGCTGGAAGATCAAGCACCCCGACATGAAGCCGCTCGCGGCCGAGGCCGCCCGGATCCTGCCGGCCGGGCAGGTCACGTACGAGTGGATCCCGCGCGAGAAGAACAAGCACGCGGACCGGCTCGCCAACGAGGCGATGGACGCGGGCAAGCGCGGCAGGCAGTGGGAGCCGGCGGCCTCCACGGCGGCACTCTCCGCCGGCCCCGCCGACACGGACGCGGCGCGGGTCGTCGGGGACGCGGCGGCGGGCGCGGCACGGGCCCGGGCGGCTCTCGCGGCCCCGGCCGCCGCGGTCGCCACCGTCCCGGCCCCCGCCCGCGGTGCGAGTGCGGCCCCGGCCGCCGGGTGGAGCGCGCCCGACCTGGGCACGCCCACCACGTTCGTCCTGCTGCGGCACGGCGAGACGGCGCTCACCCCGGAGAAGCGGTTCTCCGGCAGCGGCGGCACCGACCCGGAACTGTCGGCCGCGGGCCGGCGCCAGGCCGAGCAGGTCGCGGCGGCTCTCGCGGCCCGGGGCACCATCCAGGCGGTCGTCTCCTCCCCGCTGCGGCGCTGCCGTGAGACGGCGGCGGCGGTCGCGGGCCGCCTCGGTCTGGACGTACGGATCGAGGAGGGCCTGCGCGAGACGGACTTCGGGGCGTGGGAGGGGCTGACCTTCGCGGAGGTCCGTGAGCGCCACCCGGACGACCTCGACGCCTGGCTCGCCTCGCCCAAGGCCGCGCCGACGGGCGGCGGCGAGAGCTTCGCGTCGGTGGCGCGGCGCGTCTCGGCGGCCCGGGACCGGCTGCTCACCGCCCACGCGGGCCGTACGGTCCTGCTGGTCACGCATGTGACCCCGGTCAAGACGCTGGTGCGGCTCGCCCTGGGCGCGCCGCCGGAGTCCCTGTTCCGGATGGAGCTGTCGGCGGCGTCGCTGTCGGCGGTGGCGTACTACGGGGACGGCAACGCTTCGGTGCGGCTGCTGAACGACACGGCGCACTTGCGCTGAGGGGCGAGCGGCCGTTGGGCTGCGGACTGCCCGGGGGCGCGGTGAACCCCCGGCGATCCGCGGCCGAACGCCCCCTCACCGCGGCCCCAGCCCCGCCGCCTCCCGGGCCAGCGTCTCCACCCGCCCCCAGTCCCGCGAGGCGACCGCGTCCGGGGGCAGCATCCACGTACCGCCGACGCAGCCCACGTTCGGCAGCGCCAGATAGCGGGGCGCCGAGGCGAGCGAGATGCCGCCGGTGGGGCAGAAGCGGGCGGCCGGGAACGGTCCGGCCAGCGAGGTGAGGTAGGCCGTGCCGCCCGCCGCCTCGGCCGGGAAGAACTTCATCTCGCCGATCCCGCGCTCCAGGAGCGCCACCACCTCGGAGGCGGTGGCGACGCCGGGCAGGAACGGCAGCCCGGACGCGGTCATCGCGTCGAGCAGGCCGGCGGTCCAGCCCGGGCTGACCAGGAAACGCGCCCCGGCCGCCGCGGCCTGTTCGACCCCGGCCGCCGACACCACGGTCCCGGCCCCGACCACGGCCCCGGGGACGCCGTCCGCGATGGCCCGGATCGCGTCGAGCGCGGCGGGCGTACGCAGGGTCACCTCGATCGCCGGCAGCCCGCCCGCCACGAGGGCCCGCGCGAGCGGTACGGCGTCGGCGGCGTCGTCCAGGACGACCACGGGGACGACGGGGGCGAGGTCCAGGACGGAGGTCATACCGGCATCCTGCCGGGGGGTGTCGCAGGGCGCAACGAGCGTTGCACCCTGCGCAACGGGGGTCAGTGGATCTGCTCCACGACCACGTCCAGCGCCCACGGCTTGCCGGCCTTGGTTGGCGGGGCGCACTCCACCACGTACCCGAGGTCGCGCAGGGCCTCCACGAGCCGCGCCGGGTCGGCGGGGGCGGCGCCGTCCGAGAGCAGGTCCCGCAGGAGCCGTCCCTTCGTGGCCTTGTTGAAGTGGCTGACGACCGAGCGCTTCTCGACGCCGTCGACGATCCGGGAGTGCAGTACGCGTACGGTCGCGGTCCGCCCGGCCACCTCGCCGCCGGGCTTCCAGGCGGCGGCGTAGGCGGAGGAGCGCAGGTCGAGGACGAGACCGGTCCCGGCGGCCTCGGTCATGACCGGGTCCATGACGCCGCGCCAGTACGCCCCCAGCGCGCCGAGCCCCGGCAGCCTCACACCCATCGAGCAGCGGTACGAGGGGATGCGGTCGGTGATGCGGACGGCGCCCCACAGCCCCGAGAAGACGAGCAGCGACTTCGCGGCGCGGCGCCTGGCGGCGGGGTCGAGGGTGGCGAGGCCGAGGGCGTCGTAGAGGACGCCGGTGTAGATCTCCCCGGCGGGGCGGGTGCCGGCGGTGCGGAGCGAGGCGTTCTTGGCGATCTCGCCACGCAGGCCCTCGCTGAGGCCGAGGATCTCGCGCGCCTTGTCCTCGTCCGCGAGGCACAGCTCGACGAGCTCGTCGAGAACGGCGGCGCGGGCGGGCCGCAGGGCGGGGAGCGCCAGCGTCTCTTCCTTGAGGGGGGTCCCGCGTCCTCCGTCGGCCTTTCCTTCGGAGGGGGGGAGCAGGACGAGCACGGGGTCTCCTTGGGGGTGGGCGGGGAGGGGGACGGCCCCGGCCCAGATTAAGCCCCTACACCGCCGGTTCCCCAAACCCTGGGAGGGGGCCGGGGGCCCGTCGCTGGCGTGCGGGTTGCTGGGTGCCCGGTCGCGCAGTTCCCCGCGCCCCTGAAAGGGGCCTGCGGCCCCCTTGGGGGTGGGTGGGGTGCGCTGGAGGTGGCTTGTTTTGGGGGCGCGGGGAACTGCGCGAGCAACCCACCACCGGCCCGCAGACAGGACACCTGGCCGCCCGCCCAGGGCTTTCGGGAAGGGGCGGGGTGGGGGTGAAAGCCTGGGCGCAGCCCGGAGCGAGGGGGTTGGGGCGTAGCCCGGGGACGTGAAAAGAGGCCGAGCATCCGGGCCCGGCCTACGCTCGGTGCATGCCCCGCCGTCACCTCCACATGACCGGCCCAGCCGACCCGCTGAGGGCCGCCCTGCGCGACCTCCGCACCACCCTCGCCCTCCCCGAGAACTTCCCCCCGGACGTCCTCGCCGACGCGGACCGCGCCGCAGGCCACCCCCGCCTCCCCGTCCGCGACGCCACCGACCTCCCCTTCTTCACCGTCGACCCGCCCGCCTCCATGGACCTGGACCAGGCCATGCACCTCACCCGCCGGGCCAGCGGCGGCTACCGCGTCCACTACGCCATCGCCGACGTCGCCGCCTTCGTCGACCCCGGCGGCCCCGTCGACACCGAGGCCCACCGCCGGGTGACCACGCTCTACTTCCCCGACGAGCGCATCCCGCTCCACCCGCCCGTACTCTCCGAGGACGCCGCCAGCCTCCTCCCCGGCCGGGTCCGCCCCGCCGTCCTGTGGACCATCGACCTGGACACCCACGGGGCCGCCACCGCCACCCACGTCGAGCGGGCCCTCGTCCGCAGCCGGGCCAAACTCGACTACGAGTCGGTGCAGCGGCAGATCGACGACGGCACCGCCGAGCCGTCCCTCGCCCTCCTCGCGGACATCGGGCGGCTGCGCGAGGAGCAGGAGGTGGCCCGCGGCGGGATCTCGCTCAACGTCCCCGAGCAGGAGATCGTCGAGCGCGACGGCCGGTACGGGCTCGACTACCGCGCCCCGCTCCCCGCCGACGGCTGGAACGCCCAGATCTCCCTGCTCACCGGCATCGCCGCCGCCGATCTGATGCTGGCGTACGGCACCGGGGTACTGCGCACCCTGCCCAGCGCCCCGGACGGCGCCGTCGCCCGGCTGCGCCGCTCCGCCGTGGCGCTCGGCATCGACTGGCCGCACCACGTCCCGTACGCCCAGGTCATCCGCTCCCTGGACCCCCGCGACCCGCACCACGCCGCGTTCCTCCAGGAGTGCACGACGCTGCTGCGCGGCGCCGGGTACACCGTCTTCACCGGCGGGAACATCCCCCGCCCGGCGATCCACGCCGCCGTCGCCGACGAGTACACGCACTGCACCGCGCCGCTGCGCCGCCTCGTCGACCGGTACGCCGCCGAGCTCTGCCTCGCGGCGGTCGCCGGCGCCGACATCCCCGCCTGGGTACGCGACGGGCTCGACGCGCTCCCCAAGGTGATGGCCGAGGGCGCCCGCCGGGCCAACACGGTGGAGCGCGAGTGCGTCGACCTCGTGGAGGCGGCCCTGCTCAAGGACCGCGTAGGGGAGGTCTTCGACGCGACCGTCGTCGACATCAAGGACGACGAGCCGACGGCGGGCACGGTCCATCTGAGCGACCCGGCCGTGGTGGCCCCGGTCCGCACCACCGAGCCCCTCCCGCTGGGCGAGTCCCTCCGCGTCCGCCTCACCCGGGCCGACCCGGGCACCGCGAAGGTGGAGTTCGGCCCGGTCTGAGACAGGGCGGGAAAGACGGGACATGACGAGGCGGGCGGATGCGGCGGCCGGATGCGGCGGGAGGGGCCCGGCCGGCAGGTAGCATGGTCGGCACGGCAGACGAGCCGGGCGGACGGCCGCGTGGGGATCCTCGGATCCTCCCGAGGAACGTCCGGGCTCCACAGGGCAGGGTGGTGGGTAACACCCACCCGGGGTGACCCGCGGGACAGTGCCACAGAGAACAGACCGCCGGGGACCTCGGTCCCCGGTAAGGGTGAAACGGTGGTGTAAGAGACCACCAGCGCCTGGGGTGACTCAGGCGGCTAGGTAAACCCCACCCGGAGCAAGGTCAAGAGGAGCCGCCGTGAAAAGCGGCTCTGCGCGGACGTTCGAGGGCTGCCCGCCCGAGTCCGCGGGTAGACCGCACGAGGCCGGTGGCAACACCGGTCCTAGATGGATGGCCGTCTCCCCGGCCGCCGCGAGGCGACCGGGCGACAGAACCCGGCGTACAGCCCGACTCGTCTGCCCCTCACCCGCCGCGCCCCGACCGGTGGCGGGGCCCGTGGGGATGGGGTGAGCTGGGGGACGAGCCGTTCGCGGATGCGGACGTGCGCCGTGGTCCCGCCAAGCATCCGGAGGAGCTCCGTGTCCGTCCCCGTCGACCAGCTCAGCGACCCCGCCGTCCGCGCCTTCGTCACCGCGCTCAACGCCGGGGACCGCGCCGCCTTCCAGGCCGTGCTCGCCCCCGGCGCCACCATGTCCGACGACGGCTCCGACCGGGACGTCGCCGACTGGACCGAGCGGGAGGTCTTCTCCAGCAACGGCCATATGGACGTCGAGGCGGAGAGCGACGGCGGGCGCTCGCTCGTCGCCTCCTACCGCAACGACACCTGGGGCGAGATGCGGACCGCCTGGCGCTTCGACGTCCAGGACGGGAAGGTCGGCCGGTTCGAGACCGGGCAGGCCTGAGCGGTCGGCGGCGCGGTCACGCCGGGATGACCGCCCCCGCGCCCCCGACCCGTACCCTCGCGTCCCCCGCGCGCAGCGTCACCGTCAGAACGCCCGGGCGGCCCAGGTCCTCGCCCTGGTGGAGCGTGAGGACCGACTCCTCGGGGACCAGGCCGAGTTCGCGTACGTACGCGCCGAAGGCCGCCGCCGCGGCGCCCGTCGCCGGGTCCTCCACGACGCCGCCGACCGGGAACGGGTCGCGGACGTGGAAGACCGTGTCGGACGCCCGCCAGGCCAGCTGAACCGTCGTCAGGTCGAGCCGCCGCATCAGCGCGGCCAGCCGCTCGAAGTCGTAGGAGAGGTCCGCCAGGCGCTCGCGGGTGGCGGCGCCGAGGACCAGGTGGCGGTTGCCCCCGAAGGCGATACGCGGCGGCAGGGCGGGGTCCAGGTCGGCGGCGGGCCAGTCGAGCGCGGCCAGCGCCTCGGCGAGGTCGGCGGGCGCGATGTCCTCGCTGTGCGGCTCGACGCTGGTGAGCGTGGCCCGCAGCACGCCCTCGTCGTCCGTGACCGTCACCGGGACCGTACCGACCGGGGTCGCGAAGACCAGGTCTCCCGGGCCGATCCGTTCGGCCAGCGCCACGGCCGTCGCCACGGTGGCGTGGCCGCAGAAGGGGACCTCCGCCTTCGGGCTGAAGTAGCGGATCGTGAACGCCCGCCCCGGCTCGCCGAGTCCCTCGGGGGGCGCGGTCAGGAACGCCGTCTCGCTGTAGTCCAGCTCGGCGGCGATCGCGAGCATGGCGTCGTCGTCGAGCCCGCTCGCGTCGAGAACGACCCCGGCGGGGTTGCCTCCGGCGGGGTCGGAGGAGAAGGCGGTGTAACGCAGTACGTCGGTCATGTCGCTGACAACTCGGCGCGGGGGCGCGGCATTCCGCTCCGCGGGGGCTGAGTCCGTGCGCGGCCCGTGCCCGGGCCCCGCGCCCCTGGGGGTGTCGGTTCGTCTGCGGCCCGTGCCGGGTCGCTCGCGCAGTTCCCCGCGCCCCTTTTGCGCCCGGGGTCCGTCTGCGGGCCGGTGGTGGGTCGCTCGCGCAGTTCCCCGCGCCCCTGGGGGGGCCGGGGCCGAGGTTGGGTCCCTGGCTGCGGTCACCCCCCAAGGGGCGCGGGGAACTGCGCGCCCGGCCCCTCGCGGCCCGCAGTCGAAGTCCGCGCCCCGGCCGCGCTCATCCCCGCCCGATATACGGCATAGCCGTAGCCAGCACCGTCGCGAACTGCACGTTCGCCTCCAGCGGCAGCTCCGCCATGTGCAGCACCGTCCGCGCCACATCCGCCGCGTCCATCACCGGCTCCACCGCCAGCTCCCCGTTCGCCTGCGGCACACCCGTGGTCATCCGGGCCGTCATCTCGGTGGCCGCGTTGCCGATGTCGATCTGGCCGACGGCGATCCGGTACGGGCGGCCGTCCAGAGAGAGCGCCTTGGTCAGGCCCGTCATCGCGTGCTTGGTCGCCGTGTAGGCCACCGAGTTCGGGCGCGGCGCGTGCGCCGAGATCGAACCGTTGTTGATGATCCGCCCGCCCCGCGGGTCCTGCTCCTTCATCTGCCGGAACGCCGCCTGCGCGCACAGGAACGCCCCGTTGAGGTTGGTGTCGACGACATGCCGCCACGCCTCGTACGCCAGGTCCTCCACCGCGACCCCGCCGGGGCCGAACGTGCCGGCGTTGTTGAAGAGCAGGTCGAGCCGCCCGTACCGGTCCCGTACCGCCGCGAAGAGGGCCGCCACCTCCTCCGGTGAGGTCACGTCCGTACGGACGGGGAGGACATCGGCGTCCGGGCCCGCCAGGGCCGCGGTCTCCTCCAGCGGCTCCGGGCGGCGGCCCGCGAGGGCCACCGACCAGCCCGCGGCGGCCAGGGTGAGCGCCACGGAGCGGCCGATGCCGGAGCCGGCGCCGGTGACGACGGCGGTCTTGCGCGCTGCGGATGCGTCCATGGCCGGGAGCGTACGGGAGCCGCCCGCGCCCGGGCCGCGGCCGTCCGCGATACGGGCCCGGTCCGCACCCCCGGTCCGCACCCCCGGCCCGCACTCCGGCCCGCACCCCGGCCCGCACCCCGGTCCGGAGCACCCCCGGCGGGCTGAGAGCATGGATGCTTGAAACTACAACGGTCGCAACGGCCGGAAGCGGGAGAGACGCCCATGGCGGAGAGCAGCCGGACCGCACCGGCCCCGATACCGGCCGCGGCCCCCGTCGCCGCCCGCCGCGCCGGTCTGCTGGTCACGCTCGTCCTCGGCGGGCTCACCGCGCTCCCGCCGCTCTCCATGGACATGTACCTGCCCGCGCTCCCCGAGGTGACCGGCGCGCTCCACGCGCCCGCCGCCACCGTGCAGCTCACGCTCACCGCGTGCCTGGCGGGCATGGCGCTCGGCCAGCTGGTCGTCGGGCCGATGAGCGACAAATGGGGCCGTCGCAGGCCGCTGCTGGCCGGCATGGCCGTGTACGTGATCGCCACCGCCGTCTGCGCCTTCGCCCCCGACGCCGCCCTGCTCATCGCGTTCCGGCTGCTCCAGGGCCTGGCGGGCGCGGCGGGCATAGTGATCGCCCGTGCGGTGGTGCGCGATCTGTACGACGGCGTCGAGATGGCCCGGTTCTTCTCCACCCTGATGCTGATCTCCGGCGCCGCCCCGGTCGTCGCGCCGCTGATCGGCGGCCAGGTGCTGCGGCTGACCGACTGGCGCGGGGTTTTCGTGGTGCTCACGGGGGTCGGGCTGCTGCTCACCCTCTTCGTGTGGCGCTTCCTGGGCGAGACACTGCCGCCCGAGCGCCGGCACGAGGGCGGGGTGGGCGAGGCCCTGAGCACCATGGGCGCCCTGCTCAAGGACCGCGTCTTCACCGGCTACGTCCTGGCCGGCGGCCTCGCCTTCGCCGCGCTCTTCTCCTACATCTCGGCCTCCCCGTTCGTGATCCAGGAGATCTACGGGGCCTCCCCGCAGACCTTCTCGCTCCTCTTCGGCCTCAACTCGGTCGGCCTGGTCGCCGCCGGGCAGATCAACGGGAAGCTGCTGGTGGGCCGGGTCAGCCTCGACAAGGTGCTGGTGTGCTCGCTGAGCACGGTGGTGCTCGCGGCGGCGGCGCTGCTTGTCATGACGTCCGGGGTGTTCGGCGAGCCGGGCCTCGCGCCGGTCGCGGCCGGGCTGTTCGTGCTGATGTCCGCGATGGGCATGGCCACGCCCAACACCACGGCCCAGGCCCTGATGCGCACCCCGCACGCGGCGGGTTCCGCCTCCGCGCTGCTCGGCACCTCGTCCTTCCTGATCGGGGCGGTGGCATCGCCGCTGGTGGGGATCGCGGGGGAAGGGACGGCCGTGCCGATGGCGGTGGTGCAGCTCGCCTCCGGTGTGGCGGCGCTGCTCTGCTTCCTGCTGCTGTGCCGGCCCTGGCAGCGGCAGGAGACCGCGGCCTGAGCCGCCCCGGGCGCGCCCGCCGCGGCTCGCCGCGCCCGTAGAATCCCCAGGTGAACGAGAACGTCCCCGTCCCGCAGGCCCTGCGCTCCGCCCTCGCCGGGCTGCTCGACGGGCTGCCGCCGTCGCAGGCCGCGCGGGCCGTCGACCGGCTGATCGCCAACTACCGGGGTGCCACCCAGACGCACGCGCCGGTGCTGCGCGACCGCTCCGACGTGGCCGCGTACGCCGCGTACCGGATGCCCGCGACCTTCGAGGCGGTACGGTCCGCGCTAGCCGCCCTCCAGGACGCGGTGCCGCACTGGTCTCCCGCCACCCACACCGACGTCGGCGGCGGCACCGGCGCGGCGAGCTGGGCCGTCGCCGAGGCCTGGTCCCCCGCGACCACGGTCCTGGACTGGGCCGAGCCCGCGCTCGCGCTCGGCCGTGAACTGGCCGAGTCCTCCGGCGTCGAGGGGCTGCGGTCGATCCGCTGGGAGCGGGCCCGGATCGGTACGGCGCTGAGCCTGCCGGAGACCGACCTCGTCACCGTCTCGTACGTCCTGAACGAGCTGACCACCGAGGACCGCGGGGCCCTCGTGGACGCGGTCGCCCGCGCGGCGACCGGCGCCGTGGTCATCGTCGAGCCCGGCACCCCCGACGGCTACGCCCGGATCATCGAGGCCCGGGACCGCCTCATCGCGGCCGGCTTCACCGTCGCGGCCCCCTGCCCGCACAGCGCCGCCTGCCCGATCGAGCCCGGCACGGACTGGTGCCACTTCTCCGCCCGGGTCAGCCGCTCGTCCCTGCACCGGCAGGTCAAGGGGGGTTCGCTGGCGTACGAGGACGAGAAGTTCAGCTATGTGGCGGCGGTCCGGGGGGTGGCGGCCGAGCCCGCCGTGAACCGCGTGACGCGGCGCCCGCAGATCCGCAAGGGCCAGGTGCTGCTGGAGCTGTGCGCGGGGGAGGGGGTGCTGCGGAGGGAGACGGTGACGAAGCGGCACGGGGAGGTGTACCGGGCGGCACGCGACACGGAGTGGGGCGACGCCTGGCCTCCGGCCGGGTAGGCCGACCTGTCCGGTCGCTCCGTCTGCGGCCCGGTGGCGGCTTGCTCGCGCAGTTCCCCGCGCCCCTAAAGGCGGGCCGTGGCTGATCGAGCCGGGCCGGTACCCCCTGAGGGGCGCGGGGAACTGCGCGGCCGGCCAGGCACGGCCCGCGCACGAAGGCAACGCATCCCGTGGATCAGGCGCGCAGCTCCTGCGTGCAGCACTTCACGCTGCCGCCGCCCTTCAGCAGCTCACCCAGATCCATCCCCACGGGAACGAACCCCCGCTCCCGCAGGGACGAGAACAGCCCCACCGCCCCCTGCGGCAGCAGCACATGGAGACCGTCGCTCACCGCGTTCAGGCCCAGCGCCGCCGCGTCCTCCTCCGAGGCGATCACCGCGTCCGGGAAAAGCCGCGCGAGCACGGCCCGGCTGCCGGGGGAGAAGGCCCCGGGGTAGTACATGATCTCGTCGGCCGAGTCGTCCAGGACGGACAGCGCCGTGTCCAGGTGGTAGTAGCGCGGGTCGACGAGGTCGAGCCCGATCACCGGACGCCCGAAGAACTCCTGCGCCTCGTCGTGCGAGAGCGGGCTCGACCGGAAGCCGCGCCCGGCCAGCACATAGGACGCGGTGACCGCGAAGTCGCCCTCGCCCTCGTTGATGTGGGCCGGCTCGTGGATCTCCGTGAAGCCGTGCGCGCGGAACCACTCCAGATGGGCCTCGGCCTCCGCCTCCCGTTCCGGGTGGGCGAAGCGGGCGCCCAGCACCCGGCCGTCGATCACGGTCGCCCCGTTGGCGGCGAAGACCATGTCGGGCAGGTCGGGGCGGGGTTCGAGCAGCTCGACGGTGTGGCCGAGCGCCCGGTACCGGTCCCGCAGGTCCTCCCACTGGGCGTGTGCGAGCGGCAGATCGACGGGCTTGGCGGGGTCCATCCAGGGGTTGATCGAGTACGTGACCTTGAAGTGTGCCGGTGGGCACATCAGATAGCGCCGGGGTCTGGCGACTCGGGGTGCACGGAGGTCACGGGTCTCACTGAGCAATGAGGGCTCCTCACGGACGACTTCGGCTGCACGCGCCGCATCTGCGGGTGGTGGTCAGCCCATGGTGCGGCCTGCCCGCCGTTCCCGCAGTGATCCGTACGGGTGTTTTTCCGCCGCTTCACCCACTGTTGCCCCGCGCGCACCCTTGACAGAGACGATACGTTTCGACTCGGTGACGCTAGGATCCCGGCATGGTGAACAAGGGGCATGCGTCCGAGAAGACACCCGAATCCCCCCGTGCGGAGGCACCCGCCGCCACCCACGCCAAGGCACCCGCCAAGGCACCCGACTCCACC
Source organism: Streptomyces sp. NPDC031670 (assembly GCF_055580545.1). Classification (NCBI taxonomy): domain Bacteria; kingdom Bacillati; phylum Actinomycetota; class Actinomycetes; order Kitasatosporales; family Streptomycetaceae; genus Streptomyces; species Streptomyces sp. NPDC031670. The sequence continues at coordinate 98,825 of NZ_JBVILC010000015.1, read as the reverse complement.
CGCCGCAGCGAACGCTCGCGGCGCGCGATCTACGACGCGGCACTCTCCCTCGTCGGCGAGACGGGCTACGCCAAGACCACCATCGAGGGCATCGCCGCCCGGGCCGGCGTCGGCAAGCAGACCATCTACCGCTGGTGGCCCTCGAAGGCGGCCGTGCTGCTGGAGGCGTTCGTCGACCTCAGCCGCCAGGCCGTCCAGGGCGAGGTGTCCCTGCCCGACACCGGTGACCTGGAGTCCGACCTCAAGCTGGTGCTGCGCGCCACCGTGGACGAGCTCAACGACAACGCCACCGAGGCGCCGTACCGGGCGCTCGCGGCGGAGGGGATCGTGGACCCCGAGATCGCCGCCGCGTTCGTCCACAACCTCCTGGAGCCGCAGCTGAGGCTGTACGTGGACCGGCTGCGCTCCGCGCAGGACGCGGGCGAGGTACGGGCCGACGTCGACCCGCGCACCGCCCTGGAACTGCTGGTGGGCCCCCTCTCGCACCGCTGGCTGCTGCGCACCCTGCCGCTCACCCACGCGTATGCGGACACCGTCGTCGAGTACGCCCTGCGCGGACTCGCCCCTCGCTGAGGGCCCGGGTTGGGGGGTACGGCCTCGGCGGGCGCAGGATGGTGGGAGCATGGGAGAAGGTTCTCGCGGGGCAACGGTGAGGTGAGGGGATAGATGGGCGCGGAGTACGGGCGTTCCGGCAGCTCGGAGAGCAAGCTGTCCCGCTGGCTGCGCAGGCGTCCCAAGGACGCCCCCGGCGCCGGCACGGGCCGTCTCGATCTGCTGCTCGCCGCCGCCGCCGCGAAGCTGCCGCTGGCCCCGGCCGCGTATCCCGTCGGCTACCGGTGCTCCTGCGACCGCGTGGGCTGTCCCACCCCGGCGCGGCACCCGGTCTCGTTCGCCTGGCAGACGCAGTCGACCACCGACCGTGCCCAGATCGAGCGGTGGGCGCTGGGGCAGCCCGAGGCGAACTTCATCACCGCGACGGGAATGGTCCACGACGTGCTGGACGTCCCCCTCGACGCGGGGCGCGAGGCGCTGGAGCGGCTGCTCGCGGAAGGCGTCGAGGTGGGCCCGGTGGCCGAGTCCGGGGGCGTCGGCGACCAGGCCCGGATGCTCTTCTTCACGGCGACGCGGGGGACGCCGGAGGACGAGGACGAGTGGTGGCCGTGCGAGCTGGACTGCCATCCGGAGACGATGGACGAGCATCCCGGGCTGCGGTGGCACTGCCGGGGCAGCTATGTGCTGGTGCCGCCCGCCCGGCTGCCGGGAGACCACGTCGTGGCGTGGGTCCGAGGGCCCGAGCACGATCTGCCCGATCCGCTGACCCTGCTGGAGTCCCTCACGGACGCGTGCGCCCGGCACGGCGCCGGTGACGCCCACGCCGTGGTCTGGCCCCTCGGCCGGTAACCCCTCCCGGGGGACTGTTGCCCGCCTGCGGCCCGGTGGTGGCTTGCTGGCGCAGTTCCCCGCACCACTGAAAACCTGGCCCGGACCGCATGTCATTGCCGTACGGGGCCAGGCCTTCTGCCTCTAGGGGCGCGGGGAACTGCGCGACCAGCCCCCACCGGCCCGCAGACGGACAACCGACCCACCCGCCCCCACACCTACTCCCCCTTCGCCGACACCAACCCCTGCAACCGGTTGATCACCGACACCGCCCCCCGCCCCGCAGGGACCCGCGCCGTGTCGTCCGAGACGCGTTCCTTCGTCACCGTCGACTTCGCCTCGCCCGTCATCAGGGCCCGTACGTCCGCGTTGATGTTCAGACGTACCCCCTTCGCCGCCGTCTGGCGTTCGAAGTGGCGGGTGGCGAAGAAGGCGAGGGCGCCGCCGTCGCGGGTGCGCAGGGCCAGGGGGGCGAAGTCGCCGCCGTCCAGCGGCTGGTCCACGTACTGGGTGGACATCCCGGGCAGGACCGCGTTCTTCTTGCGCTGGTCGCGCCACTCGGTGGTGTGCGGGCCGGGCGCGAAGGTCTCGGGGCGGCCGGTGCGCAGATACGCCACGTAACTCTCGCTCAGGTCCTTCGGGGCGACCGCGAGGCCGGTGTCGTCGGGACGTACGGGCTCGGCGAAGCCGTCCTCGTCCACGGCGAGGGCCGGTACGTCCTTGGGGGCCAGCACCGAGAGGTGGGCGACCTTCCAGACGTCGTCCGCCCCGGCGCGTACGAACACCAGCAGCCAGCGCGTGTCGGTCGGCCCGGTGTCCTTGTCGCGGTTGGAGTCGGTGTCCGCGACGAACCAGCGGGGCCAGCCCGCCTTCCTGGGTATGGAGAACCGCGCGTCGGTGAGCTCCAGCGGCACGTGCTGCGGGTTGCCGCCCGGGTCGGTGACGTGGCGGGCCTGGAGCCCGGCCTGGTTGACCGCCCCGAGCGGGCCGGTGACCCGGCCCGCGTCGAGGGCCGGGTCGTAGGCCTTGTCGGCCCTGTTGTACGCGTCCGTGAAGTCCCTGAGCGCCTGTGCGGCCTCAGCCCTGGTCGCCGACGGGACTACTTCCCGCTCGCCGTGCACCGTCACGCAGCCGCTCGCCGTCACCGTCAGTACGGTCACCGCCGCGAGCGCCCCCGTCAGCCGCCTCACCCTGCTCATGGACTGCCTTCTGCCCCTCGTCCTTCTTGGCCGCCTGCTGGGCCGCCGCCGCGGGAGCGGCGCTCCCGGCGGACTTCGCGAACCCTACCGGGGCGAAGAACAGTGCGAGCGTGGGGATGAGGTACAGCGCCCACACCGTGACCTGGAGGACGGTCGGGTCGGGCTGGAAGTTGAAGACGCCCTTGAGGACCGTGCCGTACCAGCTGTCCGGCGGAACCGTGGAGCTGATGTCGAACGCCAGGTTCTTGATGCCGGGGATGAAGTCGGCCTCCTGGAGGTCGTGCACGCCGTACGCGAGGACGCCCGCCGCCACCACGACCAGCATCGCGCCGGTCCAGGTGAAGAACTTCGCCAGGTTGATCTTCAGCGCGCCCCGGTAGAACAGCCAGCCCAGGAAGACCGCCGTGGCGAGCCCGAGGAGCGCGCCGACCAGCGGGTCGGTGTTGCCGCTGTCGGAGCCGGCCGCGTGCACCGAGGTCCAGACGAACAGCGAGGTCTCCAGGCCCTCCCGGCCCACCGCCAGGAAGGCGGTGGCCACCAGGGCGCCGGTGCCCAGGCGCAGGGCCGCGTCCAGCTTGCCCTGGAGCTCGGACTTCAGGAACCGCGCGGTGCGCCGCATCCAGAAGACCATCCAGGTGACCAGGCAGACGGCGACGACCGACAGCGAGCCGCCGAGCGCCTCCTGCGCCTTGAAGGTCATCTCCTGCGAGCCGAACTCCAGGCCCGCGCCGAAGCCCAGCGCCACCAGGACGGCGACGGAGATGCCGATCCAGATGGGCCGCAGCGCCTCGCGGTGGCCGGTCTTGACCAGGTACGCGACGAGGATGCAGACGACCAGACTGGCCTCGAGACCCTCGCGCAGGCCGATCAGATAATTGCCGAACATTCGATTCCCCTCAGCCCTCGGCCGATCAGCTGAACAGTGCCCGGCCCCACCAGTCGTCCTTGTCGCGGACGCCGGGCGGGACGGCGAAAATCGCCGAACTCACGTGCTGGATGTACTCGTTGAGCGCGTCGTGGCGCGCCAGGCTGCGCTGGACGGGCAGGAAGCCCTTGCGGACGTCCCGCTGGTAGGCGAGGAAGAACAGGCCCGCGTCCAGGCGGCCCAGCCCGTCCGTGCCGTCGGTGAAGGAGTAGCCGCGGCGCAGGATCGTCGCCCCGCCGTTGGAGTCGGGGTGCGCCAGACGCACATGCGCGTCCGGCTTCATCGCCTTCAGGAACGGCTCGTCGCGCTCCTTGGCCTTGCCGACCGGGGCGCCCTCGCCCTTGTCGCGCCCGAACACGTCCTCCTGCTCCTGCAGACCGGTGCGGTCCCAGGCCTCGATGTGCATCCGGATGCGGCGGGCCACCAGGTAGGAGCCGCCGGTCATCCAGGGCGAGCCGTCCTTCTCGCCGACCCAGACGTGCTGGTCCAGCGCGGCGGTGTCGGTGCCCGAGACGTTCCGGGTGCCGTCCTTGAAGCCCATCATGTTGCGCGGGGTCTGCGCCTCGGGCGTGGTCGAGGAGGTCTTGCCGAAGCCCAGCTGGGACCAGCGCACCGCGGCGCGGCCCATGGCGATCCGGGCCAGGTTGCGGATCGCGTGCACCGCCACCTGCGGGTCGTCCGCGCACGCCTGGACGCACAGGTCGCCGTCGCTGCGCGCCGGGTCGAGGTTGTCGTGCGGGAACTTCTCGATGTCGACCAGCGCCTCGGGCCGCTTGCCCTCCAGGCCGAAGCGGCCCTTGGCGAAGAGCGAGGGGCCGAAGCCGACGGTGAGGGTCAGCCGGGACGGCTTGAGGCCGAGCGCCTCGCCGGTGTCGTCCGGCGGCGCCTCGGCGAGACCGCCGTAGGCGCCCTCGCCGACCGTCTGGCCCGCGGTCATCCGGGCCGCGGCGGCCGTCCAGTCCTTGAGGAGCTGGACCAGCTCGGCGCGGTCCTTGGTGGTCACGTCGAACGCGGCGAAGTGCAGCCGGTCCTGGACCGCGGTGGCGATGCCGGCCTGGTGGACGCCGTAGAACGGCACGGCCGCGCCGGACTCGGCGGCGGGCACCGCGTCACCGCCGTCGCCGCGCACCGCGGCGACCGCGCCTCCGGCCGCGGCGGCGCCGAGCGCCAGGCCCGCACCGCCCCAGCCGAGCAGGGAACGGCGGGACGGCGCCGAGGACTTCGCGTCCCCGGCGGTGCCGGTGGTGGTGCCGGCGTCGGCGTCGGTCGTGTCGCTCATGGCGTATCCCCTCCTGTTCTGTCCGCGTACGGGTTACTTGGCGACGGCCGCGGCGAGCTTGGAGAGCGGCTCGCTGAGCGCGTTGACGCCGTCGGAGAGCTGCTTGCGCTCGCTCGCGCCGACCTTGTCGTACGGGGTGAAGTCGTAGGAGTCCTTGTCGGCGCGGTACTTGTCGAGCTGGGCCTCGATCGCCGCGAACTGCTTGTCCAGCTCGGCGGTGAGCTTCGGGTCGTTCTTGGCGGCGACCGGCTTCAGCAGCTCGTACGCCTTCTGGGCGCCCTCGACGTTGCCCTTGAAGTCGACCAGGTCGGTGTGGCTGTAGCGCTCCTCCTCACCGGTGACCTTGCCGGTGGAGACCTCGTCCAGGAGCTCCTTGGCGCCGTTGGCCATGGAGGTCGGGGTGATGTCGGCGGTGCCGACGCGCTTCTGCCAGTCGGCGATGTCCGTGGAGAGCTGGACCGCGAGCTTCTTCTCCTCGTCACCGATCCTGCCGTCGGCCCACAGCGCCTTCTCCAGGCGGTGCCAGCCGGTCCACGTCTGGCCCTTCTCCAGGCCGTCCTCGCGGGTGTCGGTCTTCGGGTCGATGTCACCGAAGGACTCGGCGACCGGCTCGGTGCGCTCCCAGCCGATGCGCGAGGGGGCGTACGCCTTCTTCGCGCCCTCGACGTCACCGGCCGCGACGGCGTCGGTGAAGGTCTTCAGCTTCGGCAGGGTCTCGTCGGCCTGCTGCTGCACATAGGTGCGGTAGGCGGCGACGGCCGCGTCCAGCTTCGGGTCGCGCCTGGGAGTCTGGCCGCCGCCGGTCACGGTGACCTTCTGGCGGATGCCGTTGCCCTTCATGCCGGGCTTGCAGGCGATCTCGTACGAGCCGGCCTTCACCTCGGCGGTGAGGTTCTGCTTGAGGCCGGGGCCGATGTTCTCGCGCTCGGCGACGATCCGGTCGTCCGGGAAGAGCAGATAGACCTCGGTGACCTTGGAGCCCTTGTTCTCGATGGCGAACTGCACGTGCCCGGCCGCGAACTCGGTCTTGGACACCTTGCAGGCGTCGTCCGAGGCGGTGACCTGGATGGCGCCGTCAGCGCTCTTGGAGTCGCTCTTCGAGGAGCAGCCCGTGACGGCGGCCAGCGCCGCCGCGGCCGTGGCAGCGGTGACAACGGAGAGACGGACGGCTCGCATGTGGGCTCCACACTGGTTTCGGTCAGGGGGTGAGGCGGACCTAACTTAACCGAGGCTTACCTGACCGATACCCATCGGGTCCGTGATTCAGCTCTCACCTCGCCCCAGGTGACACCGGTCGATAACAGGCCAATCACAAGAAAGCCATGGCGAGGTCAAGGAGCGGTCAAGCGGCGCTGCGTGGACCATGATCCATCCGGTTTGCCCCGGGCTCACACCCCTGCGCATGGCTGATTTCCCGCGCCCCCGCGCGCTTCCCTGCGCCCCTGTGATCCCGTCCGGGTGAACACCGGCCCCGCGCCTTCGCCGGTGGGGTTGAATGCGGGGGTGACGGAAAACGGCGTACCCGGCGTCCTCATCGACGTACTGAGGGTCTTCTGCGGTCCCGACGGCCGCCACGGCAACGCCCTCGGCGTGGTGCGCGAGGGTTCGCTGCTGCCCGACGAGGCGGCCCGGCAGGCGCTGGCCAAGGAGCTCGGCTTCAGCGAGACGGTGTTCGTGGACGACCCCGAGCGGGGCGCCGTCGACATCTACACACCGGGCCTGCGGCTGCCCTTCGCGGGGCATCCGCTGGTCGGCGCGGCCTGGCTGCTCGACGTGGACGTACTGGAGCTGCCCGTCGGGGAGGTGTTCGCGCGCCAGGACGGCGAGTTCACCTGGATCACGGCCCACCCGGGCTGGGCCCCGCCGCGCACCCTGCGCCGGTACGCCTCGGCGGCCGAGGTGGACGCCCTGGAGGTGCCCGAGCCGGGGGAGTGGGTGTACGCCTGGGCCTGGGAGGACGAGGCCGCGGGCCGCGTCCGGGCGAGAGCGTTCCCGGGCCGGGGCGACGGCATCACGGAGGACGAGGCCACGGGAGCGGCGGCCCTGCTCCTCACGGCCCGGCTGGGCCGCGCCCTGAACATCACGCAGGGCGCCGGTTCGCAGCTCCTGACGGCCCCGGGCCCGGACGAGACGATAGAACTGGGCGGCAGGGTCCGTCTGGAGGGCAGCCGCACGGCGTGAGGGGGCGATCCCCGGACGGAGTCCGGGCTAAGCACTCCGCGGGAACTCCTCCCCCAGCTCCGAGAACACCGCCGTGTTCATCGCGAACGCCCGCCGGCACTCCTCCACCACCCGCTGCTTCTCCAGCTCGTCCACCCCCACCGCGTCCAGCAGCTCCCGGTACCCCCGCTTGAACGCGGCGGGATTCGGAATCGACTCGAACACGTAGAACCGCACCCCGTCGCCCTTCCGGGCGAACCCCCACGTCTTCTCAACCCGGTCCCGGATGATCTGGCCGCCGGAGAGATCCCCGAGGTACCGCGTGTAGTGGTGCGCCACATAGCCGGCGGGCCACGTCACGGCACACTCCCGCACCCGCGCCGCGTAGGCCCGGGTCGCGGGCAGCGGCACGGCCTCGCGCTCCCACCCCGCGCCCCGCAGATACGCCAGGTCCCGTTCCAGCGAGGGCGTACGCATCAGCTCCGGCCGGATGAACGGCCCCGCCACCGGGTCGTGGCGCAGCGCCGCCGCTCCCTCCTCCAGCGCCCGGTACACGAACCACAGCTGCTCGGTGTACCGGGCGTACGCCTCCACGCCCAGCCGGCCGCCGAGCAGGGCGCTCATGAAGCCGGAGTTCTCCGCCTCCGTGTGCCGCTCGTGCGACGCCGTGCGGATACGGGTGGAGAAGCGCGTGGGGGAGGGTGTGGGGAGCGGCGTGTCCAAGGCGTGCCTCCGGAGAAGCGGGGCGACGGTCAGGGCAGCGTGAGGATCTCCGCGCCCGTCTCGGTCACCACCAGTGTGTGCTCGAACTGGGCCGTCCGCTTCCGGTCGCGCGTGACGACGGTCCAGCCGTCCTCCCACATGTCGTACTCGTGCGTCCCCAGCGTCAGCATCGGCTCGATGGTGAAGGTCATCCCCGGCTTGATGACGGTCGTGGCGTGCGGCGCGTCGTAGTGCGGCACGATCAGCCCGGAGTGGAAGGCGGTGCTGATGCCGTGGCCGGTGAAGTCGCGCACGACGCCGTAGCCGAACCGCTTGGCGTACGACTCGATGACGCGCCCGATGATGTTGATCTGGCGGCCGGGCCTGACGGCCTTGATGGCGCGGTTGAGCGACTCCCGGGTCCGCTCGACCAGCAGCTTCGACTCCTCGTCGACGTCGCCGCAGAGGTAGGTGGCGTTGTTGTCGCCGTGGACGCCGCCGATGTACGCCGTGACGTCCAGGTTCACGATGTCGCCGTCGTTCAGGACGGTGGAGTCGGGGATGCCGTGGCAGATGACCTCGTTGACGGAGCTGCACAGGGACTTGGGGAAGCCCCGGTAGCCCAGTGTCGAGGGGTACGCGCCGTGGTCGCACATGTACTCGTGCGCGACCCGGTCGAGCTCGTCGGTGGTCACGCCGGGTGCGATGAGCTTGGCGGCCTCCTCCATGGCGCGGGCGGCGATACGGCCCGCGATCCGCATGAGCTCAATCGTTTCGGCGGACTGCACCTCGGGGCCGGTGTACGGCGCGGGCATGGGCTTCCCGACGTACTCGGGGCGGCGGATGTTGCCCGGGACGGAGCGGGTGGGAGAGAGCTCCCCTGGTACGAGCAGCGACTGGCCAGACATGCCGGCGAGTCTATCGAGCCGCGTTGGGGCAGCATGGTCGAGAAGGTCCGAGGACGGACCGAGGAAGGAGCCTCTGTATGGCCCTGTTCAAGAAGCGCACGGCCGGAAAGCCGGGCGAGTGGTTCTACTGCCTGGTCCACGGCAAGGTCGAGGAGGGCCCGGAGTGTCCCGCCAAGGACCGCTTCGGCCCCTACGCGAGCCGCGAGGAGGCGGAGCACGCGATGCAGACCGCCCAGGAACGCAACCTGGAGTGGGAGACGGATCCGAAGTGGCACGACAAGGGGGTGGGGCAGGGGGAGTGAGGGCCGGTGTTCGTGTGCGGGTGGTGGTGGGTTGCTCGCGCAGTTCCCCGCGTCCCTGAGGCAACCCCCTTGCCCCCGGGAAACCCAGCTCAGCCCGGCCCCCCTTCACGGGCGCGAGCCCCGGGCGGCAGCGGGTTTTCAGGGGCGCGGGGAACTGCGCGAGCAACCGACCACGGCCTGCGGGCGAAGGCGGGTTTCAGGGGCGCGGGGAACTGCGCGATCAGCCACAGTGCACCCGCCGGACGAAGACCGGGCCCGCCCCGCAGGGGCTGCGCGGCCGGCCACAGTGCACCCGCGGACGAAGACCGGGCCCGCCCCGCGAGGTCACCATCGCGCCGGCGGCGGTGCCGTCAGCTGGTCCGCCAGGCGGGAGAGGCGGTCGCGCAGGCGCCGCCGGCCCCGCTGCACGGGCAGCCCGTTCTCCCCGGCCGCCGCGCTCACCAGATGCTGGACCGTGTCCAGATCCACCTCCGCCCCCGGCGGCACCGTCAGCGACTCGTGGACCAGGCCCCGCACCTCCGCGTCGCCCCCGTCCAGCGCCAGCACCCGCGCCCCCGCCCGCCGGGCGTCGTGCACCCGCTCCAGGAGGCCTCCGTCCGGCCGGTCCGGGGCCACCAGCAGGAGCGTCTCGCCCCGCCCGGCGGCCTCCAGACGCCCCAGCCCGACGGACAGGTGCGGCCCCCGGCCCGGCTCGACCCGGTGGCGTACCAGCGTGGGGGTGAGCTCGGGAACCCCCGACCACGCCGCCTCGTCGGTCAGGTGCGCCGCGAGGTGCCACGGCTCGTACGCCTCGGTGCCCACGAGCAGCAGCCCGCCGCCGTTCGGCACCACCGACCCCCGCAGCACCCCCGCGAACCGGCGGGTCCCGCGCAGCCACTCCGTCCCCGCGAGGACTTCCCGCAACAGTGCGACGCGTACGGCATCCATGCCCCGGCATCCTGCCGCACCGCACGCCCCGGCGGGCGGCATCCGTCACTCCTCACCCGGGCGGGCGATGGCCCGGGGCACGCGACGTAAGGTCGGGCCATGACTTCCACTGAGAGCGCCGAGAACACCCCGAAGCCCGCCGCCAAGGACCCCTGGGACCTGCCCGACGTCTCCGGCCTGGTCGTCGGTGTCCTCGGTGGCACCGGCGACCAGGGCCGGGGGCTCGCCTACCGGCTGGCCCGCGCGGGCCAGAAGGTGATCATCGGCTCGCGGGCCGCCGAGCGGGCGCGGGCCGCCGCCGACGAGCTCGGCCTCGGTGTCGAGGGGGCGGACAACGCCGAGTGCGCGCGCCGCAGCGACATCGTGATCGTCGCCGTGCCGTGGGACGGGCACGCCAAGACGCTTCAGGCGCTGCGCGAGGAGCTGGCCGGCAAGCTCGTCGTCGACTGCGTCAACCCGCTCGGCTTCGACAAGAAGGGCGCGTACGCCCTGAAGCCGGAGGAGGGCAGCGCCGCCGAGCAGGCCGCCGCGCTGCTGCCGGACTCGCGGGTCACCGCCGCCTTCCACCACCTGTCGGCCGTGCTGCTCCAGGACACCTCGGTCGAGGAGATCGACACCGATGTGATGGTGCTCGGCGAGAGCCGCGCCGACACCGACCTGGTGCAGGCGCTGGCCGCCCGCATCCCGGGGATGCGGGGCGTCTTCGCCGGGCGGCTGCGAAACGCCCACCAGGTGGAGTCGCTGGTGGCCAACCTGATCTCCGTCAACCGCCGCTACAAGGCGCACGCCGGGCTGCGGGTGACCGACGTGTAGGCCCGGCCGGGGCATGGGGGACACTGGACGGGCATCAGCGCCGCACCCGGACAGGAGCCGACCCCATGCCCCGCCTCGCTCTGTACGCCCTCGTCGTCTGCGTCCTCGCGGTCGCCGCGGCCGTGGTCTCCTTCGTCCAGGGCAACTGGACCGGTGTCGTCTGGATCCTGCTGGCCGGGCTCTCCTCGAACATGGCCTGGTACTACCTGCGCAGGGCGAAGGCCGACGCCCGGCGCTCGGCGGCCGTCAGCGGATGAGCGAGGGGACCTCCGGCGTGCCCTGCCAGAAGCGGTAGAGGCGCTGGCCCCAGTAGGTGTCCCACTCGGTGACGCCGAGCCCGCGCAGCACCGCGTGGATGGCGTCGAAGAACACGCTGTTGACCGACGGCACCCACAGGAACGCGAAGACCGCGAGCAGCCCGAAGGGCGCGAACGGCTCGATCTGGCGGCGCACCCCGTGCGACAGCCACGGCTCGATCACCCCGTACCCGTCGAGACCCGGGACGGGCAGGAAGTTCAGGATCGCCGCCGTCACCTGGAGCAGCGCCAGGAACGCCAGCGCGTAGCGGAACCCGGCGGGCACACCGTCCAGCGCGTGCAGCCAGAACGGCGCCGTGCAGACGACGGCGAAGAGCACATTGGTGAGCGGGCCCGCCGCCGCGATCAGGCTGTGCTTCCACCGGCCCCGGATCCGGCCGTGCTCGATGAAGACGGCGCCGCCCGGCAGACCGATGCCGCCCATGATCACGAAGATGACCGGCAGCACGATCGACAGCATCGCGTGCGTGTACTTCAGCGGATTGAGCGTCAGATAGCCCTTCGCGCCCACCGTGATGTCCCCGCCGTGCAGGGCGGTGCGGGCGTGCGCGTACTCGTGCAGGCACAGGGACACGACCCAGGCGCCCGTCACGAAGAGGAAGACGGCGAAGCCCGGCGCGGTCGAGAAGCCCGTCCACACCGCCCATCCGGCGACCGCCGTGACGGCGGCGATCCCCAGGAAGACCGGGCTGACGCTCCGGTCGCTGCGGCGCGAGGTGGCGGTGGCCATGGATGGGGCTCCCCGGGTGGAAGTGCGGTCGGACGGCCCCGACCGTACAGGTGATACCCCGGGAACGTCCGGCCATCCCGCAGGAGTTCCGCCCCTGGTCACCGTCGCGTGGCCGGGAGTTGGCGGGCCTGGGCACGGAGGAGGCGTACGTCACGGACAATGGGGCGGTGCGCTACCGGATCATCGGCACCACCCAGCTGCTCAACCCCGAAGGCACGGCGGTCGCCGTCGGCGGGGCGCGTCTGCGCGCCCTGCTGACCGTGCTCGCCCTGCGACCCGGCCGTACGGTCCCGGTCGGCCACCTCGTCGACGAGGTGTGGAACGGGGAGCCGCCCGCCGACGCGGCCGGGGCGCTCCAGGCGCTGGTGGGCCGGCTGCGCAGGGCGGCCGGGCCCGGCGCGGTCGCCTCGGTGGAGGGCGGCGGCTACCGGCTCGACGCCGAGCCGGACGACATCGACCTGTACCGGTTCGAGCGGCTCGCCGGGGAGGGCGCCCGCGCCCTGGAGCAGGGCGACCCGGCGAAGGCCCTGTCCCGGCTGGAGGACGCGCTGGCCCTGTGGACCGGCCCGGTCCTCGCCGACCTGCCCGACCGGACCGCGGAGGCCGCCCGCTGGGAGGCCCGCCGTCTGGAGGCCCGCCGCGCCCGCCTCACCGCGGCCCTCGCCCTGGGCCGGGCCGAGGAGGTGCTGCCCGAGCTGGCCGCGCTCTGCGCCGCCCACCCCCTCGACGAGCCGCTGCACACCCTGCGCATCCGCGCCCTGCGCGCGGCGGGCCGCACGGCCGAGGCGCTGGCCGCGTACGAGGAGGTCCGCCGCACCCTCGCCGACCGCCTCGGCGCCGACCCGGGCCCCGAACTGCGGGCGCTGCACGGCGCGTTGCTGCACACCCCGGACGCGCCCCCGGCCGCGCCCGCCGCGCCCGCACCGGCTCCCGCGCCCGCCCGCCCCGCCGCCCTGGGCAATCTGCGCGCCCGGCTCACCTCCTTCGTGGGGCGCGAGGCCGACATCGAGGCGATCCGGGGGGATCTGGGCGCCGCGCGTCTGGTGACGCTGCTCGGGCCCGGCGGGGCGGGCAAGACCCGGCTCTCCCAGGAGGCCGCCGAGGCCGTCGGCGCGGCCGGGGACGGCTGGCCGGACGGGGTGTGGCTGGCCGAGCTCGCCCCGGTGACCGACCCGGCGGCCGTGCCCGCCGCCGTCCTCACCTCGGTCGGCGCCCGCGAGACCGTGCTGCACGGCGCCGGCGCCGAGGAGCTGAGGGCCGCCGACCGCACCGCGGGCGACCCGCTGGCCCATCTCGCCACGCACTGCGAGCGCCGCCGGATGCTGCTGCTCCTGGACAACTGCGAGCATGTGATCGACGCCGCCGCCGCGCTCGCCGAGCATCTGCTCGCCCGCTGCCCGGGGCTGACCATCCTCGCCACCAGCCGGGAGCCGCTGGGCGTGCCGGGCGAGGTGGTGCGGCCGGTGGAGCCGCTGCCGGCGCCGGTGGCGCTGCGGCTGCTCGCGGACCGGGGCGCTGCGGCGCGGCCGGGGTTCCGGGTGGAGGACGACCCGGGGGCCGCCGCCGAGATCTGCCGTCGTCTGGACGGTCTGCCGCTGGCGGTGGAGCTCGCCGCGGCCCGTCTGCGGATGCTGACGCCACGCCAGATCGCGGACCGGCTCGACGACCGCTTCCGCCTGCTGACCAGCGGCAGCCGGACCGTACTGCCGCGTCAGCAGACCCTGCGCGCGGTCGTCGACTGGTCCTGGGACCTGCTGGAGGGCCCCGAGCGCACGGTGCTGCGGCGGCTCTCCGTCTTCGCGGGCGGCTGCGTCCTGGCGGCGGCCGAGGCGGTCTGCGCGGACGGCGAGGGCGTCGCCGCCCGCGACGTCGCCCCGCTCCTGGGCTCCCTCGTCGACAAGTCGCTGGTGGTCGCCGCGCCCGGGGACGGCGGCGAGATGCGCTACCGGCTCCTGGAGACGGTGGCCGAGTACGCCGCCGAGCGCCTCGACGACGCGGGCGACCGGGGCCCCACCGAACGCCGCCATCTGGTGCACTACCGCGAGCTGGCCCGGACCACCGACCCCGAGCTGCGCGGGCGGGGGCAGCGCGCCGCGGTCGAGCTCCTGGAGCGGGAGTACGAGAACCTGCGCACCGCGCTGCGCCGGGCCGTGGACCTCGCCGACGAGCAGGAGGCGCTGTGCATGGTGCACGCGCTCTCCTCGTACTGGCACATGCGCGATCTGCGCGCCGAGTCCCGCCGCTGGGCGCAGGCCACGGCGGAGCTGGGGCCCGACCCGTTCGCGCCGCCCGCCGAGCCCGCGCCCCCGGTCTTCGCGCGCTGCACCGACAGCCCGCCGCCCATGGAGCCCGAGGTGCTCCAGGAGGCCCGGCGCGGGGTGCGGCTGTTCCTGCTGGCCTCCATGGACCACACCGGCGACGACTGGACGACGCCCGAGGCGGAGCAGCGGCTGCGCGCCATCGTGGGCGTCTACCGGCCGGGGCTGCCGCAGACCTGCCGGATGCCCGGCGCGCTCTGGTTCTTCCCGGTGATCATGACCAGTGACGCCCAGGCGCTCCGGGAGCTGCTGGACGCGACGGTCGCGGCCTGTGAGGAGTTCGGTTACGAGTGGGAGCTCGCCAACGCCCTCCAGATACGGGCCAACGTCCTGGCCAACCGCGGCGACTGGGCCGGGGAGGCCACCCGCGACGCCGAGGCGGGGCTGGACATCTTCCGCCGCCTCGGCGACGACTGGGGCGCCGCCGAGGCGCTGTCGGCGCGCGGCGAGGCCCGGGAGCGGCGCGGTGAGTACGCGCTGGCGGGCGAGGACTACAGCGAGGCCGTGCGGTACGCCGAACGGCTCGGCGCCCAGGGCCAGGTGTCGCTTTTGAAGGCGCGGCTCGCCTCGGTGCTGCTGGAGACCGGCGAGGGCGAGCGGGGCGAGGCGATGCTGCGCGAGATCGTCGCCGCGGGCCGCCAGGCGGGGTACGAGGCGCAGCCCGCCGCCCGGATGTTCCTGGCGATGTGGCTGGGCCGCACCGGGCGCCTGGCTGAGGCGCACGAGCAGATCGCGGTGATGCTGGAGGAGTTCATGGCCAGCAACCTCGCGCTCTTCGAGGGCTTCGTGATCGGCATCCGGGCCTGGCTGGAGAACATGGAGGGCGCCTACGACAAGGCCCTGGTGGACTCCCGCGCGGCGCTCGCCCGTTCGGTGGCGCCGATGGCGCTGGTGGTGGCGCCCCAGATGGTCCCGGTGCACCTGCTCTCGGTCGCCTGGGCGTGGGCCGGAGCGGCGGAGCCCGGCGCCGGGGCCGCCCATGACGCCGCGCGGCTGATCGGGGCGCACGACACCCTGATGCCGGCGATCCACTACGCCTCCTCGATGGAGGTGGAGGTACGGGAGAAGGTGGAGGCGCTGGTCCGCCCGCTGCTCGACGAGGCCGCCTACGCCGCCGCGTACGCCGAGGGCGGCGGCCTCTCGCTGGAGGAGGCCGCCGCCCTGGCGCAGCGGGAGCGGGACTGACGTCCCGTCACCGTCACGTCCGCTTGCGGAACTTGGCGACCGCGAGCGGAGCCGTCACCACGGTGATCGCCACCGCCCAGCCCAGCGTCATCAGCGCCGAGTGGGCGACCGGGCCGCCGTTGACCAGGTTGCGGGCGGCGTCCGCGAGGTTGGAGAGCGGGTTGTAGTCCGTGAAGGTCTGCAGCCAGCCCGGCATGGTGGTCGGCTTGGCGAAGATCGACGAGCCGAACTGCAGCGGCATCAGCACGAGCATCGCCACTCCCTGGACGGCCTGGGCCGTCTTCATGGTGAGACCCAGCAGGATGAAGATCCACATCAGCGAGGCGCCGAACACCAGCGACAGGCCGACCGCCGCGAGCAGTTCGAGGACGGAGGTGTGGATGGACAGTCCGAGGATGAAGCCCATGATCAGCAGGATCGTGGTGGCGACGATCATGCGGCCGATCTCGACCACGATCTTGGCTATCAGTACCGACGACCGCGCGATGGGCATGGTCCGGAACCGGTCCATCACCCCCTTCTTGAAGTCGTCGTTGATGCCGGTGCCGACCGCCATCGCGATGTTCAGGCCCTGCATCGCCATCAGGCCCGGGATCAGGTAGTTGACGTACGCGTCCTGGTTGCCCTTGCCGGAGACCGCGCCGCCGAACACGTACACGAACAGCAGGGTGAAGATGATCGGCATGAACACGGCGTCGAACATCGACTCCGGGTCCTGCTTGATCTGGAGGGCGTTGCGGCGCACCAGGGCGCCGATGTGCCGCAGATTGGCGCGCGGCCCGATCCGGCCGTCGGCGTCCATGACGGGCGGGCGGATGCCGGTGGGCTGCTTCGCGGGGGCCGCCTGGGCGGTGGTGGCGGTGCTCATGCCGCGACCTCCTCGGTCGTTTCGTCGCTCTCGGAGTCCTGGAGCGTGGGCTTCTGGCCGGTGATGGCCAGGAACACCTCGTCCAGGCTGGGCAGATGGGTGCCGATGTGGGCGATGCCGTAACCGCGGGCGCCCAGCAGGCCGACCACGGCGGTCAGCTGCTCGTCGCTGAGGATCGGCACGTTCAGCAGGCCCTCGTCGGGGACCGCCTGGGTGCCGGAGACCCCGTCGAGACCGGCCTCGGTGATGGCCCGCGCCATCGCGCCGAGCTGCGCCGGGTCGGTGGGGCGGATCTGGAGCGTCCGGCCGCCGACCTTCGCCTTCAGCTCGTTGATACCGCCGTTGGCGACGACCTTGCCGCGGTCGATGACCGTCAGCTCGCTCGCCAGCTGCTCGGCCTCCTCCATGTACTGGGTGGTGAGCAGCACGGTGGCGCCCTCGGCCACCATCCGCTGGACCTCGTCCCACACCTCGTTGCGGGTGCGCGGGTCCAGACCGGTGGTCGGCTCGTCCAGGTAGAGCACGGCCGGCCTGCCGATCATCGAGGCCGCGAGGTCGAGCCGGCGGCGCATACCGCCCGAGTAGTTCATCGCGGGCCGCTTCGCCGCCTCGGTGAGCGAGAAGCGCTCCAGGAGCTCGTCGGCGCGGGCCCGGGCGTCCCTGCGGGACAGATCGAGCAGCCGCCCGATCATGTACAAGTTCTCCCAGCCGGACAGCTTCTCGTCCACCGAGGCGTACTGCCCGGTGAGGCCTATGGTGCGGCGCAGCTGGCGGGGCTGGCGCACCACGTCGTACCCGGCGACGTGGGCGGTGCCGGCGTCCGGCACGATCAGGGTGGACAGGCAGCGGACGAGGGTGGTCTTGCCGGCGCCGTTGGGACCCAGGACTCCGAGGACCGTGCCCTCGCGTACGTCCAGGTCCACGCCGTCCAGCGCCTTGGTGTCGCCGAAGTGCTTCACCAGCCCCCGCACCGTGACGGCGTTGGCCGCGCCGCCTTCGGGGTTGTCGTCGATTCGCGTCATGCCCTCAAGGTGCCAGGCCCCACCGACAATCCACCGACATCCCGCCTACAGACGCCCGCGGACGCCGACAGCCCGCCGACAGGAGTCGCCGGCGGGCTGTGGGACCTCTCAGGAACGCGGGGCGGTGGCGGGTGCGCCACCGCCCCGCGTCACGCCAGGGCTCAGTGGAAGGTGTGCTCCTCCGCGGGGAACGCGCCGCCCGCCACCTCGCCCGCGAACTCCTTGGCGGCGTCACCGAGGATGCGGCGCATGTCCGCGTACTGCTTGGTGAACCGCGGCACCTTCCCGCCGGTGAGCCCGACCATGTCGGTGTACACCAGCACCTGCGCGTCGCACGACACCCCCGCGCCGATCCCGACCGTCGGGATGTGCAGCGAGCGCGTGATCTCGGCGGCCACCTCGGCCGGGACGAGCTCCAGCACCACCGCGAACGCGCCCGCGGACTCCGCGGCCTTGGCGTCCCGCAGCAGCTGGTGCGCGGCCTCGTCGGAGCGGCCCTGCACCCGGTAGCCCATGGCTTTCACGGACTGCGGGGTCAGGCCAAGGTGGGCCATGACCGGGATGCCGGACTGCACAAGCAGCTCCGTCTGGGCCAGCGAGCGCTCGCCGCCCTCCAGCTTGACGGCCCCGACGCCGGCCTCCTTGACCAGGCGGGTGGCGCTGCGCAGCGCCTGCACCGGGCCCTCCTGGTAGGTGCCGAACGGCAGGTCCGCGACGACGAGGGCGCGCCTGGTGCCCCGGACGACCGCGGCGGAGAGCATGGCGATCTCGTCGAGCGTGACCGGGACGGTCGTCTCGTAGCCGAGGTGGCAGTTGCCCATCGAGTCGCCCACGAGCAGGACCGGGATGCCGGCCTCGTCGAAGACGGAGGCGGTCATCGCGTCGTACGCGGTGAGCATGGGCCACTTCTCGCCCCGCGCCTTGGCGGAGGCGATGTCGTGGATGGTGACGCGGCGCGTGGACGTGCCCCCGTACAGCGCCTTGCTGCTGTCGGAACGTGCGGGCGGATTCTGCGCAGCCTTGATCTGTTGCGTCATCGCAACGGCTCCTGTTCGTCATCTCGAAGCGCCCTGACGGCGTCTCCGGACCACTTCCATGGTGGCATCCCACCCCCGCCGACGGGAAGTGGGTGCCAGAGTCACGTAATTGGATGAGCTTTAAACCACTCTGGGCCGCAAATATGCGCGTTTTGTCACAGCCACCCCTCTGGCCGTGACCTGTGGGAACCCGGCGCGGCGTGCGGTCGTCATCGAGGCAGTACGACAGCAGGGAAAGGCACCCTTCATCGCCTAGGGTCATCGGGGCGACGGTGTGCGAACGGCAAGGCAGTGAGGACAGCGGTATGACGCGGGCGTACGTGGCGGAGACGGGGAGCGGCAGCGCGGAGGGCGAGCGCTCCGGATCCCGGGTCCGGCGCCTGCTGGACGGCTGGCGCAACGACCCCGGCATCTGGCGGCGCGGCCTGGTCCTGGCCGGGGCCGCGGTGCTGATCGCCCTGGTCATGCTGGTGCACGCCAAGATCCCCAACCGGATCGGCAACCTGGGCAGCCTCACGGAAACCTTCCTGCCGTGGCTGGGCCTGTTCGTCCCGGTGCTCCTCGGCCTCGCCCTGTGGCGCCGCTCGGCGACCGCGCTGATCGCCCTGGTCCTGCCGGCGGTGGTCTGGCTGAACCTCTTCGGCGGACTGCTCACCGACAAGGAGAGCAAGGGCGGCAACCTGGTCGTCGCCACCCACAACGTGAACGCCGACAACCCCGACCCGGCCGGCACCGCCCGCGACCTCATCGCCTCCGGCGCCGACGTCCTCGCCCTGGAGGAGCTGCCCGGCAACAGCGTCGGCGCGTACGAGAAGGCGCTCGCCGCGGCCTATCCGCACCACTCGGTGCAGGGCACGGTCGGCCTGTGGTCCCGGTTCCCGCTGAGCGACGCCGAGCCGGTCGACATCAAGATGGGCTGGACCCGCGCCATGCGGGCCACCGTGAGCACCCCGGCCGGCCAGGTGAAGGTGTACGTGGCGCACATGCCCTCGGTCCGGGTGAAGCTGAGCGCCGGGTTCACCGCCCGCCAGCGGGACGCCAGCGCGGACGCCCTGGGCGACGCGATCGCGGGCGAGTCGCTGAGGAAGGTGGTCCTGCTCGGCGACCTCAACGGCACCATGAACGACCGCGCCCTGAACAACATCACCTCGCAGATGCGCTCCACCCAGGGCGCGGCGGGCAACGGCTTCGGCTTCACCTGGCCGGCGTCGTTCCCGATGGCCCGGATCGACCAGATCATGGTCAAGGGCGTCGAGCCGAAGTCGTCGTGGACGCTGGGGCGCACCCCCAGCGACCACCTGCCGATCGCGGCCAGGCTGAAGATCTGAGCCGGTGGCCGGCGGCCCTCAGACCGACTCGCGCCACCGGTTGGTGATCGGCAGCCGCCGGTCCTTGCCGAAGCCCTTCGCGGAGATCTTGGTGCCCGGCGGGTACTGCCGCCGCTTGTACTCGGCCGCGTCCACCAGCCGCAGCGTCCTCGCCACCAGCTCCGCGTCGAACCCGGCCGCCACGATCGCCTCGCGGCCCTGGTCGCGGTCGACGTACAGCGACAGGATCGCGTCCAGGACCGGGTAGTCCGGCAGCGAGTCCGTGTCGACCTGCCCCGGGCGCAGCTCGGCGCTGGGCGGCTTGCTGATCGAGTTCTCCGGGATGGGCGCGACCTCGCCCCGCTCCTCCGCCGCCCTGTTGCGCCACCGGGCGAGGCGGAAGACGGTCGTCTTGTAGACGTCCTTGATCGGCCCGTACCCGCCGACGGAGTCGCCGTACAGCGTCGAGTACCCCACCGCCAGCTCGGACTTGTTGCCCGGCGCGAGGACCAGGTGCCCCTCCTGGTTGGAGATCGCCATCAGCATGGTGCCGCGCAGCCGCGACTGGAGGTTCTCCTCGGCGAGCCCGGTCAGGCCCAGTGAGGTCATGTACGCGCTGAACATCGGCTCGATGCTCACCGTGCGCAGGTTCAGACCGGTGCGCCGGGCCAGCTCGGCCGCGTCGCTCCTGGAGTGCTCCGAGGAGTACGGGGACGGCATCGACACGCCGTACACGTTCTCCGCGCCCACCGCGTCGCAGGCGATCGCGGCGACCAGCGCCGAGTCGATACCCCCGGACAGCCCGATCAGTACGGACCGGAAGCCGTTCTTGACGACATAGGCGCGCAGCCCGGTGACCAGCGCCGAGTAGACCTCCGCGTCGTCGTCGAGCCGCTCCGCCTGCCCGCCGGTGTGCTCCGGCTCGTACGCCGCGACGGGCTCGCCCGACAGCGTCACATGCTCGATCCGCAGTCCGTCGTCGACCGTCCCGGACGGGACCGGGCCCGCCGCCGGCAGCTCCAGGTCGAGCAGTACGCAGTCCTCGGTGAACTGCGGGGCGCGGGCGACGACCTCGCCGTCCCGGTCCACCACGATCGAGTCGCCGTCGAAGACCAGGTCGTCCTGACCGCCCGTCATCGCCAGATAGGCGGTGGTGCACCCGGCCTCCCGGGCGCGCCTGCGGACCAGCTCCAGACGGGTGTCGTCCTTGTTCCGCTCGTAGGGGGAGGCGTTGACGGAGAGCAGGAGCCCGGCCCCGGCGGAGCGGGTGGCCGGGACCCGGCCGCCGTCCTGCCAGAGGTCCTCGCAGATGGCGAGGGCCACGTCCACCCCGTGGACCCGGATCACCGGCAGGGTGTCGCCCGGCACGAAGTAGCGGAACTCGTCGAAGACGCCGTAGTTGGGCAGATGGTGCTTGGCGTACCGGAGCACGACCTCGCCCCGGTGCAGCACGGCGCCCGCGTTGCGCGGGGCGCCCGCGGGCTGGCCGTAGCGGGGGCGCGCCTCGGACCGGTCCAGATAGCCGACGACCACCGGCAGCTCACCCAGGCCCTCGGCGGCCAGCCGCGCCGCCAGAGCGGTCAGCGCCTGCCGGGACGCCTCGACGAACGAGGACCGCAGCGCCAGGTCCTCCACGGGGTAGCCGGTCAGCATCATCTCGGGGAAGGCGGCGAGGTGCGCCCCCTGCTCGGCGCAGTGCCGGGTCCGGCGCACGACGGCCTCGGCGTTCTGGGCGATGTCGCCGACGGTCGAGTCGATCTGATTCAGAGCGAGACGTAGTTGAGGCACCCCGCCAGTGTAATCGTCAAAGCGACGCGATGGGGGGTGGAGCGCGGCGCGGCGCCCCGCTCCCTCCCCCTCACCGGCCTACTTCCGGTAGCCCAGGACCGTCATCATCCCGGCCTCCGAGTGGTAGACGTTGTGGCAGTGGACCATCCACAGCCCCGGGTTGTCCGCGTCGAAGTCCACGGTCAGCGTCTTCCCCGGCAGGACCAGGGCCGTGTCCTTGCGGGCCCCGCCCGCGCCGCCCGCCAGCGCGAAGGTGTGACCGTGCAGATGCACCGGATGCCACATCGCGGTCGTGTTGGCGAAGACCAGCCGCACCCGCTCACCGGCGCGGACCGGATGCCGCGCGTCGGACCGGTAGGGCTGTCCGTCGAAGGCCCAGTCGTACTTCGCCATCCCGCCGGTCAGCGTCAGCCTCACCGTCCGGTCGGGCGCCTTGGCGGGCAGCGCCACCGACGCGTCCGGCACGAGCCGGCCGGCCGTGAGCAGCCGCCCGGTGAGCTCCCCGGGGCGTACGGAGGCGTCGGGCGCGGCCCCGCCGCCGGTGCGCAGTACCGCGAGCGCCCCCGCGTCCTTCCCCTCGGCCCGCGCCACCAGCGGGAACACCCCGTCGCCCGCCGTGACCAGCACGTCGTACCGCTCGCCCATACCGATCAGCAGCGCGTCCGCCGGGGTGTGCCGGACCGGGAAGCCGTCCGCGTGGGTCACGGTCAGCTCATGGCCGCCGAGCGCCACCCGGAAGGCGGTGTCGCCGCCCGCGTTGACGATCCGCAGCCGGATGCGGTCGCCCGGCCGGGCCGTGAAGGAGGAAGGGGCCTGCGGGGTACGGCCGTTGACGAGGTAGTACGGATACGCGACATCGCCCGCGTCGCCGCCCAGCAGCGGGCTGGTGGCGCCCATGAGCATGCGGGAGGGGCCGGTGGGGCGGGCCGGACGGGGCGCGGGTGCCGCCGTCCCGGGCATGGCGTGCCCGGAGTGGTCCATGCCGCCCGCCCCGGCCATGTCTCCCATGTCCTCCCCGGGGGCGCCGCCCATTCCGGCGCGCAGCTCCGCGAGGACCGCGTCCGGGGTGGAGCCGTCCAGCCCGTCGACCCAGTCGTCCAGCACCACGACCCACTCCCGGTCGTACCCCAGCGGCTCCTTGGGGTCCTCGACGATCAGCGGGGCGTAGAGCCCCCGGTCCTGCTGGACGCCCGAGTGCGGGTGGAACCAGTAGGTGCCGGGGTGGGTGACGGCGAACCGGTAGGCGAAGGACGCGCCCGGCGCGACGGGCCGCTGGGTCAGGCCCGGCACGCCGTCCATGTCGTTGCGCAGGGCGAGGCCGTGCCAGTGCAGCGAGGTCGGCTCGGGGAGGTGGTTGGCGAGGGTCACCGCGAGCGTGTCGCCCGCGGTGACCCGCACCTCCTGCCCCGGCAGCCGGTCGCCGTACGCCCAGGACCGGACGGTACGGCCGCCCAGGTCGAGCGGGGTCGCGGTGGCGGTGAGCCGGACCTCGCGGACGCGCCCGGAGCCGCGCCGGGCCTCGGCGGCGGCGACCTCGGGCCCGGCCGGGTCGACGAAGCCGCCGGGGGCCGCCGACGGCCCGGCGCCGTGGGCCGTGCCGTGGGCCGTGCCGTCCATGGAACCGGATCCCGAGCAGGCGGCGAGCAGGGCGCCGCCCGCGACGGCGGTGGTGGCGCCGAGCACGGCGCGTCGGGTGGGGTGTGCGGACATGACGGGGTGCACCTCGTGGTGTGGGTGTGCGAACGGGTAGGGGCGCGTCTCCTGCTTCGCGCGCTCCTACTGGCGCAGTACCGACAAGGCGGCGACGGAACTCCCGTAGGGAGGGGGAGGGTCGGGCCACCGGGGCCGCGGTGTCCGGCCGCGCGCGACGGCAGCGCCGGCCGTCCGCCCGCGCGCCGACACCAGCCGTGCGGCGAGCAGGGCGAGGCCCCACACCCCGAGTACCGCGAGACACACGGACCCCGGGTCCATGCCGGGCAGGGGCCGGTGGGGGTGGTGGGCGGCGACGTGCCGCGCTCCGGCGGTCGTCCCACCGGACATCGAGGAGGCCATCGAGAGGGTCCCCGGGGAGGACGCCGTGGAGGACATCGAGAGGGTCCTCGGGGAGGGCGCCGTGGAGTGCTCCGCAGCCGTCGTCGAGGAGGAGTGCCCGGCCCGGTGCCCGACCGGGTGCCCGAGCGTGTGCATCGTGAAGATGCCGAGGAGCAGCGCGGCGCAGAGCAGCAGCTGCCCGTACACCGTCGTCCCGCGCCCGCTCCCCATGGACCGCACCTTACCCCCACCCGGTATACCCCGACGTGCGGGGCCGGGGCGCCGCGGTGAGCATGGGCCCATGAGGAGACCGCGATAAGTACCATCAGCGCCACCATGCACCCGATCGGTTCACGCGTCCGGCCCGCCGTGATCCTGCTGGCGCTCGGCGCCCTCTCGTACACCGCGTGGGTGCTCGAAGTGGTCCTCCATACCGGGCTCGACCCCGTCCAGACGTACGTGAGCGAGCTCGCCGCGGCCGACCAGCCGCTCGGCGGGCTCTTCCGGGCCACCGATCTGACGGCCGGGGTGCTGGTGCTCTCCGGGTCGGCGTGGGCGCTGTGGCGGTGCGACCGGCGGGGCTGGTCGGTGGCCGGGTGGTCGGGGCTCGTGCTGTTCGGCGCGGCGACCGTGGCCGACTCCCGGCTCCCGCTGAGCTGCGCGCCGACCGCCGACCCCGAGTGCGCGGCCCGGGAGACGGCCGGTCTGGTCCCGGCCACGCACGCCGCGCACGTGGTGAGCAGCAGCCTCGCGATGACCGGCGCGCTGGCCGCCGTCGTGGCGCTCACGGTCGCCGCCCGCCGCTACGGCCGGTGGGCCCCGCTGGCCCGGTCCGGGCCGGTCCTGCTGGCGCTCGAGGTGGCCGCCACGGTGTGGACGCTGGTGGCTGTCGCCGCGTTCGAGGCCGGGCGCGGCACCTGGTGGCTGGGGGCCGGGCAGCGGACGCAGGTACTGGTCGTGGCGGTGTGGCTGGGGGTGCTCGCGTACGCGGTCGGGCGCGAGAATCGAGTATGACCTTTGTACGGATCGACGGGGTGCCGCACCACGTGGTGGTGGCGGGCGACGGTCCGCCCGTGCTGCTCAGCGCGGGCCTGGGCATGGCCTGGTTCGACTGGGACGAGGTGGCCGCGCTGCTCGCCCCGCACCGCACGGTCGTCCGCTTCGACCGCCCCGGCCACGGCCTCTCCGGCCCGGTCCCGGCGCCGCCGACGGCCTCGGGGGAGGCCGACCGGATCGCGGCGGTGCTGGACGCGGCGGGGGTGGCCGGGCCGGTGACGGTGGTGGGGCACTCGATCGCGGGCTTCCACGCCGAGGCCTTCGCCCGGCTGTACCCGCACCGCACGGCCGCGCTCGTCCTGGTGGACTCCAGTGTGGAGCCGGATGTACGGGTGCCGGTGGCGGCGGGGGCGCGGGTGGCGGCGGCGCGGGCGGCCGGGGCGGTGCTGGCGGCGGCGGGGATGCCGGCGGCGCTCGGCCCGCTGCTGCGGCGGGCCACGGTCCGGTTGTCGCGTACGGGCGGGGGTGATCCGGCGGGGCGGGCGCTGGTCCGGGCGTGCTACCGGACGTCGCGGGTGTGGCGGGGCCTGCTCCTGGAGAACGCCCGCTACCTCCCCGTCGCCGCCGAACTCCTCACCCTCCGCGACCGCTTCCCCCTGCCGTCCGTCCCGGTGACGGTCCTGGCGGGCGGCGCGGGCGGCCCCCGGTGGCTGACGCGGCAGCGGGAGCTGGCGGATGTGCTGGGAGGGGGGCTGGTGGTGGTGCAGGGGGCGGGGCATCTGGTGATGCTGGATGCGGCGGGGGCGGTGGTGGAGGGGGTGTTGCGGCCCTCCACGCACCCCTGAGGGGTGGGGCTGCGCGCTGCGGTGTGGTTACCCGCGGGCCGGTGGAGGGTTGCTCGCGCAGTTCCCCGCGCCCCTGAAGGCTGGGGCTGCGCCCCTGCGCCGTGGTGTGTGGTGATCTGCGGGCCGGTGGGGGCTGATCGCGCAGTTCCCCGCGCCCCTTGGGTCGCACGCCTGCCCCGGGACGCCATGGTCCGGGGGAGGGGAGGCCGGGGCGCAGCCCCAGGCCTCAGGGGCGCGGGGAACTGCGCGAGCGACCCCCACCGGTCGGCAGGTGAAAGTCCGGGCCCTGAAGGGGCGCGGGGGGCTGTGCGATCGGCACAGGCGGCCCGCGCCCCACCCGAACTACCGGCGGAAGCCGTACCCGTACGACGCCACATAACCCCGCGACGGCGTACCCACACCCGTCACGTCGTCATACCCGCGCACCGCGTGCAGCGAACTGTCCGCCCCCAGCGTCCGCACCGACGTGGCCAGGCCACCCGACGCGTCGACCGAGTTCACGAAGTCCACCCGCGCCACCGCGAGGCCACGCGCACCCAGCGGGTGGTCCGTGACGTCGTGGTACAGCGGCGAGCCGTAGCGCGCGTAGATCGACGGGTTCGCGAACCCGATCGGGAAGTGCCGCGCCTGCTGTGCCAGCGCCTGCACACCCGCGATCACCGGCGCCGCCAGCGACGTACCACCGATGCGGTACTCGTCGTACTTCACCGACTTGTCCGGGAACGTCTGCGTCTGGCCGACCAGGAAGCCCGTGTTGGGGTCCGCGACCGCCGCGATGTCCGGGACGGTGCGCATCCGCGCCGCGCCGTTCGCCTTGGCGAGCGAGTCGGGCACGACGCCCCGCTGGTAGAACGGCTGCTTCACCGTGGAGCTGGTGCCGCCACCCGCGCCCGAGGTGTACGCCCCGGGGAAGTTCGTCCAGCTCTTGCCGTCGGCCGAGAGGGTGGACTTCAGCGTGCCCCAGCCCGTCTCGAACTTGTACGTGTCGCCCTTGCCGACCGCCAGCGAGGTGCCGCCGACCGCCGTCACCCACGCCGAGTTGGCCGGGGTGTCGACCTGCTTCTTGCCGGTGTTGGCGACCTCGTCGCCGTCGTCGCCGGAGGAGAAGTAGAAGCCGATGCCCTCGACCGCGCCCAGCTTGAACGTCTGGTCGTAGGCCGCCGCCACGTCCGGCGTCTCGTTGGCCTCGATGTCGCCCCACGAGTTGGAGACGATGTCGGCGAGACGGTGATCGACGACCTTGTTCAGCGCGTCGAGCAGATCCGGGTCGTTGCAGGACGCGCCCGCCACGTACACGATGTCCGCGTCCGGCGCGACCGCGTGCACGGCCTCGACGTCCAGGGACTCCTCGCCGTACCAGCCGGCCGCGTCGCACGCCTCCACGCTGTTGTAGTCGGCGGGCTTCACCTCGCTGTACTGGCCGCGCTTGTACGCCTTGTCGCCGTTGCGCAGCGCGTACCGCTGGGCGTCCTTCGCCATCGTCGGCGAGGCGTACGCGTCGGTGATCGCGACCGTCACGCCCTTGCCGGTGTAGCGGCCCGCGCCGTACGCCGCGCGCAGCTGCGTGCCGGTGTACCCCTTGACCGCGTACGGGACCTTGGTGCCGTACGCGTCCGGCAGGGTGGTGGCGATGTTCGAGCCGTAGTACGTCGAGAACGGCCCGGAGTTCTTGAAGGCGGGGCCCGGACCGGGCAGCGTGTCGTGGTGCGTCGCCTTGTGCGGGGCGTTGTCCAGGCCCGTCACGGTGAGCACCGCGTGGGCCAGCGCGCCCGGCGCGGAGGCGGTCTTCACCGGGGCGCGGTAGGTACGGGCGCCCTTGCGGTAGTTGTGCAGCTCGGTGGCGAACGCCTTCTCCGCCGCGGCGACGTCGCCGGAGACCGAGACGTAGTGCTGGTTGGTGCCCGTGACGGTCAGACCGGCCGACTTCAGCCAGGCGGTGACCGCCGCGACCTGCTCCTGGGTCGCCCCGAAGCGCTGCTGCGTCTGCGCGGCGTTCAGGTACTTCCCGTACGACGCGGAGTTCGGGTCCGACACGGCCGCGGCGTACGCGGCGAGACCCTCGGCGTCACGGCCGGCGAGGTAGACCCGCGCGTCGACCTTGTTCGTGTCCGCCGTGGCGCCCTGGTCCGCGGCGCCGGTGGCCCACGCGGGCTTGGTGCCCGCGAGGGCGGCCCGCCCGGACGGCACGGGGTCCGCCGCGTGGGCGGACGGTATGCCGAGAGCGAGCGCGCCGGCGAGCAGAGGCAGTGTCGCTGCCATGCTCACGGCACGCCGCCTGGTGCGGCTTGTTCTCATGTGACCCCCTGCATAAGGCTCTTCACCTGGGAGGCATGCGCACTTGATCTGCACATGCACAGCGTCACTCTGGTGAGGAACGGTTCATGCCGGGGACATGTGAACCCCAAGAGAAACCCAAGTCCCGCCGTCGTGGCGAGACTTGGGCTCTTTTGGTGACGCAAATACGGACTCGGGCGTATTGCGTACGCCGCCCGGCCCGTGCCCGCTCACCGCGTTACGTACGCGGTGCGGCCCCGCGCGCCTTCAGCATCTGTGCCATCAGGTCGATCTCGGACCGCTGGGAGTCGACCATGCCCTGCGCCAGGGCGCGCTCCACCTCGGTCGTACACTGCTGGGCGCACCCCTGGGCCATATGGACACCACCCTTGTGGTGCTCGGTCATCAGCCGCAGGTAGAGGATCTCCGCCTGCCTGCCGTCGGCGGCCCGCAGTTGGCCGAGCTCGGTGTTGGTCGCCATGCCGGGCATCAGCGCGCCGTCCGCGCCGGGCTCGCTGCCCATGCCCATCCACGCCATCGGCAGCCGCTCCGGGTCCGACTTGGGCAGCCCCCACAGATCCAGCCAGCCGAGCAGCATGCCCCGCTGGTTGGCCTGGGTGTTGGCGATGTCGTACGCGAGGCGGCGGACCTCCTCGTCCTTCGTGCGGTCGCGCACGATGAACGACATCTCCACCGCCTGCTGGTGGTGGACGGCCATGTCACGGGCGAAGCCGGCGTCCGCCGAGGCCGCCGCGGGGGTACGGGCGGCGGGCTCGGAGTCCCCGCCGGTGGCACTCGCGACCGTGGCCACGGTCGCGAACACCAGGGCCGCCACGACGGCCGCCAGGGACGCCCAGTAGGTGCGGTTCACTTCTGGTCCAGCCCGCCGGTGCAGGCCGCGCCCGGCTCCGGCGTCTGCGGGCCCTGTACGTACTTGGCGAAGAACTGGTTGACCCGCGGGTCGTCCGCACTGGTCACCGTCACCTGCTTGCCCCAGGCGCTGAGCATGATCGACCCGGACTGGTCCTGGTACGGGCTCATCAGCGAGTACGGCGTCTTGGAGACCTTGTCGGAGAGCTTCTGCACATCGGCGGCGGGCGCCTTGTCGTTGTACGTCACCCACACCGCGCCGTGCTCCAGGGAGTGCACCGCGTTCATGTCCGGGAGCGGCTTCTTGTAGACCGCGCCGCCGCAGTTCATCCACACCTGGTCGTGGTCACCGCCGACCGGGGGCTTCATCGGGTACGTCACCTTCTTGCTGACGTGGTTGCGGGTGAGCTTCTTGGCGTCCCAGTCCTTCTCGCCCGCGATGGTCGCCTTGGCGTCGGCTGCCTTCTGCGCCTGCTGCTTGTCCTTGTCGTCGGACTCCTTGTTCAGCAGGTACGCGCCGACGCCGACGAGCCCGGCGACGATCGCCACCGACGCGGTGATGGCGACGATCTTGTTGCGGCGCTCGCGGGCCTGCTCGGCACGCCGCATCTCGGCTATGCGCGCCTGACGCGAGTTCTTGGATTCCTTGGTGGCCATGGGGGCTCAAGTCCTTCTGGTGAGGGAGAGGTCGGGGGAGGTTCTGCGGACCCGCGGGGCCCGGTGCTGCTCCGGGGCGCGGGGCTGTGCCGTCCTGCGGCTGCCGCCACGCGGACGCGGCCGGTCCGGAGACGGCCCGCGGGAGCGCGCGCCCGGCGGCGCACTCAGGACCTCGGCTCAGGACCTCAGCACCTGAAGGGCATGGAGATCGGGGGCCCGGGGCCGGACCCCGCCCCGGACCGGCGCCCCCGAGGGCGGAGCGGCGGCGGGCCGTACCGTGTGCGCGCCCCCCGGCGCCGGGGCGTCGAGCGGCGCCGGGGCCGTGAGCACGGCCGGGTCCGCGTGCGGGAAGAGCCCGCAGTCACCGCGGTCGTCCGGACAGCCGTACTGCGCCGCCCCGCCCGTCGCCAGGGCGTGGTGGGCCCGCGGAGCGGCGGCGTCCGCGCTCGCCCCGCCGCCCGCGCTCAGACAGAGGAAGAGCGCGGCGAGGAGCGTCGCCATGGCGCTCACCAGCGCCATGGGACGTGTGATGCGAAGGCCTCGCACTCCCCCCATAGGCGCAGATGCTAGGCGAGGAAGCGCGGCGCGCGGCAGGGTGGGGTCGGCCAAGATCCGGCCACCGCACACGGGGGTGTGGACGGGCCCGGGTCCGGGCACCCGTGAGCGACCGTCCGCCGGGACGTTTCCGCATGGGGCGGGCAGCCGGTACCCCCCACGGCCTCGCCCCGCGCGGCACCCGGTGCGAGGGTGGGGAGGCGACATGGGACGGCTCATTCCGGGTGCGTAATGTGTCGGTAATCCCGGGCCCTGATACTGATGTCTCCCCCTCATGCCCGGGCGGTGGTGCACAGACCGTCTGAACTGCAAGGATGTGGCTTATGGACAAGCAGCAGGAGTTCGTGCTCCGCACTCTCGAAGAGCGTGACATCCGGTTCGTGCGCTTGTGGTTCACCGATGTGCTCGGCTTCCTGAAGTCGGTCGCGGTGGCTCCTGCCGAACTGGAGCAGGCGTTCGACGAGGGCATCGGCTTCGACGGCTCGGCCATCGAGGGCTTCGCCCGGGTGTACGAGTCCGACATGATCGCGAAGCCGGACCCGGGCACGTTCCAGATCCTGCCGTGGCGCGCCGAGGCCCCGGGCACCGCGCGGATGTTCTGCGACATCCTGATGCCCGACGGCTCCCCGTCCTTCGCGGACCCGCGCTTCGTCCTCAAGCGCATCCTCGCCAAGACCTCGGACCTGGGCTTCACCTTCTACACCCACCCCGAGATCGAGTTCTTCCTGCTGAAGGACAAGCCGCTGGACGGCACCCGCCCGGTGCCCGCCGACAACTCCGGCTACTTCGACCACACCCCGCAGAACGTCGGCATGGACTTCCGCCGCCAGGCGATCACCATGCTGGAGTCGATGGGCATCTCGGTCGAGTTCAGCCACCACGAGGGCGCGCCCGGCCAGCAGGAGATCGACCTGCGGTACGCCGACGCCCTCTCCACCGCCGACAACATCATGACCTTCCGCCTGGTCATGAAGCAGGTGGCGCTGGAGCAGGGGGTGCAGGCGACCTTCATGCCCAAGCCCTTCTCGGAGTTCCCCGGCTCCGGTATGCACACCCACCTCTCCCTCTTCGAGGGCGACCGCAACGCCTTCTATGAGTCGGGCGCCGAGTACCAGCTCTCCAAGGTCGGCCGCTCCTTCATCGCGGGCCTGCTCAAGCACGCCGCCGAGATCTCGGCCGTCACCAACCAGTGGGTCAACTCCTACAAGCGGATCTGGGGCGGCTCGGAGCGCACGGCGGGTGCGGGCGGCGAGGCCCCCTCGTACATCTGCTGGGGCCACAACAACCGCTCCGCGCTGATCCGCGTCCCGATGTACAAGCCCGGCAAGACCGGCTCCGCCCGCGTCGAGGTCCGCTCCCTGGACTCCGGCTGCAACCCGTACCTGGCCTACTCCCTGCTCCTCGCGGCGGGTCTGAAGGGCATCGAGGAGGGCTACGAGCTCCCGGCGGGCGCCGACGACGACGTCTGGGCCCTGTCGGACTCCGAGCGCCGCGCGATGGGCATCGAGCCGCTGCCGCAGAACCTGGGCGAGGCGATCTCCCTGATGGAACGGAGCGAACTGGTCGCCGAGACGCTCGGCGAGCACGTCTTCGACTTCTTCCTGCGCAACAAGAAGCAGGAGTGGGAGGAGTACCGCTCGGAGGTCACGGCCTTCGAGCTGCGGAAGAACCTGCCGGTGCTGTAGGGCGTAGGGGTCCGGCATTCGGGCGGTCCCGGCGGGCGGGTCCGGCCGGTGGGGTGTGTCATGGCAGGGGCGGCCGTACGCCGTCCCGCGCCATGCACTGCGAGGAGCACCCCCATGACCCAAGGCCTGAAGACGATCATCTACCCCGTCAAGGACATCGCCGCCGCGAAGGCCCTGTTCGGCGGGCTGCTCGGGGCCGAGCCCGTGATGGACGAGCCGTACTACGTGCAGTTCAACGCGGCCGGGCAGGAAGTGGGGCTCGACCCCAACGGCCACGGCAAGGGGATGACGGGACCCGTCCCGTACTGGCACGTCGACGACATCGACAAGACCGTGAAGGCCCTGCTCGACGCGGGCGCCGAGTCGCTCCAGGGCGTCCAGGACGTCGGCGGCGGGCGGCTGACGGCCTCGGTCAAGGACGCCGACGGCAATGTGATCGGTCTGGTCCAGCCCTCCTGACGGGCGCGCACGGCGGGCCCGCCCTCGTACGGGGGCGGGAATACCGCCCGGCGGGGGCCGGTTGCGGCTGCTGAGAGCCAGCCGGTTCTGCCGTGCGACCTAAGGATTGAGCATGCCGTTCGTCCATGTCGAGTACTCGGAACGCCTCAGCCGGACCTTCGACCGCCAGGCCTTCGCGCGCGAGGTGCACACCACCGCGCCGACCGTCGTCGACGCCCCGAGCGCGGGCTTCAAGACGCGCTTCCGGCAGATCGAGGAGTCCTACTTCGGCGACGGCGACGACAGCGTCGACGCCGTCTTCATACAGCTCTCGATCCTCACCGGCCGCACCCGCGAGACCCGCGAGAAGCTGGCCGAGACGGTCCGCGACATCGCCGTCCGGCACGCGAAGGCCTCCGAGGGCCACCGGCTCCAGGTCATGGTCGAGGTCCGCGAGATGGAGCGGGAGTCCTACCGCTCGTACAAGGACTGACCCGGACGGTCGGCCGCCGGACTAACCCAGATACGCCGGCGCCAGCCCCGCCGTCAGCAGGCGGTGGGGGCTGCCCGTGCCGTCGGCGGGGAGGGTGTAGAGGTCGGCTCCGTAGTCGCCCGGCAGGGAGTACGTCACCGTCCTGTCGTCCTGCCACACCAGCTGGTCGTCCACGCTGCGCGGCTCGGCCAGCGGGGTCTCGCGCAGGGTGGCGAGGTCCAGGACGTACAGGCGCCAGGGCGCGTCCGCCGGGAGGCCGGGGACGCGTTTTTTGAAGGCGAGGCGGGTGCCGTCGGGGGAGAGGGACGGGCACTCCAGGTTGGTGCGGAGCGTGGTGAGGCTGCGGGACCGCAGGTCGCCGCGGACCAGATAGGTCTTCCCGGCCGTCGCCATCGTCGCGTAGAAGCGGGTGTCGTCGGCGAAGGTGACACCCCAGAAGTTCACGTCCGAGGCGCGGTACGGATGCCCGTCGCGCTCGATCGCGAAGTCCTCCAGGGTCTTGGTGAGCCTGCCGGTCCGGGTGTCCAGGATCGCCGTGCGGGTGGAGAAGTTGGTGCCCGCGTACGAGTCGCCGCCCACGAAGACCGTCCAGGCGGCCAGGTGCCCGGACGGGGAGACCCGCGCCCGGGTCGGGATGCCCGGCAGGCCGTAGTGGGCCCGCTCCCTCAGCTCCGCGTCCAGGATCACCGCCCGGTAGCCGTCCCGCACCGCGCCCCGCTCGGCCTGGAGGCACACCCCGGTGCCGCCGGCCGCGTAGAAGCGCAGGCACTTCACCCCGGAGGCGGTGCGCGGCCCCGACGGGGCGGCGGCCGGGACCGTGGCGAGCTCGTCGCGGTGCGGGCCCCAGGCCATGTTGCGGAAGACGATCCGGCGCCCGGCGCCGGGGGCGAGGGAGACCTCGCCGCCGCGTACCGGCGGCCCGTCCGCCTGGACGTGGTTCCTGCGGTCCTCGCGGTCCGCCGCGCGCAGGACGGACGCGGTGGCCACGCCCGCGAGCACGACCAGGGCCGTGACCAGGACGATCAGTTTGTTGCGCAGGGTCATGGGCGGTGTCCGGGTCAGCGGGCTCATGCCGGGGTTCCCCCGTCGGTGCGGTACGGGTCCGTCGGGCGCAGCAGCACCGCGCCGGCCGCGCAGGCCGCGAGCGCGAGGGCCGCCGTGCTCAGCGCCGTCCGGTCGCCCCACGCCGTCCACGCCGCGCCGAACGCGATCGAGCAGACGAGGCGGGCCGACGCCTGGCCGGTCTGGATCAACGCCAGCCCGCTGGAGCGCAGTCGGGCGGGGACCGCGCCCGCCGCCGCGGCCATCAGGACGCCGTCGGTCGCCGCGTAGAACAGGCCGTGCAGGGCGAGGACGACGTACGGCAGCGGCGCCCCGCGCCAGCCGGGCAGAAGCAGGGCGTACGCGCAGAGCAGGGCCGCGTGGCCGCCGAGGAAGACCTGCCAGCGGCCCACCCGGTCGGCGAGGCGGCCCAGCGGCACGGCCAGGAGCAGGAACGCCGCCGCCGTGCCGAGCGGCAGCAGCGCGAACCAGCGGTCGGGTACGTCCAGGCGCCGCTGGAGCAGGAGGTAGACGAAGGAGTCGCTGACCGTGGCCAGGCCCAGCAGCAGGGCGCAGAGCGCCAGCCGGCGCACCTCGCGCTCGCCGAGCAGCGCGAGCGCGGCCCTCAGCGAGGCGCGCGGCGCGTCCGGGGCCCGCTCGGGGGCGGTGCGCGCGGGCACGAAGAGCACCAGGACGAGGACGCCCGCCGCCGCCACGCAGAAGCTGACCGTGAACACCGCGTCGTACCCGTCCACCGCCTGACGGAGGATCAGAAACGCGGCCAGCGGCCCCAGCAGGGCGCCGGCCGTGTCCATCGCGCGGTGCACACCGAACGCCCGCCCGCGCGCCTCGGGCGCCGAGGCCAGCGAGATCATCGCGTCGCGTGGCGCCGTGCGCAGCCCCTTGCCCGTACGGTCGGCGGCGAGCACCGCGCCGATCACCGGCAGCGAACCCGCCACCAGCAGGAGGGGTTTGCACACCGCGGAGAGGCCGTAGCCGAGGACCGCGACCGACTTGTGGCGTCCGCCCCGGTCGGCCAGATGACCGCCGACCAGGCGGACGAGCGCGCTGAAGCCGTTGTAGACGCCGTCGAGCAGGCCGAAGCCGAGCGGGGACAGGCCCAGGCCCGTGACCAGGTAGAGCGGCAGGACGGCGGTGACCATCTCCGAGGAGACGTCGGTGATCAGGCTGACCGCGCCCAGCGCGAGCACGGTCGGGGCCACGGTGCCCCGCCGCCCGGTGGTGAGCCGGGCGGCGGGGGCCGCGGGAGTGCCGCGGCTGTCTGCTACGTACACGTCAGGAGGCCCAGATACCCGTGATGTCCGAGGCGTTGGCGGCCTGGCCGGCGTGCGTGGTGCCGTACATGTCCTCGATCGTGCGGAGCACGTCGTAGTGGTTGTACGTGGTCGAGGAGGTCGAGCCGGGGACGACCTGCTGGCCGTAGAGGACGGTCGCGATCCTGTTGCCCGCGAGCCGGTTGTCCTCGTCGAAGGTGACGACGAGCAGGCTGTTGTGGGTCCTGGCCCAGTCCGCGTACGCCTTCAGGTTGTTCTTCAGCCAGGTGTCACCGGTCGAGACCGAGCAGTCGTGCATGTCGCTGCACAGGTTCGGCACCACGTAACTGACGGTGGGCAGTGTGGTGAAGTCCGTCGGGAACTGCGCGAAGGTCTTCGCGCTGGACGTCGGCACATTGGAGAAGCCGAACCACGGGTTGTGCTTCTGCGCGTACCGGCCGCTGCCGCACGTGGTCGAACCCTGGCTGGGCAGCGTCTCGTTGTAGCTCGCCCAGGTCTTCCCCTTGGCGATGATCTCGGACGCCAGGTTGGGCGCGGAGGAGAAGCCGACCCGCACACAGCTGTCGTCCGTGATGCCCTGCGTGGAGCCGGAGAACATCGCGTAGTAGTTGGGCTGGCTCGGGTGGGTCTCGGCGTACGACTGCGTGAGGCTGGCGCCGCCGCTCTTGAGCGTGTTGATGTACGGGGCGCTGGAGCTGCCGATGACCTGGTTGTACGCGTGGTTCTCGAAGACCACGACCACGGTGTGGTCGGGGGTGGGCGGGGCCGTCGTCGTCGAGGCGGCGGACGTGCCGCCGAGCCCGGCCCACAGGCCGGCGGACGCGGCGGCGAGGCCGACGGCGGTGACGAGGGCGGTGCGGGTACGGCGACGGGGTATGGACCAGCCGGACACGGCGGTACCTCCGGTGTGGGGACGTGGGGGGCGGTGCACCGTGAGGGTAGGGCGGACGTCCGACGACGGGAAGATCCGTGCGGGTGAAGGAAACGGGAACGGTTGGGTGTGTCCGTGTCCACGGCGCGCGGCCCGGCCGGGCGCGGGCCGACCGCGCCCCACCAGCAACGCTACGCCCCGTAGAACAACCTCTCCACCACACCTCGCGCCCGCCGCGTGACCCGCCGGTAGTCGTCCAGCATGTCCCCGACATGGCCCGGCTCGTAGCCCAGATAGCGGCCGACCGCCGCCAGCTCCCGCCCGTCGGACGGGAACGTGTCGCCGGGCCGCCCCCGCACCAGCATCACCCCGTTCCGCACCCGCGTCGCCAGCACCCACGCGTCGTCCAGCGTCACCGCGTCCTCGGTGGTGATCAGGCCCGCCGCGTGCGCGGCGCGCAGCGCGGTCCGGGTGCGGGTGGTGCGCAGGCCCGGCTCGTCCCGGCCGTGGCGCATCTGCAGGAGCTGGACCGTCCACTCGACGTCCGAGAGGCCGCCGCGCCCCAGCTTGGTGTGGAGCGTCGGGTCGGCGCCGCGCGGCATCCGCTCCGACTCCATCCGGGCCTTCAGCCGGCGGATCTCGCGCACCGCGTCCTCCCCGAGCCCGTCGGCCGGGTAGCGCAGCGGGTCGATCAGCTCGACGAACCGCCGCCCCAGCTCCTCGTCGCCCGCCATCGGCTCGGCACGCAGCAGCGCCTGGCTCTCCCACCCCAGGGACCAGCGGCGGTAGTACGCGGCGTAGGACGCCAGGGTGCGCACCAACGGGCCGCTCTTGCCCTCCGGGCGCAGATCCGCGTCGATCAGCAACGGCGGGTCGGCGGTGGGCAGTTGGAGCAGCCGGCGCATCTCGGTGACGACCCGGTTGGCGGCCCGGCTGGCCTCCTGCTCGTCGACGCCGTCGCGCGGCTCGTGGACGAACAGGACGTCCGCGTCCGAGCCGTAGCTCAGCTCGTGCCCGCCGAAGCGGCCCATGCCGATGACCGCGAACCGGGTGGGCAGCGTCTCGCCCCACTCGGCCCGCACGGCCGCCCGCAGCGCGCCCGAGAGCGTCGCCGCGTTCAGGTCGGTGACCGCGTTGCCTACCCGGTCGACCAGCGCCCCGGGGTCCTCCTCGGCCGGGCTCTCCTCCGTACCGTAGCTGCCGATCAGATCGGCCGCGGCGGTGCGGAACAGCTCCCGGCGGCGTACGCCACGGGCCGCCGCGACCGCGCCCTCGGCGCTCTCGGAGCGGCCCACCGCGGCCAGCACCTCCTGCTCCAGCGGCTCGCGCAGCCGGGGCCCCAGGCCCCCCGGGGCACCCAGGATCGCCACCGCCTCCGGGGCGCGGAGCAGCAGGTCGGGCGCGAGGCGGCCGGCCGAGAGCACCCGGGCGAGGTTCTCCGCCGCCGCGCCCTCGTCGCGCAGCAGCCGCAGGTACCAGGGCGTCTTGCCGAGCGCGTCGGAGACCTTGCGGAAGCCCAGCAGACCGGCGTCCGGGTCGGCGGAGTCGGCGAACCAGCCGAGCAGCACCGGCAGCAGGGTGCGCTGGATGGCGGCCTTGCGGGTCACGCCGGAGGAGAGCGCCTCCAGATGCCGCAGGGCCGAGGCGGGGTCGGCGTACCCCAGGGCCTCCAGGCGCTGGCCCGCCGCGCGCGGGCTGAGCCGGGTCTCACCGGGGGAGAGCTGGGCGACCGCGTCGAGCAGCGGCCGGTAGAAGAGCTTCTCGTGCAGCCGCCGCACCACGGAGGCGTGCTTCTTCCACTCCCGGTTGAGCGTGCTGACGGGCTCGGTGCGCAGGCCCAGCGAGCGGCCCAGGCGCCGCAGGTCGGCCTCGTCCTCGGGCACCAGATGGGTGCGGCGCAGCCGGTACAGCTGGATGCGGTGCTCCATCGCGCGCAGGAAGCGGTACGCCTCGTCGAGCTGGGCGGCGTCCGCGCGCCCCACATAGCCGCCCGCCGCGAGGGCGCCGAGCGCGTCCAGGGTGGTGCCGCTGTGCAGGGTGGCGTCGCTGCGGCCGTGCACGAGCTGGAGCAGCTGGACGGCGAACTCGACGTCCCGCAGCCCGCCGGGGCCCAGCTTCAGCTCGCGCTCCACCTGGGCGGCCGGGATGGTGGCGACGACCCGGCGGCGCATCTTCTGCACGTCCGCCACGAAGTTGTCGCGCTCGGCGGCCTGCCACACCAGAGGTGAGACTGCCTCGATGTAGGCGGCCCCCAGCTCCGGGTCCCCGGCCACCGCCCGCGCCTTCAGCAGCGCCTGGAACTCCCAGGTCTTGGCCCAGCGCTGGTAGTACGCGAGGTGCGAGGAGAGGGTGCGCACCAGCGGGCCGTTGCGGCCCTCGGGGCGCAGATTGGCGTCGACGGGCCAGATGGTGCCCTCGACGGTGGTCTCCGAGCAGATCCGCATGAGGTGCGAGGCGAGCCGGGTGGCGGCCTGGAGCGCCTTGCGCTCGTCGGCCCCCTCGGCGGGCTCCCCGACGAAGATCACGTCGACGTCGGAGACGTAGTTCAGCTCATGACCGCCGCACTTGCCCATGGCGATCACCGCGAGTCGGCATATCGCGGCGTCCTCGGGGGCGGCGGTACGGGCGATGGCGAGCGCCGCCCGCAGGGTGGCGGTGGCCAGGTCCGCGAGCTCGGCCGCGGTCTCGGCCACGTGGGTCGTCCCGCACACGTCACGGGCCGCTATGGCCAGCAGGCACCGGCGGTAGGCGATCCGCAGCGACACCGGGTCCCGGGCCCCGGCCAGCCCCCGTTCGAACTCGGCGACCCCCGGATGCAGGTCCGCGGCCTCGTAGGTGACGAGGGCGTGCCAGTCGCGGGGGTGGCGGGCCAGATGGTCGCCGAGCGCCTCGGAGGCCCCCAGGACCCCCAGCAGCCGGTCCCGCAGCGGCTTGGCGGTGATCAGGGTGTCCAGCAGCGCCCGCCGCTCGGCGGGGTCCTGCGCCTCCACGATCCGTACCAGACCGGTGAGCGCCAGATCCGGGTCGGCGGTGGCGCCCAGCGCGTCCAGGAGCACCGGATCGGTGCGTACGGAGGCGAGCTCGGGAACGTCGAGGAGCCGCTCGGCCGCCGACGGATCGGTGAAGCCGAACCGCAGCAGCCGTGTGAAGGTGCTGCTCCTGCGTCCGGGCACCGCCGTCATACCGCCGCCTCCTCCTGCCACCGCGCCCGGCTCCGCGCCGGATCAAGGTCGGGAACGAGCCTATCCGGAGCGGGCCGGGAAGGGACGGGCGAGGCGGGGTCAGGCACGTGCCGTGCCCGTCACCACGCGGGCGCGGGGCGGGGCGGTGATCCGTCGGGGCAGCCGGTGCGGCAGCTCTCCGTACCAGGCGCGGGAGAGGAGGAAGCCGAAGGAGAGGCAGAGGACGCCGCCCACCGCGTCCAGCCAGAAGTGGTTGGCCGTCGAGACGATGACGACCAGGGTCGCCGCCGGGTAGAGCAGGCCCAGGATTCGCGCCCAGGGCGCCCTGGCGAGCGCGAAGACCGTCAGACCGCACCAGAGCGACCAGCCGATGTGCATCGACGGCATCGCCGCGTACTGGTTCGACATGTTCTTCAGGTCGCCCGAGGCCATCGAGCCCCAGGTGTGGTGGGCCAGGACGGTGTCGACGAAGCCCCCGCCGTTCATCAGGCGGGGCGGCGCCAGCGGGTAGAAGTAGTAGCCCACCAGGGCCACGCCGGTGGTGGCGAAGAGGACCAGGCGGGACGCGGCGTAGCGGCCGGGGTGGCTGCGGAAGAGCCACGCCAGGACGCCGATCGTCACCACGAAGTGGAGCGTGGCGTAGTAGTAGTTCATGCCGGTGATGAGCCATGTCACCGAGTTGACGCCGTGGTTGACGGAGCGCTCCACGGCGATGCCGAGGTGCTGCTCGACCGACCAGAGCCAGTCGGCGTTGTCGAGCGCCTGTGTCCGCTGCTCGGGGACGGCGTTGCGGATGAGCGAGTACGTCCAGTAACTCACCGCGATCAGGAGGACTTCGAACCAGATCCGGGGGCGGCGCGGGGTGCGCAGCCGTTGGAGGAGTGAGGCGGGTGCTGCCGGGACCGGCGGCGTCGGTGCTTCGGTGGGGTGCTCTTCCGAGAGGGGGGTGGGCGCAGCCGACGCGGCGGCCGACGGGGTGTCCGCCGTACCTTCCAGAGTCTTCACGGTCATTTCACCCATAGCGAGAGAGTCTGCCAGACGGACCCCCTCCCCGCAGATCGTCCTCCGGTCGGGTTCGGTCCGGATTCGTACTCCTGGTGGAGGACTCCTCACGGACGAGAGGGTGACTCTTCCCCCGATTTTAGGCCGAAGCGGGCGCCCGCCCCACCGGAGAACTACTTGGGCGCGGGTCCAGAAGCGGTTGAACCGCGAACCACCAGCTCGGGCATGAACACGAACTCGCTGTGCGGCGCAGGCGTGCCGCCGATCTCCTCCAGGAGCGCGCGGACGGCCGCCTGCCCCATCGCCGTCACCGGCTTGCGGATCGTGGTCAGCGGGGGGTCGGTGAACGCTATGAGCGGGGAGTCGTCGAAGCCGACCACCGAGATGTCCTTCGGCACGTCGAGCCCGGCCTGGCGGGCCGCCCGGATCGCGCCGAGCGCCATCATGTCGCTGGCGCACACCACGGCCGTGCAGCCGACCGCGATCAGCGCGGTGGTGGCGGCCTGGCCGCCCTCCAGCGTGTACAGCGAGTGCTGGACCAGCGCCTCGGCCTCCCGGGGCGTGAGCCCGAGCGAGTCCTCCATCGCGGCCGTGAAGCCCTCGATCTTGCGCAGCACCGGCACGAACCGCTTGGGGCCCACCGCGAGGCCGATACGGGTGTGGCCGAGCGCGGCGAGGTGCGTGACCGCGAGCCGCATCGCCGCCCGGTCGTCGGGGGAGATGAAGGGCGCCTGCACCTTCGGCGAGAAGCCGTCCACCAGCACGTACGGCACGCCCTGCGCGCGCAGCTGCTCGTAGCGCTCCATGTCGGCGGTGGTGTCGGCGTGCAGCCCGGAGACGAAGATGATGCCCGAGACGCCCCGGTCCACCAGCATCTCGGTGAGTTCGTCCTCGGTGGAGCCGCCGGGCGTCTGGGTGGCCAGCACCGGGGTGTACCCCTGGCGGGTCAGGGACTGGCCAATGACCTGGGCGAGCGCCGGGAAGATCGGGTTCTCCAGCTCCGGCGTTATCAGACCGACCAGACCGGCGCTGCGCCTGCGCAGCCGCACCGGCCGCTCGTAGCCGAGGACGTCGAGGGCGGCCAGCACCGATTCACGGGTGCCCGCGGCCACGCCGGGCTTGCCGTTGAGCACGCGGCTGACTGTGGCTTCGCTGACCCCCGCCTGGGCTGCAATGTCGGCAAGCCGTGCGGTCACGGGATTGGACTGTACCGGTCGCACGTCAGATTGCCCACCAGACTGCGGATTCGGCGGGGATCGTGACGGTACCGCCGGTGAACTCCAGCGCCGAGGTCGACAGCAACGGCCGTCCCGGAACCGTCAGTCGGGCCGCGTCGGCGCCCGTGTTGACCGTGCAGACGAACCCCTCGCGGGTGAAGGCGAGCACGCCCTCGGGCGCCTCCAGCCACTCCATCCCGCCGTCCCCGAGCCCCGGCAGCTCGCGGCGCAGGGCGAGGGCCGAGCGGTAGAGCTCCAGGGTCGAGCGCGGATCGCCGGTCTGGGCCTCGACGGAGAGGCCGCGCCAGGACTCGGGCTGCGGGAGCCAGCTGCCGCCGCTGCCGAAGCCGTGGCTGGGCCCGTCCTCGGTCCACGGGATGGGCACCCGGCAGCCGTCGCGGAAGCCGTCCTGGCCCTCGGCACGGAAGAAGGACGGGTCCTGGCGCACCTCGTCGGGCAGGTCCGTGACCTCGGGCAGGCCCAGCTCCTCGCCCTGGTAGAGGTAGACGGAACCGGGCAGCGCCAGCATCAGCAGGGCCGCGGCCCGCGCCCGGCGCAGGCCCCGCGCGCCGCCGCCGTAACGGGTCGGGTGGCGCACCACGTCGTGGTTGGAGAGCACCCAGGTGGCGGGAGCGCCGACCGAGCGGGTCGCGGCGAGCGAGGCGTCGACGACCGCGCGCATCTCGGCCGCGTCCCAGGGGCAGGTGAGGAACTGGAAGTTGAAGGCCTGGTGCAGTTCGTCGGGGCGTACGTACAGGGCGAGCCGCTCGGGCGAGGGCGCCCAGGCCTCCGCGACCGCGATGCGCTCGCCCTCGTAGGAGTCGAGCAGCCGGCGCCAGGAGCGGTGGATCTCGTGGACGCCGTCCTGGTCGAAGAAGGGCAGCTCCTGGGCGCCGATGAGCTTGGCCTGCTCGCGGGCGCCGATGTCGGGCAGCCCGGCCGCCTTGACCATGCCGTGCGCCACGTCGATCCGGAAGCCGTCGACACCGAGGTCGAGCCAGAAGCGCAGCACCGACTCGAACTCGGCCCGCACCTCGGGGTGTTCCCAGTTGAGGTCGGGCTGTTCGGGGGCGAACAGGTGCAGATACCAGTCGCCGTCCTCGGTACGGGTCCAGGCCGGTCCGCCGAAGACCGACTCCCAGTCGTTGGGCGGGGTGGCGCCGCCCTGGGCGGGCACGGCGCCGCGCCTGCCGGGGTGGAAGTGGTAGCGCTCGCGCTCGGGGCCGCCCGCCAGCGCGGCGCGGAACCAGCTGTGCTGGTCGGAGGTGTGGTTGGGGACGATGTCGACGATCACCCGCAGTCCGAGCCGATGGGCCTCGCGGACCAGGTCGTCGGCGTCCTGGAGGTCCCCGAAGAGCGGGTCGACGGCCCGGTAGTCGGCCACGTCGTAGCCGCCGTCGGCCTGCGGGGAGGCGTAGAAGGGGGTGAACCAGACGGCGTCCGCGCCGAGCGCGGCCAGGTGCGGCAGCCGGGCCCGGATACCGGGCAGATCGCCGATGCCGTCACCGTCGCCGTCCGCGAAGGAGCGCACGTACACCTGGTAGATCACGGCGTCGCGCCACCAGCCGGTGCCGTGCGCGGGGGCCCGGTCCTCGATGTCCGCGACGGCGGTGGTCGTGCTCGGCTCCTGTGTCATGAACGGGTCCCTCTCCGGTGGCCTGCACGGGTCCTGCGCCTGGGGTTCCTGCGCCTACGGGATCAACGCCGCTGCCCGTCGAAGGTAACAGTCCTGCAAGGTCTTGCGGAAGCCTTGCAACAGCGGCGTCGGCCTCCCGTACGTGCCCATGGAGTACAGAAGGGCCGCTTGGCAAGGCGCACGTCGGCAACCGTGTGGACACGCGGATGTAACGATCGACCGGCCTTGCAGAAATTCTTCGCAAGGTCTTTCGGTCTTCTTTCATCCTTGTTACGTTCCTGGCGATCCGGCGCCGTGATGGCGCGGCACCCGTTGAAGGAGTTCACATGCGACGTGGCATAGCGGCCACCGCGCTGGTCGCGACCCTGGCGCTCGCGGCGACGGCCTGCGGCGACAGTGACAGCAGTGACAGCGGTGACAAGAAGAGCTCGGGCGAGCTCTCCGGCACCGTCACATGGTGGGACACCTCGAACGACACCGAGAAGGACACGTTCAAGAAGATCGCCGAGGACTTCCACACGCAGCACCCCAAGGTCACCGTCAAGTACGTCAACGTGCCGTACGGCGACGCGCAGAACAAGATCAAGAACGCGTTCAGCGGCGGCTCCGACGCGCCGGACGTGATCCGCGCCGACGTCGGCTGGGTCTCCGACTTCGCCTCGCTCGGCTACCTGGACAAGGTCCCGGACGCCAAGGCCAAGGAAGTGGACTCCGCCTTCCTCAAGCAGGCCGCGGCCAGCGGGAAGTACGACGGCCAGATGTACGCCGTCCCGCAGGTCATCGACACCCTCGGCCTCTTCTACAACAAGAAGATGCTCAAGGACGCCGGCGTCGAGCCGCCGAAGTCCCTGGAGGAGGTGAAGACGGCCGCCGCCGCCATCAAGTCCAAGACCGGCAAGACCGGCCTCTACCTGCGCGGCGACGACTCCTTCTGGTTCCTGCCGTTCATCTACGGCGAGGGCGGCGACCTGGTCGACGCCAAGAACAAGAAGGTCACCGTGGACGCCCCGGCCGGGGTCAAGGCCTTCAAGGCCGCCCGCGACCTGGTCACCTCCGGCGCCGCGATCACCAACGCCACCGACGGGTGGAACAACATGGAGACCGCCTTCAAGTCGGGCAAGGTCGCCATGATGGTCAACGGCCCCTGGTCGGTGGCCGATGTCTACGCGGGTGACGAGTTCAAGGACAAGTCCAACCTCGGTGTCGCCGTCGTCCCGGCGGGCTCGGCCGCCCAGGGCGCCCCGCAGGGCGGCCACGACCTCGCCGTCTACGCGGGCTCCAAGAACCGCGACGCCTCGCACGCCTTCGTCGACTACCTGACCTCGCAGACCGTCCAGGTGCAGACCACCAAGGCGCTCAGCCTGCTGCCGACCCGGACCGCCGCGTACGACCAGCCGGACGTGAAGTCCAACG
This sequence comes from Streptomyces sp. NPDC031670, assembly GCF_055580545.1. Classification (NCBI taxonomy): domain Bacteria; kingdom Bacillati; phylum Actinomycetota; class Actinomycetes; order Kitasatosporales; family Streptomycetaceae; genus Streptomyces; species Streptomyces sp. NPDC031670. The sequence continues at coordinate 55,157 of NZ_JBVILC010000015.1, read as the reverse complement.
AGATGGTCAAGTTCTTCAAGCCTGCCGTCGACAAGGCCGTCGAGCGCGCCTGGATCCCGGAGAACGGCGCCCTCTTCGAGCCGCTGAAGCTCCAGTTCACCAAGGCCGTGACCGGCGCCTCCTCGCCCGAGGAGGCGGCCAAGGACGCCGCCACCGCCTTCCACAAGATCCTCAAGGACTGGAAGTAGCGGACGGGCAGCGGGAGACGGGTACTGACTGACATGACTGTCCACACCGGCCAGTCGACGGCGACGGCCGCGGGCGAGGACGCCCGCGGCCGGGGCCGCGCGACCGGCGAGCGCCCCGGCCGGCTCCGGCGGGCGCTCTCGACCCACTGGTACGCCTGGACCATGGTCGCCCCCGTGGTGATCGTCCTCGGCGTGATCATCGGATGGCCGCTCGGCCGCGGCGTCTATCTGTCGCTCACCGACGCCAACGAGCGCAACGTCGGCCGCACGATCGGCGCCAACCACATCGACGCCACGTACACGTTCGTCGGCCTCGACAACTACGTGGACGTGCTGAAGGACCCGGTCTTCCTGCAGCGGCTGACGTGGACCGTGGTGTGGACGGTGTGCTGTGTCGCGACCACGTTCCTGCTCGGCCTGGCGCTGGCGAACATGCTCAACCGGCAGTTCCGGGGCCGCGCCGCCTACCGGATGATGCTGATCCTGCCGTGGGCGGTACCGGGCTTCGTGTCGGTGTTCGCCTGGCGCTTCCTCTTCAACCGCGACAACGGCCTGCTCAACAAGGTCCTGGACGGCGGCGGCATCTCGGCGGTGCCGTGGCTGGACGACCCGACCTGGGCGAAGTTCTCGGTCATCGCGGTCAACGTCTGGCTGGGCGTCCCGTTCATGATGGTGGCGCTCCTGGGCGGCCTGCAGTCGATCCCGGGCGAGCTGTACGAGGCCGCCGAGATGGACGGGGCCGGGCCCTGGAAGCGGTTCCTCTACATCACGGTCCCGGGCCTGCGGGCGGTCTCCTCCACGGTGATCCTGCTCTCCACGATCTGGACGTTCAACATGTTCCCGGTGATCTTCCTGCTGACGCGGGGCGGTCCCGGCGACTCCACCGAGATCCTGGTGACGCAGGCGTTCCGGCAGGCCTTCGTGGAGAGCCCGCGGGACTTCGCCGGGTCGGCGACGTGGGGCGTGCTGATCCTCGCGGTGCTGATGGTCTTCGCGCTCGTGTACCGGCGCTCGCTTCGCAAGCAGGGAGAGGTGTGGTGACGATGTCGTCGGCACGGGAGTCCGCGCGTACGGGTGCTCCGGTACGGGAGGGTGCGCGCGGGCGGGGTCCGGGACCGGAGTCCGCGTCCGCGCGGGGGCCGGTGCGGGGCAGGCGCTCGCCGCTCGCCTCCGTCGGGCTGCACGCCACGCTGATCGTGGCGTCGGTCATCGCCGTCTTCCCCGTCCTGTGGGTGCTGCTGACCTCGCTGAAGCCGGCGAAGTACGCGATCACCACGGACTTCTTCAAGGACACGACGCTCGACAACTACCGCTACCTGGTGGACAGGACGAGCTTCTTCACCTGGTTCGGGAACTCGGCGCTGATCGCCGGGGTGACGACACTGCTCGGCGTCTTCATCTCCGCGACCACCGGCTACGCGGTGAGCCGCTTCAAGTTCCCCGGGATGCGCCCGCTGATGTGGACGCTGCTGATCACCCAGATGTTCCCGATGGCGATCCTGATCGTCCCGCTCTACAACCTCATGGGCCAGCTGGGGCTGCTGAACCAGCCGGTGGGCCTGATCATCACGTATCTGACGATCGCGGTCCCCTTCTGCGCCTGGATGATGAAGGGCTTCTTCGACGGCATCCCGGTGGAGATCGACGAGTCGGGGCGGGTGGACGGGCTGAACCCGTTCGGCACGTTCTGGCGCCTGATCCTGCCGCTGGCGAAGCCGGGGCTCGCCGTGACGGCCTTCTACTCCTTCATCACGGCGTGGGGCGAGGTCGCGTACTCGTCGGCGTTCATGGTCGGGGACGAGAACCTGACGCTGGCGGGCGGGCTCCAGACGTTCGTCACCCAGTACACGGCGAACTGGGGGCCGATGACGGCGGCGTCCGTGCTGATCGCGGTGCCGGCGGCGGTGTTCTTCCTGTTCGCGCAGAAGCATCTGGTGGCGGGGATGACGGCGGGGGCGACGAAGGGGTGACGTCTGTTTCCGGGGGCCTGCCCCCGGACCCCCGGCCGGGGGCTACGCCCCCAGCACCCCCGGGCCTGCGGCCCCTGGACCCCGGTTCGTGTTCGTCCGCGGGTCCGCGGGGGCTGGTCGCGCAGTTCCCCGCGCCCCTGAAGAACCGGGGCTCCGCCCCGGCCCCCGCTCCTCAAACGCCGAAGGGACTTGATCGCCCCGCCCGAGGGCGGCCCTTAAGGGGCGCGGGGAACTGCGCGACCAGCCCACCACGATCCGCAGACGAAGCCCGGGCCCAAACAAGGGCGCCCCGCCCAGAGAAACCACCACACCGACCCAGGACCCAGGGAAGAAATGACCCCGCACCTCACCGCCCCCGCCACCACCCCCACCGGGACCGCCCGCGCCGGCTGGTGGCAGGACGCCGTGATCTACCAGGTCTATCCGCGCAGCTTCGCCGACGCCAACGGCGACGGGATGGGTGACCTCAACGGCGTCCGCGCCCGCCTCCCCTACCTCCGTGACCTCGGCGTCGACGCCGTCTGGCTCTCCCCCTTCTACGCCTCCCCGCAGGCCGACGCCGGCTACGACGTCGCCGACTACCGCGCCATCGACCCGATGTTCGGCACCCTGCACGACGCCGACGCCCTGATCCGCGACGCCCATGACCTCGGGCTGCGCATCATCGTCGACCTCGTCCCCAACCACTCCTCCGACCAGCACGAGTGGTTCAAGCGGGCCCTGCGGGAGGGGCCGGGATCGCCGCTGCGGGCGCGGTACCACTTCCGCCCGGGCCGCGGCGACAGCGGCGAGCTGCCGCCCAACGACTGGGAGTCCATCTTCGGCGGGCCCGCCTGGACCCGTACCGAGGACGGCGAGTGGTATCTGCACCTGTTCGCCCCGGAGCAGCCCGACTTCAACTGGGAGCACCCCGCCGTCGCCGACGAGTTCCGCTCGATCCTGCGGTTCTGGCTGGACATGGGCGTCGACGGGTTCCGCGTGGATGTCGCGCACGGCCTGGTCAAGGCCGCCGGGCTGCCCGACATCGGCGGCAGTGAGCAGCTCAAGCTGCTCGGCAACGATGTCATGCCGTTCTTCGACCAGGACGGCGTCCATGAGATCTACCGCTCCTGGCGGCTGATCCTCGACGAGTACCCGGGCGAGCGCATAGCCGTCGCCGAGGCGTGGACGCCCACTGTCGAGCGCACCGCCCATTACGTACGCCCCGACGAGCTCCACCAGGCCTTCAACTTCCAGTACCTGGGCGCCCCCTGGGACGCCGCCGCGCTGCGGGACGTCATCGACGGCTCGCTCTCCGCGATGCGCCCCGTCGGCGCGCCCGCGACCTGGGTGCTCTCCAACCACGACGTCACCCGGCACGCCACCCGCTTCGCCAACCCGCCGGGCCTCGGCACCCAGTTGCGCACCCCGGGCGACCGTGAGCTGGGGCTGCGCCGGGCGCGGGCCGCGACGCTGCTGATGCTGGCGCTGCCCGGCTCCGCCTACCTCTACCAGGGCGAGGAGCTGGGCCTGCCGGACGTCACCGACCTGCCCGACGAGGTGCGCCAGGACCCGTCCTTCTTCCGCGCCGAGGGCCAGGACGGCTTCCGCGACGGCTGCCGGGTCCCGATTCCGTGGACCGAGGACGGGCCCAGCCACGGCTTCGGCAGCGGCGGCAGCTGGCTGCCGCAGCCCGCCGGGTGGGGCGCGCTCTCCGTCGAGGCCCAGACCGGCGACCCGGACTCGACCCTGGAGCTCTACCGCGCCGCCCTCGCCGCCCGCCGCGAACACCCCGGTCTCGGCAGGGGCGACACGGTCCGCTGGCTGGAGGCGCCCGAGGGCGTGCTCGCCTTCGCGCGCGAGGGGTTCGTCTGCACGGTCAACCTCACCGGTGAGCGGGTCCGGCTGCCCGCGCCCGCATCGGGGAAGGTCCTGCTCTCCAGTGGGGGCGGCGAGGTCGTCGTGGAGGACGGGGAGTTCGTCCTCGGCTCCGACACCACCGTGTGGTGGGCGGTGTGACCGACGCCGGGCCGCGCCTCGCCGACATCGCCTGCCAGGCGGCCGTCAGCGAGGCCACCGTCAGCCGGGTGCTCAACGGGCGCCCGGGTGTCGCCGACACCACCCGGCAGCGGGTGCTCGCGGCCCTGGACGTCCTCGGCTGGGAGCGGCCCGCCCGGCTGCGCCACCGCAGCGCCGGACTGGTCGGCCTGGTCACCCCGGAGCTCACCAACCCCATCTTCCCGGCCTTCGCCCAGGCCGTGGAGCAGGTGCTGGCCGGGCACGGGTACACCCCGGTGCTCTGCACCCAGCTGCCCGGCGGGGTGACCGAGGACGAGCTGGTCGAGCAGTTGGAGGAGCGCGGGGTCAACGGCATCGTGTTCCTGTCGGGGCTGCACGCCGACACCGCCGCCGACCCCGCCCGCTATCTGGCGCTCAGCGAGCGCGGAGTGCCGTTCGTCCTGGTCAACGGGTACAACGAACGTATCCCCGCCCCCTTCGTCTCGCCCGACGACCACACGGCGATGACGATGGCGGTGGGCCATCTCGCCGATCTGGGACACACCCGGATCGGTCTGGCGGCCGGTCCGGCGCGGTATGTGCCCTCGCGGCGCAAGGCCGAGGGGTTCACGGCCGCGCTGGGGGAGCGGTTCGGGCTGCGCGCCCAGGAGGCCGCCGCGTACATCGGGCACACCCTCTTCAGTGTCGAGGGCGGCCAGGTGGCGGCGGGCGCGCTGCTCGACCAGGGGTGTACGGGAGTGGTGTGCGCCAGCGACATGATGGCGCTCGGCGCGGTGCGCGCGGCGCGCGAGCGCGGGCTCGCGGTGCCCGGTGAGGTGTCGGTGGTGGGCTTCGACGACTCACGGCTGATCGCGTTCACCGACCCGCCGCTGACCACGGTCCGCCAGCCGGTGCGGGCGATGGCGACGGCCGCGGTGGGGGCGCTGCTGGAGGAGATCCGGGGCAACCCCGTGCAGCGGACGGAGTTCGTGTTCCAGCCGGAGCTGGTGGTACGGGGGTCCACCGCGCGCGTACGGGACTGACCGAACGGGCGCCATCGGGTGGCGCGGGCCGTCATGGAGTGGCATGGGGTGTCAGGAGTGTTCTCCGGGCGGGCACAACTGGCGTCGATCTGATCAATCCTGGCCGCATTGCGACTGTTTCCGGTTGAACCAGCCTTCGGAGCGGGAGCGGGCGATCGTCTGGTCCAGACTGTGCCCGTGTTGGGGAATCTTCCAGCGGAGACCACGAGCTTCGTGGGCCGGTCGGCGGAGCTGGCCACCCTGGACAAGCTGCTGCTCGACCACCGGCTCGTCACCGTCACCGGCCCGGGCGGCGTGGGCAAATCCCGGCTCGCCCTGCGCGGCGCCCGCCGGCGCCTGGCCTTCTGTCCCGACGGGGTGTGGTGGGTCGAGCTGTCCCCCCTGTGCGACGCCGAACTCCTCGACGCCACCGTCGCCGACCACCTCGGCGTCACCGGCCAGACCACCCGCAGCGCCGCCGAGGCGCTCTGCGGCCGGCTCGCCGACAAACGGCTGCTCCTGGTCCTCGACACCTGCGAACACCTCGTCTCCGCCTGCGGCCACCTCATCGGCGAGCTGCTCCAGACCTCACCCGGGCTCACCGTCCTGGCCACCAGCCGGCAGCCCCTGGGACGCCCGGAGGAACGGGTCTTCCCGCTCGGCCCGCTGCCGCCCGCCGGCGCGGCCCTCACCCTCTTCAAGCAACGTGCCGTCGACGCCGTCCCGCACCTGTCGCTGAAATCCTTCGAGACCCCCGCCCGCGCCGAGGCCGCCGCCGCCGTCTGCCGCAGGCTCGACGGCATCCCGCTCGCCATCGAACTCGCCGGCGCCCGGCTGCGGCTGTGGAGCGTCGAGCAGCTGGCCGAACGGCTCGACTCGCGCTTCGAGGTCCTCACCGACACCCGCTCCGACCGGCTGCCCCGGCACCAGACCATGCGTACCACCATCGGCTGGAGCCACGAACTGTGCGCCCCGCTGGAACGGCTGCTGTGGGCCCGGCTCTCGGTGTTCGCCGGCGGCTTCGACCTGGCGGCGGCCCAGGACGTCGCCGCGGGCGGTCCGCTCGCCCCCGAAGCCGTCACGGCCGCGCTCGCGGGCCTGGCCGCCAAGTCCGTCGTCCGGGCCGGCCCGCACCGCGGCCGGCCCGGCTACCGGATGCTCGACACCATCCGCGAGTACGGCCGCCAGTGGCTCCGCGAGCTCGGCGAGGAGGCGGCCGTGGCCCGTCGGCACGCCGAGCGCTGCCGCCGGCTGGTCCGCGCCGCGGAGGCCGAGTGGCTGGGCCCGGACCAGGTCGAGTGGTACGAGCGGGTCGACGCCGAACAGGCCGATCTGCGCGCCGCTCTTGAGCACCTGCTCGCCCACGACCCCGAAGCCGCCCTCGACATGGCGTCCTCGCTGTGGTTCTTCTGGTTCTGCTGCGGCCATCTGCACGAGGGCCGCGGCTATCTGGAGCGCGCCCTCGCCCTCGGCCCCGAGCCCGGCCGCCGCCGCGACCGCGCCGAATGGGTGCTCGGCGCCATCGCCCTCCTCCAGGGAGACCTGGAGACCGCGCTGCGCCACGGCCGGCGGTCCGTCGCGCGCGCCACGGACCCCGAGTGCCGGCTGCGCGCCGCCCATCTGCTCGCCGCCGCCGTCCTGATGCCGGGCGACGCGGCGGGCGCCCTCGACATCTGCACCCCCGCCATCGACGCGGCCGAGACCGACTTCTCGCCCGGCCTCGCCCTGTGCGCGCTCGTCCGCGTCTACGCCCTCGTCGATCTGGGCCGCCACCAGGAGGCCGCCGCCGAGTCCACCTGGCTGCGCGACCGGTGCGCGAGCCGCGGGGAGCGCTGGATGCGGGCGTACGCGGACTACATGCTCGCCGTCACCGCGCTGGCGCTGGGCCGCGCCACCGAGGCCGCCGAGCACGCCCGCGCCATGCTGACCGGCAAACGGCTGCTCCACGACAGCTTCGGCATCGCCCTCGGCCTCGACATGCTCGCCTGCGCGCTCGCCGCACGCGGCGACGGCGAGCGGGGCGCCCTGGTCCTCGGCACCGGGCAGGAGTACTGGCGTACCGTCGGCAAGGCCCAGATGGGCGCGCCCCGGCTCGCCGCCGTCCGCGAGGAGTGCGAGCGCCGGGCCAGGGCCGCGCTGGGCGACCAGGCGTACGACAGCGCCTTCCACCGGGGGGCGCGCGCCGGGCTCGACCAGGGGCTCAGCGACGCCCTCAAGGGCGATGTCGCACAGGGCGGTTGAGGCGGGTCCGGTTCAGCCGAGCCGCTTCTCCATCAGGACGACGGCGTAGGCGCTGCCGCCCCCGCCCTCCTTGAAGGGCTGCTCGCCCGCGACCGCGTACCCGGCCCGCTCGTAGTAGGCGCGCAGCCCCGGGCTGGAGGCCTTGAAGTCCAGCCGGGACAGCGGGCGCCCGGCCGCCGCGATGCGCTGCTCGGCGTGGGCGAGCAGGGCCCGGCCGGTCCCGGCGGGGGCCAGCGCCCGGTCGGTCATCAGCCGGTGCACATAGCCCGCCTCCGGCGGCCGTACGCCCCAGGCGGGCTCGTCCCGCCACCACAGCTCGTACGCCCCGGCCGCCCGGCCGTCGCCGGTCAGCGCCAGCCAGACCTCGCCCTCGGCCATCCGCCGCCGGAAGTGGTCCGCGTCCTTCTCGCCGGGCCGCCACTGGTCGATGCCGCTGCCCCGCATCCAGCGGGCGGCGCCGTCGTACAGGGCCACGAGCGCGAGCAGATCCTCTTCGTCGGCGAGGCGGAAGGAGAGCGTCTCCGTCGATGTCGTCATGGTGATCAAAGTACGGCCCCCTGACTAGCGGGACGCCAGCGCCATGAGCCTGGCCACCAGGTCCCCGAACGGGCCCTCCGGCGGCTCCTCCGCGAGCATGCGCAGGACCACCGCCGCCATCTCCTCGTCGTAGGCCGCGCTCACCGCCGCCAGCGCCGCGAAGTCGTGCACGAGCTGCAACTCCAGCTCGCCGCGCGGGATGCGGCGGCCGTCCAGCCAGATCAGGGCCGTGGACTCGGCGAGCGAGACCCAGGAGCGCACCACCAACTCCAGCCGCGCGGGCGGGTCCTGGACGCCGAGATGGGCGAGGATCTGGAGGTAGGCGGCGTGCCGCACCTCGTCGATCATGGCGTTGGCCGTGGTCGAGTTGCCCGCCGAGGCCGCGGGTCCGCCCCGCATCAGCGCGGCGAAGCCCGGACCGTGGCCCTCGACGAAGTCGAAGAAGCGGCCCATCACCCGCAGCAGCCGGGCCCCGAGCGGCCCCTCGTGCGGCTCCACGAACCGGGCCGCCAGCTCGTCGGCGGCCATCCGCAGCGCCGCCTCGTACAGGCTCTGCTTGCCGGGGAAGTAGTGGTAGACGAGCGGCCGGGATATCCCGGCCGCCGCCGCTATCTCGTCGATGGAAACGTCGTCGGGGGAGCGGTGGCTGAACAGCTCCAGCGCGACCCCGATCAGCTGTCGCCTGCGCTCTTCGACGCCCATCCTGCGCCGCACCCCGGTCGTCATGCGAACAGGGTACCTACAGGTCGAGCACGAGTTTGCGTCCCCGGCAGCGGGAGACGCAGATCAGCATGGAGTCCTCGCGCTCCGCGTCCGTGAGCAGCTCGTCCCGGTGGTCCACCGCCCCCTCCAGGACCCGCTGTTGACAGGTTCCGCAGAAGCCCTGCTCGCACGAGTACGGCAGGTTCGGCAGCTCGTCGCGGACCGTGGCGAGCACCGAGCGGCCCGCCGGGACCGTGAGGGTGCGGCCCGTGCGGCGCAGTTCGACCTCGAAGGTGCCGGGCTGCGCGGTGCTCGCGCCGGGCGTGAACCGCTCCAGATGGAGGGCGCGGCCCTCGGGCAGGGCCGCCGCCACCGCGTCCATCAGCGGTTCCGGGCCGCAGCAGTACACCGCCGCGCCCCCGTCCGAACCCGCCAGGAACGCGGCCACATCGGGCAGTCCGGCCTCGTCCTCGGGCACCACGGCGACTCGCGCGCCCCCCGCCCCCAGCTTCTCGATCTCGTCCAGGAACGGCATGGAGGCCCGCGACCGCCCCCCGTACAGCAGCCGCCACTCACCGCCCGCCGCCTCGACGGCCCGCAGCATGGGCAGCACCGGGGTGATGCCGATGCCGCCGGCGACGAAGGCGTACGAGGGCGCCTCGGTCAGCGGGAAGCGGTTGCGCGGCCCGCGCACGACCAGTCCGGCGCCCACGCCCAACTGCTCGTGCACCTCACGGGAGCCGCCCCGCCCGTCCTCGATCAGCCGGGCGGCGACGGTGTAGGCAGTGCGGTCGGCCGGGTCGCCGCAGAGCGAGTACTGCCGGACCAGCCCCGACGGCAGCAGCAGGTCCAGATGGGCGCCCGGCCGCCACTCGGGCAGTGGCGCGCCCGTCGGTGAGGCGAGCCGCAGCAGGGCCACGCCCTCGGCGGGCACGGTCCGTTCGGCGACGGTGAGCCGCAGCGAGGCCGTCCTGCGCCCGCCCCGGCCGGAGACGGGTGTCTCCAGCGCGGGCAGCGGCCACAGCGGGGAGGCGGCGATCCGGCGGCGGACCGCCCGCCGCACCAGCAGCGCCGCCCCCGCGGCCAGCGCCACGGAGCTCGTACGGGGCATGTCAGCGGCCTCCGTTGGCGCCGGGCGAGCTCGCCAGATAGGCCATGGCCTGCGCCGTCGAGCCCTCCTGCGAGGGGTGGTACGTACGGCTGAGATAGCGCGGGACCGAGCGCGCCATCGCCCCGGCGGTCGGCAGCGTGCCCTGCCGTCCGGCGCGCAGGAACGCGCCGAAGGTGGCCTTGCCGTCCAGCAGCGTGGGGTCGTTCTCCATGAAGAAGCGGGCGCCGCGCTGCCAGAGGAAGACCAGCGCGGTGAACGCGGTCGCCCAGGTCCGCACCCGGCGCCGGTAACCGCCGTCGACGTGCTGGAACAGGTCGAAGGCGACCGAGCGGTGCTCGACCTCCTCGGCGCCGTGCCAGCGCAGCAGATCCAGCATCACCGCGTCGGCGCCGCGCTCGTCCAGGGCGTCGGCGTTGAGGATCCAGTCGCCCAGGAACGCCGTGTAGTGCTCGATGGCCGCGATGGTGGCGACCCGCTCCATCAGCCACCACCGGCGCGCCCGCCCCGGCGGCAGCCTCCGGTCGCCGAGCAGCTTCTCGAAGAGCCAGTCGACCTGCGCGGTGTACGGGGTGGGGTCCAGGCCGAGCGCCTTGAGGTGGGGGAGCACGTCGTCGTGGGCCGCCGAGTGCGTGGCCTCCTGGCCGATGAACCCGATCACGTCCTCGCGCAGCCGCTCGTCGCGGATGTACGGCAGCACCTGCTTGTACACCTGCACGAACCAGCGCTCGCCCGCCGGGAGCAGCAGATGCAGCACGTTGATGGTGTGCCCGGTGAACGGGTCGCCGGGTATCCAGTGCAGCGGCGTCCCCTCCCAGGCGAACGAGACGTTCCTGGCCTTGAGCTCTCGGTGCTCCGAGACCACCGGAGCGGACCGCGGCGTATTAGACATGGCGTCAATGTACTGACGGGTAAGCATCTGGCAACAGGGGTGCGCGAGGAGTTGTCCGTACGGACCGCGCACCCCGCGCGCCCGGGCTCAGCGCAGGGCGGCGACCTCGGTGCCGTCCGCGAGCCGCCCGCCCAGCTGGGCGCGGGCGCCCTCCTGGGTGCGCACGGCGAGCAGATGGCCGCGCTCGGACGCCTCCACCCCGCCCGAGACGGCGACCCCGGCCAGATCCTCGCTGCCGGCCGCCAGCACGTACCAGTGCCCGCCCCGGGACTTCCACAGCACCCCGGCGAGCACCTGCGGCCGGTGCGTGCCGCAGGCGGCGCTGTCGTCGGCGCGCGCGGCGACCGCGCCCGCCGCCCCCTTCGGCGCGCCCGGCGCCTGGAACTGGGCGAGCACCCGGCTGTCGGTGCCGGACCAGGTGTCGGCCCGGGTGCAGAGCCAGGCGGCGGTCCCGTTGGCCTCGGGCAGCGGCTGGCGCGCGTACTGCCAGGAGTTGACCGTCCGCACGCCGTGCGAGCGGACCGTGGGCAGCAGACAGGCGGTACGGGCCCAGGCCTCGCGGGCGGACGCGCTCGTGATGTCCCCGGGCGCGTCCGGCGCCCCCCAGGTGAGCCGGGCGGGCGCGAGCTCGCCGAGGTCGGTGAGGAGCCGCGCCGCCGACGCGTCGCGCAGTTGGAGCACGTCCCAGGAGGTGCAGTCGCGGGCCTGCGCGGGCGAGACCAGCGGGGCGGTCACACCGTCCCCGTCGCGGACGAGCGGGCGGGGGGCGGCCCCCGGGGCGAGCAGGTCCCGCACGGCCGCCTCGCGCACCCAGGGGGCGGTCAGATAGCGCACGTTGCCGTCGGTGCGGCCGACCACGAGCGCCCCGGCGGACGCGGTGTCCGCCCCGTCCACGCGCGCGAAGTCGAGCGCCGCGCCCGCGGTGCCCTCCAGCGGTTCCGCGTACCGGGCGACCCGCAGGCCGTCGTAGAAGAGCACCACCGAGGCCCGGTCGACCTTGCCCGCGTACAGCAGCTGGGGCGCGCCCATCGGCGGGCCGGACGGCGTCCTCGGCGTGGCGGAGACCTGCACGGAGCGGCCCGGCCGCGCCCAGACGGCCAGCGCGCGCCGCAGCAGCGCGCTGTCGCCGGTGAGGGGGCCCCGGGCGGGCCAGACGGAGAAGTCGGTACGGGGCGAGGTCCGCCACACCGCCGCGTCCACCCGGACGACCCGGGCGGGGTCGAGGGCGGCCTCGGCGGCGGGGTTGCGCGCGTACGGCGGCGCGGCGGCGCCGTCCGGGCCCCAGCCGTCGCCCGGCAGCCCCAGCAGCGTGCCGCAGACGGCCAGCGCCGCGGCGGCGACCAGGGCGGCGCGCAGATGCTGGCGGCGGCGCATCAGGTCGGTGGGCCGGGCCTGGAGCGAGCAGGGGTCGAACTCGGCGGCCTCCAGGAGCGCCGCCGCCGCGCCGGGCTCGCCCGCCTCCTCCACCGCGGCCCCGGCGTCCTCGACGCCCACGGCGTCGAGCTCCCTGCGCACCTCGGCGTCGCTCAGCCCGTCGAGACCGCGCAGCACGAAGGCGGCCCGCGCGGGACCGCTCAGCGCGGAGAGCCGCTGGTCCAGGGCGAGTTCATCGGCGCCGCCCGAGCGGGGGAACAGCCGCAGCCCCCACACCTGCGGCAGCACCGGCGGCAACTGCGCCCGCTTGGGCCAGGCCCGCCGCCGCAGCGGCAGCCCGGCCTCCAGCGCCTGCCGGACGACCTGGCGCCGCACGAAGCCGTACCCCGGGTCGCCGCGCCGGGGCGCCGGGATCGCCGCCCGGGTGGCGGCGCGGCCCCGGGGCAGCGACCGCTGCACCAGCGCGTGCGCGGTCAGCACCCGGCGGTTGCGCCCGAGGGAGGGCGGCAGCACGAGATAGGCGAGCCGGGTCAGCCGGGGGTAGTGCTCCACGAGCGCGGCTTCGGCCTGCTCGATGCCGATGGGGGTGGGGCGGGTGAGGATGTCCTGGGGCGGGGCCACGTTCAGCAAAACGAGCGAATCGTGGGATGGTCACCGCGCCTGCCCGTGCCCGGCCCCCGTCCGCGGGGTCGCACCCGGCTCAGGGGGCGCTCGTCAGCCGGGAGCGCAGACGCCCGAGTGTCCCGTCGTCCACCCCCAGCCCGTCCCGTACGTACGCCTCCATCGACCCGTACCGCGACGCCACCTCCTCCAGGCCCGCCGCCAGGTACTCCGGCACCACGCCGATCACCGCGAGCGCCACCTCCGGGTCGCCGCCCTGCGCCGTGAACCCCTCGACCAGCGGCGCGAACGCCTGCCGCACCGCCGCGTTCACCGCCAGGTACTCCCGCTCCACCACCTCCGGCCCGGCCCCCAGCAGGGACAGCAGCACCGTCGTCCCCCACCCCGTACGGTCCTTGCCCGCCGTGCAGTGGAAGAGCAGCGGCCCCGCGTCCTCGGCGGCCAGCTCGTTCAGCAGCGTCCGGTACGCGGCCCGCGCCGACTCCGACGTCACCAGGCTCCGGTAGAGGTCCCCGAACACCGCCGCCGCGCGGCCCCCGCCCAGGTGCTGCTCGGCCGCGACGGGGTCGGCCAGCACCCGCCGCAGCTGGGCGGCCGGGGGCGCCCCGTAGGCGCTCACCGCGTCCGCCAGCGCGTCCGCGACGACCAGCCGCGCCCCGTCGGGCAGCCGGTCGGGCCGCTCGGCGCGCTCGGCGTCCGTACGGAGGTCGACGACAGTCCGGAGCCCGAGCCCGGCCACCGCCGGGTCCCGGGCCGGGTCGAACCGGTCCAGCGCCCCGGCCCGGAAGACCAGGCCGGGCCGGACCGTACGGCCGCCGGCGAGCTGGACGCCGCCGAGATCGCGGAGGTTGGCGACGCTGGTGGCGGGGATCGCGGTCATGGGCGGACGCACCCCTGGGGCAGGGGCGGCCGGGCGCGGGCCGCCAGGTTGGTGCGGCCGGTGCCGCTGTCAAGCGGGTGTGCGACCGCGGAGGGCGCCGGGGCCGCGGGCGCGGGGTCCGGCACCCCCGCGACGGACCCGGCGCCGGTGGCTCCCGAGGTGCCCGGCGCCGTACGTCCCGACGCGCGCGGCGCGTTCGGCGGGGGCGGCGCGACGGTCATGGGCTCGGCGCTCCTCGGGTCGTAAGGGGGGACAGCGGGCGCTTGCGGAGCGCACGGTGACGGCGGGGCGACCGTCGGGTCATGGGGCCACTGAAATGGCCAAATGCGCGCGGGGGAGGGGTGGTTGAAGGCACGATGGAGGTATGCGCACCCTTGTACGAGCGGCCCTGGCAGCCGCGGTCGTGACCCTAGCCGCGGGCTGCGGCGGGGGCGGCCACGACGCGCCCAAGACGGCCGGCGGAACCCTCGAAGAGATAGCGGCCCAGGCCGCCTGCAAACCGAAGATCTCCACCAACGCGGCCGAGCTCCGGCAGGCCAACTGCGACACCGCGGACGGCAGGTACGTCCTGGCGACCTTCGCCACCGACCGCGGCCAGCGGGAGTGGATCAACGGCGCCAAGGACTACGGCGGCGCCTATCTGGTGGGCCGCAAATGGGTCGCCGTGGGCGACGAGAGCGTGGTGGACGCACTGCGCGGCCGGCTCGGTGGCAGTGTCGAGACCGGGACCAACCATTCCGGACACCACCACATGAGCTGACCGCGCGGTGCGTGCTCCCCCGGGTGGGGTGACCCGGGGGAGCGCATCAGGGGGAGCGGGTTTCCAGGGGCGTGCGCGCCCTGGCTGTCAGGCGCAACTGCGCCCCGTGTTGATGCAGGTCACCGCCTTCCTCATCAGCTGGTCGCTGAAGACGTTGATGAAGTCACCGTGATCGGTGACCGGCTTGTGGAGCTGCTCCGGGAAGGAGTCGACGGCGAACCCGGGGCCCGGCGGCACGGCGTACACGATCCGCTGCTGGAGCTGCGGGATCGCCTTGAAGCCGCGCGGGCACGCACCGTTCCTGCCCGCGAAGGCGACGTGCGTCCGGTGGTTCGCGCTGTCCGTGTTCTTCCCGTCCCAGCAGCTCTGGAAATTGAAGGTGCGGACGACATTGCTGCCCTGGGGGCAGATCGGGTATTTGTCCTTGAGCTGGCGGTTCTCGAATCCGGTGCAGCTCCAGGACGCGTTGGCATTCGCGTTGCCGTTGGTGAAGGCTTTCGCGTCGCCGGTGATGATGCGCAGAAAGCGCGGCATGGCGGTGACCTTGCTGACGGGATTTCCGGCGAGCTTGATGGTCACCTGGGAGGGCGTCTGGATCTTTCCGACGTTCTTGTCCCGGCCGCCGCCGTCCGCATTGGCGTCGTTCTCGTTCTGCCCGTTCTGAAGGCGCAGTACGGGCCAGTAATAGGTGGACTTGTCACCCTGATTACGGCAGCTGGTGCCGCCCTTGGCCAGATCGGCGTCGCTGGAGAAGGCGTCGGTCGCCTGGTTTCCGACATAGTCGTGCATATGGTGGGCGCCATTGCTGACACCGGGCGCGACGATGACGTTGTCGGGGTTCCGCTTGGCGTTCTGGTTGACGCCGCAGCTGCTGGTGAAGAACCCGGTCGAGCCGTTGCGCTGGGTGCGGGGGGCCTGGACGTTGGGCCGGACGGAGCGGATGTCGACGAAGTCGCTCTTCGCGGGCCCGTTCCCGACGTTCTGCCCCTGACCCTGCCCTTGGTTCTGGCCTTGCCCTTGGTTCTGGCCCTGGCCCTGGTTCTGGCCTTGGTTCTGACCCTGGCCCTGGCCGGGCCATTGACCCTGACCCTGACCTTGGCCCTGGTTCTGACCCTGGTTCTGGGCCTGGCCGGCGGCTCCCGAGCCGCCCCCGCCCCTGGCGTCGTCGTCCGCGCGCAGGGTGCACGGCGCCAGGCCCTGCATGCCCTGCGGCTGCTTGCCGCCACTGCGGCCGACGGCCACGGCGATCCGGTCGAGCGACGCCGTCCGCTTGTCCTTCAGCGGACCCAGTACGGCTTGTTGGGCATAGCCGGGATCGCGGTCGACCTGATCCTTGTTCGAGGCGAACTTCTCGTATGCGTCGGTGATCTGTGTATCAATGGCCGCCAGTTCCCGGTCCACCTCGGGGCGGGCCGGTTCCGGCACGTCCGGAAGGCTGTTGGACACGTCCGGGCAGTCGATCGTCGAGGCGTTCGTCACCGGGGCGGCCCGTACCTGGGCCTTCCCCGGATCGTCGCTCGCCGAGGCGTACACATTCACCGCGACAAGGCCGCCCCCACCGATGAAGAGTGCCGCGGCGGCCATCGTCATCCGCCGAGGGAAGGTCGGCCGTTTTCGTATTGAGCGTCCCATGGAACTCCTTCGCTTGAAGCAGCGCGTCGTTCCATACGCAAGGGGCGCGTGGGGCGTTCAACGCCCCGGCTAATTCGTAGGTATCTCCAGAAACACCGGTCAGCGCTTGACCGCGCGCAACACCACGAACTTCGGGTCGCTGGCGACGAGTTCACTGTTGCCGAAGAGCCGCTGGAGCTTGAGGTGGTAGCCCAGGTGCCGGTTGCCGACGACCCACAGCTCGCCGCCCGGCCGCAGCGCCTCGCGCGCGTCCGTGAACATCCGCGTGGAGGTGCGGTCGGTGGTCGCCTGATGGGTGTGGAACGGGGGGTTGTTGAGCACCAGATCGGCCGTGCCCGGCGGGAACCCGCTCAGCCCGTCGCCGAGCCGGAACTCGGCGTCGGCCTCCCGGGCCGCGCCCACGCAGAGCCGGAAGGTCGCGCGGGCCGAGGCGATCGCCTGGTGCGACTCGTCCGTGAACACCACCCGCGCCTCGGGGTTGGCGAGCGCCACCGCGGTGCCCACGATGCCGTTGCCGCAGCCGAGGTCGACGACCCGGTCCGGGCCCGTACGCGTGGGCAGGTGCTGGAGCAGGAAGCGGGTGCCGATGTCGAGGCGGTCGGCGCAGAACACGCCCGCGTAGTTGGTGACGGCGAGCCCGGAGGCGGGGCCGATGCCCATCTCCAGCGAGTACGTCAGCGGCCACAGGTTCACCGGCCGGGCCAGGTCCGGGTCCGGCTCGCAGAAGATCAGCCGGGCCTTCTTCTCGGCCAGCGAGGTCTTCGTCGGGCCGAGGAGGCGCTCGAAGAGGTTCAGGGTGGAGGTGTGGATGTCCTTCACCATGCCGGTGCCGACGACCACGGTGCCCGCGTGCACGGCGGGCGCGAGCCGGTGCAGCTGGTCCTCCAGGAGACCCAGGCTCTTCGGTACGCGCACCAGCAGCACGTCCACCCGGGCGGGCGGCTCGTCATGGGTGGACAGCAGCGTGACGGAGTCCCGGGCCACGCCCGCCCGCGCCAGGTTGGCCCGGGTCGCCTCCTGGCCGAGGAAGGACTCGCCGATCTGGATGAGCGAGCCCGCGCCCCGGGCCGCCAGGGCGGTCGTCAGGGCACCCCACCGGTCCCCGAGGGCGACCACGGACCCCGAGAGGTCGATCCCCTCCAGATGCCGCAGCAGATACTCGTCGGCGGCGTCCCAGGCCCGCAGCGGGTCGCGCGGGTCCTCGGGAAAACGGGTCAGCTCGTACGCGCCCCAGGGCGTGGTCATCCGGTTCATTGTCCGCCAGGCTAACCCGCCGCGGCCGGCGCTCCGCGCCACCGACGCGTGGAGGGGGCCGGACAGCCCGCGATCAGCCGCGCTCCAGATAGGCCAGCACGGCCAGCACCCGCCGGTTGTCGTCGTCGGACACCGGCAGCCCCAGCTTCGCGAAGATGTTGGACGTGTGCTTGGCGATCGCCCGCTCCGTCACCACCAGCTGCTGCGCGATCGCCGCGTTGGACCGCCCCTGGGCCATCAGCTCCATGACCTCCAGCTCACGCGGGGTGAGCTGGCCCACCGGCGACTCCCGCGCCCGGCGCGAGAGGAGCTGCGAGATCACCTGGGGATCCATCGCGGTGCCACCGCCCGCCACCCGCCGCACCGCGTCCACGAACTGCTCCGCGTCGAAGACACGGTCCTTCAGCAGATAGCCGATCCCGCCGTTCCCGTCGGCCAGCAGCTCGCGCGCGTACAACTGCTCCACGTGCTGGGACAGCACGAGCACCGGCAGCCCCGGCCGGGCCCGGCGCGCGGCCAGGGCGCACTGGAGGCCCTCGTCGGTGTGGGTGGGCGGCAGCCGTACGTCGACGATCGCCACGTCCGGCTCCGACTCGGCCAGCGCCCTGGTCAGTTCGGGCCCGCTCTCGACCGCCGCGATTATCTCGAAGTCGTACGCCTCCAGAAGCCGTACGAGCCCGTCGCGGAGCAGGAAGAGATCTTCGGCTAGGACAACGCGCAAGGAATCTCCATGGTCACCATGGTGGGGCCGCCCACGGGACTGCTGACGGCCAGGACGCCGTCGAATGTACCCAGTCGCCGCTCCAGACCGCTCAGCCCGGACCCGCCGCCCACCCGCGCCCCGCCGTGCCCGTCGTCGGTGACGGTGATGCGCAGCGTCCCGCTCTCGTACGAGTACGACAGGTCGACCCAGATGCGGTCCGCCTCGGCGTGCTTGACCGCGTTGGTGAGGGCCTCGCTCACCGCGAAGTACGCGGCCGACTCGACCGGGGCGTCGGCGCGCCCGGCCGGCAGTTGGACGTCGACCTCGACCGGCACCGGCAGGCGCAGCGCCAGCGCGCGCACCGCGTCCCCCAGACCGCGCTCGGCCAGCACCGGCGGGTGGATGCCCCGGACCAGGTCGCGCAGCTCCGTCAGCGCCTCGGCGGACGACTCGCGCGCCCTGGCGAGCAGCGCCTTGGCCCGCGCCGGGTCCTTCTCGATCAGCGCCTCGACGGTCCCCAGGCTCATGCCCACCGCGACGAGCCGTGCCTGCGCCCCGTCGTGGAGATCGCGCTCGATACGGCGCAGTTCGGCGGCCGAGGTGTCCACGGCGTCGTGCCGGGTCTCGGTCAGGCGCTCCACCCGCAGGGCGAGCGCCTGCTCCCGGGTGGGGGAGAGCAGCGACCGGGACATCGCGAAGTTGGCCCGGATCAGTGCCGGGTTCACGAACAGACCGAGGACGGTGTACGCGATGCCGAGGAGCGCCGCGAGGACGGCCGTGGACTGCGAGGTGACGTGGAGGAAGGTGAACCACAGACCGCCGCCCGCCTCGTCGATCGGCTTCCAGACGCCTGCCGCGAGCACCGTGCCCCACACGCTGTAGAGGAGCAGCGCCGGCGCCAGGGCGGCGACGAGGCTGCCGGCCGTCATGTCGACGAACAGCCACTCCAGGTCGCGCCAGGTCGCCGGGTCCCTCAGGAGCAGCCGGCACCGCTCGGCCGCACCGATCACCCCGGCCCGCTCGCGGGGGAGGGCCCGGTAGGGCACGGCGATCTCGATCCCCAGCCACTCCCGGGCGAGGGAGCGGCGCCGGTTGGCGTACACCCGTACCGCGTCGAGCACGGCCGGGGTGGTGAACACCCCGACGCCGACCGGGATCAGGGCGATCGACACGACGGCCAGGGTGAACAGGAAGATCCCGACGGCCATGGCGCTGGTCGACAGACCGAACCCCCTGCCGCCGGCGACCAGCCCCGCCCGTATACGTGTGACCATCGTCCTCGTCCCCCTTCGTGGGCCCCGCGTGTCTGCGGACCCAGTCTGGCCGCGCCGCACGGGCGCGGTCACGGGGCCGGTCCCCCCGGCCGGGGTGTACCTGGCACCACCCCCCGGCCTCGTATCCTGCCCTCCCGCGCCGGTCGCGGGGCGGGAGGGGCCGGGGCGGTCCGGGGACGGACCCGAGGGCGGCGGATCAGGGGGCGTACTTGTACCCCACCCGCCGGACCGTCTGGATCGCGTGGCGGTGCGGGGCGCCCAGCTTGCGGCGCAGCCGGGCGATGTGGACGTCCACGGTCCGGCCGTCGCCGACGTGGCCGTACCCCCACACCGTGGTCACCAACTGGTCGCGGGTGTGCACCCGCTGGGGGTTCGCCACCAGATGGGCCAGCAGCTCGAATTCGAGGTACGTGAGGTCGAGCGGGCGCCCGTCGACCTCGGCGGTGCGGCGGGCGGTGTCGATACGTACGGGCGCGTCGCCCTCGGTCGCCGGATCGGCGCCCGGCTCCCGGGCCGGGGCCGGGGCCGGGACGGGAACGGCCGCTGCGGTGGGCGCGGTGGCGGCCGGCGGCGGCTGCTGGTCGGCCGGGAGGAGCACCAGATAGCCGACCATCGGCGGCCGGCCGGGCAGCACGGGCAGGGTGTGCGGGGGCGCGGGCAGCCAAGTGGCGCCCGGCGGAAGGAAGTCGGCGACCGTGCCGGTGGCGGCCACTTCGTCGCGGTCGACGGCACGGAGCCGGTGGCGTCCCGGCGGGACGGGGGAGGGGCGGGCGGCGGTCGCGGCGGAGGTGGAGAAAACAGGGGCGTTCGCCATGAGAGGTCAGCTCTTTCGCGCGGAGTCGTCGGGGGACGTACGTCGTCGCGCGCGGGCCGAAGGCCTTCGGTGAGGGGGAGGCTTTAGAGGGCCGGCGCGTTCGTCGCGCGGCAACACACCCGGTCGAAGTCGTGGTGCTGACGGGACGGCCAGAACGGCTCCAGGTCACTGCGACCTGTCGCGGGGTTCGGATGGCTGGCCATGTGCACATTGAACCAGATGCCCCCGGCGGCGAGCAGTGTCGTCCCCCACACCGGTACGGAACTCGGCCGCACGATGGCCGGAACTCGCCCTGCCGCAAAGCCCGGAGGGCGCCCGCCGCGTGTGCGGGGGCGCCCTCGGAGGCACGTCGTTCGGCTCAGACCTGGCCGGCCTTCTCCAGGCCGGTGCAGCAGGTCTCGACGATCAGCCGGGTCACCACGTACGGGTCGACGTTCGCGTTGGGGCGGCGGTCCTCGATGTAGCCCTTCTTGTCCACCTCGACCTGCCACGGGATGCGCACCGAGGCGCCGCGGTCCGAGACGCCGTAGGAGTACTCGTTCCACGGGGCGGTCTCGTGCAGACCGGTCAGGCGGTCGTCGATGCCGGCGCCGTAGTTCTTGACGTGGTCCATCGGCTTGGAGCCCTCACCGAGCGACTCGCACGCGGTGATGATCGCGCCCCAGCCCTGGTCGCCTTCACGCATCGCCTTGGTGGAGAAGTTGGTGTGCGCGCCCGCGCCGTTCCAGTCGCCCTTCACCGGCTTCGGGTCCAGCGTCGCCGAGACGTTGAACTCCTCGGCCGTGCGGTAGAGCAGCCAGCGCGCGATCCACAGCTGGTCGGAGACCTCCAGCGGACCGACCGGACCGACCTGGAACTCCCACTGGCCCGGCATGACCTCGGCGTTGATGCCGGAGATGCTGAGGCCCGCGGCGAGGCAGTGGTCGAGGTGCTTCTCGACGATCTCGCGGCCGAAGATCTCGTCGGCGCCGACACCGCAGTAGTAGCCGCCCTGCGCGGCCGGGAAGCCGCCGACCGGGAAGCCCAGCGGGCGGGCGCCGTCGAAGAACGTGTACTCCTGCTCGATGCCGAAGATCGGCTCCTGCGCGGCGAACCGCTCGGCGACCGGCCGCAGCAGAGCGCGCGTGTTGGAGGCGTGCGGCGTGCCGTCGATGTCCAGGACCTCGCACAGGACCAGCAGGTTGTCGCCGCCGCGGATCGGGTCCGGGCAGGAGAAGACCGGCTTCAGGACCCGGTCGGAGGCGTGGCCCTCGGCCTGGTTGGTGGAGGAGCCGTCGAAGCCCCACACCGGCAGCTCGGCGCCGTCCGGCACACCCGCTATGATCTTGGTCTTCGAGCGGAGCTTGGCGGTCGGCTCGGTGCCGTCGATCCAGATGTACTCAGCCTTGAACGTCACGGAAGCCATCCTTTGCGGGAGCTGCTGGTGGTGCGGGAGCCGCGGTGCGGCGGGGCCGTCGGCGCCGTGCGGGGCGTCCGGGGCTGCTGGGGGCAGCCTCACATCCCGGGATTTCCCGTCCGTTGCCCGCATGTGAACCCGGTGTTACCCGGGTTTCGTCCGTAAACCCGAGGGTTTCCTGCGCGACCGGCGAGCACACTGCTCGGTATGACCGACGTATCGGGCGCCGCATCCGCCCCCACCACCCGCCCCGCACCCCTGCGTGTCGGCCTCCTCGGCACCGGTCCCTGGGCCGTCGCCACCCACGCGCCCGCGCTCGCCGCGCACCCGGACGTCGAGTTCGCCGGGATCTGGGGCCGCCGCCCGCAAGCCGCGGCCGAACTGGCCGCCGCGCACTCCGTTCCCGTGTACGAGGACGTGGACGAGCTGTTCGCGGCGTGCGACGCGGTCGCCTTCGCGCTGCCACCGGACGTCCAGGCGCCCCTGGCCGTACGGGCCGCCGGGGCCGGCTGCCATCTGCTGCTCGACAAGCCGGTCGCCACCGACGCGGACCGGGCGCGCGAGGTCGCGGAGGCGGCCGGGCGCGCCGGGGTCGCCTCCGTGGTCTTCTTCACCCTGCGCTTCGCCCCGGCCACGGCCGGCTGGATCGACCAGCGGGCCGCGGCGGACGGCTGGTTCACCGCGCACGCGCACTGGCTCGGCTCGCTCTTCACCCCCGGCGCCTCCCCGAGCCCGTACGCGGCCTCGCCCTGGCGCCGGGAGAAGGGCGCGCTGTGGGACGTCGGCCCGCACGTCCTGTCGGTGCTGCTGCCGGTGCTCGGCGAGGTGACACGGGTGACGGCCGCGCCCGGCCCCGAGGACACCGTCCATCTGGTCCTGCGCCACGCCTCGGGCGCCTCCGCCACGGTGACGCTGGGCTTCGGCGCGCCCGAGGCCGTGGCGGGTCTTGGCGTGGAACTCCTGGGCGAGCGGGGCGTGGAGCGGCTGCCGGACTGGGGCGGTGCGGAGGAGGGGTTCGCGGCGGCGCTGGACGCGCTGCTGCAAGCGGTACGCGGCGGGGTGCCGCACCCGTGCGACGCGGGGTTCGGGGCGCGGGTGAGCGAGGTGCTGGCGCGGGCGGAACGGCAGCTGGGCGAGGCGTGAGGGGCCGGGCCGCGCGCTGACGGGGGCCGGGCGCGCCCGGCCCCGGGGCGTCAGCGCAAGAGGACGTCACCGCCAGTGGGGGCAAAGGGCGGTACGCGAGACAAGGGGTCACCGCGAGAGCGCGTCCCGTACCGCTTCCTCGGTGCGGCCCACCACCGCCGTGCCGTCGTCCGCCGTGATGATCGGGCGCTGGATGAGCTTCGGGTGCGCGGCGAGCGCGGCGATCCAGCGCCCGCGGGAGGCGTCCTCGCGCGGCCACTCCTTGAGCCCGAGCTCCTTCGCCTCGGCCTCCTGGGTGCGCGTGATGTCCCACGGCTCCAGGCCGAGCCGGTCGAGCACGGCCCGGATCTCGTCCTCGGAGGGCACGTCGTCGAGGTAGCGGCGGACGGTGTACGAGGCGCCCTCGGCGTCCAGCAGGTCGACCGCGCTGCGGCACTTGGAACAGGCGGGGTTGATCCAGATCTCCATGGGGGACACGGTACCGCCGGTACGCCTGTGACCTGGTCAAAGACCGTCCGACCAGCGGCGATTGTCAGTGGTGGGCAGTAAAATTGAGGCAGTTCGTGAGGGTTCCCGACAGCCCAGGAGGATGCCCATGGCCGCTGCCGTACTGACGTCGCGCGCCCCGCAACAGCTGTCCCTGATGTCCCTGAAGAAGGTGCCGCTGCCCGCCGGACGCCCGCGGGTGTGGTACGAGACGCACAACAGGCGCCTCAAGGCGATGCGCCTGGCCATCGCGCTGCTCGACACGGGGGTCTACCAGCCCGAGCACGCGCCCAACCGCAAGATACGGAGCACGGCGGAGCTGATCGGTGTGCACCCGCCGTCGGACACGACGTGCCGGATGGTCCGGGCCCTGATCCGCTCGGGCCGCTGACGGTGCGGGTGGGGGGGGGGGGGGGGGGGGGGGGGGGGGGATCCCAGGCTGGGGTAGTCGGAGGAGGGCGGGGTGCAATGGGTGGGGTGGTGGGGGGGGGGGGGGCGCAGGGTGGTGGAGTTGGCGACAAAGGGGAGAAGAGGGGGTGGGGGGTGTTCTGTTGATGTCCTTTGGAGGCATGTGGGGTTGTCCCCCCCCCCCCCCCGCCCACCCCCCCCCCCCCCACTCCCCGCCGAGGGCCTCAGCAGGAGGCCGGGGCGCCGTTGGCGGGCTGGTGGGTGGTGGCGGCGCGCAGCTTGTTGAAGTTGGCGACGTAGGAGTCGAAGACGCCGCCGTCCTCCAGCTGGAGCATCGTCTCGTCGCTCTGCCGCAGCGAGTTCCCGCTCCAGTTGTGGCTGCCGGTCCACAGCACCTTGCGGTCCGGGGTGTTGTAGTAGTTCCCCTCCACCAGCAGGTACTTGTCGT
This sequence comes from Streptomyces sp. NPDC031670, assembly GCF_055580545.1. Classification (NCBI taxonomy): domain Bacteria; kingdom Bacillati; phylum Actinomycetota; class Actinomycetes; order Kitasatosporales; family Streptomycetaceae; genus Streptomyces; species Streptomyces sp. NPDC031670. Next base: position 31,327 of record NZ_JBVILC010000015.1, on the reverse strand, counting down.
GGATCCAGGTGGAGTCGGACTGGCAGTAGTACTTGGTGATGACGCCGCCGTACACACTGGACGTCTTCTTCAGCAGCGTCTCCAGCGACTGCTTCTCCAGCGCGCTGTCCGGGTTGTACGTCTCGGACACCTCCACGTAGCACCCCTGGGCGTCGAGCTCGGCGAGCCGCTCGGCGAGGTAGGGCCGGCTGAAGATGGTCATGCCGACCCGGATGCGGGTGCGGTGGTTGTCGCTCGTGCCGTACGTGGAGTTCCCGAAGCACCTCACGTTGTCCAGCACCGTGGCGACGGTGTCCTCGGACGGGTCGTCGTAGGGCGAGCCGTTGCTCTCGGCGCGCGGATAGAAGTGCGCCTTGGCGTTGCCGGAGGCGACCGGGGGCCGCCCGGTGCTGTAGTAGTCGTTGTTGGCGCGCCGGGCCCTGAGGTCGTCGAAGTACCCGTCGTAGGCGGAGTAGATCCCCTCGTTCCCCACCAGCACCAGGGCGTTGTTCCACCCCTTGGTGCCGTCGCGGCCGGCGTGGAGGTTGGCGGAGGACTGCACGACGACGTGCGCGGTGCCCCCGGTCTCCGACAGCAGCAGGAACTTGTTGTGGTTGATGGCGTCGACGCTCCCGAGCGCCCGCGTCCCCACACACCCGCGCCCGGCCCCGCAGCTCATCACCCACGAGGCCTTGGCGGTGTCCCCACCGAGCTCGGCCAGCAGACTCCTGTACGGGGCCATGCCCACGGCCTTCTCGTCGAAGACCGCCTGCACCTCGACGCCCCGCCGATGAGCGGCGACCAGCGCGTCCGGCAGGGCCGGATCGTCGGCGTAGAACATGGCGAGCCGTATCCGCGCCCCCGCGGGCGCCCCGCCGACGAGCTCCACCTGCCGCGCGACGACGGCCTGCTGCTCGGCGGCGGTCCCGAGGGGGTTGTTGAAGACGGCCTCGGTCTTGAGGGGAACGTCGGCGGCGGTGGCGGAGCCGGCCCGAGTGGGGAGGACGGAGGCGAGGAGGGCGGCGGCGAGGGCGGCGGTGCGGAGGGCGGGGCGCGAGGGCAAGGGGGGTTCCTCTCGGAGGTGACCGGCCCGACGGGGGTGGGGGTGGCCGGGGGCCTGATCTTGCCAAGGGGAGGGCGGGGAGGTCGAGTTCACGATCGACGGCGCGCGGTGCCCGCGCGGTGCGTCAGGACTGTTCCCGGGGGTGCATCCTGGAATCCGGATCGGCGGCGAAGGGGAGTCGGGTCATGCGGTGGACCGTCCATGGCGAACGGCAGATCTATGACAACCCCTGGGTCAATCTGTGGCTCGTGGACGTCCAGCAGCCCGACGGCCGCCGCTGGGAGCACCACGTCGTCCGTATGCGGCACCTGGCGGTGGCGGCCGTGGTCGACGACCGCAAACGGGTTCTGATGATGTGGCGCCACCGGTTCATCACCGACACCTGGGGCTGGGAGCTTCCCATGGGTCTCATCGAGGCGGAGGAGACACCGGAGCGGGCCGCGGCTCGTGAGGTGGAGGAGGAGACCGGCTGGCGGGTCGAGGCCATGAAGCCCCTCGTCTACGCGCAGCCCGCGAACGGCATCACCGACTCCGAGCACCACGTCTTCCGCGCCGACGGCGCCACATACGCGGGCCCGCCGACAGAACTGAACGAGTCGGACCGGATCGAATGGATCCCGATCTCGGAGATCCGGGGAATGATCGACCGCCGGGAGATCGTCAGCAGTGGCAGCCTGGTCGGCCTGCTCTACCTGCTGATGGACGAGGCAACGAAGGCTCTCGGCTAGCGGAGGGCTTCACGTATCCGATGTTCCGGGTACGCGTGAGGGCCGCCATCCACGGGGAACGGCGGCCCTCATGTGCGTGCCGGACGGCCGGGGCCCGGCCCCGGCCGTCCAACCACGTTGTTCTTAGATGTCGAAGTACAGCTCGAACTCGTGCGGGTGCGGGCGCAGCTGGATCGGGGCGATCTCCGCCGTGCGCTTGTAGTCGATCCACGTCTCGATCAGGTCGGACGTGAAGACGCCGCCCGCCTGGAGGTACTCGTTGTCGGCCTCCAGGGCCTCCAGCACCGCCGGGAGGGAGGTCGGGACCTGGGGGACGCCCGCGTGCTCCTCGGGGGCGAGCTCGTAGAGGTCCTTGTCGATCGGCTCGGCCGGCTCGATCTTGTTCTTGATGCCGTCCAGGCCCGCGAGGAGCAGCGCCGAGAAGGCGAGGTACGGGTTCGAGGACGGGTCCGGGGCGCGGAACTCGACGCGCTTGGCCTTCGGGTTCGAGCCCGTGATCGGGATGCGCATCGCGGCGGAGCGGTTGCGCTGCGAGTACACCAGGTTGACCGGGGCCTCGAAGCCGGGGACCAGGCGGTGGTAGGAGTTCACCGTCGGGTTGGTGAAGGCCAGCAGCGACGGGGCGTGCTTGAGGATGCCGCCGATGTAGTAGCGGGCGGTGTCCGACAGGCCCGCGTAGCCCTGCTCGTCGTAGAAGAGCGGCTCGCCGCCGGTCCACAGGGACTGGTGGACGTGCATGCCCGAGCCGTTGTCGCCGAAGATCGGCTTCGGCATGAAGGTCGCGGTCTTGCCGTTGCGCCAGGCGACGTTCTTCACGATGTACTTGAAGAGCATCAGGTCGTCGGCCGCGGCCAGCAGCGTGTTGAACTTGTAGTTGATCTCCGCCTGGCCGGCCGTGCCCACCTCGTGGTGCTGGCGCTCGACCTGGAGGCCGGACTTCTCCAGCTCCAGGGAGATCTCGGCCCGCAGGTCGGCGAAGTGGTCCACCGGCGGGGCCGGGAAGTAGCCGCCCTTGTAGCGGACCTTGTAGCCGCGGTTGTTCTCCGTGGACCCGGTGTTCCAGGCGCCGGCCTCGGAGTCGATGTGGTAGAAGCTCTCGTTCGCCGACGTCTGGAAACGGACGTTGTCGAAGACGTAGAACTCGGCCTCGGGGCCGAAGTACGCCGTGTCCGCGATGCCGGTCGACGCGAGGTAGGCCTCGGCCTTCTTGGCGATGTTGCGCGGGTCGCGGCTGTACTGCTCGCCCGTGATCGGGTCGTGGATGAAGAAGTTGATGTTCAGCGTCTTGTCGCGGCGGAACGGGTCCAGGCGCGCGGTCGACAGGTCGGCGCGGAGCGCCATGTCGGACTCGTGGATGGCCTGGAAGCCGCGGATCGACGAGCCGTCGAACGCCAGCTCCTCGGCCGGGTCGAACGCCGTCGCCGGGATCGTGAAGTGCTGCATCACGCCGGGAAGATCGCAGAACCGGACGTCGACCATCTTGACGTCGTTGTCGGCGATGTACTTCTTGGCGTCGTCGGCGTTCTGGAACATCCAACTCCTCCTACTCCCGTCCGGGGGAGACGGGGTTGTAGCTCGTGGTGCGGCCAGTGCGGTGGCACACGCTGGACCCGACCATAGGCAGGCGGGATTTCTCAAGCGTGACCCGTTTGTTTCGCCCAAGTTAACCGGGGCTCGGGCCGAGGTCACATCAAGACCCGTACAAATCGGATATACCCGGGCCTCTGGGCCATCCCGGGGGCCGGGTCGCGTACCCCGGCCGGTACCGTGGAAGCGTGGACAACAGGCAAGCAATCGGATCGTGGCTCTCCGGGCCCAAGGCGGCGGCCGAGGAGATGGGCGTCGACTTCGGTTACCGGGGCGAGCAGCTCGGTCTGCCGCAGGAGGGGCCGGGCGCCATCGCCCCCCTGGGCCGGCGCTTCGGCGCCATCTTCATCGACTGGGCGGTGAGCGCCCTGATCGCATACGGGCTGCTCGCTCACCGTCAGCTCCACCTCACCAACAACTGGGCGCTCGTCGTCTTCCTGGTGATGAGCATCCTGACCGTCGGCACGGTCGGCTCCACGCCCGGCAAGCGCCTCCTGGGTCTGCGTCTGATCGCGGAGGGCGGCGGGCGGCTGAGCTTCCCCCGGGCCCTGCTGCGCAGTGTGCTGCTGTGCCTGGCGATCCCCGCCCTGGTCTGGGACCGGGACGGCCGCGGCCTCCACGACCGCCTCTCGCGAGCGGTCCAGGTCCGGATCTAGCAGAGGGCGCAGAGGGCAGAGGGCAGAGGGCCACAGGGGAAGAGAACGGTAAAAGGAAGGGGCCTGGCGGAACCTCTCGGTTCCGCCGGGCCCCTTCCCGTCCGCCTGGGCGGAGGGTCAGCGCGCCTTCCCGCCGCGCGGCATCCGCATCCCCTTGGGCATCGGCCCCTTGGGAAGCGGCATGTTGCTCATGAGGTCGCCCATCGCCCGCAGCCGGTCGTTGGCCGCGGTGACCTGCGGCCCCGCCAGGACGCGCGGGAGCTTGAGCAGGGTGGTGCGGAGCTTCTTCAAGGGCACCTGGCCCTCTCCGTCGCCGACCATCACGTCGTGGACGGGGACGTCCACCACGATCCGCGCCATCTTCTTCTTCTCGGCCGCCAGCAGCGACTTCACCCGGTTCGGGTTGCCCTCGGCCACCAGCACGATGCCGGCCCTGCCGACCGCCCGGTGCACGACGTCCTGGCTGCGGTTCATCGCCACCGCCGGGGTCGTCGTCCAGCCGCGGCCGATGTTCTGGAGCACCGCCGCCGCGGCCCCCGGCTGTCCTTCCATCTGCCCGAAGGCAGCGCGCTCGGCACGGCGTCCGAAGACGATCGCCATGGCGAGGAAGGCCAGCAGGAAGCCGAGAATGCCCAGGTAGATGGGGTGACCGATCAGGAACCCGAGCGCGAGGAAGACGCCGAAGGTGACGATTCCCACTGCCGCGACGACGAGACCGACCTTGGAGTCGGCCTTGCGGGTCATCTTGTACGTGAGGGCGATCTGCTTCAGTCGCCCGGTGTTCGCAGTAGTGTCTGCGATTTCCTTCCTCGCCATGAACCGAAGTTTACGTGGCTCAGGGCCGACGGCTAGCCACGGCCTCCAGTACGTGCTGGGCCTCGGTCCGGTCCTTGGCGCGGCGGCGGTCCTCCAGGACCGCCGTCCAGGCGTTGCGGCGGGCCGTGCGCTGGCCGGCGGCCAGCAGGACGGACTCCATGGCACGCAGCGCGTCGGTGACGGACGGGAGCGCGGTGGCGCGTACGGTCGTCGCGGACTGCGTCATGGGGTCCTCCCTAGGACAGGACAAGCAGCGGGGCGTGCACGCGGGCGCACACACGGGGAGCGTGCGCGGTGCGTGAAGACAGCGTCACTGACTGGTGTTACCAGGGCGTGTCCGGACGGTCAAACGGCAATGAAACCTTGACGCGCGCCGGAGAAACAGCGACGCGGCCCCCGCGCCCCTCCTACCTGCGAAGGGTGCGGGAACCGCGTCGAATCGGCCATTACCGGCCGGTAATACTTTGTGCGCGAATTCACACGCCGAGGGGGGCGGCCTCAGCGGTGGTCTCGGCGGCGGTGCCGACGGCGGCGCCCTCCGTCGCGGCCTTCGCGCCCCGCCGCTCCATCGCCTGCTGGAAGAGCCGGCCGGCCCGGTACGAGGAGCGGACCAGCGGGCCCGACATCACACCGGAGAAGCCGATCTCGTCGGCCTCCTCCTTCAGCTCCACGAACTCCTGCGGCTTCACCCAGCGCTCCACGGGGTGGTGGCGCACCGACGGCCGCAGGTACTGCGTGATGGTGATCAGCTCGCAGCCGGCGTCGTGCAGGTGCTGGAGCGCCTCGCTGACCTCCTCGCGGGTCTCGCCCATGCCGAGGATCAGGTTCGACTTGGTCACCAGGCCGTAGTCGCGCGCCTGGGTGATGACGTCGAGCGAGCGCTCGTAGCGGAAGCCGGGGCGGATGCGCTTGAAGATGCGCGGCACGGTCTCGACGTTGTGCGCGAAGACCTCGGGCCGGGACGAGAAGACCTCGGCCAGCTGCTCGGGCACCGCGTTGAAGTCCGGGGCCAGCAGCTCGACCTTGGTGCGGCCGTCGGCGCGGTCCGCCGTCTGCGCGTGGATCTGGCGCACGGTCTCCGCGTACAGCCAGGCGCCGCCGTCCGCCAGGTCGTCGCGGGCGACGCCGGTGATGGTGGCGTAGTTCAGGTCCATGGTGACCACGGACTCGCCCACCCGGCGGGGCTCGTCGCGGTCGAGCGCCTCGGGCTTGCCGGTGTCGATCTGGCAGAAGTCGCAACGCCGGGTGCACTGGTCGCCGCCGATGAGGAAGGTCGCCTCGCGGTCCTCCCAGCACTCGAAGATGTTGGGACAGCCCGCCTCCTGGCAGACCGTGTGCAGCCCCTCGCTCTTCACCAGGCTCTGCATCTTGGTGTACTCGGGGCCCATCTTCGCCCGGGTCTTGATCCACTCGGGCTTGCGCTCGATGGGGGTCTGGCTGTTCCGGACCTCCAGGCGCAGCATCTTGCGTCCGTCGGGTGCGACTGCGGACACGACGTGCTCCCTATGACTTCGATTCTTCGGCGGACACCAGGGTACGCCCGTTATTTGCGTGGCATTACGTCTGGCCAACCCATGGCCAGAGGGGCGCATTCCCGTTTCCCGGGTGCGCCCCGGCGTACTAGGCGGTAGCCCGCTCGATCTCCCGCGGCGCCGGCTCCGCGTTCTCCAGGATTTCCTTGAGGTGCTTCTCGGCGACCGGCAGGACGTCGGCGATCGTGATCTCGCGGCCCAGTTCGTACGAGAGCGAGGTCACGCCCGCGTCGCGGATGCCGCACGGCACGATCCGGTCGAACCAGGTGTTGTCCGGGTTCACGTTCAGCGCGAAGCCGTGCATGGTCACACCCTTGGCGACGCGGATGCCGATCGCGGCGAGCTTACGGTCCTCGCGGCGCTGGCCCGCGTTCGAGGGGGCGTACTCCGGGCCGTTCAGCCGCGGGTCGAACTCCTCGTCGGTGAGCCGCGGGTCGAAGTCGAGAGAGAGGCCGCCCGGCCGGGGGCGCTGCTCGACGGGGTCGCCCAGCACCCACACCCCGCTGCGGCCCTCGACCCGGGTGGTCTCCAGACCGAAGTCGGCGGCCGTACGGATCAGGGCCTCCTCCAGGCGGCGCACATGCGCGACCACGTCCACCGGGCGCGGCAGCTTCTGGATCGGGTAGCCGACGAGCTGCCCCGGGCCGTGCCAGGTGATCTTGCCGCCCCGGTCCACGTCCACCACCGGCGTCCCGTCCAGGGGGCGCTCGCTGGGGTCCGTGCGCCGGCCCGCCGTGTAGACCGGCGGGTGCTCCACGAGCAGACAGGTGTCCGGGATCTCGTCGGCGAACCGGGCCGCGTGCACCCGCCGCTGCTCGTCCCAGGCCTCCTGGTACTCGACCGCGTCGTCACCGAAACCCAATCGGACAAATCGCAGCTCGTTCACGCCGGCTCCTCACCCAGTGCATCCATCCGCCTCAGCCACTGTACGACCGCGTTCGACGGCAGCGTGCGGCGGGCAGAAACGGCACCTCCTCACACGATCGGATGAATGCGGGGCGAAGGCGGCGGTCAGGGCGTTATTGGCCGCTAAATTCCCCCCGTTCCATGAGGGCTGCCCGCTTGGCCCGGAAGGCAGGAGATCGCACAGCTGATGACGGAACGACCCGCGCAGCGCACACCCAACCGACAACTCGCCGCGCTCATCGCGGAGGCAGGATTCTCCAACGCGGGGCTCGCGCGCCGCGTGGACCAGCTAGGCCTGGAGCACGGCCTGGATCTGCGGTACGACAAGACGTCGGTGACCAGGTGGCTGCGCGGGCAGCAGCCACGCGGCACCACGCCCGCGCTGATCGCCGAAGTGTTCACCCGGCGCCTGGGGCGCAGACTCTCGGCCCAGGACCTGGGGCTCGACGCCTGTGCGCCGGTGTACGCCGGGCTGGAGTTCGCGGCGACCCCGGAGGAGGCCGTCGACATCGTCAGCGGTCTGTGGCGCAAGGACTCCGGCAGCCACGTCGAGCTCCGGAAGATCGCCTTCACCCCGGCCGGGCTCGTGGTGCCCAGCCGGGACTGGCTGATCGGACGCGCCGACGAACGCGTGAGCCACGGCGACCCCACCCCGCGCTTCGCGGGCGAGACGGCCGCGGCGGCCCCCCGCATCCCCACCCAGGGCCGGCCCGCCGTGCCCCGGCAGCGCGGCTCGGAGCGCGGCCCCGGACAGCGGGTGACCAGCGGCGACATCGCGGCCCTGCGCTCGGTGGGGGAGCTCTTCCGCACCCTGGACCACGCCTACGGCGGCGGCCACGCGCGACAGGCCCTGGTGCGGTATCTGGAGCACGAGGCCGAGCCGATGCTGCGCGGCAGCTACGGCGAGAACGTCGGCCGCAGGCTCTTCGCGGCGGCTGCCGACCTCACCCGGCTGGCGGGCTGGACCTCGTACGACATCGCCGCGCACGGGCTGGCGCAGCGGTACTTCGTCCAGGCGCTGCGTCTGGCGCAGGCGGCGGGTGACCGGGCGTACGGGTCGTATGTGCTGGTCACCATGAGCCGCCAGGCCGTCTACCTCGGCCACGGCCGGGAGGCGGTGCAACTGGCCCGGGTCGCCCAGCAGGGCGTCGGGTCCTCGGCGCCGCCGGTGGTGCAGGCCCTGCTGCACTCCGTGGAGGCGCGCGGACACGGGGTGCTCGGCGAGATCCGGGCGTGCACCGCCTCGCTGGTACGGGCGGAACGGGCGATGGAGGCGGCGCGGCCGGGGGACGAGGTGCCGCACTGGGCGCGGTTCTTCGACGACGCGCAGCTGGCGGACGAGTTCGGGCACTGCCACCGCGACCTCCAGCAGTACCGGGCCGCCGCGCAGCACGCCGAGCGCTCCTTGCAGTTGCGCGCCCCGGCGTACGCCCGGTCCCGGCTCTTCTGCCGGGTGGTGCTGGCGTGCGCCCGGCTCGGGCTCGGGGAGCTCGACCAGGCGTGCGCGCTCGCCGCGGAGGCGGCGCAGCAGGCGAGTGAGATGCGGTCGGTCCGGGCGGTCGAGTACGTGCGGGACTTCGAGCGGCGGTTGGAGCCGTATCGGGACGCGGCGGCGGTACGGACGTATCGCGACCGGGTCGCCGCGCTCGGGTAGGCGCCGCCGGCTGTTCTGCCCGGTGGTCGTGTGCGGGGCGGTGGTGGGCTGGTCGCGCAGTTCCCCGCGCCCCTTGGGCCGTGGTTGTCTGCGGGTTGTGGTGGGTTGCTCGCGCCGTTCCCCGCGCCCCTAAAAGCCCAGGGGCGCGGGGAACCGCGTGGCCAGGCGCCCACGGGCCGCGGGCGACATCACCGCCCGCGGCGCCGTGGGCGATCGGGCTCAGGCCGCCGGCCTCATGGTCGTGGGCTCCGGGGTTGCCGGGCGCAGGCCCAGGTCGGTCAGGAGTGCGTGCGCGGCCCTGCGGCCCGAGTACAGCGCCCCCTGGACCGTGCTGGTGTCCCGGTGGTCGCCGCACACGTACAGGCCCGCCAGCAGCCGCACGGGGCGGCGTACGTCGTGGGGTGCGGGCATGGCCGGGACCGCCTCGGGGGTGTGGCGGACGGCCAGCAGCTCCCAGTCCGTCGTGGACGTGCCGTACAGCCGTTCCAGGTGGGCCAGGACCGAGGCCTCCAGGTCCGGCGGCGGCGGGCCGAGCACGGTGGAGCTGATGAGCGCCCGCCCGCGCGGCGCGCGCGCCGGATCGACCTCGCTCATCACCGCCGTGTGCGCCACCGGCCCGCCCCCGTCCGCGTCCAGCAGCAGCGCCGGCTCGGCCAGTGGGGACGCGGGGGCGGTGTGGTGCACCACCGTCACCGGGTGGAACGGCGGCACCCGCAGCCCGGGCAGCAGCTCGGAGGCGGCGCGCGCGTCGGTGGCCAGCAGCAGCGAGCGGCAGCCGATCACGCCGTGGTCGGCCGTGGTCACCGCGGTCGTGGCGACCGAGGTGACCTTGACGCCGCTGCGGACCGTGCCGGGCGGCAGCGCCGCCGCGAGCAGCTCGGGCAGGGCCGAGGCGCCCCCCGACGGCACACACAGCCGGCCGCGCGCGAAGCCGCGCAGGGCGAGGTCCGCGCACCGGCTTGAGGTGGTGAGGTCGGGGTCGCAGAGCAGCGCGGAGAGCAGCGGGCGTACGAACCCGTCGAGGGTGCGGGCGGGCAGCCCCCGGGTCTGCAGGGCCGTTCCGATGGGCAGTTCGGGCCGGGCGAGCAGCCGCTCCACCGGCGTCGCGGCGAGGCGCGCGAGCGAGGCGCCCAGCCGGGCCTGGTCGAGCGCGCCGCCCAGCGGGGTGGCGGCGCCCCGCGCGGTGCTCCTGGGCACGCCCCGGGGGCCTCCCCTGGGGGCGCTTGCGAGGGCGCGCGCTGTTGCGAGTGCGCCCCGCGCGCTCCGCGGCACGCCCGCCCGGTAGTGGCGGCCCGCGCTGTGGACGAGCACCCCGGGCGCGAACGCGCTCACGGCCAGGCCGTCCAGGCCGGGCGTGCGCGTCAGCTCCGGGTACGAGGTGGAGAGCAACTGGCCGATCCGGTCGAGGCGGAAGCCGTCGAGGTGCTCGGTGGACATGCGCCCGCCCACCTCCCCGGCGGCCTCCAGGACCATGACCGAGACCCCCGCGCCGGTCAGCTGGTGAGCCGCTGACAGGCCGGCGAGCCCGGCTCCCACGATGACGACGTCCGCCTGATGTGCGGTACTGAGCACGTGCCCCTCCCTGAGGTCGGCGCGGCTTGGTGGAGGCCTCATGCCCCCAACCGGTTCACGAAATGCAGGAGTTCGGAGAGAGAGACTAGAAAGCGCGGTCGATTCCACGGGTCGCGCACACGACCGGGCACGGATGCACGGCGGCGCACCCCGTGCGCCGGGTGTCCTTTCGACCGGGCCCGCGAGACAGGCCCGCGAGACGGGTACGCGAGACGGGTACGCGGAGCCCGCCCCGCCGACGGCCGCCGGAGTCCCGCCCCGCGCCTGCCCGGCGCCTACCCGGCCGCCCTGATCGCCCCGTCGATCCCCGGGAACGCGAATCTGAAGCCCGACTCCAGGAGCCGGTGGGGCAGGACCCGCTGACTGCCCAGGACGTCCTGGGCGAACTCGCCCAGGGCCAGCCGGATCGCCGGGGCCGGGACCGGGAAGAGCGCCGGCCGGCGCAGCACCCGGGCCATCGCCGCCGTCACCTCGCGGTTGGTGACCGGCTCCGGGGCCGTCAGGTTCACCGGGCCCGACAGGCCGGGGGAGTCCAGGAGGTGCCGCAGGGCCGCGATGTGGTCGTGCAGGGAGATGAACGACCAGTACTGGCGGCCGTCGCCGAGCCGCCCGCCCAGCCCCGCCCTGAAGATCGGGAAGAGCCTGCCCCAGGCGCCGCCCTCGCGGGCGACCACCAGCCCGGTGCGGGCGAACACCGTACGGATGCCCGCCTCCTGGGCCGGGGCCGCCGCCTCCTCCCACTCCACGCACACCCGCGCGAGGAAGCCGTCGCCGGGCGGCGCCTCCTCGTCCACCGCGCGCGTGCCCGTATCGCCGTAGTAGCCGATCGCCGTGCCGCACAGCAGCACCTTCGGCGGTTGGTCGAGCGAGGCCAGGGCCTCGGCGAGGGCGGCCGTGCCGAGCACCCGGCTGTCGCGGATCTCCTTCTTGTACGCCTCGGTCCACCGGTGGTCCCCGACCCCGGCGCCGGCGAGATGGACCACCGCCTCGCACCCGGCGAGCCCCGCCGCGTCCACGTACTGGCGCCGCGGGTCCCACTCGACCTCGTCGCCGGTCCGCGCCGGACGCCGCACCAGACGGACCAGCTCGTGTCCGTCCGCCCGCAGCGACCGTCCCAGCGCCGTGCCGATGAGCCCGGTCGAGCCCGTGATCGCGATCCGCATGCCGCCTTCTCCCGATGGTGGAGGGTGCCCCGCTCCGGGGCGAAAACCATGCTTCCTCATCCGTACCCGATGGCACAGTTGCCCCATGTCCGTGCCGTACATACGTCCCGCCCGTCTGGCTGACGCAGCCGCCCTCACCGAGATCGACCGCGAGGTCTGGTCGCCGCTGCACTCGGTCCAGCCCCCGCCACAGCCTCCGTTCGCCCCGTTCTTCGACCCCGCGAACCCGCCCGCGTGCCACCTGGTGGCGGAGCTCGACGGCCGGGTGGCCGGATATCTGCGGCTGGTCCCGCCCACCGGCCTGGAGTGCAACGGCCACGTCCGCCAGATCCGGGGCCTGGCCGTCTCCGAAGGCGCCCGGGGCCGGGGCCTGGCCCGCGCGCTGCTGCGCGCCGCCGTCGAGGAGTCCCGGCGCCAGGGCGCGCGCCGGCTGACCCTGCGCGTCCTGGGCCACAACGCCCCCGCCCGCGCCCTCTACGCCTCGGAGGGCTTCACGGTCGAGGGCGTGCTGCCCGGGGAGTTCCTGCTGGACGGGGAGTACGTGGACGACGTGCTGATGGGGCGCTCGCTCACCGAGTGACGTAGAACAGGAGGTAACAGCAGAAATCCGGCGGACGAGGAGCTTCCCCATGGCGGTCGAGGACGCGTCCGGGCTGCTGCCGGTCGCCCCCCGGCCCCTGTGGCAGCGGGCGCTGCCGGTGGTGGTCCTCGCCGCGATCACGGCCGCCCAGCTCGCCACCCCCAACGGGGTCGAGCTCGGATACTTCCTGGCCGCCGTGCCGCCGCTCGCCGCCTTCGCCTACGGCCCGCTCGGCACGGTCGTGCTGGCCACCGTCACCTTCGTCGGCGTCCTGCTGCCGCACACCCGCGACTGGTACCCGCACCCCGGCGACATCCTCACCCTCGCGGTCGTCGTGGTCTTCAGCGTCGTGGTGGCCCGGGTGCGTCAGCACCGCGAACACCAGCTGGTCACCGTCCGTACCGTGGCGGAGGCCGCGCAGCTCGCGGTGCTGCCGCCGCTGCCGGACGCGGTGGGCCCGGTGCGCTGCGCCGGGCTCTACCAGGCCGCCCAGAGCGGCACCCTGGTCGGCGGCGACTTCTACGACGTACGCGAAGGCCCGCACGGCGTCCGGGCGGTGATCGCGGACGTCCAGGGCCACGGCCTGGCGGCGGTCGGCACGGTGGCGGCGCTGCTCGGCGCCTTCCGCGAAGCGGTCCTCGACGAGCCCACGCTGCCGGGCGTCGCGGCACGCCTCGACCGGCGCCTGGTGACCGACGCGGGAGCGGACGGCCAGGGCGAGCTGTTCGCCACCGCGCTCCTGCTGGAGTTCCCGCCCGGCGAGCGGGTCGTACGGGTGGTCAGCTGCGGGCACCCCCGGCCGTTCCTGCTGCGCGGGCGCGGCGCCGCCGAGCTGGCCGCCGAGCCCGCGCCGCCGCTGGGCCTGGGGCTTGCGGGCCTCGCGCCGCCCCGCGAGCTGCGGGTGGAGCTGGCGGAGGGGGACCGGATCCTCGCGTACACGGACGGGGTGACCGAGGCGCGCGACGGGGCCGGGGTCTTCTACCCGCTCGCCGAACGGCTGGCGGCGCTGGCCCCGCGCGACGGCCTGGCGACGCTCACCGAGGCGGTACGCGACGACCTCGTGCGGTACGCGGGCCGGGCCAAGGACGATGTGGCACTGCTGGCGCTGGCCACGGACCGCCCGGGCTAGAGCGAGCCGCCGAACCGCTCCCACAGCCGGGGGAACCGTTCCGCCAGGGCGCCCTCGTCCTCCGGGTCGAGCGCGGTGCCCACCGGCTCGGCGGGCTGGGGCGAGATACCCAGATCGGGCGTGACGGCCCCGGTGAGCTGCTCGTACGCCTCGTCCGCCGCGTAGCCGAGGTCCTCGCCGTCCCCGTCGATCTCCTCGTCGAAGTCGTCCAGGAGCTCGGCGAGCCGGTCCGGCTCGTGCACGGCGCCCTCGAACACCTCGCGGCCCTGCCCGATGAGCCAGCAGCGGAAGTAGTCGAAGGCGTCGTCACCGGCGCCGCCCAGCAGTACGGCCGCCGCGCCCCACAGATCCCAGGCGTAGGCGCGGTTGTAGCGGGCCTCGAAGTGCCGGGCGAAGTCCAGGACGGATTCGGGGTCGAGTTGCAGCAGGCGCTCGACCAGCAGCTCCGCGTGGTCCTCGGGGTCGCCCTCGGCGTCCTCGCGGGTGCTGTCGATGAGCTCCCAGAATTCCGTCTCGTCCATCACGGTGTCCAGCATCGTGGCTGGCGGGTGGGCGCGCACGCGGAGCCGTACAAATCAGCCCTTCGGGCGGACCGATCGCCCCACGGGCCCCACGGGCCCCGTCTCACTCGCCCCGACCGTCCGGCACGCGGTCGTACAGTCCGGCCATCGCACGGGCCGCGGCGGCGAACCGCCCCCGCAGCGCGGCCGGTTCGAGCACCTCCGCCTCCGGCCCGAGCGACATCAGCTGGGCGAACGCCACGTCGTACGACTCCACCGGCAGCACCACGGTCGTCCGGCCCCGCTCGTCCGGAGCGCCGGCCGCCGCCAGGGCCGCGAGGACCGGCTCCCGGTCGCCCATGACGTGCGGCAGCCGGGCGGCGCCCGCCTCGGACACCCGCACGAGCACGGTCTCCCGGAGTATCGCCCGGGCGAAGCCGGCCGCGCGCTCGGCCCAGAAGCCCGCCAGGTCGAACGACTCGTCCCGGACGAACACCTCCTCGCCCTCGCGCACCTCGTCGAACCGGTCCAGCCGGTACACCCGGAAGCCCGGGCGCTCCCCGTCGGCGCGGGCGCACACGTACCAGACCCCGGCCTTCAGGACGAGCCCGTACGGCTCCAGACGGCGCTCGACCGCCTCCCCGTCGCGGCGCCGGTAGACCACCCGCAGAGCCCGGTCCGCCCACACGGCACGGGCGACGGCCGGCAGATGGCCGGGCGTCCCCGGCTCCCGCCACCAGGCGGGCGCGTCCAGATGGAAGCGCCGCCCGGCGCTCGCGGGCGCGTCCCGCAGCGAGGGGAGCAGGGCCGCCGACACCTTCAGTCGGGCGGCCGAGGCCGCGTCCTCCAGGCCCATGTCCCGCAGCGCGGCCGGCACCCCGGACAGGAACAGCGCGGCGGCCTCGTCCCTGGCGAGCCCGGTGAGGCGGGTGCGGTACCCGCCGACCAGCCGGTAGCCCCCGGCCCGGCCCCGGTCCGCGTACACCGGGACGCCCGCCTCGGCCAGCGCCTGCGCGTCGCGGGTGACGGTCCGCTCGGAGACCTCCAGCTCGCGCGCCAGCTCGGCGGCGGACATGGAGGGCCGTGACTGGAGGAGCAGGACCATCTTGATGAGCCGGGCGGCACGCATGAGGCAATGATGCCCGCGCCCCCACGGGCACCCGCGCGGCGGGACAGGAACGCCCCCGGGGGCGCGGCACAGAGCCGCGCCCCCGGGGGCGTACACCGCTTCGGCCGGCCTACAGGCCGTACCGCTCGCGGGCCTCCTTCACGGCCGAGGTCTTGACCTCGCCGCGCCGGGCCAGCTGGGCCAGGGCCGCGACCACGATCGACTCGGCGTCCACACCGAAGTGGCGGCGGGCCGCGTCACGGGTGTCGGAGAGGCCGAACCCGTCGGCGCCGAGCGAGGACCAGTCCTGCTCGACCCACTGCGCGATCTGGTCCGGGACCTGGCGCATGTAGTCGCTGACCGCGAGGACCGGGCCCTCGGCACCGGCCAGCGCCTGACGTACGTACGGAATCCTCTCCTCGCCGCGCAGCAGCGCGGCGTCCGCCTCCAGGGCGTCGCGGCGCAGTTCGGTCCAGGAGGTCGCGGACCACACGTCGGCGGCCACGCCCCACTCCTCGGCGAGCAGCTTCTGGGCCTGCAGGGTCCAGTGGATCGCCGTGCCGGAGCCGAGCAGCTGGATGCGCGGCGGGTTGACGGCGGCCACGTCGAGCCCGGCCGACTCGGCCGTGTTGAACCGGTAGAGGCCCTTGACGATGCCCTCGTCGATCCCGGCCGGCTTGGCGGGCTGCGGCATGGGCTCGTTGTAGACGGTGAGGTAGTAGAAGACGTCTCGGTCCTCGCCCGGGGCCGCCTCGCCGTACATCCGGCGCAGACCGTCCTTGACGATGGTGCCGATCTCGTACGCGAACGCCGGGTCGTAGGTCAGCGCCGCCGGGTTGGTCGCGGCGATCACCGGCGAGTGGCCGTCGGCGTGCTGGAGGCCCTCACCGGTCAGCGTGGTGCGGCCGGCGGTGGCGCCCACCAGGAAGCCGCGGCCCAGCTGGTCGCCGAGCTGCCACATCTGGTCGGCGGTGCGCTGCCAGCCGAACATCGAGTAGAAGATGTAGAACGGGATCATCGCCTCGCCGTGCGTGGCGTACGCGGTGGAGGCGGCGATGAAGTCGGCCATCGAACCGGCCTCGGTGATCCCCTCGTTGAGGATCTGGCCGTCCGTCGCCTCGCGGTAGTACATCAGCTGGTCGCGGTCGACCGGCTCGTACGTCTGGCCCTTGGGGGAGTAGATCCCGAGGGAGGGGAAGAGGCTCTCCATACCGAAGGTGCGGGCCTCGTCCGGGACGATCGGGACCCAGCGCCGGCCGGTCTCCTTGTCGCGGATGAGGTCCTTGACCAGCCGGACGAAGGCCATGGTGGTGGCCATGGACTGGTTGCCGGAGCCCTTGTCGAAGGCGGCGAACGCCTTGTCGGCCGGGGCGGGCAGCGGGGCCAGCGCGTGGGTGCGGCGGGCCGGGGCCGGGCCGCCGAGGGCGGCGCGCCGCTCCTGGAGGTAGCGGACCTCGGGGGAGTCGGCGCCGGGGTGGCCGTAGGGCACCACGCCGTCGGTGAACTGCGCGTCCGAGATGGGGAGTTCGAGAAGGTCCCGCATGTTCTTGAACTCGTCGTTGGAGAGCTTCTTCATCTGGTGGTTCGCGTTCTTGGACGCGAAGCCCTCACCGAGGGTGAAGCCCTTGACGGTCTGCGCCAGGATGACGGTCGGCGCGCCCTTGAACTCGAGCGCGGCCTTGTAGGCGGCGTACACCTTGCGGGGCTCGTGGCCGCCGCGGGAGAGGTGGAAGCACTCAAGGATCTTGTCGTCGCCGATCAGCTTCGCCATCTCGACGAGCACCGGGTCCTTGCCGAAGAAGTCCTCGCGGATGTAGGCCGCGTCCCGCGTCTGGTACGTCTGCACCTGCGCGTCCGGGACCTCGCGGAGCCGGCGGACGAGGGCGCCGGTGATGTCGAGCGCGAACAGCTCGTCCCAGGCGCCGCCCCACAGCGACTTCACGACGTTCCAGCCGGCGCCGCGGAACTGGGCCTCCAGCTCCTGCACGATCTTGAAGTTGGCGCGGACCGGGCCGTCGAGGCGCTGGAGGTTGCAGTTGATGACGAAGGTGAGGTTGTCGAGGCCCTCACGCGCGGCGAGCGCGAGTGCGGCGGTCGACTCGGGCTCGTCCATCTCGCCGTCACCGAGGAAGGCCCACACGTGGGAGCCCGAGACGTCCTTGATCTTCCGGTTGGTGAGGTACCGGTTGAAGCGCGCCTGGTAGATGGCGGAGAGCGGCCCCAGACCCATGGACACGGTCGGGAACTCCCACAGCCAGGGGAGGCGGCGGGGGTGCGGGTAGGAGGGCAGACCGTGGCCGGCGGACTCCTGCCGGAAGTTGTCGAGGTGGCTCTCGTTCAGCCGGCCGTCGAGGAAGGCGCGGGCGTAGATGCCGGGGGAGGCGTGGCCCTGGATGTAGAGCTGGTCGCCGGACCCGTCGGCCTCCTTGCCCTTGAAGAAGTGGTTGAAGCCGGTCTCGTACAGCCAGGCGGCGGAGGCGAAGGTGGCGATGTGGCCGCCGACGCCGTGCTTGGCGCCGCGGGTGACCATCGCGGCGGCGTTCCACCGGTTCCAGGCCGTGATCCGGCGCTCCATCTCCTCGTCACCGTCGACCGCGGGCTCGGCGGAGGTGGGGATGGTGTTGACGTAGTCCGTCTCCAGCAGCTTGGGCAGGGCCAGGCCCGCGCCCTCGGCGTGCTGGAGCGTGCGGCGCATCAGATACGCGGCCCGGTGGGGGCCGGCGGCCTTGGCGACGGCGTCGAGGGAGGCCGCCCACTCGGCGGTCTCCTCGGTGTCACGGTCCGGGAGCTGGTCGAGCTCGCTCGGAGACTTGCGCGTGGGGTCGATCATGATCGCCGCCTTCCGGACAGGAGGGGGGTGGAGAAGGGTGCCGTGTCTGGCAGGACAGGGCTCGTGGACCGGGTAAGTCCGCCGTTGACTGTAAGCCGACGATCGATGATCGATCAAAGTGTTGAGCGAAAAACTTCTCGTTACGGGGAAAGTCGGCACAGGGTGCCGTGGATGGGGGCACGGGGTGCCTTGTTTTCCCAGGTGGGGTGGGGTTCGGATGAGCGGGTGCGCCGGATTCTGAGCGGGGTCACGCACCCCTCTCCCTCCAACGAACCGGGGCTGCGCCCCGGGCCCCCTTGTGTTTGTCTGCGGGCCGGTGGGGGCTCGTCGCGCAGTTCCCCGCGCCCCTAGGGGGGTTCCGGTAGCCGGGGAACTTGGCTCAGCCACAGACCACCTAGGGGCGCGGGGAACTGCGCGAGCAACCCGGGACGGCGCGCGGATGACCGACGGCCTTTCAAGGGGCGCGGGGAACTGCGCGGTCAGCCCTGGTGGGGTCGCAGGGTCGGCACTTCGGGTGTTATAGGCGGGTCGCTGGGGGCCGGGAAAGCGGGGGGCGCGGCTCCGGAGGGGGTTACGCTCGGGGCGCGCAGCCCAGGACGTGGGACTTCACCAGCGTGCCGATCCGCGGGTCGTGCCGCCGGAACGCCTCCACCAGCTCCTGGTGCTCCTCCGCGTACGACTTCTGCACGGTGCCCAGCCACCGGATGGACAGCGCCGTGAACACCTCGATCCCGAGGCCCTCCCAGGTGTGCAGGAGGACCCCGTTGTGCGCCGCGCGCACCAGCTCCCGGTGGAACCCCACCGTGTGCCGCACCTGCGCCGTCCCGTCCGCCGCCGCGTCCGCCTCGTACAGCGCCGCCACATGGGGCTCCAGGGCCGAGCAGTCCGCGGCGAGGCGGTCCGCCGCCAGCTCCGCGGCGATCTGCTCCAGACCCGCCCGTACGGGGTAGCTCTCCTCCAGGTCGGCCGCCGTCAGGTTCCGTACCCGTACGCCCTTGTTCGGCGCCGACTCGATCAGCCGCAGGGATTCCAGCTCCCGCAGGGCCTCCCGGACCGGCGTCTGGCTGACCTGGAGCTCGACCGCGATCCGGCGCTCCACGATCCGCTCGCCCGGCTTCCAGCGACCGCTGACGATCCCCTCCACGATGTGCTCGCGGATCTGCTCGCGCAGCGAGTGGACGACGGGCGGGGTCATGAGGGCTCCTTCACGCGCGAGCGGTGACCTCTAGACAATACGGCGGCGCCCCCACCTGGAATCACTCCGGGCGGGGGCGCCTTCGTCACAGACCGTACGGCCGCGGGTCCTACAGGCCGAGCTCGACCTCGAACTCGCCGGCCTCCAGGATCGCCTTGACGGCCGTCAGGTAGCGGGCCGCGTCGGCGCCGTCGACCAGACGGTGGTCGTAGGAGAGCGACAGGTAGGTCATGTCGCGGACACCGATGACCGTGCCCTCGGCGGTCTCGATGACCGCCGGGCGCTTGACCGTGGCACCGATGCCCAGGATGGCGACCTGGTTCGGCGGCACGATGACCGTGTCGAACAGCGCGCCGCGCGAGCCGGTGTTGCTGATCGTGAAGGTCGCGCCGGACAGCTCGTCCGGGGTGATCTTGTTGGCGCGGACCTTGCCGGCCAGCTCGGCCGTGGCCTTGGAGATACCGGCCAGGTTGAGGTTGCCCGCACCCTTGATGACCGGCGTCATCAGACCCTTCTCGGAGTCCACGGCGATGCCGATGTTCTCCGAGTCGAAGTACGTGATGGTGCCCTCGTCCTCGTTGATCCGGGCGTTGACGACCGGGTGGGCCTTCAGCGCCTGGGCCGCCGCCTTCACGAAGAACGGCATCGGGGACAGCTTGACGCCCTCACGGGCGGCGAAGGAGTCCTTGGCGGCGGCACGCAGCTTCATCAGCTTCGTGATGTCCACCTCGACGACCGTGGTGAGCTGCGCCTGCGAGTGCAGGGCCTTCATCATGTTGTCGCCGATGACCTTGCGCATCCGGGTCATCTTCACCGTCTGGCCGCGCAGCGGGGACGCCTCCAGGGAGGGGGCGGCCTTCGCGGCGGGCGCGGCGGCGGCGGCCGGCGCCGGGGCGGCGGCCTTGGCGGCCTCGGCCGCGGCGATGACGTCCTGCTTGCGGATACGGCCACCCACACCGGTGCCCTTGACCGCGCCCAGGTCCACACCGGACTCGGAGGCGAGCTTGCGCACCAGCGGCGTGACGTACGCGCCGTCGTCACCGGCGCCGCCGGCCGGAGCCGGAGCGGCGGCCGGGGCCTGCTGCACCGGGGCGGCGGGCGCCGCGGCGGGCTGCGGGGCCGGAGCCGGGGCCTGCGGGGCGGCGGCAGGGGTCTGCGGAGCCGGGTCCGGCACCGGGGCCTGCTGCGCCGGGGCGGGCTGCGCGGGGGCCGGGGCCTGCGCGGCCGGGGCGGGCTGCGCCGGGGCGGGTGCCGCGGCCGGGGCCGGGGCGGCCTGGGCGGGAGCCGCGGCGGGCGCGGAGCCCGCGGCGCCGATGACGGCCAGCTTGGCGCCGACCTCGGCGGTCTCGTCCTCGCCGACCACGATCTCCAGCAGCACACCGGCGACCGGGGCGGGGATCTCGGTGTCGACCTTGTCGGTCGAGACCTCCAGCAGCGGCTCGTCCTCGGCCACCTCCTCGCCGACCTGCTTCAGCCAGCGGGTGACGGTGCCCTCGGTCACGCTCTCACCGAGCGCGGGAAGGACGACGTCGGTGCCCTCGGCGGAGCTGCCGCCGGACGCGGCCTCGGCCGTCGGGGCCGGGGCGGGGGTCTGCGTCTCGGTGGACGGCGCGGCCTGCGGTGCGGGGGCCTCCTGAGCGGGAGCCTCCTGCGCCGGAGCCTGCTGCGCCGGGGCGGCCTCGGCGGCCGGGGCGCCGGAGCCGTCGTCGATGATCGCCAGCTCGGCGCCGACCTCGACGGTCTCGTCCTCGGCCACCTTGATGGAGGCCAGGATGCCGGAGGCGGGGGCCGGGATCTCGGTGTCGACCTTGTCGGTCGAGACCTCGAGCAACGGCTCGTCGGCCTCGACGCGCTCGCCCTCGGCCTTGAGCCAGCGGGTGACGGTGCCCTCGGTGACGCTCTCGCCGAGCGCCGGAAGGGTTACGGAAACCGACATGGTTTCAGTTTCTCCTTACAGATTTGCGGAAGTGGTCGTCGCGCCCGAGGGCAATCAGTCGTGGGAGTGCAGCGGCTTGCCGGCCAGCGCCAGGTGCGCCTCGCCGAGCGCCTCGTTCTGCGTCGGGTGCGCGTGGATGAGCTGCGCGACCTCGGCCGGCAGAGCCTCCCAGTTGTAGATCAGCTGGGCCTCGCCGACCTGCTCGCCCATACGGTCACCGACCATGTGGACGCCGACCACGGCACCGTCCTTGACCTGGACGAGCTTGATCTCGCCCGCGGTCTTGAGGATCTTGCTCTTGCCGTTGCCCGCGAGGTTGTACTTCAGAGCGACGACCTTGTCCGCACCGTAGATCTCCTTGGCCTTGGCCTCGGAGATGCCGACGGAGGCGACCTCGGGGTGGCAGTACGTCACGCGCGGCACACCGTCGTAGTCGATCGGGACGGTCTTGAGACCGGCCAGCCGCTCCGCCACCAGGATGCCCTCGGCGAAGCCGACGTGCGCGAGCTGGAGGGTCGGGACGAGGTCACCGACGGCCGAGATGGTCGGCACGTTGGTGCGCATGTACTCGTCGACCAGGACGTAGCCGCGGTCCATCGCGACGCCCTGCTCCTCGTAACCGAGGCCCTGGGAGACCGGGCCGCGGCCGATGGCGACGAGGAGGACCTCGGCCTCGAACTCCTTGCCGTCGGCCAGCGTGACCTTGACACCGTTCTGGGTGTACTCGGCCTTCTGGAAGAAGGTGCCCAGGTTGAACTTGATGCCGCGCTTGCGGAAGGCGCGCTCCAGGAGCTTGGAGGAGTTCTCGTCCTCGGCCGGCACCAGGTGCTTGAGGCCCTCGACGACCGTGACGTCGGTGCCGAAGGACTTCCACGCCGAGGCGAACTCGACGCCGATGACGCCGCCGCCCAGGATGATCGCGGACTGCGGGACCCGGTCCAGGGTGAGCGCGTGGTCCGAGGAGATGATCCGGTTGCCGTCGATCTCCAGGCCCGGCAGCGACTTCGGCACGGAGCCGGTCGCCAGCAGGACGTGGCGGCCCTGGACGCGCTGCCCGCCCACGTCGACCGAGGTGGGCGACGACAGCCGGCCCTCACCCTCGATGTACGTCACCTTGCGGGAGGCGACCAGCCCCTGGAGGCCCTTGTAGAGGCCCGAGATCACGTCGTCCTTGTACTTGTGGACGGCCGCGATGTCGATGCCCTCGAAGGTGGCCTTGACGCCGAACTGCCCGGCCTCGCGGGCCTGGTCGGCGATCTCGCCGGCGTGCAGCAGGGCCTTGGTGGGGATGCAGCCGTTGTGCAGGCAGGTGCCGCCGAGCTTGTTCTTCTCGATCAGTGCGACGTCCAGGCCCAGCTGCGCTCCGCGCAGGGCCGCGGCGTACCCGCCACTGCCACCGCCGAGGATCACTAGGTCGAAAACGGTGCTGGCGTCGTTCGCCACGTCACGTCCTCCATGCATGTGCGCCGGGCGCGGTCGTCGATGACCGGCGGCGGCTGGTGTTCGGCCGCTTTTCTTCGGCCCTGTGGTGGGGGCCCTGTCCTGCCGAGAACCCATCTTCGCACTTGTTGACTGAAGGCGGGACGCGGGGCCGGGGTCTGAGACGGCCGATCGTCCCTCTGGCGGGCGATCACCGGGTACGTATCCCCGGATTTCGTCCACAGCGGAACCCGGCCGCGTGCGAGGGGTGAACACGGATGGCCTCGGGCATATGCCCGAGGCCATCCGTGTCACAGGGGTCAGCCCAGCTCGCCGTCGGCGGTGCGCTCGGCCAGCCGGACCAGGGTGCGGACCGCGGAGCCGGTGCCGCCCTTGGGGGTGTAGCCGAAGGGGGCGCCCTCGTTGTAGGCCGGGCCCGCGATGTCCAGGTGGGCCCAGGTGATGCCCTCGCCCACGAACTCCTTCAGGAACAGACCGGCCACCAGGCCGCCGCCCATCCGCTCACCCATGTTGGCGATGTCGGCGGTCGGGGAGTCCATGCCCTTGCGCAGGTCGGCGGGGAGCGGCATCGGCCAGGACTGCTCGCCGGCCTCCTCGGCCGTCTCGTGGACGGCGGTGCGGAAGGCGTCGTCGTTGGCCATCACACCGAAGGTGCGGCTGCCGAGCGCCATCATCATGGCGCCGGTCAGGGTCGCCACGTCGACGATCGCGTCCGGGTTCTCCTCGGACGCCTTGGCCAGGGCGTCGGCCAGGACGAGCCGGCCCTCGGCGTCGGTGTTGAGGACCTCGACGGTCTTGCCGCTGTACATGCGCAGCACGTCGCCCGGACGGGTGGCGGTGCCCGAGGGCATGTTCTCGGCGAGCGCCAGCCAGCCGGTGACGTTCACCTTCAGGCCCAGGCGGGCGGCCGTGACGACGGCGGCGAAGACGGCGGCGGCGCCGGCCATGTCGCACTTCATCGTCTCGTTGTGGCCCGCCGGCTTCA
This sequence comes from Streptomyces sp. NPDC031670, assembly GCF_055580545.1. NCBI lineage: Bacteria > Bacillati > Actinomycetota > Actinomycetes > Kitasatosporales > Streptomycetaceae > Streptomyces > Streptomyces sp. NPDC031670. The sequence goes on along the minus strand of NZ_JBVILC010000015.1, from coordinate 7,968 downwards.
GCGAGATGCCGCCCGAGTCGTAGGTGATGCCCTTGCCGACGAAGGCCAGGGACTTCTCCGCCTTGGGGTGGGTGTAGCCGATGCGCACCAGGCGCGGGGCGTTGGCGGAGCCGGCGCCGACGCCGAGGATGCCGCCGTAGCCACCCTTGGTGAGGGCCTTCTCGTCGAGCACCTGGACCTTGACGCCGTGCTCCTTGCCGGCCGCGGTGGCGACGGCGGCGAAGGACTCGGGGTAGAGGTCGTTCGGCGGGGTGTTCACCAGGTCGCGGGCGCGGTTGATCTCCTCGGCCAGCGCGACCGCGCGCTCGACGGCCGCCTTGTGAGCCTTGTCACGCGGCTTGGCGCCGGTCAGGGCGATCTCGGCCAGCGGCGCCTTGCCGTTCTTGGCGCCGTCCTGGTACGCGGTGAAGGCGTACGAGCCGAGCAGCGCGCCCTCCGCGATGGCCGCCACGTCCTCGGCCGCCTCCACGGGCAGCGCGAACGCGGCCTTCTTGGTGCCGGTGAGGGCGCGGGCCGCGACACCGGCGGCCGTGCGCAGCACCTCGGCGGCGAAGGTCTCGTCCTCGTCGGGGGCCGTGCCGAGTCCGACGGCCAGCACGACGGGTGCCTTCAGACCGGACGGCGACGGCAGCTTGGTCGCCTCGCCCTCGGCACCGGAGGCGCCCAGGGTCTCCAGGACGCCGGCGAGCTTGCCGCCGAACGCCTTGTCCACGGCCTCGGCGCCCGGCGCGACGACCAGACCCCCCTTGGGCCCGGTGCCCTTGGTGATGCCGACGACCACGGCGTCGGCGCGCAGCGTCGCGGCACCGGCAGTGCTGAGAGTCAGAGCAGTCACGGTGGTGAAGTCTCTCTTCCGTTGAGTTCTCGAGCCGAGGGATGGGTCGGCTGTGCCCCGGCGCATCGTAATTCGGCCGAGTTGGGCGCGGATACGAGCGTACGCGCGCGGACGCGCTCCGATCACGGCGGCGGAGAGTTACGGCTACGCGGGCCACCCCCCGTCTTCCACGCCGTGCTCGGCCCCGGACGGCCCGCGGTTCCTAACGCGCCCCCAGCGCCGCCACGATCAGGGCCCCGGTCGCCGCCGTCTCGGCCACCGCGCCGAACACGTCTCCCGTCACCCCGCCGAAGCGGCGTACGCAGTGGGCCAGGAGCAGCTGGGCCGCCGTCAGGGCCGCCAGGAGCGCCAGGGTGTGGTGCAGGGCCGCGCCGGGGCCCAGCGTCAGCCCGGCCGCCGCCGCGCACCCCGCCGCCACCACTACGGCCACCCCGCCCGCCGCCCGCCACGGCACCGCCCCCGCCACCGCCGCCCCCAGGCCGTCCGGGCGGGCCGGGGGGACTCCGGGGCGGCAGGCCAGGGTGAGGGCGAGGCGGGCCGTGACGGCCGCCGCCGTCGCCGCGAGCGCGCCCCGGGCCCAGCCCGCCGCGTACAGCTCGGCCAGCGCTGCCACCTGGCCCAGCAGGACGAAGACGAGGGTGAGCACCCCGAACGGGCCGATGTCCGACTGCTTCATGATCCGCAGCGCGTCCTCGGCGGGCTTGGCGCTGCCCAGGCCGTCCGCCACGTCCGCCAGCCCGTCCAGGTGCAGGCCCCGGGTGAGCGCGGCCGGGACCGCCGCCGTGGCGACGGCGGCGAGCAGCGGGCCGGAGTCCAGCAGGAGCAGCGCGCCCCCGACGGCCGCCGCGCAGCCGCCGACCACCAGACCCGCCAGGGGGGCCCAGAGCATCCCGGAGCGGGCCGCCTCGCGGTCCCAGCGGGTGACCCGTACCGGGAGCACGGTGAGCGTGCCGAAGGCGAAGCGTATGCCGTCCATGGGATTCATCGGGCGCAGGCTATCCCGGCCGCCGTCCGAAGCCCCACAGGGGTAAATTGCCCCTATTGCCACCATGTGGATCGGATGGGGATGAGCTGGTTCAACCGGAACTTCGTCGAGCCGGGGAAGCTGCCGATGCTGCTCGCCCTGGCGTCGTTCGTGCTGACCTTCGTCGTCACCCGTACGATCACCCGGCTCATCCGGGCCGGGCGCGGCCCGTTCCGCAACATCCGGCCGGGCGGACTGCACATCCACCATGTGGTGCCGGGGGTGGTCCTCTCCGTGGTGGGCGGGTTCGGAGCGGTCGCCAGCGGGCGGCACGGGATCGGCGCCGGTGTCTTCGCGGTGGTCTTCGGGATGGGCGCGGGCCTGGTCCTCGACGAGTTCGCGCTGATCCTGCACCTGGACGACGTCTACTGGACCGAGCAGGGCCGCAAGAGCGTCGAGGTGGTGGTGATGACCGCCGCCCTGGTGCTGCTGGCCCTCGCCGGGTTCTCGCCGCTCGGCGTCAACGACGTGACCCCGCAGGAGAGCCACGACCGGGCGTCGTTCATCCTCACCGTCGCGGTCAACTTCGGGTTCGTGCTGATCGCGCTCGTCAAGGGCAAGTTCCGGCTCGCCGTGGTGGGCGCGCTCGTCCCGTTCGTGGCGCTCGTCGCCGCGGTCCGACTCGCCCGGCCGGGCTCCCCGTGGGCGCGCCGGTTCTACCGCGGGCGCGCCCGGGCCCGCGCCCGGTCTGCCCTGCGGCTCTACCGGCACGACCGGCGCTGGACGCGGCTGCGGCGGCGGGCTCAGGACTTCATCGGCGGGGCCCCGGACAGGCTGCCCGTGCGCCGCCCCTGACGCGCGCGGGCGCGGCGGCGCTTCTGGCGCACCGAGGTGACCCAGCACAGCCCGCCCACCGCGACGATGGCCGCGATGTGCTCCTTGCCCGCCAGATTGTCCTTGGCCAGCACCTCGACGGCCATCGAGGCGGCCACGACCCCGGCCGTCCAGTACGCCCGGTAGCGCCAGCACACGTACAGCGCCAGGCCCACCACCGCGGCCGAGGGGCCGGTGTCGACCATCCGGGCGTCCGAGGCGGGCAGCCCCAGCACGCCGTCGGGGCCGAGCGCGATGCCCACGCGCGCGTACATCGTCCCGGCCAGGGTCGCCGCGTAGGCGATGAGCAGGGTGTGGCGGCGGCCGATGCAGATCTCCGCGACCCCGAAGACCAGCAGCAGCTGGGCGAGCGCGCCCCACACCGGCAGGTCGAGGGCCGGGACGAAGAGGGAGAGCGGGGTGCGCAGCAGGGAGATCCACAGGGCGTCCTCGGCCTTCACCGAACCGATGAGCTGGACCGGGCGGAAGCCCCAGGGCTGGTTCTGCACGACCTGGAACAACGATGTCAGCGCGACCGCGCCGAGCGTCATGGGGACCGCCCGCCAGCGCTGGGTGGAGAGCGCGTAGCGGACGGCAAGGTGGAGGGGACCCCACTCCCGCCGGGCGAACCGACGTACTGGTCCGTTGCCCGGCAGGGAGAGGGGGACCTTCACCTCTGGGACTCCAGATGCCTGCGGTGCAGCCACTTGGGCAGTCCGGGCGCCTCCAGGAAGCCTTCGGCGCGAGCCGCGGCGATGCCGATGCGCGGCAGGTCGGCGGACTTCTCGAAGAGCATGAAGCGGGGCTCCCAGATCGGGCGGTACTTGGCGTTGGCGCGGTACAGCGACTCGATCTGCCACCAGCGGGAGAAGAAGCTGAGCAGCGAGCGCCACAGCCTCAGCACCGGACCCGCGCCGAGCTTCGAGCCACGTTCGAAGACGGAGCGGAACATGGCGAAGTTGAGCGAGACCTGGGTGATCTGGATCTCCTTGGCGCGCTGGAGGAGCTCGATGACCATGAACTCCATCAGGCCGTTCTCGGAGTCGCGGTCGCGGCGCATCAGGTCGAGCGAGAGCCCGTTGGGGCCCCACGGCACGAAGCTGAGGACGGCCCGCAGGGCGCCCTCGCCGTCGGTGCACTCCAGCATCACGCACTGGCCGTCCGCCGGGTCCCCGAGGCGGCCCAGGGCCATGGAGAAGCCGCGCTCGGTGGCGCCGTCGCGCCAGTCGTCGGCCTTGCGCAGCAGTTCACTCATCTCATCGGCAGGAATGTCCGCATGGCGGCGGATCCTCACCTCGTACCCGGCACGCTTCACCCGGTTGTACGCCTGACGCACCGTCCGCATGGCGCGGCCGTCCAGGGTGAAGTCGGCGGTCTCCACGAGCGCCTCGTCACCGAGCTCCAGCGCGTCCAGGCCGTGCCGGGCGTAGACGGTGCCGCCCTCCTCGCTGGCGCCCATCACCGCCGGGGTCCAGCCGTGCTCGCGCGCCTCGGCGAGCCACGGCTCGATCGCGCCCGGCCACGCCTCGGGGTCGCCGATGGGGTCGCCGGAGGCCAGCGAGACACCGCCCACCACCCGGTAGGCCACCGCGGCCTTGCCGGTGGGGGACCAGATGACGCTCTTCTCGCGGCGCAGCGCGAAGTAGCCGAGCGAGTCGCGCTCGCCCTGCTTGTCCAGGAGCGCGCGCAGCTTCTCCTCGTCCTCGACGGAGAGGGGGTCGACGGCCCTGCGGTTGCGGAAGGCCGCGTAGATCACGGCGATCAGCAGCAGCGTGGACAGCACGTTGATGGCCACGTTGACCCAGCCCGGGGTGTCGATCCCGGTGATGTCGTGGTCGTCGGGGACGAGCGAGACGAGCCGCATCACGCCGTAGCGCCAGCGGCCCAGGAACGTCGAGTGCTGGCTGCCCTCGTACGTGTTGGTGACCGTGACCAGGAGCGTGGCCAGCAGCGAGGTGAGCAGCAGGCCGCCGGCCGCGACGACCGCCGCGAGACGGGGGTTGGCGCGGTCGCCCTTGGCGTAGAACTCGCGGCGGCCGAGCAGCAGGGCGACGACGAAGGCCGCGGTGAGGACCAGGGACACCCAGTTCTGCGCGTACTGCCGGATCTCCGGGAAGACCATGACGAACGCGAACAGCAGCAGGACGAGGCTGCTGAGCACCATGTTGAGGATCCAGGCGGCACGCTTGCGGCGGCGCATGGTGACCGCGAGGAACAGCGTGAACACGCCCGAGGCGAACCCCGCGTCGAGCAGGTACGGCGTGAAATAGTTGTCCGTGTTGTGACGCCGAAGGTCCTGGCCCAGCGAAACCCACACGGCGCTCAGGAAGTTGATGAACGTCACGGCTCGCAGGTACCAGACGGCGAATGCCGCACTGCGTCGCGACCGGACGGTGTTCCGGTTCAATCCTTCGGTGGTCAAGCGGACTTCTCCCATGAAACGCGATCATATGGGGCATCGGACATCGCGCCTCATGGCGGTCACGGCCGCGGCCGGGCGGCGCCCGGCCGCACCGCGGCTCAGTCTTCGGCGCGATCCCCCTCGGTCTCCGCGCGCTCGGGAAGCTCCGCGGCCAGGGCGGCGGCGGCCTGCACGAGAGGGAGGGCGAGCAGGGCCCCGGTTCCTTCACCCACAGTGACGCCGTGGTCGAGCAGGGGGTTGAGTGCCATCCGGTCCAATGCCTTGGACTGGGCCGGCTCCCCGCTCAGCTGACCGGCCAGCCACCAGTCCGGAGCCCGGAAGGCGGCCCGCTGAGCAACCAGCGCGCAGGCCGACGAGACCACCCCGTCCAGGATGACCGGCATTCGGCGCACCGCGCACTGAAGCAGAAAACCGGTGGTCGCGGCAAGGTCGGCCCCGCCGACGGCCGCCAGCAGCTCCAGCTGGTCGCCCAGAACCGGCCGCGCCCGGCGCAGCGCGTCCCGGATCGCCGCGCACTTGCGCATCCACGCCAGGTCGTCGATCGTCGCCCCGCCACGCCCGGTGACCACCGAGGCGTCGGTGCCGCACAGCGCCGCGATCAGGGTGGCCGCGGCCGTGGTGCCGCCCACGCTGAGGTCGCCCAGCACCACCAGGTCGGTGCCGGAGTCGGCCTCCTCGTCGGCGATCCGCATCCCGAGGCGCACCGCCGCCTCGGCCTCCTCGACGGTCAGCGCGTCCTCGATGTCGATCCGCCCGCTGCCCCGCCGCACCCGGTGCCGTACGACGTCCTCGGGAAGCAGCGCGGGGTCGCAGTCCAGCCCCGCGTCCACGACCCGTACGGGGGCGCCCAGCCGCCGGGCGAGTACGGAGACGGGACCCGCGCCGTCCAGCACGGACCGCACCAGGGTGTGCGCGGAGCCCGCCGGGCGCGCCGAGACGCCCAGTTCCGCGATGCCGTGGTCACCGGCGAAGAGGATCACGCGCGGGTGCTCGATGGGCCTGACCGGCACCGTGCCCTGCGCGGCGGACAGCCACTCGCCCAGCTCGTCGAGCCGGCCGAGCGCGCCGGACGGCACGGTCAGCCGCTCCCGGCGTTCCTCGGCGTCACGCCGCACACCGCTGTCGGGGCGTTCGATCAGATCGGAGAAGTCGTCGAGATTCAGCCTGCTCATTCGCCGAACAGTACCGGCAGCGCGGGCCCGCCCCACCGGTGGTGCGGCGAGATCGGGCCCCGGCGCCCAGCGGCTCAGCCGCGCAGGACCAGGGCCTGCCCCGCGACGACCAGCAGGACGTGCTCGCACTCCGCCGCCACCGCCGAGTTGAGCCTGCCGAGCTCATCCCGGAACACCCGCCCCGCGCGCGTCGCCGGCACCACCCCCGACCCCACCTCGTTGCTGACGAACACCACGGTCCTCGGGGTCGCCCGCACCGCCGCGACCAGCTCGGCCACCCGCTCGCGCACCGCCTGCGGCAGCTTCTCCTCCTCCCACGCCCCGGCCCGGTCCATGGCGTCGGTCAGCCACAGCGACAGACAGTCCACGAGCAGCGCGGGCCCCTCGGAGGCCAGCAGCGGCACCAGCTCGCAGGTCTCCTCCGTACGCCAGGCGCCCGGCCGCCGGTCGCGGTGCAGGCCGACCCGGGCCGCCCACTCCGGGTCGCCCTCCCGGGTGCCGCCCGTCGCCACGTACACCACCTCCGGGAAGGCCTCCAGACGGCGTTCGGCCTCCACCGACTTGCCCGAGCGCGCCCCGCCCAGCACCAGGGTGCGGCGCGGCAGATCGGGCACCGCGTGGTACTCCCCGACGATCAGCGTCGACCCGTCCGGCACCGCCCGCGCCCCGGCCGCCGCCAGCCGGCGGCGCAACTCGTGCCCGGGGGGCACGTCGTGGCCGATGTGCGCGGCGACCACGTCCGTGGCGGCCCCCACCGCGCCCGCCGCCCGCAGCCGGGCCAGCGCGTCCGGCCGCCCCAGCACGTCGCAGACCACCATGTCGTACGGGAGCGGGGCCCCGGCCATCCCCGACGGCGCCCCGCCGGGCGGCAGGTACAGCAGCCGCTCGCCCTCGGGCGAGGTCACCTCGTACCCCGTGCCCGGGGCGTCCATCGGCACGGCCCGTACCCGGTGCCCGCTGATCAGCGTCAGGACCCGGCCGTCCGGCACCCGCCCCGCCGAGGGCAGCCCGGGCGGCAGCTCCACCGCGGGCCCGTCGTGCGGATGGGTGAGCAGGACCTGCCGTACGCCCGTGAGCGAGTGCCCGGACCGGGCGGCGGCCAGCGCCGCCCCGGGGGTCAGATCGAGCAGCAGGGCGCCGTCGACGAGCAGGGCGGTCGCGGCGCGCGCCTGGTCACCGCGGGCCGAGGCGCACGCGGCGCAGGGGCAGTCGGGGCGCGGCAGCCCGTCGGGGGCGCCGGTGCCGAGGAGAGTCAGTTCCACGAAGACGATCCTCCCGCGTCACCGCGGGCGGTGCGCGCCCGGATACGCTGCGGGCAGCAACGTGACCCGGGAGGCGGACATGGCGTGGACGTGGCGATTCGAGAAGTCCGACGGGACGGAGGTCGAGCCGGCGGTGGCACCGGAGGAGTTCACGACCCAGGGCGACGCGGAGTCCTGGATCGGTGAGGTCTGGAAGGACCTGCTGGAGGGCGGGGCCGACCAGGTGCACCTCTTCGACGACGGCAAGAAGATCTACGGCCCGATGAGCCTCCAGGCCGACGCGGGCTGACGCGCGGACGCACGGTGGCACGGGGCGGGGGGGGGGGGGGGGAGGGGGGGGGGGGGGGGGGAGGGGGGGGGGGGGGGGGGGGGGGGGGGGGGGGGGGGCTGGGGGGGGGGGGGGGTCCCGAACGACGAAGGAGGGTGTCGGGGAGGAGAGG
>NZ_JBVILC010000014.1:217327-223991 GCF_055580545.1 Streptomyces sp. NPDC031670 | reverse complement strand
AGGTACGGACGCTTCCTTCGTTCCCGTTTCCGGGCCCTCCGGGCGCTTCCTTCGTTTCCGACTCTATCAGACCGTTTCCGGCTCGATTTCCTCGGCGCTTTCCAGGTTTTCGCTTTCGCGTTTCCCTTTCCGGCGGTTCCGACTCTATCAGTGCTTTTCCGTCTCTCCGGCCACTTCGTTTTGCGACGCACGGAAATACCGAGGCAGCAGAGCGAGGTGCGGATCAAGATCAGCGAATGAAGGAGCCTGCCCGCCCCGACGCATGCACGTGAAGTTCACACGTAGCGGTCAGGCGGGACTTAGGACAGTACAGGCCCCGGCGCGGTCGGGGCAAATCGGCCCCGAGGCCCTCAGGGGTCTATGGTCTAGTCCACTACCGCACCGGTCTAGTCCAGTAGTCTCCGTCGGGGAAGCCCGACCTGGGGTCATACCAGGCGAACCCGGACTTCTCATGACTTACCCTTCTGAAAAGTACGCCGCCACCCAGCAGGAAGTGGCGGTGACGCGAAGAAGCCCCACCCCTGGGAGGCCATCCATGACCACCGTGACGTCCCCGCTCGCCGGGCGTGCCATCGGACTCGCGGCAGTGCCCGATCCGGTGTTCTCCGGCGCAATGGTGGGTCCCGGTACCGCCATCGATCCCGTACGAGAGCCCTCGGAGGCGGTTTCCCCCGTCGACGGTGTCATCGTCTCCCTGCACCCGCACGCTTTCGTCGTCGTGGACGACCAGGGCCACGGTGTGCTGACGCACCTCGGTATCGACACCGTCCAGCTCAACGGCGAGGGCTTCGAACTGCTGGTCAACAAGGGCGACACCGTGCAGCGCGGCCAGGCCGTCGTGCGCTGGAACCCGGCCGCCGTGGAGGAGGCCGGGAAGTCCCCGGTGTGCCCCATCGTGGCGCTGGAGGCCACGGCTGAATCCCTCTCCGCGCTGGTCGAGAGCGGTGAAGTGAAGGCCGGCGACGCCCTGTTCAGCTGGAAGTAGTTCGGCCCGTAGTCATGACGCCGCCGTCGTGGAGACGGCGGGTCGGACATCCACCGCGGTGGCGGAGACCGCCGCACCAATCGGAGACGGTGAAATGGAGACAACGCTGCGAGGCGTCGGCGTGAGCCACGGTGTGGCGATCGGCCAGGTCCGGCACATGGGTACTGCGGTCCTGGAGCCGCCGGCCAAGCAGATTCCCGCGGAGGAGGCGGAGCGCGAGCAGGGGCGTGCCCGCAAGGCCGTGGAGGCCGTGGCGGCCGACCTGAACGCGCGCGGCAACCTGGCGGGCGGTGAGGCGCAGGCCGTGCTGGAGGCCCAGGCCCTGATCGCCCAGGACCCCGAGCTGATCGCCGACGTCGACCGTCGTATCGCCGTCGGCAGCACCGCCGAGCGGGCCGTGTACGACGCGTTCTCCCACTACCGCGAGCTCCTCGCGGGCGCGGGTGAGTACATGGCCGGGCGGGTTGCGGACCTCGACGACGTGCGCAACCGCATCGTGGCGCGCCTGCTGGGCGTCCCCATGCCGGGTGTCCCGGACAGCGACGAGCCGTATGTACTGATCGCGCGCGATCTCGCTCCCGCCGACACCGCGCTGCTCGACCCCGCGCTCGTGCTCGGCTTCGTGACCGAGGAGGGCGGCCCCACCAGCCACAGCGCGATTCTGGCGCGGGCGCTGGGTGTCCCCGCGATCGTGGCGCTGCCGGGCGCCGGTGAACTGGCCGAGGGCACGCTGGTGGCCGTCGACGGCAGCACCGGTGAGATCTTCGTCGAGCCGAGCGAGGACAAGCGCGCCGAGCTGGAGCGCGCCGCCGCCGAGCGCCGGGCCGCGCTGGCCGCTTCCTCCGGTCCGGGGGCCACCTCGGACGGGCACAAGGTTCCGCTGCTCGCCAACGTCGGCGGTCCCGCCGACGTCCCGGCGGCCGTGGAGGCGGGCGCCGAGGGCGTCGGTCTGTTCCGTACCGAGTTCCTCTTCCTGGACGACTCCGCGAAGGCGCCGTCGGAGGAGAAGCAGGTCGAGGCCTACCGCAAGGTCCTGGAGGCCTTCCCGGAGGGCCGGGTGGTCGTGCGGGTGCTGGACGCGGGCGCCGACAAGCCGCTCGACTTCCTGACCCCCGCCGATGAGCCGAACCCGGCGCTCGGTGTGCGTGGTCTGCGCTCGCTGCTCGACCACCCCGACGTGCTGCGGACGCAGCTGACGGCGCTGGCCAGGGCCGCCGAGGGGCTTCCGGTCTACCTGGAGGTCATGGCGCCGATGGTCGCGGACCGTACGGACGCCAAGGCGTTCGCGGACGCGTGCCGGGAGGCCGGGCTGCGGGCGAAGTTCGGCGCGATGGTGGAGATCCCCTCCGCCGCGCTCCGTGCGCGCTCGATCCTTCAGGAGGTCGAGTTCCTGTCGCTGGGCACCAACGACCTGGCCCAGTACACGTTCGCGGCCGACCGGCAGGTCGGTGCGGTGTCGCGGCTCCAGGACCCGTGGCAGCCGGCGCTGCTCGACCTGGTCGCGCTGTCCGCCGAGGCGGCCAGGGCCGAGGGCAAGAGCTGTGGTGTCTGTGGTGAGGCGGCCTCCGATCCGCTGCTCGCCTGTGTGCTGACGGGTCTGGGTGTGACCAGCCTGTCGATGGGTGCCGCGTCCATTCCTTATGTGCGCGCGACGCTGGCGAAGTACACACTCGCCCAGTGCGAGCGCGCGGCGTCCGCGGCCCGTGCCGCGGACTCGGCCGAAGAGGCCCGGGTGGCCGCGCGGGCGGTGCTGTCCGGGGAGTGACCCGGGCTCGGCTGCCGCCGCCCCGGTGCGCGGCAGCCGAGTGTCTGTGAGTGGAGGGGCTTCCCGTCGTCGTGGCGACGGGGAGTCCCTTTCGTCTACTCCTGGGCGGCGGTCCCTCCGGTCCTCCTGTCCTCAGTGGTCGGTGGTGGGCTGGTCGAACGGGAAGCCCGCGCGGTAGTCCACTCCTGGTTCGGGTGCCACCGGGTCTCCGGTGTCGGCATCCGTGCAGTACGCGCTGAAGACCTCACCGGCGGTGAGCGGGTGCAGACCGCCCTCGTGCAGACGCCAGCCGTGGACGCGGTCGGGGGCGTCCGCCGATGTCGTCCGCAGCACCAGGCCTCCTGGGCTGTGCTGGGCGATCCCCGCGGCGAGGACGGTGACGAACTCGGCGACGTCCGTCTCGTCGAGACGGACGGGTTCACCGCCGCGCCCCTCGGCGCCGCCTCGCCCCTCGGCGTGGAGCACGGCGATGAGCTGTTCCCGCTGCGCCTGGACGCTGCACACCATGTGGTGCAGGCCCGGTCCCGCGGCCTCGATCAGGCGGGTGAGGATCGTCGAGGCGCGTTCGAAGGCCGAGCGGCCGATGTCCTGGCCGCATTCGGCGCACTCCCCCAGATCGGCCAGGAGCAGTGTGGCGTAGTCCCAGGTCGCCTGGCGGACCGCTTTGTTGATGAGCTCGGGCACCAGGCTGTCGATGGGCTGGCCGTGGTAGGGGACGCGGGTGCCCGCTGCCGCGATCTCGGCGGTGAAGCGGGTGCGGCTGGCGGGGGTGTCGGGGTCGATGCCGGTGGCCGTGCAGAACTCGGTGAACTCCTCCGGGTCGAAGAGGGCGACCGTGGTGTGCAGCCCCTGGGCCGCGAAGGACCGGAGCAGGCCCTCGACCTGACGGAGGTAGGCCGTGTGGTCGTCGAAGGCGAAGGTCCGGTACCGCGTCATCGCCTCGAAGTCGTACGCGTCGGCCAGCAGGGCCACCGTGCTGGGCGTCTCCCTGCGCAGGGTGCGCCGGTTGGCGCGGGCCTTGTGGACCGGTCGGGTGCCGCGAGGTGAGCGGGTGGTGGTGGTCCTGCCGGTGCTTTTCCTTGAGTTGCGGATGTGCGCCATGTTTCCCCCTGAGCGCTGTCGATCAGTGCTCACTCACCGTAACCGGGGCCACTGACAGCGCCGGTCGCGGCAGCCGGTCCCGTACGAACCGGTGCTGAACACAGCAGGTCAGAGCGATGGCGGCGCCGAAGACGGTCCAGCCGACGGGGCCGGTGGCGATGGCCGCGGTGACGGCGAGCGGTCCCGCGCTGCGCTGGGCGGACTGGGCCAGTCCGTGCACGCCGAGGTAGGCGCCCTGGGCGTGCTCCGGGGCCAGGGCGAGGGAGAGCTCCCACGAGACGGTGGCGTGGATCATCTCGGCCAGTGTGAACGCCGCAGCCGAGACGGTCAGGCAGATGCTCGCCGCCACGGCGCCGTGGACCGCCGAGGCTGCCATGGCGACGCCCGCGGCGGCGAAGACCGCGGCGAGCGGGAGGAGCAGGCGGTGGGCCGCCTCGGTGGTGGCGCCGAAGCGGGCCAGGGGGACCTGGAGGCCCACCACCATCACGTTGTTGAGCACCATCAGCAGCGGTACGAGTCCGTGGGGCGCGTCCGTGGCGGAGACGGCCCAGAGGGGGATGCCGACCTTGAAGACGGCGTCGTCCATGAAGAGGACGGCCTCGGTGGCGACATAGGCGAGGTAGGCGCGGTCCTTCCAGGGGCTGCCCGGGCGTGCGGCGGGGGCGGGCTTCCTGGAGGTGGCGACGGTACGTGAGGGGGAGGGCGGTTCGGCGCAGCGGCTGGTGACCAGTGCGGCGCCCACGAAGGAGAGGGCGTCCCCGGCGAGCAGCCACTGGTAGGCGGCGGTGGTGGCGAGTGCGAGGGCGGCTGCGGCGGCGAGGCCTCCGACGGCCCAGCCGGCGTTGGCCAGGGTGCGGCTGACGGCCTGGTAGCGGACGCGGTCGGGGCCGGCGACACGGGCCGCGTACAGCTTGGTGAGCACGTTGGCGGAGCGGTCGCCGAAGCTGCCGACTGCCGAGTACAGCAGGAGGAGCGCGTAGTTGTCGGTGGTGAGCAGTGCGGCCGAGGCGAGCGCGCGCAGGATCTGGAAGACGATGAGCACGCGTGTGAGGGGCAGCCGGTCGGCGATTCGGCCTCCTATGGGCGCGCCCGCGATACCCACGGCGCCGGCGAGGGCGACCAGGGTGCCGACCTGGGTGACCGAGAGCCCTGCCACGTAGGTGAAGTACAGGACGGAGACGGCGGCCCACAGACCGCTTCCGGTGCGGTCGACGAAAGCGACCCAGAGCATCAGTCGGCCGTCGCGGCCTCCCGGGACTCGTTCCCACAGTGCGGCTCGACGGCTGTGCGGTGTCACTGCTCCCCCTTGACGTGAATTATGTATTGATACATAGTTCCGTACGTGGCAGAACAATATGCGATCGGCGGCACCTCGGCCAAGGGAATTGCCGCTTCCGTAGAAAGGGCCGTCGCCGAGGGCTCCTTGGCGCCCGGGGACACGCTTCCGCCGGTCCGCCGGCTGGCGGAGGACCTGGGCGTGAGTCCCGGCACCGTGGCGACGGCCTACAAGGACCTGCGCGGGCGCGGTGTCGTGGTCACGCACGGCCGGGGCGGGACCGTGGTCGCCGCCGCGCCCTCGGTCGCCTCGCGGCGCCCGCCGAAGGTGCCCGAGGGGCTGCGGGACCTCGCGGGCGGCCACCCCGACCCCGCCTTCCTGCCCGAACTGCCCGCGCCGGTGCGGACGACGGCGGGTGCGCGGTCGCACCGCTCGACACCCCGGCTGCCCCTGCTGGAGGAGCGCGTCCAGGAGTGGCTGGGCGCCGACGGCGTGCCGACGGAATCGGTGACCTTCGCCCATGGGGCGCTGGACTGCGTCGCCCGGCTGCTCACCACCGAGCTGCGGCCCGGCGACGCGGTGGCCATGGAGGACCCGGGCTACCACCATCTGCTCGACCTGGTGCAGGTGATGGGGCTGCGGACGATCCCGGTCGCGGTCGACGACGAGGGGATGCGGCCGGAGCCGCTGCGCGAGGCGCTGCGGGCCGGGGCGCGGGCCGTGGTGTGCAGCCCGCGCGCGCAGAACCCGTACGGCGGCTGCTTCTCCCGGCGGCGACGGGACGAGCTGGTGGGGGTGGTGCGCGGGGCCCCCGAGGTGCTGGTGATCGAGAACGACCACGCGGCGGAGATCGCCGGGGCGCCGCTGCACAGCCTGACGGAGGGCGGCAAGCTGGCCCGCTGGGCGCATGTGCGGACCGTGACGAAGTACCTGGGCACGGACCTGCGGTGGGCCGCCGCCGCCTGTGACCCGGCGACGCTGGCGCGGCACGACGGGCGGCTGCTGCTGACCTCCGGCTGGGTGAGCCATCTGCTCCAGGGCACGGTGCTCGGGCTGCTGACCGACCGGACGGCGGGGGAACTCGTCCATCGCGCGCGTGACGCGTACGGGGAGCGGCGGCGCGCTCTGGCGGACGAGCTGGAGCGGCGCGGGATCCCCTCGCACGGGGCGAGCGGGATGAACCTGTGGGTGCCGGTGCGGGACGAGTCCGCGGTGGTGAACGGGCTGCGCTCGCGCGGGTGGTGGGTGGCCGCCGGGGCGCGGTTCCGGATCGCCTCGGGGCCCGGTGTACGGATCACCCCGGCGGCACTGGCACCGGCTGAGGCGGCCCGGCTCGCCTCGGACTTCGCGGAGGTGCTGGACGAGTCCGAGGCCACGTACGGAGGGTGACGGGCGGAAGGTGACGGGCCGGAGGTGAGAGCGCACCCCGGGGGGTTCCCTTGGGGGCACCCGGGGGTGTTCTCTTTCGGTGCGGTTTCTTTTTAACTCCCCCTCCAAAAACAGCAAACCCCAGTTTTTCCCCCAACCCCATTTCCCC
>NZ_JBVILC010000014.1:0-217317 GCF_055580545.1 Streptomyces sp. NPDC031670 | reverse complement strand
CAACCTCACCTACTCCTGGCCACATCCTCCTGCCCAGCCGTGGGGTCCACGAGAGGAAGGGACCGCTCCGGGTTCAAGGCCGACCCCAGAGGGCTCCGCGCGGAGCCGCCGGGGTGCGCTCTCGTCAGGCGCGGTTGCGCGCGACCGCCTCGTAGAAGCGCAGCAGATCCAGGTTGTCCACCGAGCCCGGGTTCACCGCCTTCTCCAGCGGGGTCCCCTGGAGCAGACGCTTGACCGGCACCTCGATGCGCTTGCCGGTGAGTGTGTGCGGCACGCCCGGGGCTTCGATGATCTCGTCCGGGACATGGCGGGGGGAGAGCTGCTCCCTGATCGCCTGCTTGACCTTCGCACGGAGGGCATCGTCCAGGACGGCGCCCTCGGCGAGGTGGACGAAGAGCGGCATCCAGTAGCCGCCGTCCGGCTCCTCCAGGCCGATGACCAGGGACTCGCGGATCTCGGGGAGGCGTTCGACGACCTCGTAGATGTCGGCCGAACCCATGCGGACGCCCTGGCGGTTCAGGGTGGAGTCGGAGCGCCCGTGGATGACCACCGAGCCGTGGTCGGTGAGGGTGATCCAGTCGCCGTGGCGCCAGACGCCGGGGAACATCTCGAAGTAGCTGTCGCGGTAGCGGCTGCCGTCCGGATCGTTCCAGAAGCGGATCGGCATGGACGGCATCGGGTTGACCACGACCAGCTCCCCCACCTCGCCCACCACGGGCTTGCCCTGCGGGTCCCAGGCCTGGAGGTCGGTGCCCAGGCAGGGGGCCTGGAGTTCGCCGATGTGCACGGGCAGCGTCGGGACGGCCCCCGCGAAGCAGGAGCACACGTCGGTGCCGCCGCTGACCGAGGCGATCCACAGGTCCTCGCGGACCTCGTCGTGGAGCCAGCGGAAACCGTCCGGCGGGAGCGGCGAGCCGGTGGTGGCGACGCACTTCACCCGCGAGAGGTCGTGGTCGCGGGAGGGGTGCACGCCCGCCTTGCGGCAGGCCATCACATAGGCGGCGGAGGTGCCGAAGAGGGTGGCGCCGGTCCGCTCGGCGACACCCCACTGGGCGCCGGTCTCCGGGAAACCGGGGCTGCCGTCGTACAGGACGACCGTGGTGCCGGTGAGCAGGCCGGAGACGAGGAAGTTCCACATCATCCAGCCGGTGGAGGTGTACCAGAAGAACCGGTCCTCGGGGCCGAGGTCGCAGTGGAGGCCGAGCTGCTTGAAGTGTTCGAGGAGGATGCCGCCCTGGGACTGGACGATGGCCTTGGGCAGTCCGGTGGTGCCGGAGGAGTAGAGCACCCAGAGCGGATGGTCGAAGGGAACTTGCTCGAAGACCGGCTCGTTGTCACTCTCAGTGAGCGATGACCATTCGAGGGTTCCTTGGGGGGCAGGGGTGCCGAGCAGCGGGATGTGGACGACGGCGCGCAGGGTGGGCAGTTCGCGGCGGAGCTCCGCGACGACATCGGTCCGGTCGTGCTCCTTGCCGCCGTAGCGGTAGCCGTCGACGGTGAACAGGACGACGGGTTCCACCTGCTGGAACCGGTCGAGGACGCTGCGCGCGCCGAAGTCGGGGGCACAGGAGGTCCACACGGCGCCGACCGCGGCGGTGGCCAGGAGGGCGGTGACGGCCTGCGGGATGTTCGGCAGATAGCCACTGACGCGATCCCCGGGGCGTACGCCGAGGGCGCGCAGCTCGGCGGCGAGCGAGCCGACCTGCCGGCGCAGCTCGGCCCAGCTGGTGGCGACGGGCTCGTGCGTCTCGTCGACGTGCAGAAGGGCGGCGTCCTCGGCGCGGGCCGGGTCCTCGGCGGTGCGCAGGGCATGCTCGGCGTAGTTGAGGGTGGCGCCGGGGAACCACTGGGCGCCCGGCATCGACCGGTCGGCGAGCACCGTCTCGTACGGGGTCGAGAAGCGCACGTCGAACCAGTCGGCGACGGCCTGCCAGAAGGTGGCGAGTTCGCTGACGGACCAGTGGTGCAGCGCCTCGTAGCCGCCGTCGGCCGGTGCGCCGTACCGCTCGGCGGCCCAGGTCTGGAACGCGGTGATCCGCGCCCCGGCGATGCGGTCGGGGCCCGGTTGCCACAGGGGCGCGGGCTGCGGCGCGGCGTTCGCTGGTGAGGTCATGGGTCGGCTCCCGGGCTGGTACGCGTGGTGTGCGTGTGCCGCGCGCACACGCGTAGGGGTGTGCGCATGCGGCGGCTCACAGGGACGATGCCATGTGATCGTCTTGCGCACCAGGGTGTGCCGCCCATAGTCAGGCACCTGTCCATGTGGTGCCACCACGGATGAACGGAAGTTGAACGGAGCACACGGCTCATGATCCGGATGGCAGGGTGAGCCGCATGGACGGCAATGACCTGGTGCGCTCGGTGAAGGCGGTCGGCTCGGTGCAGGGGCTGCGGGCGGTCCGCTCCGCCCTGCGGCGGCGCCGCGCGGACGCGTGGGGGCTGCCCGCGCGCGGCCCCGAGCGTGCGCGGGTGCCGGGTCGGGTGCGGGGCGCGGAGCCCCGGCCGGGCGGCGGAGTGGTGCGGTTCGCGCGCTCCGACCTGGAGGTGCGGGTGGCGGCGGGCGGCGCCGTGTTCTGGGGCTGGGACGGGGCCGGACCCGAGCCGTCCTACGCGCTGGCCGGGCCCGCGCCCGAGCCGGACGGGCGCGCGGTCCTGGAGCCCGACACGGACGGCGGCTGGCGGGTGGTGTCCGAACGGGTGATGGTGACCGTGTCGCGGTACGGGGCCGTGGAGGTGCGCACCCCCGGCGGGATGGTGCTCCGCCGCGAGCTGCCACCGCGCTGGTGGGAACCGGCCGATGGCGGCCCGGGGCGGTGGGTGCAGCGCTCCGAAATCGCCGCCGACGCGCGCGTGTTCGGGCTCGGCGGGCGCGCGCACGGCCCCCGGCTGCGCGACGGGACGTACCGGCTGTGGAACACCGACCCGCGCGGCGGTTTCGCCCCGGGCGACGACCCGCTGTACATCACGATGCCGGTGCAGCTGGTGGTGGCGGACGCCGGGACCCATCTGGCGTTCTACGACAACACCTGGGACGGCCGGGTCCGACTGCGCGAGGGCGAGGAGGGCGCCGGTTCCGGTCATGACCGGGCCGGACACAGCGAGGTGCGGATGGAGGGCGGCCCGCTGCGCTGCTGGGTGGTGGCGGGCACCCCCGCGCGCGTGCTGCGGGGGTGGACGGCGCTGACGGGCGCGCCCGCGGTACCGCCGTCCTGGGCACTGGGTCCGCAGCACGCGCGCTGGGGCTTCGGCAGCGAGGCCGAGGTCCGGCGGGTGGCCGCCGGGTACCGCGAGCACCGGCTGCCCCTGTCCGCGCTCCATCTGGACATCGACCACTACGACGCCCACCAGGTGTTCACGGTCGACCGGGAGCGGTTCCCGGATCTGCCGGGCCTCGCCCAGGACCTGGCCGAGGACGGGGTGCGGCTGGTGTCGATCGTCGATCCGGCGGTGAAGGCGCGGCGCGGCAACGCGGTGTACGAGAGCGGTCTCGCGGCGGACGCGTTCGTACGGGACGCGCGCGGGGGCGAGGTACGGGGTGTGGTGTGGCCCGGCGAGTGCGTCTATCCCGACTTCACCGAGCCCCGCGCGCGCGAGTGGTGGGGCGGGCTGTACCGGGAGCGGCTGGACCAGGGCTTCGCCGGGGTGTGGCACGACATGAACGAGCCGACGTCGTTCGCGCCCTTCGGCGATCCGACGCTGCCCCGCTCGGCGCGGCACGCGCTGGAGGGACCGGGCGGCGACCACCGCGAGGCCCACAACGTGTACGCCCTGGCCATGGCGCGGGCGGGCTACGAGGGGCTGCGCAGGCTGCGCCCCGACGAGCGGCCGTTCCTGTTCAGCCGCTCCGGCTGGGCCGGGATGCAGCGCTACGGAGGCACCTGGTCGGGCGATGTCAGCACCGGCTGGCCGGGGCTGCGGGCCTCGCTCGCCCTGGTGCTCGGGCTGGGGCTGTGCGGTGTGCCGTACTCGGGCCCGGACGTCGGCGGCTTCGACGGGAGTCCCTCGCCGGAGCTGTATCTGCGCTGGCTCCAGCTGGCGGCGTGGCTGCCGTTCTTCCGTACGCACTCGGCGCTCTGGGCCGGGCGCCGCGAGCCGTGGGAGTTCGGTACGGAGGTGCTCGGCCACGCGCGCGTGGCGCTCACCGAACGGGAGCGGCTGCGCCCGTACTTCATGACGCTGGCGCAGCTCGCCCGGCTGGCCGGGGCGCCCTACGTCCGGCCGCTGTGGTGGGGCACGCCGGGCGACCGGGCGCTGCGGGACTGCGAGGACGCGTTCCTGCTCGGTGAGGCGCTGCTGGTGGCGCCCGTCTTCGAGCGGGGCACGGACCGGCGGGCGGTGCGCCTGCCGCGCGGGCGCTGGTACGACACGGCGACCGAGAAGCCCCACGAGGGCTCCTGCCAGGCGCTCCTGGACGCGCCCCTGGCCCGTATCCCGGTGCTGGCCCGGGCCGGTTCCGTGATCCCGGTGCGCGGCGCGGACGGGGAGGTGGAGCTGGAGGTGTGGGCTCCGGCGGAAGGGCGCCCGGGTGGCGGACTGGTCGTACGGGACGCGGGCGACGGGTGGGAGCCGGCCGTGGTGGAGCGTTTCACCACGCGGATGGCGGGGGGCCGGGTGGTGGTGGAGCGCGTGACGCACGAGGGCGCGACCCGGGAGCTGGGGTACGCGGTGCGGATGCGGGGTGGGGGCGGGTGAGCCGGCCGCACTCACCGCCCCGCGAACCACCCCCGTACCACCTGCGTGTGCAGGGGGAACGCCAGCTCCTGCGGGCGGTGCAGGATCTGCCAGCCCGCGGTCTCGTCCGTCGGCGCGGACGGCGGGAGTTCGGCCGCCGGACGGGACGGGAGCAGGCCGAACAGGAGCACGTGGCGCGGGGAGCTGAGTGCGTCCGCGAGGCGGACATCGGCGGCGGATGCCTCGATCCCGGTCTCCTCGTACAGCTCGCGGACGACCGCCTCCTGCCAGAGTTCGCCGTCGTCGACGAAACCGCCGGG
Organism: Streptomyces sp. NPDC031670; assembly: GCF_055580545.1. NCBI lineage: Bacteria > Bacillati > Actinomycetota > Actinomycetes > Kitasatosporales > Streptomycetaceae > Streptomyces > Streptomyces sp. NPDC031670. The sequence continues at coordinate 212,329 of NZ_JBVILC010000014.1, read as the reverse complement.
CAGGGCGAAGCGGCCGATGTGGGGTTCGATGGCGCGGGTGATGACGACCAGTCCCGTACCGCGCGCGTCCGTCACCGGAAGGAGGGCGACGGCGACGGGCAGGGGGTTGCGGTAGGTGACGGTCCCGCAGGCCGCGCAGAGGCGTGGCCAGCCGGCCGGGGCGGCGGGGTAGGGCGATCCGCACGCCGCGCAGTGCGAGTCCTTCACAGGCTGCTTCGAGGTCTTCGGGGTCCCGGTCACGCGCGGACTTTAACCGACGGTCTTCGGCCATCGGGTCACATTGCCCCAACTCCGCCTATCCGTCGCCCTGTTGTGTGCTGAAGGGTGTGCCCATGACGATTCGATCAACCGTGCGCGGCGTGCTCGCCGCTGCCGCCGCCCTGCTCGCCGTGACCGCCGCCTCGTCCCCCGCGCGGGCCGTGCCCGAACCGAAGGCGCCGGCCGAGTTCGTGGCGCTGGCCACCGTGGACCCGACGATCATCCAGGAGATGCGCTACATCACGCCGCACAACTTCGTGGGCCGACCCATCGACGGCTACCGCCAGCCGGTGTGCATCCTGACCCGCCACGCGGCCCAGGCGCTCCACCGGGCGCAGCTGAAGCTGCTCCGCGAGGGCTACTCGCTGAAGGTCTACGACTGCTACCGGCCGCAGCGGGCCGTGGACACCTTCGTGAACTGGGCGAAGGACCTCGACGATCAGAGAATGAAGACCGAATTCTATCCGCTTGTCGACAAGTCGAGACTGTTCGAGGACGTGTACATCGCGGCCAAGTCGGGGCACAGCCGGGGCAGTTCGGTGGACATCACCCTCGTCAAGCTGCCCGCGCGGCCGACGCCGCCCTACCGTCCCGGGCAGCCGCTCGTGCCGTGCTTCGCGCCGAAGGACCAGCGCTTCCCCGACAACTCCGTCGACATGGGCACCGGGTTCGACTGCTTCGACACCCTGTCGCACACCGACGACCCCCGCGTCCAGGGCGTCCAGCGCGCCAACCGTCAATTCCTGAAGGGCGCGCTCCAGGACGCCGGATTCATCGGCATCCCCCAGGAGTGGTGGCACTTCACGTACCAGCCGGAGCCGTTCCCGGAGACGTACTTCGACTTCCCGGTGGCCTGGCGTTCGGTGGCCGGGCACCGCTGAGCGACGCCCCCTGCCGGAGTGCGGCCACCCGTGGCACACTTCTGACGTCCCGTCAGAAATAGAGCTGCGAGCCGTGGAGGGGTTTTGACGCGCACGCGCACGCCCGTGGTGGCGGGCTGGTTCACGCAGGCGCAGGACCAGGAGTTCCGGCTGCTCGGCACCCGGTGCTCCGACTGCGCCTGCGTGTTCTTCCCCCGCGAGGACGTCCTCTGCCGCAACCCGGCCTGCGGCGGCCGGGAGTTGACCGAGGTGCCGCTGTCCCGGCGCGGGCGCGTCTGGTCGTACACCGACGGCCGCTACCGCCCGCCCGCGCCCTACGTCTCCGACCCGGAAGCACTCTGGCAGCCGTACGTACTGGTCGCCGTGGAGCTGGAGGCCGAGCGGATGGTGGTCCTGGGGCAGGCCGCGCCGGGGGTGACCACCGCCGGTCTCGCCGTCGGGATGGAGGTCGAGGTGGTGCCCGGCGTGCTCCACGAGGACGCCGGGACCGTCTGGACCACCTGGCACTGGCGGCCCGTGGAGGCTCAGGCATGAGCGGCACGCACGACATCGCGGTCCTCGGCGCCGGTCTGCACCCCTGGGGCAAGTGGGGGCGCGGCTTCGTCGAGTACGGGACGGTCGCGGCCCGGGCCGCGCTCGCCGACGCCGGGCTCGACTGGTCCGCCGTCCAGTCGGTGGTGGGCGCCGGTACCGTACGCGGCGGATACCCCGGGTATGTGGCCGGGGCGACCTTCGCGCGGGCGCTGGGCTGGCAGGGCGCGCGCGTGACGACCGTCTACGCGGCCTGCGCCTCCGGGGCCCAGGCGATCAGCACCGCGCGGGCGCAGATCCTCTCCGGCATGGCCGAGGTCGTCCTCGTGGTGGGCGCCGACGCCGCGCCCAAGGGGTTCTTCGCGCCCGCGGGCGGCGACCGGCCCGACGATCCGGACTGGCTGCGCTTCCGGGTGCTGGGCGCCACCAACCCGGCGTACTTCGGGCTGTACGCCCGGCGCCGCATGGCCCTGTACGGCGACACCGTCGACGACTTCGCGCGCGTGAAGGTCAAGAACGCGGCGGCCGGCGCGCTCAACCCGTACGCGCGCTACCGCAAGGCGGTGACCGCCGAGGAGGTGGCCGCCTCGGCGGTGGTCGCCGATCCGCTGCGGCTGCTCGACATCTGCGCGACCTCCGACGGGGCCGCCGCCCTGGTGCTGTGCGGCATGGACTACGCGCGCGGACACGGAGCCGCGGACCCGGTCCGGATCCGGGCCGTCTCCACGGTCACGCCCACCTACCCCAACACGGTCCTGGACCTGCCGGACATCGCCACCGACTCGGCGCTCGCGGTGGAGCCCCCGCCGTACTCCTTCCGTGCCTCCATCGCACGGGCCGCCTACGAGGAGGCGGGGCTCGGGCCCGAGGACCTGTCGCTGGCGGAGGTGTACGACCTGTCGACCGCTCTGGAGCTGGAGTGGTACGAGGATCTCGGGCTGTGCGGTGCGGGCGAGGGCGCGAAGCTCCTGCGGGAGGGCGCGACGGCGCTCGGAGGTCGTGTTCCGGTCAACGCGAGCGGGGGTCTCGCATCGTTCGGTGAGGCCGTGCCCGCCCAGGCGATCGCCCAGGTCTGCGAGCTCACCCGGCAGTTGCGGGGCACGGCGGGCGAGCGGCAGGTCCCCGGGGCGCGGGTGGGGATCACCGCCAACCAGGGCCTGTTCGGGCACGGCTCGTCGGTGATCGCGGTGCGCTGAGCGCCGGGCCGCCGGGCGCCGCGGGCCCCCGGCGGCCGGTGCTGTCGGCGACCTTGACGCTCCATCACGGCCGGTGAACACTTCCCGTTGTCTCTCGGCGTCGCCGTTCCCCGGCTCCCGGCCGCGTGCCCCGTACGCGGTCGCCGGGCCGCTCCCCCACGGGGCGATTCCGCCGGACGGGCACGCTCGTCACGGATGCCGGGCGGGGACCGACGGGCCCTCGTCCCCGGCTCCGCAGCCACGCACAGCGCCCACCCTGCACGGAGGACCGGGGCCTTCCCGGTCGGACCGGCCCGCGATCTCGGCCCGCGCAGCCTTCAGACCTAGGGGTAGCCATGACGGAGAAGTTCGTCGCAGCCATCGACCAGGGCACCACCTCCAGCCGCTGCATCATCTTCGACCGCGGCGGCGCCGTCGTCGCCGTGGACCAGCGCGAGCACCGCCAGATCTTCCCGCGGCCCGGCTGGGTCGAGCACGACGCCACCGAGATCTGGTCCAAGGTGCAGGCGGTGGTCGCGGGCGCACTGGCCAAGGCGGGGATGCGCGCCGACGAGCTGAGCGCGCTGGGCATCACCAACCAGCGCGAGACGACCGTGCTCTGGGACCGGGCGACCGGCAAACCGGTGCACAACGCCATCGTCTGGCAGGACACCCGGACCTCCGCGCTCTGTGCCCGGCTCGGCGGCGAGGACGGCCAGGACCGCTTCCGGGACGCCACGGGACTGCCGCTGGCGAGCTACTTCTCCGGCCCCAAGGCGGCCTGGCTGCTCGACGACGTACCCGGTCTGCGCACCCGCGCCGAGCGTGGCGAGATCGCGTTCGGGACCGTCGACTCCTGGCTCATCTGGAACCTCACCGGCGGCACGGACGGCGGTGTGCACGTCACCGACGTCACCAACGCCTCGCGGACCATGCTGATGAACCTGGAGACCCTCCAGTGGGACTCCTCGATCCTGGCCGCGATGAACGTCCCGGAGGCGATCCTTCCGGAGATCCGGTCGTCGGCGGAGGTGTACGGGACGGCGGTCGGCCGGCTGGCCGGCGTGCCGGTGGCCGCCGCGCTCGGCGACCAGCAGGCGGCGGTCTTCGGGCAGGCCTGCTACGACACCGGCACGGCCAAGAACACGTACGGGACCGGGAGTTTCCTGCTGCTCAACACCGGCGGGCGGCCCGTTCCCTCCAAGAACGGCCTGATCACCACCGTCGGCTACAAGATCGGTGAGCAGGCGCCGGTCTACTGCCTGGAGGGCTCGATCGCGATCACCGGCGCCCTCGTCCAGTGGTTCCGCGACCAGCTCGGTCTGATCCGCACCGCCGCAGAGATCGAGACACTCGCCGCGAGCGTCGAGGACAACGGCGGCGCCTACATCGTCCCCGCCTTCTCCGGCCTCTTCGCTCCCTACTGGCGCTCCGACGCGCGCGGTGTCGTCACCGGGCTGACCCGGTACGTCACCAAGGCGCATCTGGCCCGCGCGGTCCTGGAGGCCACGAGCTGGCAGACGCGCGAGGTGGTGGACGCGATGTACCAGGACTCCGGGGTGCGGATCACCACGCTCAAGGTCGACGGCGGGATGACCGTCAACGGGCTGCTGATGCAGCACCAGGCGGATGTGCTCGGTGTGCCGGTGATCCGGCCGAAGGTCTCCGAGACGACCTGTCTGGGAGCGGCGTACGCGGCCGGGCTCGCCACCGGGGTGTGGTCGGGCCTGGACGAGCTCAAGGCGCACTGGCGGCAGGACGTGGAGTGGCGGCCCGCGATGGAGGCCGGGGCGCGCGAGCGCGAGTACGGCAGGTGGCGCAAGGCGGTGGAGCGCAGCCTGGGCTGGCACGAGGAGGACACGCCCTAGGGCTCCGGGGCAGCCGCCGCCCCCTCACAGCGCACGGCCCGTACCCCGGTCGGCGGGGGTACGGGCCGTGTCCTCGCGTACGGGACGCGCGGGCCTCAGATCGAGACCGCCCGGCGGCGCCGCTCGGAGAGGACCATGGCGTGCTCCACGACCGCGACCAGGACGTCCTTGACGGCCTCGCGGTCGCGCGCGTCCGTCATCAGCAGCGGTACCTCGGGGTCGAGGTCGAGCGCGGAGCGCACCGCGTCGGCGGGGTAGCGGGCCGCTTCGTCGAAGCAGTTGACGGCCACCGTGAAGGGCAGCCCGCGGCGCTCGAAGTAGTCGATCGCCGCGAAGGAGTCCTCCAGGCGCCGGGTGTCCGCGAGGACCACCGCGCCCAGCGCACCCTGGGCCAGCTCGTCCCAGAGGAACCAGAAGCGGTCCTGGCCGGGTGTGCCGAAGAGGTAGAGCACCAGGTCCTCGCGGAGCGTGATGCGTCCGAAGTCCATCGCGACGGTGGTGGTGCTCTTCGTCTCCACCCCCGCGACGTCGTCGACCGGCCGGCCGGCCTCGCTGAGCCGCTCCTCGGTGCGCAGCGGCCGGATCTCGCTGACCGCGCCCACCAGCGTGGTCTTGCCGACGCCGAAGCCGCCCGCCACCAGGATCTTCAGGGTCACCGGTTCGACGGGCCGCTTTCTGCGGCTAGAGCGCCCGAAGGCCATTGATCACCTCGCGGAGAAGGGACTCGTCCGGCAGCTCGGCCGGCGGAACGGGTCGGGAGACGTGCACCAGCTGGTCCTGGACGAGATCGCCCACCAGGACGCGGACCACGCCGACGGGAAGGTCGAGTCCGGCGGCGAGTTCGGCGATGGACTGCGGGGTGCCGACGCAGCGTTCGACGATCTCGACGTGTTCGGGCGACAGCGAGTGGTCCCGCCCCGGGTCGTCGGCGGCCGGTTCGGGCACCACCACCGCGATCAGGTCGAGCCGGTGCTGTCCGACGCTGCTGGTGCGGCCCCGGGTCATCGCGTACGGCCGCACCACCGGTCCGGCGTCGTCGTCGAACCAGTGGTGCTGCTGGGGCACCCGGTCCGGCTGCTGCGGGCCACCGCCCGGCGCCCGCTGGTCTGCGTCACTCATACCGTCGCGCTCACCCTGCGGTGGGCAGGCCGGTCCGTGGTGCCGTGGTGAGGTGGGCCCCGACCCGCTTGACCATCAGGGTCATCTCGTACGCCACCTGACCGACGTCGGCCTCGGCGTCGGTGAGGACCGCCAGACAGCTGCCGTCCCCGGCGGCCGTCACGAACAGGAAGGCGTCGTCGAGCTCCACGACCGTCTGGCGGACACCGCCCACGTCGAAGTGGCGGCCGACGCCCTTGGCGAGGCTGTGGAAGCCGGAGGCGACGGCGGCCAGGTGCTCGCCGTCCTCCCGCGTCAGGTCCCTGGACGTGCCGGTGGGCAGGCCGTCACTGGACAGGACGAGCGCCTTGCGGATGGAGCCGACCCGGTCGACCAGCTCGTCCAGCAACCAGTTGAGTTCCCCGGCGCCCTTCTCGATGACGTCGTGTGCTGCGGACTTCGGTGCGGTCATCGACCGTCCCCCTCCGATGTGTTGCGTCGTACGCCGCCCAGGGCCTGGTCGGGCCCGTCGGCTGTGGTCTCTGCGCTGGTCATCGCGTTGTGCCGACGCCCGCGCTGCCAGCCACGCTGCATCGACGCCATACGGTTGCGCACTTCCTCTGCGTCGCGCTCGGGCTGCGGCTGAGCGCCCGGGCCGCCCGGCCCGGTGCGGTCCGCGGGCTCGGCGGAGGTCTCTTTGAGCTGCGGGGCGAGGCTGGCCTGACGGACCCGGCGGGGCAGGGCGCCCGGCGCGGCGGTCGCGTCGGCGCTCTCGCGGCCGGGGGCGGGCCGCCGCAGCGGCTCGGGCGCCGGGGCGGGCACGAGCCCGCTGGCGCGCAGCGCGTCGGCCCGTCGCCGCTCCAGGCCCGGCCCGACGGGGCGGAACGGCTCCGGCGCGGGCGCGGGGTGGTCGCGGCCCGGCTGGTCGTCGACCCGGCGCCCGTGGTCGCTGACCAGCGTCGGCGCGGGCGGACGGCGCCGGGGCAGCGGCACCGGGCCGAGGGCGTGGGCCGGTGCCCCGGCGCCCTCGTCGGCCGTCTGCTGCTGCCGGCGGCGCTCACCGGGGAACTCGCGGGCCGCGCCGGGGAAGCCGCCGTGCACGGCGTCGCGCTCGTCGGCGCCCTGGCCGTCCGGGGCGTCCAGCTCCAACGGGTCCACCGGAGCCTCCAGTTCTACCGGGCCGTCGAGCAGGGCGCGGTCGGGGACGCCCAGCGGGAGCGGGGAGAGCGCGCGGGGTCCGGCGTCCCGCTCGCGGCGCCGGGCCGCGTCGCCCTGGGCCGCCGCCTTGCGGTCGAGGCGGAAGCCGGTGCCGTTGGTGTCCGGCGCGTCGGTGAGCAGGACCGCCGGGATGAAGACGACGGCGGTGGTGCCGCCGTACGGGGAGGGCTGGAGCGAGACGCGGACGTTCTGCCGCTGGGCGAGCCGGCTGACCACGAACAGGCCGAGCCGGTCGGTGTCGGAGAGCTCGAACTCGGGGGTCTCCGCCAGGCGCAGGTTGGCGTCGAGGAGCGCTTCGGGCGTCATGCCCAGCCCCCGGTCGTGGATCTCCAGGGTGAAGCCGTTGGCCACCCGCTCGCCGTGCACCTGGACGGCGGTGTGCGGGGGCGAGAACACCGTGGCGTTCTCCAGGAGTTCGGCCACCAGGTGGGTGAGGTCGGCGACGGCCGGGCCGCCCACGCCGAGCCGGGGCAGCCGGCGGACCTCTATGCGCTCGTAGTCCTCGACCTCGGCCACGGCCGCCCGGACCACGTCCATCAGCTGGACGGGCTTGCGCCACTGGCGGGAGGGGGCGGCGCCGGAGAGGATCACCAGGCCCTCGGCGTGGCGGCGCATACGGGTGGTGAGGTGGTCGAGCCGGAAGAGGTCGGCGAGCTCGTCGGTGTCCTCGGTGCGGCGCTCCATGGTGTCCAGGAGCGTGAGCTGGCGGTGGAGCAGGACCTGGTTGCGGCGGGCCAGGTTGACGAAGACCTCGGCCACCCCGCGCCGCATGTCGGCCTGTTTGACCGCGGCCTCGACGGCGGCGCGCTGGAGGGTGTTGAGGGCCTGGCCGACCTGGCCGACCTCGTCCTTCTCGAAGTCCAGACGCGGTGCCTCGGTCTCCACGTCGACGTGTTCACCGGCGGCGAGGCGGCGCATGACGCTCGGCAGGCGCACGCCGGACACCTCGTGCGCCTCCTTGCGCAGCCGGGTGAGGTCGCGGATCAGTTCGCGGCCGATGCGGACGGAGAGGAAGAGCGAGAAGACGAGGGCGAGGAAGCCGAGGACGCCCGCGACGCCGGCCTTGATGAGGACGTTGAAGGCGACGGGGTGGACGCGGTCGCGGTAGCGGTCGTCGGCGTCCGAGACGGCCTGGGAGAGGCGGCCGAGCAGCGGGGTGGCCGTCTGCTGCCAGCGGGCCAGGTCGATGCGCGGGTTCTTGGTGGGCCCCGCGGTGATGATGCTCTGTTCGGCGGCGCGCAGCGACTCGGAGCCGGCGGCGGCCCAGAAGCGCTCGAAGATCTCGCGCTCGCCCCCGGGCAGGTTCTCCAGGCTGATCTCGTACAGCAGGGTGCGGTTGGCCACCAGGTTGACCACCTCGCGCAGTTCGTTCCAGGTGAACTGGGGCGGGGCGACGAGCGCGGAGGCGACGAGCGCGTCCTCGCGGGCCAGCATCTCGCGGGCCCGGGCGAGGCCGACGACCGCGCGGCCCTGCTTGTCCATGTCCACGTTCTCGAGCGCGTGGAGGTTGGTGAGGAAGGTGTAGCAGGGGTCGATGATCCCGCTATACGCCTCCAGGGCCCGGGCGCGGTTCACACTGCGCCGGTCGACCTGGCGGCGCAGATCGCCGATGCCGTCGAACTCCTCCAGGACGGTCTTCAGCCGCGCCCTGGCCGCCGGATGCAGATCGTCGCGGACCTGGGAGTCACCGGCGGCGGAACGAATCTTCGCCACGGCGCGGTCGGTGTCCCGGCGGCGGCCCTGCAGCGCGGCGAGCGCGTCGGCGGCCCGCTGGTCGGCGAGGTAGACGAGCGTCTGGCGGCGTTCCTCCTGGATCACCTGGACGGTGTCCTCCATCGGGGAGCCGACCTTGTCCACGATGTACGTGACGTTCAACAGCTCGTTGGCCTCGCGGCCGGTGATGTAGGTCGTGAATCCCCACAGGGCGGTGAGGGAGACGAGCGGCACCAGCAGCAACGCCACGATCTTCCTGCGGATGGACTTCCCGCGAAAGCGCATGGCCTCCCCCAGATCAACCGTCAACAAACGGCGTGAGCCTACTACTGCCACACAGCCGACTCGAAGGCACGTCCGGACGATTTTCGGCCGCGCTCAAGGGAGTTGATCATGGGTTGTCCTGGTATTACGTGAGATCACCTACCGGCGTTGGCCGAGTACGTCCCCCGGCCCGCCGGTTCCCTCCGCCGACCGGTTGGCTGGAATTCTGCCTTTCCCGTAAATCCCGGGAATCTTGGGGGAGTTTGGTTCGTCCTTCTGTACGGGGGTTGCGACGGGGATGTACGGACCCGTGCGAATCGGCACGCATCGATGCGCCGATGGTGGGGAGGGAGTATGCATGGGCACTGAAGGCATGTGTGCGGACGGTGAGACGGTTCGGGGCGCGCGAGGGGGTGAACTGCCGCCGCTGTGGGTGGAGGAGCCCGCGGTGCGGCCACGGCTGCCCGACCCGATCAGGGACGCGGCCGTGCGGTCGGTGCTGATCGTCGCGTTCACCCTGATCCAGGCGGTGATCGCGTTCCTGTGCACGATGGCGGGCTCCTGGCTGGCGTTCCCGATGGTCCTCAGCAGTGTGGCGAGCACGGTCGTGGCGACCTGGGCGGTCCTGGACGTCTGGGTCACCCGCCAGGTGTGGAACCAGCGCAACGGCGTGGTGTCGGTGCCGAGCAGCACCGCGCGCGAGCGGCGCCGGGAGCGGAGGCGGGTGCGCCACGCGGCCGGGGCGACCGAGCGGCCGGGCGCCGGCCGCATGGGGCAGCACAAGGCGGGCAGCCTCTCCCGGGCATAGCGGCCCCGAGGAGTGCTGGTGGGTGAGGTGCGGGAGCCGGACGCGGTCGCGGGCAGACGCCGGGGCGACGGATCACTGCGGTCGGTCGACCGCGCGGTCAGCGTGCTGGAGGCGCTGGCCCGGCTCGGCGAGGCCGGGGTCACCGGGATCGCCGATGAGCTGGGGGTGCACAAGTCGACCGCGTTCCGGCTGCTCGACGCGCTGGAGAGGCGGGGTCTGGTCGGCCGGGAGAAGGAGCGGGGGAAGTACTTCCTGGGCGCCGGGATGCTGCGGCTGGCCGGTGCGGCGGCCGTGCGGCTGGACATCTCCCAGGAGGGCGTCCCGGTCTGCCGTGCGCTCGCCGAGGCCACGGGCGAGACCGCCAACGTCGCCGTGCTCGACGGCGACGCGGCCGTCAACATCACGCAGGCGCGCGGCGCGGCTGCCGTCACGGCCTTCAACTGGCTGGGCCGGCGCACCCCTCTGCACGCGACGGCGAGCGGCAAGGCGCTGCTCGCCCACCTCCCCGAGGAGCGCCGGGAGGCGCTGCTCGGCCAGGGGCTGGCGCGCTTCACCGCGCACACCGTCACGGATCCGGCCGTGCTCCGCGCCGAGCTGGCCGAGGTGGTGGAGCGGGGGTATGCCCGGACGGCCGAGGAGTTCGAGGACGGGCTCAACGCCGTGGGCGCGGTGGTGCGCGGCCATGAGGGCTCGGTGGTCGGCTCGATCGGCGTCTCGGGCCCGGTGTACCGGCTGCCGGAGGAGACGCTCGCGGAGGTCGCCGGGCGCGTCCGGGAGGCCGCCCGGGACCTCTCGCGTCGCATGGGCCATCCCGGGTAACACGGGCCTGACCAAACGTCACAACCCTTTCCGGCCAGGCGCTTTCCCCCTCCCGGGACCCTTCGGCCGCGACCGGTCCGACCCTCTTGACGCTCCCCCGGGCCTTCCTCAGGATGTCTCACATCGCGCAACCGGTAGTGCTCTGCGCAACAGGAGGGTGAGGCCGTGTCTCACGAGGTCCGCACCACCCCCGCCCCCGACCCCGCCCACGCGCATGTGGTGATCATCGGCGCCGGGATCGTGGGCTGTTCGCTCGCCGACGAGCTCACCGCGCGCGGCTGGTCGCACGTCACCGTCGTGGAGCAGGGCCCGCTGCCCGCGCCGGGCGGCTCCAGCTCGCACGCGCCCGGCCTGGTCTTCCGCACACATGTCTCCCGGACCATGACGGCCTTCGGCGTGTACACGGTCGACACCCTCCGCGGGCTGAGCGTGGCGGGCGAGCCGTGCTTCCGCGCGGTCGGCGGTCTGGAGGTCGCCACCACCCCGGAGCGCTGGGCCGATCTGCACCGCAAGGCGGGGCTGGCCGCCGCCCACGGCGTCCGGGGCGAGCTGCTCACCACCCACCAGTGCGGGGTGCTGTGGCCGCTGCTCGCCGGGGAGAAGGTCCTCGGCGGCTTCCACACCCCCGACGACGGGATCGCCGACGCGCTGCTCGCCTCCCGGGCGCTCCAGGCCCGCGCCCAGGCCCGGGGCGCCCGGTTCCTGGCGCGCCACAAGGTCACCGCCGTCGAACAGGAGGACGGCCGGGTCACCGCGGTCGTCACCGACCAGGGCCGTTTCCCGGCCGATCTGGTGGTCTCGGCGGCCGGTTTCTGGGGCCCGGTGATCGGCCGGACGGCCGGGGTGGCCGTGCCGCTGCTGCCGCTCGCCCACCAGTACGTGCGGACCGCCCCGCTGCCCGGACTCAACGCGCGGGCGGCGGCCCTGCCCATCCTGCGCCACCAGGACCGCGACCTGTACTTCCGTACGCACACGGACGCCCAGGGAGCACGGCTGGGCATCGGCTCCTACGCCCACCGGCCGCTGCCGGTGGACCCGTGGGCGGTCCCGGCGTACGACGACGCGCCGGTCATGCCCTCCTCGCTCGCCTTCACCCCCGAGGACTTCGCGCCCAGCTGGGAGGACGCCACCGCGCTGCTGCCCGAACTCGCGGACAGCGCGGTCGCGGACGGCTTCAACGGTGTCTTCTCCTTCACGCCCGACGGTATGCCGCTGCTGGGCGAGTCCCGCGAGCTGCGCGGGTTCTGGCTGGCCGAGGCGGTGTGGGTGACGCACTCCGCGGGGGCGGCCAGGGCAGTCGCCGAGTGGATGACGTACGGGCGCCCCTCGCTCGACGTGCACGCCTGCGACATCCGGCGCTTCGAGGACGTCCAGCTCACGGACCGGTACGTCGGGGAGCGCTCGGCGCAGAGCTTCGTCGAGGTGTACGACATCGTCCATCCGCTCCAGCCGCCGGCTCGTCCGCGCCCGCTGCGGACGAGCCCCTTCCACCCGCGCCAGCGTGAGCTCGGGGCGTACTTCCTGGAGGGCGGCGGCTGGGAGCGACCGCACTGGTACGAGACGAACGCGCCCCTGGTGGACGGGCTGCACATCCCCGTGCGCGACGCCTGGTCGGCGCGGTACTGGTCGCCGGTCGCGGCGGCCGAGGCGAAGGCGACCCGGGAGCGGGTCGCGCTCTACGACATGACGCCGCTGCGGCGTCTGGAGGTGACCGGACGCGGCGCTTTGGCGTTCCTCCAGCGGATGACCACCAACCAGCTGGAGAGGAAGCCGGGTTCGGTGACGTACACCCTGATGCTGGACGGGGCGGGCGGTATCCGGTCCGATCTGACGGTGGCGCGTCTGGGCCCCGACCGCTTCCAGGTGGGCGCCAACTCCCCCGCCGACCTGGACTGGCTGCTCGCGCACGCGCCGGACACCGTCACCGTCCGGGACATCACCTCCGGCACCTGCTGCGTCGGCGTGTGGGGTCCGCTCGCCCGCGACCTGGTCCAGCCCCTGACCCGCGACGACTTCTCGCACAGCGCGTTCGGCTACTTCCGGGCGAAGGAGACGGTCCTCGACAACGTCCCGGTCACGGCCCTGCGGCTGAGCTACGTCGGCGAGCTGGGCTGGGAGCTGTACACGAGCGCCGATCTCGGGCTGCGGCTGTGGGACACGCTCTGGGAGGCGGGGCAGCGGCTCGACGTGGTCGCGGCGGGCCGCAGCGCGTTCGAGTCGCTGCGCCTGGAGAAGGGCTACCGCGCCTGGGGCCGTGACATGACGAGCGAGCACACCCCCTATGAGGCGGGGCTCGGCTTCGCGGTCCGGCCCGGCAAGGGCGAGTTCGTGGGCCGGGCCGCGCTGGGCGATCCGGCGGCGGTGACCCGCAGGCTCACCTGTCTGACCCTGGACTCCCGGTCGGCGGTGGTCCTCGGGGGCGAGCCGGTGCTGGTCGACGGTGTGCCCGCGGGTCATGTCACCAGTGCCGCGTACGGCTACACGATCGGCCGGTGCGTGGCGTACGCGTGGCTGCCCGTGACGGCGCCGGGCACGGCGGTCCATGTCGAGTACTTCGGTGAGAAGGTCCCCGCGACCGTCGCCGAGGAACCCCTGTTCGACCCGCGGATGACGCACCTCATGCGGTGAGGGCCGGGCCCGGCGGGTCCGGGCGCCGAGCGGCCCATGCGTGGAACGGCACCGCGTCGACCCGTAACGCGCCAGTCGGGTCCGGCCGGGCACCGACCCTCCGGGAGGAAACATGGCTCCGACGTACGACGTGATCGTCCTCGGCCTGGGCGGCATGGGCTCGGCCGCCGCCCGGCACCTCGCCGCGCGCGGGGCCCGCGTCCTCGGCCTGGAGCGCTTCGGGCCGGCGCACGCGCACGGCTCCAGCCACGGCGGCTCGCGCATCACCCGGCAGTCCTATTTCGAGGACCCGGCGTACGTGCCGCTGCTGCTGCGGGCGTACGAGCTGTACGAGCAGGTCGAGCGGGACTCCGGGCGCGAGATCGCGCTGCTGTGCGGCGGGATGATGGTGGGCCGTCCCGACTGCCGTACGGTCGCGGGCGCGGTGCGCTCGGCCCGCGCGTGGGATCTGCCGCACGAGATGCTGGACGCCCACGAGATCCGGCGCCGCTTCCCGACGATGAGCCCGCGCGACGACGAGGTGGCGCTCTACGAGACGCGGGCGGGGCTGCTGCGGCCGGAGGCCATGGTGGCGGCCCACCTCGGGCTCGCGGCCGGGGCGGGGGCCGAGCTGCGTTTCGAGGAGCCGGTGACCCGCTGGGAGGAGCTGCCGGGCGGCCGGGGGGTCCGCGTCCACACGGCCGGGCGCAGCTGGACGGCCGGGCAGCTGGTGGTCTGTCCGGGCGCCTGGGCGCCGGAGCTGCTGGCGGACCTCGGGGCGCCGGTCCGCGTCGAACGGCAGGTCATGTACTGGTTCGGGCCCGAGGGCGGCACCGAACCCTTCCTCCCCGGGCGTCAGCCGGTCTTCGTGTGGGAGGAGGCGGACGGGGTCCAGGTGTACGGCTTCCCGGCCATCGACGGGCCCTCGGGCGGCGTCAAGACCGCGTTCTTCCGCAAGAACGGCGCCCCCTGCACACCGGACACCCTCGACCGTACGGTCGCCCCGGCCGAGGCCGAGGACATGGCGTCGGCGATGCGCCAGGTGGCCCCCACCCTGCCCGGAACGTTCCTGCGGGCGGTGACCTGCATGTACTCGACCACACCGGACGAGCACTTCATCATCGGCCGGCACCCCGCGCACCCCGAGACCACCACCGTGGCCTGCGGTTTCTCCGGGCATGGCTTCAAGTTCGTGCCGGTGGTCGGCGAGATCCTCGCCGATCTGGCCCTGGACGGCGGCACGGCCCATCCGATCGGGCTCTTCGACCCGCTCCGGTTCGGCGCTGGCGCGGCTGCCGGGACCGGCGCGGGCGCGGCGGGGGGCGCGCGGTGACCGCCGGGGCCACCGAGCGCACGCTGAGCCTGCTGCGGACGCTGCCCGGCCGCTACTACTGCGACCCGGCCGTCTTCGCCCGCGAGCAGGAGCGGATCTTCGAGGCGCTGTGGTTCTGCGCGGTGCGCGCCGCCGACCTCGACCGGCCGGGCGCCTTCCGCACGGTCCAGGTGGGCCGCGAGAGCGTGCTGGTGGTGCGGACCCGCGAGGGCGCCCTGCGCGCGTTCCTCAACGTGTGCCGGCACCGGGGCGCCCGGGTGTGCGCCGAGGAGAGCGGCAGGGTCCGGCGCACCTTGCAGTGCCCGTACCACGCCTGGACGTACGACCTCGACGGGCGGCTGGTGGCGGCCCCGAACCTGGCCCGGATGCCGGACGTGGACCGCGAGGAGCGCGGGCTGCTGCGGGTCGCGCTGCGCGAGTGGCTCGGCTACGCGTGGGTGTGCCCGGCCGAGGAGCCGCCGTCGTTCCAGGACACGGTGGTCGGCGCCGCCACCGAGCGTCTGGGCGACCCGGCGGCGGTGGAGCGCTACGGGGCGGCGGAACTGGCCCTGGGCCGCCGGATCTCGTACGAGGTGGCCGCCAACTGGAAGCTGATCGTCGAGAACTTCATGGAGTGCTACCACTGCGCCACGATCCACCCCGAACTCACCCATGTGCTGCCGGAGTTCGCCAAGGGCTTCGCCGCGCAGTACTACGTGGGCCACGGCGCCGCCTTCGCACGCGGCGCCGAGGGGTTCACCGTGGACGGCGGCGCGGGCTTCGGACGTCTGGCGGGCCTCGCGGACGAACAGGACCGCCGCTACTACGCGATCACCGTGAAACCGCAGGTGTTCGTGAACCTGGTGCCCGACCACGTCATCGTCCACCGGATGTTCCCGCGGGCCGTGGACCGTACGGTCGTCGAGTGCGACTGGCTGTACGCGCCACGGGTGGTGGCGGACGGGGCCGACGTCTCCCGGTCGGTGGAGCTGTTCCACCGCGTCAATCTCCAGGACTTCGAGGCGTGCGAGCGCACCCAGCCCGCCATGGACTCGCGGGCGTACCGCGAAGGGGGCGTGCTGGTGCCCAGCGAACACCACATACGCGCCTTCCACCAGTGGGTCCTGGAGCACTTGGGACCCGACCCGGACGGCCCCTGAACACCGCGGTTCCCGCGCGGTTCCGCCGCTCAAACTATCGGCATCGTCACATGCCTGAAGTGTGCGTACCTGGGTAGCGGCGCCTCTGTTCGTGACCAGAAGTCAAGGAGCGTCATGCCTGATTTGTTCATCGGTGGCCGGTGGAGCGCCGCCGTCGACGGGGAGACCCGCGAGATCCGCTGTCCGGCGGACGGCTCGCCGGTCGCCGTGGTCGACGAGGGGGGTCCCAAGGACGCGGCGGCGGCGGTGGCCGCGGCCCGTGAGGCCTTCGACCGGGGCCCCTGGCCCCGGACGACGGCCGCCGAGCGGGCCGCGCTCCTGCTGCGCGTCGCCGGTCTCATCGAGCGTGACGCCGCCGCGCTGGCCCGCGCCGAGTCCCTGGACACCGGCAAGCGGCTGGTCGAGTCGGAGTACGACATGGCCGACATCGCCAACTGCTTCCGGCACTTCGGCCATCTGGTCGCCTCGCAGGACCCGGGCCGGGTCGTCGACACCGGCAACCCGGAGACCGACAGCCGTACCGTCGTCGAGCCGGTGGGCGTCTGCGCGCTGATCACGCCGTGGAACTACCCGCTGCTCCAGACCGCCTGGAAGGTCGCGCCCGCCATCGGCGCGGGCAACACCTTCGTCCTCAAGCCCAGTGAGCTGACCCCGCACACCGCGATCATCCTGATGCGGCTGCTCACCGAGGCAGGGCTGCCGGAGGGCGTCGCCAACCTGGTCCTCGGCACCGGCCCCGCGGTCGGCGCGCCCCTCACCGAGGACGCGCGCGTGGACCTGGTGTCGTTCACCGGCGGACTGTCCACCGGGCGGCGCGTGATGGCGTCGGCCGCGGCCACCGTCAAGCGCACCGCGCTGGAGCTCGGCGGCAAGAACCCCAACATCGTCTTCGCGGACGCCGACTTCGACACGGCCGTCGACTACGCGCTGACCGCCGTGTTCCTGCACTCCGGCCAGGTCTGCTCGGCGGGCGCCCGCCTGCTGGTCGAGGACTCGCTGCACGACCGCTTCGTCGACGAAGTGGTGCGCCGCGCACGGGAGATCAGGCTCGGCGGCCCCTTCGACGAGCAGGCCCGCTCCGGCCCGCTGATCTCCGCCGCCCATCTCGCCAAGGTCGAGGCGTACGTGGCGGACGGGCTCGCCGAGGGCGCGGTGCTGCGCTGCGGCGGCGCCCGCCCCGACGACCCGGCGCTCGCGAACGGCCACTACTACCTGCCCACGGTCCTGGACGAGTGCACGGCCTCGATGTCCGTGGTCCGCGAGGAGTCGTTCGGGCCGGTGCTCACCGTGGAGCGGTTCCGCGACGAGGACGAGGCCCTCGACCTGGCCAACGACACGATCTACGGCCTGGCCGGCGCCGTGTGGACCCGCGACGAGGCACGTGCGCGCCGCGTGGCGGCCCGGCTGCGCGCGGGCACGGTGTGGATCAACGACTTCCACCCGTACGTCCCGCAGGCCGAGTGGGGCGGGATGAAGCAGTCGGGGACGGGCCGCGAGCTCGGCCTCGCCGGGCTCGCGGAGTACCAGGAGATCAAGCACATCTGGCGCAACACCGACCCGCGCCCGCAGCGCTGGTTCGACTGAGCGGCCCGGCCGGCGAACGGCCGCCGTTCGCCGGCCCCCTGCCCCTCCCGCCGCCCGACCCCGTACGAGGAGTGATCCAGATGACCGCCACCAGTCCCCCGTCGCCCTCTCCCTCCCCAGCCCCGGCGGGCGCCGACGCCGATGACGCCGCGCTCGCCGAACTCGGGTACAAGCCGGGCCTCAAGCGCACCCTCGGCAACTTCCACACCTTCGCCGCCGGGATCAGCTACATCTCGATCCTGACGGGCACGTTCCAGATGTTCTACTTCGGCGTCAGCCTCGGCGGCCCGGCCTACTGGTGGTCGTGGCCGCTGGTCTTCGTCGGCCAGCTGATGGTGGCGCTCTGCTTCTGCGAGCTGGCCGCCCGCTACCCGGTGGCCGGATCGGTCTACAACTGGGCCAAGAACCTGGGCGGTCCGCACGTCGGCTGGCTGGCCGGCTGGATGATGACGCTGGCGAGCATGGTGTCGCTGGCCGCCGTCGCCCTGGCCCTCCAGCTGACGCTTCCTCAGATCTCCTCGTGGTTCCAGTTCGTCGGCGACGGCAGCGGGAAGTACGACGCGGCGGCCAACGCCGTGGTGCTCGCCTGCGGGCTGGTCCTCTTCACCACCCTGGTCAACGCCTTCGGCGTCAAGCTGATGGCCCGGATCAACACCGCCGGCGTCTTCATCGAGCTGGTCGCGGCCGTGATCCTGGTGATCCTGCTGGCCGCGCACATCACCCGCGGCCCCAGCGCCATCGTGGAGACCCACGGCATCGGCGCCGGCCAGAACCTGGGCTACTTCGGCGCCTTCCTCACCGCGTCGCTCGCCTCCGCGTACGTCATGTACGGCTTCGACACCGCGTCCTCGCTCGGCGAGGAGGCGGTCGACCCCAGCCGCAACGCGCCGCGCGCGATCCTGCGGGCGCTGATCGCCTCGTTCGTCATCGGCGGCCTCATCCTGCTGTGCGCGCTGCTGGCGACGCCCGACCTGAGCGCGCCCGAACTCTCCGTGGACGGACTCCAGTACGTCGTCCTGAGCACACTGGGCCACACCATGGGCCAGGCACTGCTGTGGTGTGTGGTGATCGCGGTCGTCGTCTGCGAGCTCGCCGTGCACACCGCCGGCATCCGGCTGATGTTCGCGATGGCCCGGGACAACAACCTGCCCGGCGGCAGCCGGCTCGCCCGGATCAGCCCGCGCTTCCAGACCCCGATCGCGCCCGCCGTGGTCTGCGGCCTCGTCGCCATCGGCATCCTGCTGGTCAACATCAAGCAGCCGCAGATCTTCTCGGTCGTCACCAGCATCGCGATCATCATGATCTACGTGGCGTATCTGCTGGTCACGATGCCCATGCTGGTCCGCAGGCTGCGCGGCACCTGGCAGCCCGCCCCCGGGCGCTTCTCGCTCGGCCGCTTCGGTCTGCCCGTCAACATCCTCGCGGTGCTGTGGGGCGCGGGCATGACGGTCAACCTGCTGTGGCCGCGCGCCGCCGTCTACAACGCGGCGGCCCCGTACCACTGGTACCTGCGCTGGGGCGGGGTGCTGTTCGTCGGCGCCGTCACCGTCGGCGGGTTCGCCTACTACTGGTTCGTCCAGCGCCACCGCACCGGCGTCCTGGCCGACCACGCCGCCGAGAAGCAGGACACCGACCCCACCGCCACCACCGCGAACCCCGCCGCCGCCACCGGCTGAAGCAAGGAGCGAAGCAATCATGAACGAGGCCAACACCCCTGTGGCCACGGAAGAGTTCGACTACGTCGTCGTCGGCGGCGGCACCGCGGGCAACGTTGTCGCGGCCCGGCTCAGCGAGGACCCCTCGGTGACGGTGTGCGTCCTGGAGGCCGGTCCCTCGGACGTCGGCGACGACAACGTGCTGCGCCTGGAGCGCTGGATGGGGCTGCTCGAATCCGGCTACGACTGGGACTACCCGGTCGAGCCGCAGGAGCGCGGCAACAGCATGATGCGCCACGCGCGCGCCAAGGTGCTCGGCGGCTGCTCCTCGCACAACTCCTGCATAGCCTTCTGGGCGCCCGCCGAGGACCTGGACGGCTGGGCGGCCGGGGGCTGTACGGGCTGGGGCGCCGAGGACGTCTTCCCGCTCTACAAACGGCTGGAGAACAACGACGCGCCGGGCGAGCACCACGGCCGCAGCGGTCCCGTGAAGCTGCGCACCATCAAGGGCGAGGACCCCTGCGGCAGCGCGCTGCTCGACGCGTGCGCCCAGACGGGCATCCCCACCACGCCGTTCAACACCGGCCGTACGGTCATCAGAGGCGCCAACTGGTTCCAGATCAACTCCGACGAGAACAACATCCGCCAGTCGTCGTCGGTCGCGTATCTGCACCCGATCATCGGCAAGCGTCCCAATCTGACCGTACGGACGGGAATCCGTGCCAAGCGGCTGGTGATCGGTGAGGACCGGCGCTGTACGGGCGTGGAGTACCTGGACCCCGACCTGATCCACACCCGTACCGTCTCCGCGCGGCGCGAGGTCGTCGTCAGCTGCGGCTCGATCGACACGCCCAAACTGCTGATGCTCTCCGGCATCGGCCCCGCCGACCATCTGCGCGAGGTGGGCGTCCCGACGCTGGTGCACTCCCCGGGCGTCGGCGAGAACCTCCAGGACCACCCCGAGGGCGTCATCATGTGGGACGCCAAGCGGCCGATGCCGACCCGCTCCAACCAGTGGTGGGAGATCGGCATCTTCGCGGACACCGAGCCGGGTCTGGACCGGCCGGACCTGATGTTCCACTACGGCTCGGTGCCGTTCGACATGAACACCGCCCGGCACGGCTACCCGACCAGCGAGAACGCGTTCTGTCTGACGCCGAACGTCACCCGCGCCAAGTCGCGCGGCACGGTACGGCTGCGCACCCGCGACTACCGCGACAAGCCGATGGTCGACCCGCGCTACTTCACCCATGAGCACGACGTACGGGTGATGACGTACGGGCTGAAGCTCGCCCGGGAGATCGTGGCGCAGCCCGCGCTCGCGGACTGGGCGGGCGCGGAGCTGGCGCCCGGCCCCGACGTGCGCACCGACGACGAGCTGTTCGAGTACATCCGCACCACGCACAACACCGTCTACCACCCGGCGTGCACGGTGAAGATGGGCGCCGACGACGACGCGATGGCCCCGCTCGACGCCCGGCTGCGCGTCAAGGGCGTCAGCGGACTGCGCGTCGCCGACGGTTCGGTGATGCCGGAGCTGGTCACCGTCAACCCGTGCATCACGACGATGATGATCGGCGAGAAGTGCGCGGACATGATGAAGGCCGACGCGGCCTGAGCGGGGCCGCGGGAGCGTGAGAAGAAGGGGGGCGCCGCGGCCCCCCCCTTCTTCTCACGCCGGCTTCCTGAACATGCGGGTCGCCGTGATCTCCCCGTGCACCGATCCGTCGGGGTCGGCCGGCAGACCCGGCCGCAGATGCTCCTCCACGCTGATGTACTTCAGCCCCGCCCGCAGGTCCGCGTCGTTGCGCAACCGGATGACCAGCGGGAACTCCGCGAGCGCCGTGGTGTCGAACAGACCCGTGGTGTACAGGAGCTGCACGCCCAGCGCGTCGGACACGGCCCGCTGGAGTTCGAGCAGATATGTGGCGTTGGCCCGGCCGATCGGGTTGTCCAGGAACAGCGTGCCCGCGTGGCGGTGCTTGTCGCGGCCCCGGTCGTTGCTGCGCAGCGCGGCCATGGTGCAGTACAGCGCGATCGCCGCGGTGAGCAACTGCCCGCCGGAGAACACATCGCCCATCTGCCCGACCGGGACGCGCTCGGCGCGCAGCACCGCGTCCGGCTTGAGGATCTCCACGGCGATGCCGCGCGGCTCCAGGGCGGCCGAAACTCCGCGCAGCAGCAAGGACATCCCGTCCCGGCGCATGTCCGAGTTCTTCTTCAGGGCCGCGCGCGTGGCCTCGTCGACGACCTCGCCCAGACGCTCGGTCAGCGTCGCCTGGTCCGGCTCCTCGAAGCGGATCCGCAGGAACTCCTGCCCCGACCACTCACCGAGCCCTTCCGGCAGCCGCGAGAGCCGCTGGGCCGAGCGCAGGGTGGTCAGCGCCGACTCGACGAGTCCGCGCAGCCGGTCCACGATCGAGTCGCGGTTGCGCTCCAGCTGCTCCAGTTCGTCGGTGAGGACCCGCAGCCGGGGCGCGAACGCCGTCGCCCAGGCCGCCGCGTGCTCGGGCAGCGCGGCGGCGGGCAGCTCCCGGATCTGCTGGCGGGCGGGGGTGCGCACCTGCTCGTAGCGGGTCGCGTTGGCGTGCCGGACCAGGATGTCCGAGGCCTCGCGGACGGCGGCCTCGGCGGCCGACAGATCCCCCGCGCAGCCGCGCAGCGACCGGCGTGCCTCGGCCGCCGACCGGCGCGCCTCGGCGAGGTCGCCGGGGAACGGCTCGGGTTCCCGCTCGTCCTCCTCCTGCTGGTGGTCGCGGAGCAGGTCGCGCAGGAGCGCGGCCGTCTCCTCGAAGCCCCCGGCCGCGTCCTCGGCGGCCCGGTGGGCCGTCAGGAGCTCGGCGTGCGCGGCCCGCGAGGTCTCCAACGCGTCGGTGCGGGCGGCCAGTTCCGCCGTGGCCGTCCGCAGGAGGGACTGTGCCTGCTCGGCGTCGCCGGGCACCATTTCCTCGGGCAGTTCGGTGTGGGCCGCGCCGTCCTCGGGGGCGAGGCGCTCGGCCTCGCCGCGCAGCCGGCCCAGTTGCTCGCTCGCCGCCGACGCCCTGGTCTCCAGGAGCTGGACGAGGGACTCGGCGCGGGCGGCGGCGGCCTGCCGGGACGGGCCGTCGGCGCCGTCGGTGCCCTCCAGCAGCTGGGCGGCGCGGGTGCGGACCTTGTTGGTGAGGCGGTCCAGTTCGGCGAGCGCGGCGCTCTCGTCGCTCTCCGCGCGCGCCTGTTCGGCGCGCAGGTCGGCGCCGACGCCGACCTTCTCGTACAGCTGGGACGCGGCCCGGTAGGCCTCGCGCAGGGCGGGCAGCGCGGTCCTGGGGGCGTCCGGGTCCGGTTCCGGCAGGGTCTCCGGGGCGCCCGCGATCTCGGCGCGCTCCGCGCGCAGCGCGCGCGCCGTGCGGTGGGCGTCGTCGGCGGCGCGCTGGGCGGCACGGCGGTCCTCGTCGGCGGCCCGGGCGCGCTCCAGGAGGGACTGGGCGCGGGCCTCGGACTCCGCTGCCTCGTCGACCAGTTCGCGCAGGGTGGCCTGCCAGCCGGCGCGCTCGCGCAGCCGGAAGGCGAGCCCGGCCAGCGCGTCGGCGGCGCGGCGGGCGCGCTGGGCGGCCTCCTGGCGCTCGTCGCGGACCCGGGCCGCCTCGGCGGCGGCCTCGTCGGCCTCCGCACGTGCCGTACGGGCCTCGGTGAGCTCCTCCACGGCGGTCCGGGCCGCCTCGCGCGCGTCCCGCGCGGCCGTGGCGAGTTCGTCGAGCATCCCGGGCGGGCAGTCGGCGCGCCAGGAGCCGAGCCGTGCGGCGAGGCCGCGGTCGCCCGCGAGGCGCGCGGCGAGGACCCGGATCTCCTCGTCGCGGGCGGCGGCGCGGGTGCGCAGCGCCTGCCGCTCCTCGTCGGCGGCGTGCTCGTCGTGCATGGCGGGGTTCGGCGGGACGAGGAAGACCTCACTGTCCCCCGCGCCCGCGCCCTGCCGGGGCACCGGGGCGAGCAGGGCGGCGGCGGTGCCGACGGCGACCGCCGACCGGGGCAGCAGCGCGGCCCCGGCCAGCACCTCGCGGGCCCGCACGTGCGAGGCCGGGTCGGTGATCACCACACCGTCGACCAGCTCGGGCCGGGCCGCGAGCACCGAGGCGTGGTCGGCCGGGTCGACGGCCTGGGCGAGGTAGCGCCAGCCCGGCAGCGCCGGGATGCCGTGCTCGCCCAGGTACTCCACGGTGGCCAGCACATCGGGGCCCGGCGGCAGCAGTCCGCCGTCACCGAGCGCGCCGAGGATGCGGGAGTCGTCGGCGGCGGCGGTCCGCAGCTCGAAGAGCTGCCGCTCGGCGGAGGCGATGTTCTGGTCCAGGAGCCGGCGCAGCTCGTCGGCCTGGCGGTCCAGCTCCTCGGCGGTCAGCGGGGTGTCCGCGCCGTCCGGGGCCGAGGGGGCGGGGGTGCCGCGGACCGCCGCGTGGACGGCCTCCGCCGCGTACATGGTCGCATTACGGGGCTGCGGGACCCCGGCCGCCGGGGCGGAGGGGAGGCCGAGGAGCTCGGCGAGGCGCTCTTCGGAGGCGATGGACTCGGCGGCGCGGCGCTCGGCGTCGTAGGCGTTGCCCGCCGCCTCGGCCGCGTCCTGGGCGCGGGCGGCGGCCAGTTCGGCGCGCGCCTCGGCGGCGGCGGCCTCCCGGGCGCGGTCGGCGGTCGTACGGGCGCTCTCGCGGGCGGTGTCCCAGGCGGCGACCGCCGTCTTCTCGGCGTCGCTGGCGGCGAGCGCGGCCCTGGCCGGGTCGGCGTCCGGGGCGCTGTCGTCCAGCCAGCCCGCCCGCACGGCCTCGGCGGTCTCCTGCTCGACCTCGCCCAGGCGCTGGCGCAGATGCCCTGCCTCGCTGCGGGCGCGCTGGGCGTCGGTGGCGGCGGCCGTGGCGTCGCGGTGGGCGGCCTCGCTCGCCTCCTGGAGCGCGGCGGACCGCTCCTCCTCCTCGGCCGCGAGCCGCTCGCCGTCCTCGGCGGCGGTGTGCAGCGCCCGTACGAGATCGGCGGCGGCGGTGGCGCGGGCGGCGAGCGCGGGCGCCGCGTCCCGCTCGGCCTCCCGGATCGCGGCGGCCACGCGCGCGGAGCGGTCGGCGGCGGCCCGGTGGCGCAGCACCGCCTCGGCGGCCTGCCAGGCGGAGTGCAGCGTCCGGGCGTCGGCCAGCTCGCGGCGCTGGGCGGTGGCGGCCTTCTCGGCGACGGCGAGCGCCAGCGAGGCGTGCCGGTAGGCGAGTTCGGAGGCGATCAGGGCGCTGCCGCCGCGCGCCCGCTCGGCCTCGGTGACGGTATGCGCGGCGGCGGTGACCCGGGCGGCGAGGTCGGTGGCGCGCCCGCGCTCCTGCCCGGCGCGCGCGGAGAGCCTGCGCGCCAGCGTACGGGTACGGCGCTCGGCCCCGGCGTGGATGTCACGCGCGCGGGAGCGGGCCTCGGCGGCCTCGACGATCTTGTTGAGCAGGTCCACCGAGCCCGCGGTGAAGTCGCGCTCCGCGGTCAGCTCGGCGCGCCGGCCCAGTTTGTTGCCGAAGCCGCTGACCAGGTCGGCGAGGCCGTCGGTGTCCCGGGTGTCGGTGACCGCGCGCAGCAGCAGGTCGGTGAAGTCGGAGTCCTTCTTGACCGCGAAGAGACCGGCGGCCTCGCCCTCGTCGGCGTTCATCTCGCGCTGGTAGCGGAAAAGTTCGGGGTCCAGGCCCAGGTCGCCGAGGTGCTCGTTCCAGCGGTCGTGGATCTCCTCCCACACCACGTCGAGGTGCGGATAGGCCTTGCCCGCCTCGGTGACCGCGTCGCGGAAGCCCTTCATGGTGCGGCGCCTGCCCTGGGCACCGGAGGCGCCCTCGGCGGTGGGGCGCATCGCGCTGGACTCGGCGACCGGCAGCGAGTCCAGGCTCAGGCCGGGGCCCGGCCGGAACGAGTACCAGGCCTCGGCGAACTTCCGCGGGTCGTTGGAGACCTGCCGTCCGCGCCACTCGCTGACCTTGCCGACGACGACCAGCTCGCCGGTGAGGGTGTGCTGCCACTCCAGGGCGACATGGCCGCAGTCGTCGGCGAGCAGGAACTTGCGCAGCACGCCGGAGCTGGCGCCGCCGAGGGTGTTGCGGTGGCCGGGCAGCATCACCGAGAAGATCAGCTTGAGCAGGACGGACTTGCCGCCGCCGTTCTCCAGGAACAGGACGCCCGCGGGGGCGGGGCGGCGGGGCGGGCCGACCGGCTCGTCCTCGAAGAACTCCGCCTGGGCGGGCGCCGGGTGGGGCACGGGCGCGCCCACGCCTCGCAGGTCCAGCACGGTGTCGGCGTAACGCGCACCGGCGGGACCGATGGAGTAGAGGCGGACCCGGGACAGCTCGTACATGGCGGACTCTCGTGGATGTGGCGGGTGGGTGGGCGTGGCGGCGGACGGGCGCCGGTCAGGCGTGGAAGGGGAGCCCGGCGTCGGCGGCCAGGTCGAGGTCGTCGCCGTCCGGGGGCGGCAGCAGGGTCGCGGTGCCGTCGCTGACCGCGACGACACCGAGCTCCAGGAGCTCGGCGAGGGCGGCGCTGCCGGCCATGTCGCGGACCTGGAGCTGATAGCGGGCGGTCGTGCGGTACGCGCCGCCCGCGTCGTCGCCGGTCCGCTGGAGGAAGCCGGACTCGGTGAGGAACGCGACGGCCTTGGCCACGATGCCGGTGGTGGAGCCGGCGAGGCGGCGGGCGTCCTTGGTGGCGCCGGTCGAGCTGCGCCGGGCGTAGATGCGCCAGGCGGCCTCCAGGCCGGGCGCGCCGGTCTCGGGGTCGGTGTTCTCGCCCTGCTCGGCGGCCTTCTCCTCCAGCCGGCGGCAGGCCTGGCGGACGAACGCGTCGACGCCGTTGACGGTGATCCGCCCGATGTAGCCGTCGTCGGCCAGGTCCTCGGGGCGGGGGAAGGCCATCGCGGCCACGGCGAGGTGCGCGAGGCCGTGCAGGAAGCGGTCGGCGGCGTCGGTGGCGGCGCGGCGGGCGTAGTCGCCCATCCGGACCGCGAAGACGGAGTCCTCGGCGGCGGTCACGGCCATGCCGGCGCGCGGGGAGACCTCCAGGACGACGAGGCCGAGCCCGGCGGCGACGGCGTCGGCCAGCCGCGCGAACGCGGGGTCCTCGCGGTGGCGGCGGAGCAGTTCCGCGTACTCCGCGTCGCGGGCGGGGAGCAGTTTGGGCTGGAGGCCGAAGGCGACGAGTCGGGCGGCGTCGGCGGCGTCGCCCGGGGTGATCCGGCGCTCGCCCCCGTCCCGGGACACCTCGACGAGACCGTCGCCGGCCTCGGGCTCGCGCTCGGGGTGGTGGTCGGTCACGGGGCTACTCCTTGCGGGGGGTGTGCGGTGGGGGGTGCGGTGCGGGGTGGGGGCGCCTGCGGCGTGTGCGTCGGTAGGTCGATAGGTCGGTAGGGGCTGGTCGCGCAGTTCCCTGCGCCCCTGAAGGAACGGGGCTCCGCCCCGGACCCCGCTCTCGGACGCCCGAGGGGCCGGAGGTGGCTGGGGCCGCTGTTGCCTAAGGGGCGCGGGGAACCGCGCGGCCAGTCCCCACCGGCCCGCAGGTCACCACAGAAGCGGGCCGCAGGCCCCGCAGAGGGGTCCGGGGGCGAAGCCCCCAGGGGACCGGCCTCACCCCCACCCACCCCCGGAGGGTCTCGGGAAGGGGCGGGGCGGTGGACATCACGCCGCCTCCCGGTCCGCCGCCATCCCCGCCGCGTCCAGCCGCGCCGTTCCGACGATCAGATCCGCCCCGCCGAACTCCGGGTCGTCCAGCTGCGTCCCGTCGTCCACGGCGAACAGCAGGCGCTCCTCGCCCTGGCGGTACGCCGTGCCGACCGGCGGGCTCGCGGCGTGGACCGCCAGCAGCGCGACCAGGTACGGCAGGTCGGGGTCGAGGCCGCGGGCCTCGGCGAGGAGGCCGGAGAGGCGGCGCGGCGCGTCGTGCTCCAGGTCGAGCAGCTCCATCGCCGCGGCGAGCTGCTCCTCACTGAAGCGGCTGTCGTCCGGCGTGGCGATCAGATCGGGCTCGGGCATCTCCGCGCCGAGGTGCTCCCGCTCCATCGGCGGCGTCAGCAGTATGTCGACGAGGTCGGCCACCCGCACCGAGACCGGCGTCCGCAGCCCCGTCCCGCGCGCGAAGAAGGCGTCCGTCACCCGCGACGCGTCCTCCACGGGCAGCGGCAGCAGGGGCGCGACCAGCTGCCCGTACAGATCGAGGCCGGTCCGGGCGGCCGGGCGCGCGAAGGCCTGGCGGTCCTGCTCGGCCCGGAACAGCGGCCCGGCCTCCAGCAGCCGCGACTGCAACTGGGTGTGGCGCCGGATGCAGTCCTTGACGATGTCGACGAGCTCGGCGGCCCGCCGCTTGTTCTCGGGCTCCTCCGCCTCGTCCCGCGCCTTGCGGATGTTGGTGAGGATCGCGTTCTCGTGCCGGTAGCGGTCGGCGACGTGGTCGAGCGCCTCCGCGATCATGTCCGGGACCGCGTTCAGCCAGTCGACCGCGCGGACGTTGCGCCGGGTCGCCTCCAGGGTGCGGCGCAGGGTTTCCGCGTACTGCACGGTGCGGTAGCGGGCCTGCTCGGCGGCGAGCTGGGCGTCGGCGAGGCGGCCCCGGCTGATCAGCACCTCCAGCTTCACCTCGGCGGCGATCTGGGCGCTGGTGACATCCGTGTCGAGCGCGCCCACCAGCACGTTCACGGCCTCGTCGGTGGTGCGGAGGTAGACGCTGCCCCCGTACCCGGGGACCTCCTCGATCAGCTTGAAGTCGTAGTCCCGGCGGACATAGACGCCGTCCGGGCTGAAGGTGCCGTACACCGCGCGGAAGCCGCGGTCCACGCTGCCGACGTTGATCAGGTTCTCCAGGACCCAGCGGGCCACCCGCTCGTGCTCCGCGGCCGGGCGGCCCGGCGCCTGGGCGGCGACGCGCGGGGTCAGCCTGGCCACGATCTGCTCGTGGTCGGCGCCGGTGTCGAAGTCCATGTTCAGCGTGACGAGGTCGATGGAGGCGAGGGCGACCTCCGCCATCGCGTAGACCGAGTACTCCCCCGCGAGGTTCGCCTTGCGCACGTCCAGGTCGTGCAGCGGGGCGGTGCAGGCGAGCGCGCGCAGCCGACGCGCCAGCCCCTCGTCGGCGGCCGGGCCCGCTGCGGGGCGCGGCCCCGCGCTGAGCTGGGGCGGAACGGGTTCCGTCGAGGCAGGCGAAGTCACGCTGCACAGATTAGGTCCTCGCACTGACAACGGTCGAAACGGCGCAGATACGACCGCCCGCCGCCCCCTGCCCCGCCCGGTCCCGGCCTCCCGCCGCGTCTAGCCGCTCTCCGCCACCCGCTCCGCGTACGCCTCCACCAACTGCTCGCGGGAGTCGTCGAGATAGCCGGCCAGCAGCCGGGCCACCGCGCTCCGGCCGCCCGCCCGGAGCGCTTCCAGAATCTCCCGGTTCCGTATGAGATAGGGCTGATGGAGCAGTTTCGGATCGTCCACCACATGGAAGGCGAGCCGCAGTTCGGCCAGGACCCCGCGCATCAGCTCGTCCGTGCGCGCGCTGCCCGCGAGGGCCACCAGCTCCCGGTGGAAGTGGATGTTGGCGGTGGACACGGCCTGCCAGTCGTGGCGGCGGGCCGCCCGCTCCCCGGCCGCCACCGCCGCGTCCAGCGGCTCCAGCGCGTACG
Organism: Streptomyces sp. NPDC031670; assembly: GCF_055580545.1. Taxonomy (NCBI): domain Bacteria; kingdom Bacillati; phylum Actinomycetota; class Actinomycetes; order Kitasatosporales; family Streptomycetaceae; genus Streptomyces; species Streptomyces sp. NPDC031670. Next base: position 183,744 of record NZ_JBVILC010000014.1, on the reverse strand, counting down.
GGGGCGCCCCGAGGCCCTGGACGACGGCGCACTCGACCAGGCGCCGGGTGCGGTAGATGTCCTCGACGTCCTCGACCGCCAGGATCCGTACGAAGACCCCGCGGTTGAGCTCGTGGACCAGCAGCCGCTCATGGGTCAGCAGCCGGAACGCCTCGCGCAGTGTGTTGCGCGAGACCCCGAGCGCCTTGCCGATGGCGTCCTCCGCGAGGCGTTCGCCCGGCGGGAAGTAGCCCTCCGCGATCCGGCCGCGCAGGATGTCCGCGACCCGCTCGGCGGTACTGGTGCGGCCGAGCAGCGGGCGGTCGTCCGCCAGCCCCCCGGCCCCGGACCCGGTGGTCCCCACGGCAACCTCACTCCCCCGCCGGGCTTCCGGCGACGCACTGCCCGCCATCGTAGAAGCGCCATCGTAGAAGAACGCGGCGACACGGCCCTTGTCGGATTGTTCAACGATCCTCTAGCTTGGGCGTCAGCCCGGAGCCCCCCACCCCTCCGCTCTCGACCGCACCCTCCCCCCTTCCCCTGCGAGGTGCAGATGAGCACAACCCAGGACCGGCCGAAGCAGGACGAACTGCCCGGCGGCGGCGGCCCGTTCGGCTGGCTGCACGCCCTCGGCCCGCGCGGCCGGCGCGCCTTCGGCGGCGCGTTCGGCGGCTACGCCCTCGACTCCTACGACTACTTCACCCTGCCGCTGAGCATGGTCGCGATCGGCGCGTACTTCGGCCTCGACCACGGCCGGACCGGTCTGCTCACCACCGTGACCCTGGTCGTCTCGGCGGTCGGCGGCGCGCTCGCCGGGATCCTCGCCGACCGCGTCGGCCGGGTGAAGGCCCTGATGATCACGGTGATCACCTACGCGGTCTTCACCGTGGCCTGCGGCTTCGCGCCCACGTACGAGACGCTCATGGTCTGCCGCGCCCTCCAGGGCTTCGGCTTCGGCGGCGAGTGGGCCGTCGGCGCGATCCTGGTCGCCGAGTACGCCTCCACCAAGGAGCGCGGGCGGACGCTGGGCGCCGTGCAGAGCGCCTGGGCGGCGGGCTGGGCGCTGGCCGTCCTCGTCTACACGCTGGTCTTCCACTACGTGGACGCCGACACCGCCTGGCGCGTGATGTTCTGGACGGGCGCGCTGCCCGCCCTTCTGGTGATCTACATCCGGCGCAACGTCAGCGACGCCCCCGAGGCCGCCGCGCGGCGCGCGGCCGACGCCACCCGCGGCTCCTTCACCGCCATCTTCAAGAAGGACCTGCTGCGCGCCACGTTCTTCGCGACGCTGCTCTCCACCGGCGTCCAGGGCGGCTACTACACGCTCGCCACCTGGGTGCCGACCTACCTCAAGACCGAGCGCGGGCTGACCGTCGTCGGCACCGGCGGCTACCTGACGTTCCTGATCTCCGGCGCCTTCCTCGGCTACCTCACCGGCGGCGTCCTCAGCGACCGGCTGGGCCGCAAGCGGAACATCCAGCTCTTCGCCGTGCTGTCGGCGCTCTGCATCCTGGTGTACACACACATCCCGTCCGGCGCTAACACCCTGCTGCTCGTGCTCGGCTTCCCGCTGGGCTTCTGCATGTCCGCGATCTTCAGCGGGTTCGGCTCGTTCCTCAGCGAGCTCTATCCGACGGCGGTACGCGGCACGGGCCAGGGCTTCACGTACAACAGCGGCCGGGCCGTCGGCGCCTTCCTGCCCACCTTCGTGGGCTACCTCTCGGACAGCTGGGGCGTGGGCGGCGCGCTGGCCCTGGGCGCCGTCGGCTACGCGCTGGCCGTCGTCGCCCTGTTCGGGCTGCCCGAGACCCGCGGCAAGGAGCTGACGTGACCCCGTTCCCCTCCCGTATCGACCTCAACGCCGACCTCGGCGAGGGCTTCGGGCGCTGGCGGCTGACCGACGACGAGCAGTTGCTCTCCGTCGTCACCAGCGCCAACGTCGCCTGCGGCTTCCACGCGGGCGACGCGGCCACCATGCGGCGCGTGTGCGCGCTCGCGGCCGAGCGCGGGGTGCGGATCGGCGCCCAGGTCTCCTACCGCGACCTGGCCGGGTTCGGACGGCGCAGCATGGACGTGCCGCCGGACGAGCTCGCCGCCGAGGTCGCCTACCAGATAGGCGCGTTGGAGGTCTTCGCCCGGGCCGCCGGCAGCCGGGTCTCCTATGTGAAGCCGCACGGCGCTCTCTACAACCGCGTCGTCCACGACGAGGAGCAGGCGGCGGCCGTCGTCGAGGGGGTGTCGCTGGCGGCCGGCGCGCTGCCGGTGCTCGGGCTGCCCGGCTCGCGCCTGCTGGAACGCGCCGCGAAGGCCGGACTGCCCGTCGTTACCGAGGCGTTCGCGGACCGCGCCTACACCGCGCGCGCCACCCTCGTCCCGCGCGGCCAGGAGGGCGCGCTCATCACCCAACCGGGCGCGGTCGTCCAGCGCTCGGTCGCCCTGGCCCGCAACGGGACGGTGACCGCCGTCACGGGCGAGAGCGTGGAGGTACGCGCGCGTTCGCTCTGTCTGCACGGCGACACCCCGGACGCCGCCTCGCTCGCCCGCCTGGTGCGGGCCGAACTGGAGGGCGCGGGCGTGCGGGTGGAGGCGTTCACGTGAGCCGTGCCCTGCCGATGCGGACGCTGCCGGTCGGCGACCGCGCGCTCCTGGTCGAGCTGGAGAGCGGTGAGGACGCCGAGGCCCTCCACGCCGAGCTGCTGCGCCGCCGGGCCGCCGGAAACCTGCCTCCCGTACGGGAGATCGTCCCGGCGGCCCGTACGGTCCTGCTCGACGGTCTGGAGGACCCGGCGCGGCTCGCCGCGCTGCTGCCCGGCTGGGAGGTCGCCGCGCCACGCGCGGACGCGGGCGCGGTGGTCGAGATCCCGGTCCGCTACGACGGCCCCGACCTGGCCGAGGTGGCGACGGTGTGGGGGGTCTCGCCCGAGGCGGCGGTACGGATCCACAGCGCGACCGCCTTCCGGGTGGCCTTCTGCGGCTTCGCGCCCGGCTTCGGCTATCTGACCGGTCTGCCCGAGCGGTACGCCGTGCCCCGCCGCGCCACGCCGAGGACCGCCGTTCCGGCCGGGTCGGTCGCGCTGGCGGGCCCGTACACCGGCGTCTACCCGCGCTCGTCCCCGGGCGGCTGGCAGCTCGTCGGCACCACGGACACCGTCCTGTGGGATCCGGGCCGCGAGCCCGCCGCGCTCCTGGCGCCGGGCACCCGGGTGCGTTTCGTCCCCCTGGGCGCGGCGGGCGCGGCATGACGGACCGGGCCTTGTGCGTGGTGCGGTCCGGCGCGCTCACCTCCGTCCAGGACGAGGGCCGCCCCGGCCACGCCCATCTGGGCGTACCGCGCTCGGGGGCGCTCGACCTGCCCGCGAGCCGCCTCGCCAACCGGCTGGTGGGGAACCCGGCGGGCGCCGCCGTGCTGGAGACGACGCTGACCGGATGTGCGGTGCGCCCCCGCCGGGCGGTCACGGCCGCGGTGACGGGGGCGCCCTGCCCGGTGACGGTCGACGGGCGCCCGGCGGCGTGGGGCGCGCCCGTGCGGGTGCCGGCGGGCGCGGTCCTGGAGGTGGGCGCGCCGGTACGGGGGGTGCGCTCCTATGTGGCGTTCGCCGGGGGGATCGCCGTCGAGCCGGTCCTCGGCAGCCGCTCCACCGACCTGCTCTCGGGGCTCGGCCCGGCCCCGCTGACGGACGGCGCCGTCCTGCCCCTGGGGCGTCCGGGCGGGCCCCACGCGCGCGTGGACGCGGTTCCCGCGCCGGGGCCGCCGGGCGAGCTGGTGCTGCGGATGCTGCCGGGGCCGCGTGCCGACTGGTTCACGCGGGCCGCCTTCGACACCCTCGCGCGCGGGCGCTACCGGGTCTCCTCCGCGAGCAACCGCATCGGCCTGCGCACCGAGGGCCCGGCGCTGGACCGGGCCGTCCACGGCGAGCTGCCGAGCGAGGGCATGGTGTGGGGCGCGGTCCAGGTGCCGCCGGACGGACGGCCGGTGGTGTTCCTGGCCGACCATCCGACCACCGGCGGCTATCCGGTGCTCGGGGTGGTCGCCGGCGCGGACCTGGCCGCCGCCGCGCAGGCCGGGCCCGGCACCCCGCTGCGTTTCGTGCCCGTCCGCCGGTCCTTCGCGCGGGGCCCTCAGGAGCCGTAGCCGCCGCCTCCGGGCGTACGGACGACCAGGACGTCCCCGGCCGCCATCTCGACCGTGTCCACGCCGTCCAGCGGCTCGACGTGGCCGTCCGCGCGCTCCACCTGGTTCACCCCGAGCGCGCCCGGCCCGCCACCCGCCATGCCGTACGGCGGGACGCGCCGGTGCCCGGTCAGCAGGGTCACCGTCATCGGCTCCAGGAAGCGGATCCGGCGCTCGGCCCCGCGGCCACCGCTCCACCGGCCCGTCCCGCCGCTGCCCTCCCGTACGGCGAAGGCCTCCACCCGCACCGGATACCGCCACTCCAGCACCTCCGGGTCGGTGAGGCGCGAGTTGGTCATATGGGTCTGCACGGCGTCCGCGCCGTCGAAGCCCTCGCCCGCGCCCGAGCCGCTGGCCACGGTCTCGTAGTACTGCACCCGCTCGTTGCCGAAGGTGACGTTGTTCATCGTGCCCGAGCCCTCGGCCTGGACTCCGAGAGCCGCGTAGAGCGCGCCGGTGACGGCCTGGGAGGTCTCGACGTTCCCGGCCACCGTCGCGGCCGGGTACCGGGGTGCCAGCATCGAGCCGGGCGGCACCCGTACCTCCAGCGGCTCCAGACAGCCGCTGTTGAGCGGGATGTCGTCGTCCACCAGCGTCCGGAAGACGTAGAGGACGGCCGCCATCACCACCGACCGGGGCGCGTTGGCGTTGCCCGGCCGCTGCGGGGAGGTGCCGGTGAAGTCCACCACGGCGCCGCGCTCCTCGCGGTCCACGGTGACCGCGACCCGGATGACGGCGCCGCTGTCCGTCTCGTACGTGTACGAGCCGTCCGTCAGCCCGGCCACGATCCGGCGCACGGACTCCTCGGCGTTGGCCCGCACATGGCCCATGTACGCCCGGACGACGTCCGCGCCGAACTCCTCGGTCACCCGGCGCAGTTCGGCGATGCCCTTCTCGTTGGCGGCGATCTGGGCGCGCAGGTCCGCGAGGTTGGTGCCGGGGTCGCGCGAGGGGTGGACGGCGCCGGTCAGCAGCGCCCGCGTCTCGGCCTCGCGCAGCCGGCCGTCGCGGACCAGCAGCCAGTTGTCGAAGAGCACGCCCTCCTCGTCGATCGTGCGGCTGAAGGCGGGCATGGACCCGGGGGTGATGCCGCCGATCTCGGCGTGGTGGCCGCGCGAGGCGACCAGGAACCGCAGCTCCTCGCCCTCGAACACCGGCGTGACCACGGTGACATCGGGCAGATGGGTGCCTCCGTGGTACGGGTCGTTGACCGCGTAGACGTCGCCGGGCCGCAGCGCGCCCTCGTTGCGGCGCAGCACCTCCTTGATGGACTCGCCCATCGAGCCCAGGTGCACCGGGATGTGCGGGGCGTTGGCGATCAGGTTGCCCTCGGCGTCGAAGAGCGCGCAGGAGAAGTCGAGGCGCTCCTTGATGTTGACGGAGTGCGCGGTGTTCTCCAGCCGTACGCCCATCTGCTCGGCGATCGCCATGAAGAGGTTGTTGAAGACCTCCAGCATCACCGGGTCGGCATCGGTGCCGACGGCCGTGCGGGTGGGGCGGGGGCGCGCCCGGGTCAGCAGCAGATGCCCGAGGTCCCCGGCGGCGGCCTGCCAGCCGTCGTCCACCACGGTGGTGGCGTCGGCCTCGGCGACGATGGCGGGCCCGGTGACGGCGGCGCCGGGCCGCAGTGCGGCGCGCCGGTACAGCGGGACCTCCCGGCGCTCGCCCGCCACGACCATGGACACCGTCGCCGCGGGTCCGTCCGCCTCCTCGCGCGCGTACTCCTCGGCCTCGGGGGCGCCGTGGGGCCCGGCGGTGCCCACCGCCTCCATCGACACGGCCTCCACGACCAGCGGTTTGTCCATGGTGAAGGCGTACCGCGCGCGGTGTTCGTCCTCGAACGCCTCCTTCATGGCGTCCGGCGTGTCCAGGTCGACCGGCAGGCTCGCGTCCGTACCGGCGTAGCGCAGCAGGACGCGCGCGTGGGTGGTGATCGCCTCGTCGGGGACGCCGTCGGCGCGCAGTTCGCCGCGGGTGCGTGCCGCGAGCTCCGCGCACAGCGCGCGCACCCGCCCGGCGCAGGCCGGGTCGAGCTCCGCCTCCACGGACCGCTCGCGCATCGCGGTCGCGTCCGCGAGGCCGATGCCGTACGCGGAGAGCACCCCGGCCAGCGGCGGTACGACGACGGTGCCGATGCCGAGCGCGTCCGCGACCGCGCAGGCGTGCTGGCCGCCCGCGCCGCCGAAGCTGGTCAGGGCGTAGCGGGTGACGTCGTGGCCGCGCTGCACGGAGATCTTCTTGACCGCGTTCGCCATGTTGCGGACGGCGATCTCCAGGAACCCCGCGGCCACGTCCTCGGGGGTGCGCCCGCCGCCGGTGCGCCGGGCGAGGGCGGCGAAACCCTCCCGTACGGCCTCGGTGTCCAGCGGCTGATCGCCGTCGGGGCCGAACACCGCCGGGAAGTGGGCGGGCTGGATCCGGCCGAGCATCACATTGGCGTCGGTGACGGTGAGCGGGCCGCCGCGCCGGTAGCAGGCCGGGCCGGGGGACGCGCCCGCGGAGTCGGGGCCGACGCGGTAGCGGCGGCCGTCGAAGTGCAGCACCGAGCCGCCGCCCGCCGCCACGGTGTGGACGCTCATCATGGGGGCGCGCATCCGCACCCCGGCGACCTGGGTGGTGAAGTCCCGTTCGAAGGCGCCCGCGTAGTGGGAGACGTCGGTGGAGGTGCCGCCCATGTCGAAGCCGATGACGCGCGCGTGGCCGGCCTGTCCGGAGGTGCGGGCCATGCCGACGACGCCGCCGGCCGGGCCGGAGAGCACCGCGTCCTTGCCCCGGAAGTGCGCGGCCTCCCGCAGACCGCCGTTGGACTGCATGAACATCAGCCGTACGCCGTGGAGCTCCTCCGCGACCTCGTCGACGTAGCGGCGCAGGATCGGTGAGAGGTAGGCGTCCACCACGGTGGTGTCGCCGCGCGGCACCAGTCTGATCAGCGGGCTCACCTCGTGGGAGCAGCTGACCTGGGTGAAGCCGAGCTCCCGGGCGACCGCGGCGACGGCCGCCTCGTGGTCGGGGCTGCGGTAGCCGTGCATCAGGACGACGGCCGCGCCGCGGAAACCCTCGGCACGGGCGGCCCGCAGCCGCTCGGTGACGGCCGCGAGGTCGAGCGGTCGGACGACGGCGCCGTGCGCGTCGACCCGCTCGGGCACCTCGACGACCTTCCCGTACACCGCCTCCGGCAGCTCGATGTGCCGGTCGAACAGGCGCGGCCGGTTCTGGTACGCGATCCGCAGGGCGTCCCGGAAGCCCTCGGTGACGACCAGGACCGTCGGCTCGCCGCGCCGCTCCAGGAGGGCATTGGTGGCGACGGTGGTGCCCATCTTGACGACCGCGATCCGCTCGGCGGGGAGGCGCTCGCCCGGCTCCAGCCCCAGCAGGAGCCTGATCCCGGCCACGGCCGCGTCCCGGTACCGCTCGGGGTCGTGGGAGAGGAGCTTGCGGCTGACCAGGCGCCCGTCCGGCCGTCGGCCCACCACGTCGGTGAAGGTGCCGCCGCGGTCGATCCAGAACTCCCAGCGCCCGGTCATCCCTCCATTCTGGCAAGGAGGGGCGGGCCCGGGGGCGCGCCGGGCGCCGCGCGCGCGGCGCCGGCCGGGCTCGTTCCACCCGGGGGCCCTGAGCCTTCAGCGGGCGCGTCCCGGGGGCGGCGCCCCCGGCCCGGCCGGGCCCGGGCGGCTCATATCGCGGGTGCGTCGGGGCCCATCCGGTTGTGGATGGCGCTCTGTACCTCGGCCTCCTCGGCCGGGTCGTCGGCCAGCCGGCGCAGCCGCTCGGCCACGCGCGCGTCGACGAGCTCGGCGTACTGCGCGGCCACCTCGCGGGTGGTCTCCTCGCAGTCCCACAGGCACTCGACGGCGAAGCCGGTGGCGAAGGAGGGGTCGGTGGCGGCGAGCGCGCGGGCGGTACGGCCGCGCAGTTCGGAGGAGGCGGTCTCACGGTAGAGGTGCCGCAGTACGGGGGCGGCGCAGCCGATGCCGAGCCGTCCGGCGCCGTCGACCAGGGGGCGCAGCAGGGGCGCGTCGGGCCCCTCGGAGCGCACGCACTCGCGCAGCGCGCCCAGGACCAGCTGGGCGTCGTCGGCCTCGCCCCGGCAGGCGAGGACTCCCGCGGCGGCGGCGCCGAGCGCGTCGGGCCGGTGCACCCAGCCGCGCGCCCGGTCGACGGCCTCGGGCCCGCACATCCGCTCGAAGGCCTGGACGGCGGTCTCGGCCACCGTGCGGGAGCCGGCGTCGACGGCTGTCTCGATGAGGTCGAGAACGCGGGGGTCGCGTGACTCGGTGAGGTAGTGCAGAGCGGCGCAGCGGGCGCCGTCCGCGCCGGCGCGTGCGGCCTCGACGATCAGGTCGCGGTCGTCGGGACCGGCGACCGCGCCCAGGCAGCGGGCGGCGGGCAGGGTGAGGTCCGCGCCCCGGTCCAGGCCCTCCTGGGCCCAGTCGAAGACGGCCCGCACGCTCCAGCCGGGGCGCGGCCCGGACGGCCGCAGCTGGCGCTGCCAGCGGTCGAAGGACCCGGTTTCCTGGGCGGCGCGCACCCGGGCGCCGACCGCGGCGCGGGTGTCCTCGGCCCACAGCCGCCAGGGCCGGGGCTCGAAGGCGTCGCGGACGGTGGCGGCCAGCTCGGCGTCGCCCTCGGGGGTGGCGGGGAAGCGGCCGAGGACGGCCTCGGCGAGGCCGCGCAGCCCCGCGTCGTCGTCACGCAGCGCGAGCTCGTCCAGGGCCCAGCCCCAGTTGGCGCCGCCCATGGCGTAGCGCCGCAGCAGCAGCAGCGCGTCGCGCCTGCCGTAGGAGGCGAGATGGCCGAGGACCGCGAGCGCGAGGCCGGTGCGGTGCTCGTCGGCGTCGAGGATGTCCTCGGCACCGAGGAGATGGGCCTCGATCTCGTCGAGTCCGCCGTCGAGATCCAGGTAGAGGCGCGCGTAGTACAGGGAGCGGTTCTCCACCTGCCAGTCCTGGCGGGGGTCGCTCAGCACACAGTGGTTCAGGGCCGCCAGGGCTTCTGGGCGCGGGGCGGCGAGCGCGTGCAGGGTGCCGTCGCCGCGGCCCCGCTGCAGCAGGCCGAGCAGCGTACCGCTCGGCGCTATGACCGGATCAAACATGGAAGTAGCCTCACATCAAGCTGTCGACGCAACCGGGAATCGTGCCCTGCCTAGTAGGCCGCGCGCCAACATGTTCGGCCGTCCGCCGTCTTCCGCTTGCCGTGGACCATCTTCCTGCCTCTCGTAGTCGGCCCCCGATGTAAGGACCCTGCCCCTGATGGAGGGGCTCGTCGTCATGATGACCCAGGCATTTCGCCACCGCGACCACATTTACGAGCCTCTCCCACCAGGTAGGCAGGGGATACCTGGCACAAACCTCAGCGGTCGCCGAAGAGTGCGAGCAGTTCCGTCTTGCCGAACATCCGTGCGGTGTCGAGCGCGGAGGGCATTCCGGCGGAAGGATCCGCTCCGCCTGCCAGCAGGGCCTTCACGACCCCATCCTCGCCCTTGAAGACCGCTCCCGCGAGCGGCGTCTGACCACGGTCGTTGGCGCGGTCGGCGTCGGCGCCGCGCGCGAGGAGCACGGAGACCGCCTCCGCGTGCCCGTGATAGGCGGCGAGCATGACCAGGGTGTGGCCTTTGTCATTGGTCAGGTCGGGCGAGACCCCGGCGTCCAGGTACGCGGCGAGCGCCTCCGCCTCTCCCCGGCGCGCCAGATCGAAGATCCGGCTCGCCAGTTCGACCACCTCGGGATCGAGGGCTTCGCTCATCGCACGGACCGCCTTCCACTGCGTGCGGCGCTCCTCGGAACGCCTGTGACCTGGCCCGTACGGCACCGGGGCCGTACGAGTGAATCGACAGGGTACTGCCCGTCGGCCGACATGGACCGGCTCGGCCGGGGCAGAGCTCACCGCGAGTGACGGCCCTCGGTCCGCCGGCCGCACAGTGTCCCTCCCGCGACCCGGATCCGTGTCCGCCACTCCAGTGAAAATCAGAGGATTTCACCCGGTTGCACCTTTTATCACATAGATACTTCCCGTGATCCTGGAAGAACTCATGGTGACTGTCCCCACAACCAGGAGAACTCCTCATGATCCTGTCCATCTCAGGCGTCGTCCTGCTCGGAATCATCGTCTTCCTCTTCTTCCGGAAAGACGGTCTCAAGGCCTCGCACGCCATGGTCTGCGCCCTGTTCGGTTTCTATCTCGCGGGCACCGCGATCGCCCCGAGCATCAAGGCCGGCGGTCAGAGCCTGGCCAGCCTGCTGGGCGGGATCAAGTTCTGACCTCCCGCAGTCCCGACCACCCCACAGGAGACCGACGTGGCCCGGCGACCACTCCCCCGCATTCTGAGCAGCACGAGCGCGCCGATCGCCCGCAGCCGCGAGCTGGCGCGCTCGGCCGCCGACAGCGCCACCGACGTCCTCCATCCGCTCATCACGATCAGCCGCGGCCTGCGGCTGATCGCCGCCGCCCTGGGCGGCAGGTGGACCGCCACTCCCAAGGAGCGCCGTGGTCCCGCGCTGTTCCTGGTGGCGGCCGTGGTCCTGGTGGTCGCGCTCATCCCGTACGGGCCGCTGCTCGCCCTGATCACGGTGATGGCCGCGGCTGCCTGGAAGGGCCGCGCGCGCGTCCCCGCCAAGACCGGCCCCGACGAGGCCGAGACCGGCCGCCTCCAGGCGCTCTACGAGGCGCTCGTGCCGTACTTCTCGGTGCCGGAGGACCCCGGCCCGCTCTTCTCCCACGGCGGCGACTGGACCGCCGTCTTCAGTGAGTACGCGTTCGACGAGGCCGGCCGCGTCACCCATCTCCTCATCCGCTACCCGGCGTACTTCACGGACGGCGAGCCCGAGGCGCGTGCCCGTATCGAACAGCTGCTGCACACCAAGTCCGGGCGCGGCCGGGAGTACCGGTTCGAGTGGGACGAGGAGGGCAACCAGCTCGTGATGCGCGTCCTCGACGCGCTGCCCACCTCCATCGCCGTCCAGCAATTCGTGGCCGGACCGGGCGAGACCGTGCTCGGGTTCACCGACGCCGACGCGGTGCAGCGGACCATGCCGGTCGCCGACGGCGAGGGCGTCCGCGACGCGCCCCCGGTCGTCTGGCGCACCGGGCCGCGCTCCACCGAGCCGCATCTGCTGGTGGTCGGCGAGCCCGGCAGCGGCACCACGACGCTGCTGCGCTGCATCGCCCTCCAGGCGCTCCAGCACGGCGATGTGCTGGTGGTGGAGGGCAGTGGCACCGGGGAGTACGCGTCCCTGGCCGGGCGCCGGGGCGTGCTCGCCGTCGAGTGCGGCCTCGCCGGGGCGCTCGCCACGCTGGAGTGGGCCGCGCACGAGACCGAGCGCCGTCTGATCGCGGCCAACCGTGCCCGCCAGGCGGGATACCCCGCCCCGGACGACATCAAAAGACCGCTGTGGATCCTGCTGGACCGGCCGAGCGTCTTCGGGCACCTGGCCGCCGCCGACGGGCGCCCCGAGCCGCAGCAACTGCTCCAGACCCCGCTGCGGCACGGCCGGGCGGCCGGGGTCACGGTGGTGGTCGCCGAGCAGTTCGACGGTCTGGAGGCGCTGACCGAACCGGTCCGTACGCACACCCGCGCGCGCGTGGTGCTCGGCCCCGCCACCGCGGCCCGGGCCGAGTGGGTGCTCGGCGTCCCGCCGCACACCACCCCGACCGCGACGGTCCCGCCCGGCCGCGGCTACGCCCGGCTGGGCACGGCGCCCGTCCTGCGCCTCCAGGTCCCGGCGACCCCGGACCCGTACGACGAAGCGACCAGCGAACAGCACCGCCAGGCGGTCCTGGACCTGCTCCCGGGGCGCGACCTGCCGTTGGAGGCGGCCCCGCACGCGCAGGCCGTACCGGCGGAGGGGTGAGACGGGACGGCCCGGTATGACCGGTCACCGACGGCCGCCGACGCCCCCGGCCCCGCGGGCCGGCGGCGCCCCTCACGCCACGAACGTCCGCGGTGACTCGCCCCCCGCGCTCACGCCCTTCTCCACCAGCCGCGCCGCCGCCGCGAGGCGGGCCGCCGCCTCCTCGGCGACCGGGCCGCTCACGGTGAAGGGGAGGCGTACATAGCCCTCGAACGCGCCGTCCACGCCGAACCGGGGGCCCGACGGCACCCGCACGCCGACCCGTTCGCCCACCTCCGCCAGGCGTGAACCGGAGACCCGGCCGGTGCGCACCCACAGCGTGAGCCCGCCCACGGGCACGTCGAACTCCCACTCCGGCAGCTCCCGGCGGACCGCCGCCACCAGCGCGTCGCGGTTCTCGCGCGCCTGGGCGCGGCGCAGGTCGACCGCCTGCTCCCAGCCGCCCGTGGCCATCAGCCACTTGACGGCCAGCTGCTCCAGGACCGGGGTGCCGAGGTCGGCGTAGGCGCGGGCGGCGACGAGGGAGCGGATGACGTCGGGGGCCGCGCGCACCCAGCCGATGCGCATGCCCGCCCAGAACGCCTTGCTCGCCGAGCCGACCGTGAGCACGGTCGCGCCCGCCGGGTCGAAGGCGCAGACCGGGCGCGGCATGTCGACGCCCTCGTCGAGCCACAGCTCGGACATGGTCTCGTCGACCACGAGCACGGTCCCGGCCGAGCGGGCGGCGTCCACCAGGGCCCGGCGCTGGTCCTCGTCGGCCAGCGCGCCCGTCGGGTTGTGGAAGTCGGCGACGACATAGGCGAGCCGGGGCGCGGAGTCGCGCAGCACCTGCCGCCACAGGGGCAGGTCCCAGCCGGCGAGCCGGTCGGCCATGGCGACCGGCACGAGCCGGGCGCCGGCCTCGCGCATCAGTTGGAGGATGTTGGCGTACGAGGGCGACTCCACCGCGATCCGCTCGCCGCGCCCGGCGAAGAGGTGGCAGATGGCGTCGATGGCGCCCATCGCCCCGGTGGTGACCATGATCTGCTCGGGCATGGTCGGGATGCCGCGCGCGGAGTACCGCTCGGCGAGCGTCCGGCGCAGCGCGGGCAGCCCGGCCGGATAGTCGCCGTGGGTGTGCGCGTACGGCGGCAGCTCCTCCAGGGCGCCCTGGACCGAACGGGTCAGCCAGGGTTCGGGCGCGGGCAGCGCCGCGCACCCCAGGTCGATCATGGAGCCCAGCGACTCCGGCGGCAGCGGCTCCAGGCCGCGCGCCGGCAGCGGGTTGCCCGCCGGTACTGCCGTCCAGCTGCCCGCGCCCCGCCGGGACTCCAGGAAGCCCTCGCCGCGCAGCGCCTCGTAGGCGGCGGCGACCGTGGTGCGGCTGACCGAGAGCGCCAGGGCCAGCTCCCGCTCGGCGGGCAGGCGCGCGGCCACCGGCACCCGGCCTTCGAGGACGAGGAGCCGGATCCCGTCGGCCAGCGCCCGGTAGGCGGGCGGCTTGCGGGCGCCCGCCGGACGGGGCTGCTGCTGTGCGTTGAGCTGCCGGGCGAGCTGGGCCGGCCCGACCGCTGAGGTCCACTGAGCCATGGAAGTCAGTCCACCTTCCCCGAATTGGCCATGGTTGGGAGAGGATTCCCAGCCACAGAGTGTCATGCATCGGTCCACCACCACCAGACAGGGGGGCGCTCACGTGTCCACACACCTCACCCGGAGGCTGCTCCAGCTCTATGTCGGCCTCACGCTGTACGGGGTGAGCTCCGCGCTGCTGGTGCGCAGCGGGCTCGGGCTCGAACCGTGGGGTGTGCTGCACCAGGGCATCGCCGAGCGGACCGGGCTGACCATCGGGGTCGTCTCGATCATCGTGGGCGCGCTGGTGCTGCTGCTGTGGATCCCGCTCCGCCAGCGCCCGGGCCTGGGCACGGTCTCCAACGTCTTCGCCATCGGCGTGGCGATGGACGCCACGCTCGCCCTGGTACCGGACGTCCACGGCCTCGCCGCCGAGATCCCGCTGGCGGCCGTCGGGATCCTGCTCAACGGTGTGGCGACCGGTCTGTACATCTCGGCGCGGTTCGGCCCCGGCCCGCGCGACGGCCTGATGACCGGGCTGCACCGGGTCACGGGGCGTTCCGTCCGGCTGGTCCGCACCTCGATCGAGGTGGCGGTGGTGGTGACCGGCTTCCTCCTCGGCGGTTCGCTGGGCGTCGGCACGGTCGCCTACGCCCTCGCCATCGGCCCGCTCGCCCAGCTCTTCCTGCGGGTCTTCGCGATCCCGGAGGCGGCGGGGGCCCGCGGGCGGGCCCCGGTCGGGGAGGCCCCGGTCGGGGAGGCCCCGGTCGGGGAGGCCCCGGCACAGGTGATACTGCCCGGGTGACTCGCGTACGCCACCCGTATCTGGACCATCCGACGCCGATCGCCTTCGCCCACCGCGGCGGGGCGGCGGACGGCATCGAGAACACCGCCGCCGCCTTCGGGCGGGCCGCTGCGGCCGGTTTCCGCTACTTCGAGACGGATGTCCACACCACGGTGGACGGCCGGCTGGTCGCCTTCCACGACTCCACCCTGGACCGGGTCACCGACGCCGTGGGCCGGATCGCCGATCTGCCGTGGGGCGAGGTGTCGCAGGCCCGGGTGGCGGGCCGGGAGCCGCTGCCGCTCTTCGAGGAGCTTCTGGAGGCGTTCCCCGAGGCCCGCTGGAACGTCGACCTCAAGGCCGAGTCGGCGCTCGTCCCGCTCGTGGAACTGATCCGGCGCACCGGCTCGTGGGACCGGGTGTGCGTGGGGTCGTTCTCGGAGGCCCGGGTCGCGCGGGCCGCGCGGCTGGCGGGTCCGCGCCTGGCCACCTCGTACGGGGTGCGGGGGGTGGCCGCCCTGCGGCTGCGCTCGCTGGGGCTGCCCGCGCCGCTGCGCCGGGGCGCGGTGTGCGCGCAGGTGCCCGAGTCCCAGAACGGCGTCCCGGTGGTGGACCGGCGCTTCGTGCGGACCGCGCACGCCCTGGGCCTGCAGGTACACGTATGGACAATCAATGATCCCGATCGGATGACGAAGCTCCTGGACCTCGGCGTGGATGGCATCATGACCGATCATCTGGAGACGCTGCGCAAGGTACTGACCGACCGGGGAACCGGGTTCTGAACTCCGCGCGCGCCCACGGGACGAACGGAAGGGCGCGGGGTTTGACCGCCGAGACCATGGGCCGGGCCGCCGCACAGGCGGTCCCGGACGCCGACCGCCGCCGCGAGCAACGCGGCTGGTACTTCTACGACTTCGCGTGCTCGGTCTACTCGACGACCGTCCTGACCGTCTTCCTGGGGCCGTACCTGACGGCCATCGCCAAGGACACCGCCGACGCGGACGGCTTTGTGCACCCGCTGGGCGTCCCGGTGCGGGCCGGGTCCCTCTTCGCGTACGCGGTGTCCGCCTCGGTGGTCCTCGCGGTGGTCCTGATGCCGGTGGTGGGCGCCGCGGCCGACCGCACCGGGCGCAAGAAGCCGCTGCTCGCGGCAGCCGCCTACACCGGAGCCGCGGCGACGGCGGGCATGTTCTTCCTGGACGGCCACCGCTATCTGCTCGGCGCGGTCCTGCTGATCGTCGCCAACGCCGCGCTGTCGGTCTCGATGGTTCTCTACAACGCCTATCTGCCGCAGATCGCGGGCCCCGAGGAGCGCGACCGCGTCTCCTCGCGCGGCTGGGCCTTCGGCTACACCGCCGGCGCTTTCGTCCTGGTCCTCAACCTCGTCCTCTACTCGGGCCACGACGGCTTCGGGCTGTCCGAGGGCACCGCCGTACGGATCTGTCTGGCCTCGGCGGGGGTGTGGTGGGGCGCCTTCACGCTCGTACCGCTGCGGCGGCTGCGGGACCGGCGCGCGCCCGCCGGGCACGTCCCGGCCGAGGGCAGGGTGGGCGCGGGCTGGCGCCAGCTCGTCGCGACCCTGCGCGACATGCGCGCGCGTCCGCTGACCCTCGCCTTCCTGCTGGCGTACCTGATCTACAACGACGGTGTGCAGACCGTGATCTCGCAGGCGTCGCTGTACGGCTCGGAGGAGCTCGGGCTCGATCAGAACACGCTGATCGTCGCCGTGCTCCTGGTCCAGGTGCTGGCGGTGGCCGGGGCGCTGGGGATGGGGCGGCTCGCCCGGACCCACGGCGCCAAGCGCACGATCCTGGGATCGCTGGCGGTGTGGGCGCTGATCCTGGGGACCGGGTACTTCCTGCCCGCGCACTCGCCGGTGCTCTTCTTCCTTCTCGCGGCGGCGATCGGCACGGTCCTCGGCGGCAGCCAGGCGCTGTCACGGTCGCTTTTCTCACACATGGTGCCGAGCGGCAAGGAGGCCGAATACTTCTCGGCCTACGAGATGAGCGACCGCGGACTGAGCTGGCTGGGGCCACTGGTGTTCGGGCTTGCGTACCAGCTGACCGGCAGCTACCGGGATGCCATCATCTCTCTCGTGATCTTCTTCGTGGCCGGCTTCGCGCTGCTCGCCAGGGTCCCGGTGAGGGCCGCGGTGGAGGCCGCCGGAAACCCGGTTCCGGCGCGGATTTAGACGTTGAAGTGAAAGGCCGGTAGTGTACGCCTTTGGCCTGCCAGGCGGACCGTTACTGCGTGCTCAACTAGTGAAGACGCTGGGTGACATCTGCTGCCAGATGTGACAAACCGGGCACTGGTGGGTACAACAAGGGGCGGCACGACGGCGACACATGACCCACAACGGGAATCTTTAACGCCGACCGGACGTTGACCGGATGACGACGACAGCGACACCTGTCCTGTGGGCGACAAGCCCGGGAGGCACGATTCATGAGTGAGCGAGCTCTTCGCGGCACGCGCCTCGTGGTGACCAGCTACGAGACCGACCGCGGCATCGATCTGGCCCCGCGCCAGGCGGTGGAGTACGCATGCGAGAACGGACATCGCTTCGAGATGCCGTTCTCGGTGGAGGCAGACATCCCGCCGGAGTGGGAGTGCAAGGCGTGTGGCGCCATGGCACTCCTGGTGGACGGCGAAGGTCCTGAGGAGAAGAAGGGCAAGCCCGCGCGTACGCACTGGGACATGCTCATGGAGCGGCGCACCCGCGAGGAGCTGGAGGAGGTTCTGGCCGAGAGGCTGGAGGTCCTGCGTTCCGGCGCCATGAACATTGCCGTGCACCCGCGCGACAGCCGCAAGTCCGCCTAAGCGCGCAAGCGCCGAAGCGCCCAAGTAGAAGAGGGCCGGTCCCACCGTTTTCGGTGGGACCGGCCCTCTTCTTGTGTCCGGTGCGACGCCGGACCGGATGCCCGGCGCGGCGGCGGCCGGCCCGTGCGGGCCGTCAGGTCAGCGGCGGCCGGGGGCCCCGCTCCTCGTGGTACGGGGAGGAGCCCGCGTCCTCGCGGATGACCTCGCCCCGCACCACCTTGCCGTCCGGCTGGTGGATACGGGCCTGCTGGAAGGCCTCGCCGAGGCCGCCGGGGCGGGCGGCGCGCATCCGCTTGTCCAGCGAGCGCTCCGCGTATCGGCCGAGCGCCCTGCGCACCGGCGGTACCAGGCAGAGCAGCCCCAGGACGTCCGAGAGCAGTCCGGGGACCATCAGGAGCAGACCGCCGAGCATCGTGAAGGTGTTGCCCTCGCTGCCGGGCCGCGGCCCGGCCTCCGGGCCCGCCGCCCCGGACTGCTGCCGCTGAAGCGTCTCGGTGAGGTTGCGGAAGGCCCGGCGCCCGGCCCGCTTGATGACGTATCCGCCGAGCACGGCGCCGGCGACCAGCAGGGCCAGCACGGTCAGCCCCCCGGCGGCGTCGGCCACCGCGATCAGCAGCGAGATCTCGGCGAGGAGCCAGGCGGCGATCCCCAGCGGAACGAGGGTACGCGCGCGGGAGCGCTTGGGCGGGGCGGAGGGCGGAGTGCCGGTCGTCATGCTCCCAGTGTGCCTGGGAGCACGACAGGACGGCGTAAGGGATCCGTCAGCGGTCGCCCGGCCGGGGCCGGAGCCGGAGCCGGACGCTCAGGAGGGCTTGCGCCCCATGAGCTTGTTGGCGCGCGAGCCGACGCCCCACGCGGTGACCCGCCACAGCGCCTCGACGATGATGTCGTTGCTCATCTTGGAGTCGCCGCGCTCGCGCTCGACGAAGGTGATGGGCACCTCGACCACGTGGTAGCCGGCGGCCACCGCGCGGCGGGCCAGGTCGACCTGGAAGCAGTAGCCCTGCGAGGCCACCTCGTCCAGGCCGAGGCCTTCGAGGGTCTCGCGGCGGAAGGCCCGGAAGCCGCCGGTGACGTCGCGGATGTCCACGCCGAGCAGCAGGCGGGAGTAGGTGGAGCCGCCGCGGGAGATGAACTCGCGGTGCTTGGGCCAGTTCACCACCCGGCCGCCCGGTACCCAGCGCGAACCCAGGACCAGGTCGGCCCCCTTGAGCGCGGTGAGCAGCCGGGGCAGTTCCTCGGGCTGGTGGGAGCCGTCGGCGTCCATCTCGACCAGGACGCCGTAGCCCTTCTCGACGCCCCAGCGGAAGCCCGCGAGATAGGCGGCGCCGAGGCCCTCCTTGCCCTTGCGGTGCAGGACGTGGACGTGGTCGTCCTCGGCGGACAGCTCGTCGGCGATCTTGCCGGTGCCGTCCGGGCTGTTGTCGTCGGCGATCAGGACATGGGCCTCGGGGACCGACTCCCGGACGCGGGAGACGATCGGCTTGATGTTCTCCGCCTCGTTGTAGGTCGGGATGATCACCAAGGCTCTGCCGAGCGGGCCGTATCGCCTCTGACCGCCGTCGTTCACTGCTGCCCCTTATTGTCCGTACGCAGGGCACCACCATAGCGAGCGGTGGGGGCACCGCCGCACCGCGAGGTCCCGGGGTGTCGGAATGGGGGCCCGGCGCCCTTCGGGCCGGCCCGGGGACCCGCTGGCTGCGGGCTGCCTGGAGCCGTTGTCTACTGAACGTCCGGGCCCCATCCGGGTCGCACGCTCCCCCGAGCTCCCGCGGAGCAGGGGGACCCCCCGGACGGCAGAAACCTTCTGTCGGCCGGACGTCCTGCGGTGGACCCGGCCGAACCTACCGGCCTCCCGCCGCGTTCTGTCAATAGCCGTTTGACCTGCGCAATCGTCCCGAACCAGCAGGTCAGCGAGGGAGATCCGCAGGTGGCGACGGCCCGGGGAGGGCAGCCTGACGGCCGTACGGAACGTCCTTACGTCACTCGTTCGGCCGGACGAAGACGGTGTGGCCGAACACCACCGTGCGCAGGCAGACCGGCAGCGCCGCACCCGGGCTCAGGTCGGGCAGCCCGGGCGTGCCCGAGCGCGGGTCGGTGGACCAGCGCGCCACCCGGTCGTCCGGCGCCTGCACCACCAGCTCGCCGGTGCGCCAGACCGCGTAGTCGGCGGGGGCGCCCGGCACCAGGGTGCCGGCGTCGTCCCGGCCGATGGCGCGCCAGCCGCCCCGGGTGTGGGCGGTGAAGGCGGCGCGGGCCGAGACCCGGTGCTCGGGGGTGCGGTGGAAGGCGGCTGCCCGGACGGTGCCCCACGGGTCGAGCGGGGTGACCGGTGAGTCGGAGCCGAAGGCGAGGGGCACCCCGGCGCGCAGCAGGGCCGCGTAGGGGTTCAGGGTGCGGGCGCGCGCGCCGCCGAGGCGCTCGGCGTACATGCCCTCCTCGCCGCCCCACAGCGCGTCGAAGGCGGGCTGCACGGAGGCGGTGAGCCCGAGCTCGGCGAAGGCGGCGATCGTCTCGGGGGTGAGCATCTCGGCGTGCTCGACGCGGTGGCGGGCGGCGCGGACACGGGCGAGGCCCACCTTCGCGGCGGCGGCCCGGACGCCCTCGACGACCGCGGTGACGGCGGCGTCCCCGATGGCGTGGAAGCCTGCCTGGAGCCCGGCCTCGGTGCAGGCGGTCACATGGGCGGCGATGTCGGCCGCGTCCAGGTGGGCGGTGCCGGTGTGCGCGGCGTCGGCGTACGGCTCGTGCAGACAGGCCGTGTGGGAGCCGAGCGCGCCGTCGACGAAGAGGTCGCCGGCCGCGCCGAGCGCGCCGAGTTCGCGGATGCGATCGGCGTCCTTGGGCCCGGTGACCTGCTCGGCCCAGTAGCCGAAGACACGCGGGCCGGCCTCCTCGCGGGCCAGGGCGAGCAGCGAGGTGAAGTCGTCCTCGTCGGAGATCTCGGGGCCGCCGCACTCGTGCAGGGTGCCGATGCCGAGGGAGGCGGCGTGGCGCAGCGCGGCCCGCTGGGCCTCCTCGCGCTGGCGCGGGGTGATCGCCGCGTGGGCGGCGGCCCGCACCGCGTGGTGTGCGGCGCCGGTCAGCGGGGCGTCCGGGTGGTAGCCGTCGAGGCCGGTGACGCCGGGGATCCGGTCGAGCAGGGCGGTGCCGGCGACCGCCGAGTGCACGTCGATGCGCGGCAGGTACAGGGGGCGCCCGCCGGTGGCCTCGTCGAGTTCGGCGCGGGTGGGCGGGGTCCGCTCGGGCCAGCGCGCCGCGTCCCAGCCGTGGCCGAGCAGCACGTCGTCGCCGGGGCGGGCCGCGGCGTACTCCCGTACCGCGGCCAGGGCCTCGGCGCGGGTGCGGGCGGTGGACAGATCGAGGCCGGTGAGCGCCAGGCCGGTGGCGGTGGTGTGCACATGCGCATCGGTGAACGCCGGGGTGACCAGGGCCCCTTCCAGGTCGACCACCTCGTCCACGCCCGCCGCGAAGGCGTCGGCCGCGCCCTCGGAGCCGACCCAGGCGATGTGCCCGCGTTCGACGACCATCGCCGTGGCGAACGGGTCGGCGGGGCTGTGGACCTCCCCACCGCGCAGCAGCACGGTGCGGTGGTCGGGCTCGCCGGCGGGCAGCGGGGCGACGGTTCGGGCCGGAAGGGCGGCGGCGCTCTCGGAACTCATGGGAACAGCCTAGATACGCGGCGGCCGTGCCTCGTACGGGGTCGAGAGAACGACGGTGGTCCGGGTGGAGACGCCGGCCAGCGAGCGGATACGGGTCAGCAGGTGCTCCAGCTCCAGCGGGGTCGCCACCCGCACCTTGAGGATGTAGTTCTCGTCGCCCGCGACGCTGTGGCACGCCTCTATCTCCGGCACCTCGGCCAGCCGTTCGGCGATGTCGTCGGGGGCGCTCGGGTCGAAGGGCTTGACCGAGATGAACGCGGTCAGAGGCAGCCCCACCGCCTCGGGGTCCACGACGGCGACATAGCCGCGGATGACCCCGCGCTGCTCCAGACGGCGTACCCGCTGGTGCACCGCCGAGGTGGACAGGCCCGTGGCCTTGCCCAGGTCGGTGTAGCTCATCCGCCCGTCCTTGACGAGCAGATCGACGATCTGACGGTCCAGCTCCTCCATGCCGGTCAACCTATTCCCCCAGGTCCCCTCCGGCACAGTCCGCGGCGACCGGAAGAGGCACCTGCGGCGGGCATGTGACGAATGCCACAGGTTTGTGACGCCCTGACGGGGGTCCACGCGGTTACGGACGGGGCGTGGCGGGAATTGCTTGCTGTGGTCGCGGCTACGGCGCCTTGCCGGCCCACCCGAGGGGGAGAATCCCAATGCAGAACATGAAGCGCGGCGGACGTGTGCCGAATGAACGCACCGACGAACGCACCGGTCCGGAGCTCGTCGCGCCTCTCGTCGAGGACGAGTACTCCGACGACGAGGCGGCGGACGCCTACGACACCTTCGAGATGTACCGGGTGATCTGCCCGGACTGCGCGCAGCCGATCGCGCTCCTCGCGGACGAGACGGTGCTGCCGGAGCACGCGCTGTGCCCGAGCCCCTGGAACCCGTTCGTCCTGACGGTGTGCGCCGGGACCGGCCGTCCCGCCTCCCAGAGCAGGCCCGCGGACATCTCCAAGGAGGTGCAGGAGCAGGACACCGCGCTGCTCCTGACGCTCCCGCAGGGCCTCGACTGGCGCACCCAGCCCTTCTCGCACGTCGGCGGCCCCGGCTCGCGCCCGATCCCGCGCATGCGCCGCGCCGCCTAGGCCGCGACCCCGCTCCAGTACGTTCCCCGCACCATCGCCTCCAGGCTCGCCCGGTGCAGGATCAGCGTGTCCGGGTCCTCGGGGACCCGGACCTCGCCGAAGTGCAGCTGACGGTAGGCGATCCTGAGCATCACCACCGCGTGCCGCAGGGCGGCGTAGAGCGTGTGGAACTCCATCGCGCGGGGCGTGTGGCCGGTCAACTCGGCGTAGCGCGCCTCGATGTGGTGGCGGGTCAGGAAGTCCGGCAGCCCCGGCTGGCCGAAACCCACCGTCAGATCCTGGAAGAAGCGGTGCAGGTAGACGGTCCAGCCGAGGTCGAGTTCGCGCGGGCCGAGCGCGGCCATCTCCCAGTCGAGGACGGCGGCGGGCTCGAAGCCGTCGTAGACGATGTTGCCGATCCGAGCGTCGCCCCAGCAGAGCACCGCCGGCCCTTCGTCGGCGGGCCAGTGCGCGTCGAGCCAGTCGAACGCGGACTCGATGAGCGGGGAACGCGGCAGGCCCTCCACCACCCAGGCGTAGTAGGCCCGTTGGGCTTCCACATGGCGCCGCAGGGGCGAGCCCTCGCCCCGCGGCAGCAGGAACGCGGCCTCCTCGGCCGGGAAGCCGTCGTGCAGCCGGGCGAGCACCGCGACGGTGGCGTCCTCCAGCCGCGCCCGCTCGGCGTCGCTCGCGGAGTGCAGCCAGTTCCCCTCGTACGTATAGGGCATGACGTCGGGCGGTACGCGCCCCTGCGCGCGCTCCATCACGAAGAAGGGCGCGCCGAGCGCGGCGGGGTCCTCTTCCAGCCAGAGCACCCGGGGCACCGGGACATCGGTGTGCTCGGCGACCAGGCGCATCACCCGGTGCTGACGGGCCATGTCGTAGACCGGGAAGACGGTGTACGCGGCCGGGTCGGCGGCGAGCCGCAGGGCGCAGGCGCGCACCGGCGCGTCGGGGTGGTCGAGGCCGAAGAGCAGGGTCTCGCTCGACATGCCGTTGGAGGACGGGGCCTCGACGCCGGTGACGCGGGCGCCGGGCAGCCGGGCGTCCAGCCAGCGGGCGAGCCTGCGGCCGATCTCCTCGGGGTCGCGCGTGGTGGTGCGGGGGCGTGGCGCCGTGGCCATGGGCGGTTCCCTTCTCGGGACGCGGAGGGGGCGGGGCGGGGAGGGGTCGGCGTTCGGACGGTCAGGGCGCGACGGAGCTGTACGTGGCGAAACCGCTGGGGTCGTGGCGGCCGAAGCTGCCGTGCTCGAAGATCCCGTACCCGGTCCGCCCTTCGAGGGTGAAGCGGGCGGCGTGGTCGGTGACGCCGTAGGCGGCCAGGGGGTGGGCGGCGGGGTCGGAGAGGTCGTGGACGCGGCGGTCGGTCCAGCCGCGCCCCTGCCAGGTGCCGTGCTGCCAGTCGTCCGCCGGCGGGTATCCGGCGCCGACGGCCAGCGGCGAGGAGGTGAGCACCTCGACGCCCAGCTCCAACGGCTCGCGGGCGGCGCCGGTGAGGTGGACCACCGCGCTTTCGGGGTGGCGGGTGCCGGAGCGGTAGGCGATGTCGGCCCGGGGCCAGCCGAGTTGGGCGTCCGGGTGACCCTCGCGCACGAGCACGGCTTCGTTGAGGGTGCGGTAGCCGTCGGCGTCCTCCTGGGCGATCACCATCAGGAAGCGGTCGTCGAAGCGGACCGGCACCCAGAGCCAGTGGAACCCCTCCGGCCGGTGCTCCTCGGCGCGCCCGTCGCTCTCGCCGGGGATCGGGCGCACCCCCCAGCTGCGGTCCCGGGTGCCGGTCCACTCCCCCGCCGCGACGGCGATCTCCTCGCCGCCGACGCGGATGGTTCCGGCGCAGTGGCCCGCCTGGACGAAGCGACGGCCTTCGAGCGTCAGCCGGTCGCCACGGCGCTGGACGTGGTGCGGCTCCCAGACGGCCGGGAAACCGGCCTGCCAGGTGATCTCGTACGAGAGCGAGGCGGGATCGGCCGGGTCGGGGGCGCAGTACAGGGTGAGGCGGCGCAGCGGCTCGTCGACGGTGATGCGCAGGGGGCCCACCGAGAGGTTCATCCGGTCGTCGGTGAGCGCGTCGCTGGCGCGGACGGCGTACAGCCGGTCGCCGAGGCGCAGGGTGGCGTAGGCGTCTATGACGCCGGTGTTGGGGTAGACGCCGAGGCCCGCGATCAGCAGGGCGCGGCCGTGGTGGTCGAAGACGTGGAAGATGCAGCGGTCGTAGGCGTTGCGGTCGCCGGTGGCGACGTGTTTCAGGGAGAGCGGGACCTGGTGGATCGGGTATTCGTCGAGTGCGATCGGACGGTCCTGGGACACGGCAACCTCCTGGACGACAGGGAAGTTGACGGTACGTCAGAAGCCGCGAAAAGCCAGCCCCCCGCGAGCCGGGGCGTACGGATCCGTACGCCCCGGACCCCCCAGGGGTCAGCGGGTCTCCGGACCCGCCAGATGGCGGGCGACGACCATGCGCTGGATCTGGTTGGTGCCCTCGACGATCTGGAGGACCTTGGCCTCGCGCATCAGGCGTTCGACCGGGAAGTCGGCGGTGTAGCCGTAGCCGCCGAGCACCTGGACGGCGTCGGTGGTGACCTTCATCGCCGTGTCCGTGCAGAAGAGCTTGGCCATGGCGGCTTCCTTGGAGAAGGGCCGTCCGGCGTCCCGCAGCCGCGCGGCCGACAGGTACAGCGCCCGGCCCGCCTCGATCTGGGTGGCCATGTCCGCGAGCATGAACCGCAGGCCCTGGAAGTCCGCGATGGGCCGGCCGAACTGCTGCCGCCCGGTCGCGTACGCCACGGCCTCGTCCAGCGCCGCCTGGGCGACGCCGACGGCGCAGGCGGCGATCCCGAGCCGGCCGGAGTCCAGCGCGGAGAGCGCGATGGCGAAGCCCTGGCCCTCCTCGCCGATCCGGCGGCTGTCGGGCACCCGGACCCCGTCGAAGTGCAGCTGGGCGGTGGGCGAGCCCTTCATGCCCATCTTCTTCTCGGGGGCGGCCGGGGTCAGCCCCTCGGCGTCGCCGGGAACCAGGAAGGCCGTGATGCCCCGGGACCCCTCGGCGCCGGTGCGGGCGAGGACGGTGTAGAAGTCGGCGACGCCGCCGTGGGTGATCCAGGCCTTGGTGCCGGTGATCACCCAGTCGTCGCCGTCCCTGACCGCTCTGGTGCGCAGGGAGGCCGCGTCGGAGCCCGAGGAGGGCTCGGAGAGGCAGTAGGCGCCGAGGAGACCGCCGCCGAGCATGGCGGGCAGATGGTCGGCCTGCTGCTGCTTGGTGCCGTAGCCGGCGAGGCCGTGGCAGGCCAGTGAGTGCACGCTGACGCCGAGGCCGACGGTCAGACGGGCGGCGGCGAGCTCTTCGAGGACCTGGAGGTACACCTCGTACGGCTGGTCACCGCCGCCGAACGCGGAGTCGTACGGAAGGCCGAGCAGTCCGGATTCGGACAGCAGTGAGAAGATCTCGCGCGGAAAGCGTCCGGCGTCCTCCTGCTCGGCGGCATGAGGGGCGATCTCCCGCTGGACGATGTCGCGTACCAGTGCGACAAGGTCCCGGGCCTCCTCGGTGGGCAGCTGTCGGTCCACCGGCTGTGGGGCGCGGTCGGGCATGGCGGCGCTCTCCTCCCTGTCGGGCGCTTCGGCGGTCGCGCGCGCAGGGTGTGGCCGCGCCGCCGGTGAATCTGCCGGACAGCCGATGCCTACCCTTCCGGATCACGGAAGCCGCAGGCTGGTGGCCGTGGCGCTGTGAGTATGCCCGATCGGACGCGTCCCGTCACTGGTTCCAAGATCACGGATTGCCCACCCGACGGTTACGGAACGAACCGCTTTCGCATGGGTGGCCGGGCGACCCGCGTCGTCAGCCGCCGGGCGCGGGCGAGGGGCAGGCCGGCTCGAACTCGGCGATGGTGTCCAGGGTCCGGCGCAGCATCCGCACCAGCAGTTCGCGTACGGTCGCGCGGTCGGGCTCCCGCGTCCGCAGCCACTCCAGGGTCACGCTCTCCACACAGCCCATCCAGCCGAGCAGCGCGAGCCGGGCGAGCACCGGGATGTCCCGTCTGCCGTAGGCGCCCTCCGCGATGGTGGCGACCAGCTCCTCGCGGACGGCGTCGCGTATCGCCTGGACCTGGGGGTCGAAGCCGACGCCGCCGGTGACGATCGTGCGGTACGCCGCCTGGTGGTGCTCGGCGTAGAGCAGATAGCCCTCCATCGTGCGGTGGACCCGGTCGGCGCGCGGCAGCTCGGTGTGGCCGGCGGCCCGGGCGACCAGATCGGCCACCGAGTCCTCGACGATGGCCAGGTAGTAGCCGCGCTTGCTCTTGAAGTAGTAGTAGATAAGGCCCTTGGCCACCCCGGCGTGCCGGGCGATGTCGTCCATCGACAGCGCGTCGTAGGACGTGTCGGCGAACAACTTCCGCCCCGTCGCGATGAGTTCGGACCGACGGACCTGCGATCGCCCGCTCGCGCCCCGCTGTTGACTGGTGCTCAAATCCGTCCCTGGTCTCCGACTGCCACAGGATCTCGGCAGTATGGCAGACCGCCCTACGGGCTGTCGGACGTGCCGGGCCGGCCTCGCGGAGCCGGCCCGTGGATCACAGCAGACCGGTCTGGGTGACCAGCATCGCCAGGACCACCACGAGGGTCCATCCCAGGAAGTGTTCCAGGATCTTGGGTCCGTCGTCCGGGCCGCCGGTACGGGCGCGGAGCTCGGCCAGGGCGCGCGGGTCGTCGGCGGTGGTGGCGTGCAGGGTCATGGGATCTCACTCGGTCGTCTGACGGTGGACGGTCCCCCCGGGTGCCATTTCAGAGTGCCAGCAGATGCGGGCGGCGAGGGGGAGACGTTGGTCACGCCCGTACGCCCACCGAGGCCAGCGCCCTGCGCCGGCGTTCTCCCTGGCGCGCGGGCCAGTACAGATAGCAGACGCCGCCGGTGCCGGAGACGACCTTGCCGGCGGCGTTGTACCGCTTGGTCCGCAGCCAGATGTTCTCGAATTCCCGCCGCCGGTAGACGCGGCGCACCTCCGGGTCGCCCGGCGACGCCGGGTCGTTGGCGATCACGTCGCCGTCTGCCGTGAAGCCGATCACCGTCATCAGATGGCCGGAGGTGCCGTAGCCGGCGCCGGTCAGCTCGGTCTTCAGGAACGACTGGGAGGTGATGGCCGGGACACCCGCCCGGATCAGCGTCTCCAGGTCGTTCAGGGAGCTCAGCCGGGTCACCACCGCGCTCATGTCCCGGTACGTGGCGGCGTACGCGGCGTTGAAGGGCCAGTTGCCGCAGCCACCGTACTGGTAGTCGTAGGTGTACCGGGCCGCGTGGCAGACCTGGGGGTCGGCGAAGGCCGGGTCGACCCAGGCGAGGTCCGCCCCCGTGGGCCCGCGGCCCCAGTACTCGATGATCATCTCCGAGGAGGTCGGGCTGCACCAGGCCTCGCCGCCGTTGTCGTACTGCGGGTACTGGCCCTTGTGGATCTCCTGCGAGTAGCGCGGGACGAGCAGCTCGCCCGAGTACGCCGGGGTGGAGGCGGGCACCGTGAAGCGGTCCGGGATGTCGGAGGCCATCGCCCCGAGCCGCCACACCGTGGGAGTGAGGCGGGTGCCGGGAGCGCGGTAGAGGGTCAGGCGGAGCCGGTAGGAGGCCAGGCGCAGGCCGCTCGCCGCGTCGTCGATGGCGAAGGTGTCGGTGTAGACCGTGCTCCTGCCGTCGCGCTGGCCGTCGACCGAGGTGCGCCGGATGTCGGCGTCGCCGTCGCCCGCGGTCCAGCGGCCCAGCACATACGCCGGGGTCGCGGCGCCGTCCGTATAGGTGCCCAGCAGCTCGACCTGGAGCCAGGTCCCGGCGGGGGTGTGCGCGTTCCAGTGGGCGATGGCCTCGGTGGCCGGGACGGGCGAGCGGTGCCGCGGCGAGGTCCAGGTGGCGTACTCCCAGGTGGCCGTCTTCCCGGTGTGCGGGTCGGTGTAGTCGATCCGGCCGGCGGGGCGGGCGATGACCAGGCCCGGGCGGCGGCCCGGGACGGCCCGCACCCCGTCGGCGTCGCCCGAGCGCCAGTCGGCGTGCGTGGTCCAGGCACGGTTGTCCACCAGGGAGGGGACGCCCTTCGCGGGCCGGCCCGGGGCGGTCCGCGAGGCCGAGGGGGCCGGGGCGGCCACCGCGGAGGCCGGGACGGCGGTGGCCGCCGCGGCGGCGAGCGCGGCGGCCAGGACGGTTCTGCGCGGAGTGGGACGGGTCATGGGCGGGACCCCCAGTCGGACGAGGATGGGGCGGTGGGCGCGGCCGTGGGCCAACTATCCCGGGTCCCGGGCGACTTCTGCCAGAGACGCGCGCCGGACCGCGCCACCAATATGGGTCTGGACCACTGATATGACCGGCGCCGCCGCCCGGGGCCGCCGATCTAGGGTGGAGGCATGGCAGAACTCGACGGAATCGCGGCGGCCGTGCGCGCCCTGCCGCCCTCCTGCGGACCGGTGCGGCTGGTCGCGGTGGACGGGCACGCGGGCTCCGGCAAGTCCACCTTCGCCGGACGGCTGGCCGCCGCGCTCGGCGGGGCGCCGGTCCTCCATCTCGACGACCTCGCCACCCACGAGGAGTTCTTCGCCTGGACGCCCCGGCTGCTCGCGCAGGTCATCGGGCCGCTGGCGCGCGGCGAGGCCGGGCGGGTCACGCCGTACGACTGGGACGCGCGCCGGTTCGGGCCGCCGGTTCCCCTGGCGCCGGCGCCCGTGGTGCTGATCGAGGGTGTGGGGGCGGGCCGGCGCGAGGTTCGGCCGTGGCTGGCGTTGCTGCTGTGGATGGAAATGGACGCCGAGGGGTCCTGGGCGCGCGGTCGCCGACGGGACGGAGCGGCACTTTCCGGCTTCTGGGACGAGTGGACGGCGGCGGAGATACGCCATTTCGCCGCTGATCCTTCTCTTCCGTATGTGGATGCGTTGGTACGACAGTGTCAGGAGGGATACGAGTGGCTGCCGAGGCGCGATTCCGCACCCCGCGCACACCGTTCCCTCACGGAGAGTGAGCGCTACCCCCCGTTGGGCTGAACCGTCGGAAAACCGCCCCTCGGACTCCCCCAACTCCGCTTGACCCGGGGGCCGTACAGGTCTTACGTTCTGAATGTGCGGCTTTCCGGAGTCGCCGCGGACGCGAAGCCCCCGGTTGTTCCCCCGTGATCGGGGGCTTCGTTCTGCCTTTTCCGGCCCTCTCACCGGGCATGTCAGCGGTTTTCGCTCACCCTCGGTCACCGGCCAGGTCGGGCTGCCGCTTGCCCCGCGCCACCCTTCGATCCGAGGCCCCCTCGCAGGTACGATGCGAGTGGTGCGGTCAGTTCCCGTCAATTCCTGCGGTCATTCCCTTGTGTGAATTGACGGTTCAGCACGGGGGCACGGTGGTGGGGGACGTGATGGACTTCGGCACGCAGGGCGCGCACGCCCCGGCCGATCTCGCCTGGCTGCGGGGCATCGACGCGTACACCATGGGCGCGTATCCGCAGGCCGAGGAGGAGTTCCGGGCCGCGGTGCGGATGGATCCGGGCATGGTGGACGGCTGGCTGGGACTGCACGCGCTGCGGGTGGACACCACCACGGCGCTGCTGCGCATGTACCGCCACCGGGAACGCTTCGGCGAACAGCGCGCCCGGCACCGGCGGACCCTCAACTCCTGGTACTGGCTGGGCTGGTGGGTCCAGCCGGTCCTGGAGAGCCCGCGCGATCTGCTGCTCGCGCACGCCTCGCACTGGCTGGACGGGCGCCATGTTCCCGAGCTGGACCGGGCGCTGGCCGGGCTGCCGCCGGTCGACGCCGACCCGCAGGTCCGCTTCCTGCACGCCTGCCGGGCGTACCTGGTCAAGGACTGGGACCAACTGGTGCGCCACACCGAGCCGTTGCTCGGCGATCCGCTGCTCGGGATCGAGGCCGGGCTGTTCGGCGGGATGGCCCGGGTGCGCCTGGAGATGTTCGGGCAGGCCGAGCCACTGCTGTCGGCGGCCCTGATGCGCTGCCGCAGCGAGCAGCCGCAGCGCAAGGAGCTGCGCTACTGGCTGGCCCGCGCCCACGAGGGCACCGGCCGCTCCGCCGCCGCGCTGCCGCTGTACCGGGCGGTGCACCGGGTCGACCCGGCGTTCATGGACACCTCGGCGCGGCTGGCCGCGATCACCGAGTCCGATGTCCTGGACGGGTCGTACGGGCCCGAGGACCCGGCCGATCTGGCGGCCGTCTCGCTCGCCGGGTTCGGCCAGGACGGCACGGTGGACGGCCCCGAGCCCGAGGCGGCTCCCCTGGAGCCGCCGGAGGGACGCGAGGTGCGGGCGCCGCTGGCCGGTCCGGCGGTGGTGGTGCCGCCGCCCGACGGCGTACGGGAGAAGGCCGGCATTCCCGCCCAGCCCGCCGCGCCGCCGGTGCCGGCCGGGCCGACCGACTCGGCGCTGCTCGCCCAGGCGCTGGCGGAGCTGGAGCGGATGGTGGGCCTGGAGCCGGTGAAACGCCAGGTGAAGGCGTTGTCCGCGCAACTGAACATGGCCCGGTTACGGGTCGGCCAGGGACTGCCCGTCCAGCCGCCGAAACGTCACTTTGTCTTCTCCGGCCCCAGCGGTACCGGCAAGACCACCGTCGCGCGCATCCTGGGCCGGGTCTTCTACGCGCTCGGTCTGCTCGGCGGCGACCATCTGGTCGAGGCGCAACGGGCCGACCTGGTGGGCGAGTTCCTCGGCCAGACGGCGGTCAAGGCGAATGAGCTGATCGACTCGGCCCTGGGCGGGGTGCTCTTCGTGGACGAGGCGTACAGCCTCTCCAACTCCGGCTACAGCAAGGGCGACGCGTACGGCGACGAGGCGCTCCAGGTGCTCCTGAAGCGCGCCGAGGACAACCGCGACCACCTCGTTGTCATCCTCGCCGGCTACCCCGAGGGCATGGACCGCCTCCTCGCCACCAACCCCGGTCTCTCCTCCCGCTTCACCACCCGGGTGGACTTCCCCTCCTACCGTCCCCTGGAGCTCACCGCGATCGGGGAGGTCCTGGCGGCGGAGAACGGCGACTGCTGGGACGAGGAGGCCCTGGACGAGCTCCGCTCGATCAGCGGCCACGTGGTGGACCAGGGCTGGATCGACGAACTCGGCAACGGCCGCTTTCTGCGCACGCTGTACGAGAAGAGCTGCGCGTACCGGGATCTGCGTCTGTCGACGTATCCCACGACACCGGGCCGCGAGGACCTGTCCACGCTGCGCCTGCCGGATCTGATGCAGGCGTACGGGGAGGTGCTGTCGGGCCGGGGCGGCCCGGTGGAGCCCCTGTAGTTTTTTTCCCCCGGCCGGGGGGACGGGCTACTGGGGGCTTCGCCCCCACACCCCCTTTTTTTGTCTGCGGCTCCGGTGGGGGTTGCTCACGCAGTTCCCCGCGCCCCTTGGGGGTTGCGGGCGCACGCAACTGCGCCAGGACCCGGCACGGCCAGCGGCCGAAAGACGCCGGGGGGATGCGGGGCGCAGCCCCCGCCAGGGGTGCAGGGGGCGCAGCCCCCGCTGGGGGTCCGGGGGCGCAGCCCCCGGGGCAAGACCCCCCTCCCCCGCCCCCGGAGGGTTTGGGGAAGGGGTGGGGAGGGGCCAACCCCTGTGCTCAGCCCGCCAGGGCCTGTTCCGCACGTGGCTGTACCGGGAACGGGCGGTGCGACGGGTCCCGTACCTCGCCCACCAGCATCTCCAGGACGTCCTCCAGGGCCACCAGCCCCAGCACCCGCCCCGACGCGTCCGCCACCTGCGCGAGGTGCGCCGCCGCCCGCCGCATCACGGTGAGCGCGTCGTCGAGCGGCAGCTCGGCCCGCAGCGTGACCAGCGGGCGCCACACCTGCTGCGGCACCGCCCGCTCCCGGTCCTCCAGGTCCAGTACGTCCTTGACGTGGAGGAACCCCATGAAGGCGCCCCCCTCCGCGCAGACGGGGAAGCGCGAGTACCCGGTACGGACCGTCAGCTCCTCCAGCTCCCGGGGCGTCACCGAGGAGCCGACCGTCACCAGGGACGACCGGGCGAGCAGCACGTCCGTCACCGGCCGGCTGCCCAGCTCCAGCGCGTCCTCCAGGCGTTCCATCTCCCGCGGGTCCAGAAGCCCCGCCTGCCCGGAGTCCTCCACCAGGCGGTTCAGCTGCTCGCTGGTGAAGACCGCTTCCACCTCGTCCTTCGGCTCCACCCGGAACACCCGCAGCACCAGCCGCGCGCAGGTGCCCAGCGCCACCGTCACCGGACGGCAGACCCGGGCGAAGGCGACGAGCCCGGGGCTGAACCAGAGCGCGGTCTTCTCGGGCGCCGCCATCGCCAGGTTCTTCGGGACCATCTCGCCGATGACGAGGTGGAGGAAGACGACCAGGGCGAGCGCGATCGCGTAACCGAGGGGGTGGACGAGTCCCGCCGGGACCCGCGCGGCCTCGAACACCGGCTCGAGGAGGTGGGCGACGGTGGGTTCGGCCACCGCGCCCAGCGTCAGCGAGCAGATGGTGATGCCGAACTGCGCCGCCGCCATCATCTGCGGCAGGTTCTCCAGACCGTGCAGCACCTGCCGCGCCCGCGCCGACTGGGACGCGAGCGGTTCGATCTGGCTGCGGCGCACGGAGACCAGGGCGAACTCGGCCCCGACGAAGAAGCCGTTCGCCAGCACGAGGAGCAGGGCGAAGAAGAGTTGCAACAGGCTCATCGCACGGCCTCCGCCACGCTCTTGACGTCGGCCGTACGGACGAAGCGCACCCGCTCCGCGCGGTACCGCTCGACCCGGCGGACCTGGATCCGCCAGCCGGGCAGCTCGGCG
The DNA here is from genome assembly GCF_055580545.1 of Streptomyces sp. NPDC031670. NCBI lineage: Bacteria > Bacillati > Actinomycetota > Actinomycetes > Kitasatosporales > Streptomycetaceae > Streptomyces > Streptomyces sp. NPDC031670. The sequence continues at coordinate 151,117 of NZ_JBVILC010000014.1, read as the reverse complement.
CGGTCACCGGGGACGGGGATGCGTCCGAGCAGATCGGCGACGAGTCCGGCGACCGTCTCGTACGGCCCGTCCGGCGCGTCCAGTCCTATCCGGCGCAGGCTCAGCACCCGGCAGCTGCCGTCGGCCTCCCACGCGGGGCGGCCGTCGTCGCTCGCCACGGCGGCGAGCTCGGGCCCGGTGTCGCCCTCGGCGTCGTGCTCGTCGCGCACCTCGCCGACGAGCTCCTCGACGATGTCCTCCAGGGTGACGACCCCGGCCGTGCCGCCGTACTCGTCGACGACCACGGCTATCGGCTGCTCGCTGCGCAGCCGCTCCAGGAGCTGCTGCACGGGGAGGGTCTCGGGCACCAGCAGGGGCGGCACGGCGATCCGCGCGGCCGGTGTGCGGTGGCGCTCCTGCGGCGGCACCGCGAGCGCGTCCTTGAGGTGGACCATGCCGACGACCTCGTCGATCCGCTCCCGGTAGACGGGGAAGCGGGAGAGCCCGGTGGCCCGGGTGAGGTTGAGGACGTCGGCGGCGGTCGCCGAGGTCTGGAGCGCGCTCACCTTCACGCGCGGCGTCATCACGTTCTCCGCGGTCAGCCGGCCGAGCGCCAGCGTGCGTACGAAGAGGTCGGCGGTGTCCTGCTCGATGGCTCCGGCCCGGGCCGAGTGGCGGGCCAGGGACACCAGTTCGCCCGGGGTGCGGGCGGAGGCCAGCTCGTCGGCCGGCTCCACGCCGAGCGCCCGGACCAGCCGGTTGGCGACGGTGTTCAGGAGGGCGATGACGGGCCGGAAGAGCCGGGAGAAGCGGCTCTGGGGGCCGGCGACGAACCGCGCGACCTGGAGGGGCCGCGACACCGCCCAGTTCTTGGGGACGAGTTCGCCGATCACCATCTGGACGGCGGAGGCGAGCAGCATGCCGATGACGACGCTCACGCCGGGCGCCACCCGGTCCGGCAGGCCGGCCGCGGTGAGCGGCCCGTCGAGCAGTCCGGCGAGCGCGGGCTCGGCGAGCATGCCCACGACGAGCGAGGTGATGGTGATGCCGAGCTGGGTGCCGGAGAGCTGGAAGGACAGCTCGCGCAGGGCCGCCACGACGGTACCGGCGCGGCGGTCGCCTTCGGCGGCGGCCTGCTCGGCGTCCGGACGCTCCACGGTGACCAGGCCGAACTCGGCGGCCACGAAGAACCCGTTGGCGAGGATGAGAAGGAATGCCGCGGCGAGCAGCAGCAGGGGGGTGGTCATGCCGCCGCCTCCTGCGAGGGGGCGGCGCGGGTACTACCGGACGATCCGTCCATTGCTGGAGGGAGTCACTCCTCGGGTCGTTGGTGCCCCGCAGGCCGATGGTGCCGCCTTCTGCGCGGGGCCGGCGCGTCGCGCGCCACGTCCACCAGGGTAGCTATTGAGATCGTCGCCGCAATGCTTGCCCCGGTGCTGAAAAGGGGTGGGTCAGCCGTCCTGGCGGGTGCCGTGCGACTCGGCGAGCGCGCGCAGCGCGCGGGCGTCGCGGATGGCCCGCTCCTTGGCGATGCCGGGCTGGATGCCGAGCGCGGGCAGGCTGGTGCCGTCGCTGAGGTCCAGGAAGACCCACGGGTCGCCGGGGCGGAGGTTGACGCGCAGGATCTCCGCCCAGGCGAGCCGCCGGGTCCGGGTGAGGTTGACGACGGTGACGCCCGTGTCGTCGGCGACGACCTTGGGGCGGCTCAGCAGCGCGAGGACCGCGAAGAAGACCGCGGCGGTGAACACGAAGCTGGCCCGCTCGCCCCCGCTCATGTTCTCCAGGAGCAGTGCGATGCCGGTGATCACGGCGAACATCACGGCGCCCACGCTCAGCAGTACGGCCCGGGTGCGGGTCGGCCGGAACGTGACCGGGAGAGCGGGGAGCTGGGGCGCGGGGGCGGACACGGGGAACGTCACTTCCGTACGGGAGTCGGGGGTCGGCGGCCGGTCAGAGCCGGCAGGCGTGGATGGCCGTGGTGAGGATGGCGCGGGCGCCCAGCTCGTACAGGTCGTCCATGATCCGCTGGGCCTCCTTGGCCGGGACCATGGCGCGCACCGCGACCCAGCCCTCGTTGTGGAGCGGCGAGATCGTCGGCGACTCCAGGCCGGGGGTGAGGGCGACGGCCCGCTCCAGGTGCTCGGCGCGGCAGTCGTAGTCCATCATCACGTAGCTGCGGGCGACCAGGACGCCCTGGAGGCGGCGCAGGAACTGCTGGACCTTGGGGTTCTCGGCGTCGGCGCCGGTGCGACGGATGACGGCCGCCTCCGACTTCATGATCGGGTCGCCGAAGACCTCCAGACCCGCGTTGCGCAGCGAGGTGCCGGTCTCCACGACGTCCGCGATGACCTGGGCGACGCCCAGCTCGATGGCGGTCTCCACGGCCCCGTCGAGGTGCACCACGGAGGCGGCGATACCGGCCTCGGCCAGGTGCTTGGCGACGATGCCCTCGTAGGAGGTGGCGATCGTCTTGCCCGCCAGGTCCTCGATGCCCGAGACGGTCCCGGGCTTGGCGGCGAAGCGGAAGGTGGAGCGGGCGAAGCCGAGCGGCAGGATCACCTCGGCGTCGGCACCCGAGTCGATCAGCAGGTCCTCGCCGGTGATGCCGATGTCGAGCTTGCCCGCCGACACGTAGATCGCGATGTCCTTGGGACGGAGGTAGAAGAACTCCACCTCGTTGGCCGGGTCGACCAGGACGAGTTCCTTGGACTCCTTGCGCATCTGGTAGCCGGCCTCATGGAGCATCGCCGACGCAGGTCCGGACAGTGAACCCTTGTTGGGGACGGCGATGCGCAGCATGAGGTCGGCTTCCTTCGCGTAAGGGGGTGGGGTATCGGGCTGTGCTCAGAGGTGCGCGTAGACGTCGTCGAGGGAGATCCCGCGCGCGACCATCATCACCTGGACGTGGTACAGCAGCTGCGAGATCTCCTCGGCGGCGGCGTCCTTGCTCTCGTACTCGGCGGCCATCCAGACCTCGGCGGCCTCCTCGACGACCTTCTTGCCGATGGCATGCACGCCCTTGTCCACCAGCTCGGCGGTGCGGGAGGTGGAGGGGTCGCCGTTGGCGGCCTTGAGCTGGAGCTCGGTGAAGAGCTCTTCGAAACTCTTGGAGGGTTTGTTCGCCATGATGCTTCTCAGGGTAAGGGGTGCGTCCCTGCCACTCAGCGCCAGGGTTCGCTGACGGTGCGCAGCGTGGCGGCCGTGGCGACGGCGGCGGTGACCGCTTCGTGGCCCTTGTCCTCGTTCGACCCTTCGAGGCCGGCCCGGTCCAGGGCCTGCTCCTCGGTGTCGCAGGTCAGCACGCCGAAGCCGACGGGTACGCCGGTGTCGATGCTGACCTGGGTGAGACCGTTGGTGACACCCTGGCACACGTAATCGAAGTGCGGTGTGCCGCCCCTGATGACGACGCCGAGGGCGACGACCGCGTCGTAGCCCCGGCCCGCGCAGACCTTGGCGACGACCGGGAGCTCGAAGCTGCCCGGGACGCGCAGCAGGGTCGGCTCGTCGATGCCGAGCTCGTGCAGGGCGCGCAGGGCGCCGTCGACGAGTCCGTCCATGACCTTCTCGTGCCACTGCGCCGCGATCACGGCGACCCGGAGGTCTGCGCAGTTGCGTACGGACAGTTCGGGTGCGCCCTTGCCACTCACGTGCTACTCCTCGGTGATCTTCGCTGTTACGGGTGTCGCTGCCGGTGCCGTCACTGGTTGCCGCAGGTCGACGCGGTCGCGTCCAGCCACGGCAGGTCGTGTCCCATCCGGTCGCGCTTGGTGGTCAGGTACCGCAGATTGTGCTCGCCCGCCGTGACCGGCATCGGCTCGCGGCCGACGACCTGGAGGCCGTGGCGGACCAGGGCGTCGGTCTTCTCGGGGTTGTTGGTCATCAGCCGCAGGCTGCGTACGCCCAGGTTCTGCAGGATCTGCGCACCGGCCGCGTAGTCGCGGGCGTCGGCGGGCAGGCCCAGCTCCAGGTTGGCGTCGAGCGTGTCGCGGCCCCGCTCCTGGAGCTCGTAGGCGCGCAGCTTGGAGAGCAGTCCGATGCCGCGCCCCTCGTGGCCGCGCAGATAGACCACGACGCCCCGGCCCGCCTCGGTGATGCGCTCCATGGAGGCCTGGAGCTGCGGCCCGCAGTCGCAGCGCAGCGAGTGGAAGATGTCGCCGGTCAGGCACTCGGAGTGGACGCGCACCAGCACGTCCTCGCCGTCACCGAGCTCGCCGTGGACGAGGGCGACGTGTTCGACGCCGTCCACGGTGGAGCGGTAGCCGTAGGCGGTGAACTCCCCGAAGGAGGTGGGGAGGTGGACCTCGGCCTCGCGGCGCACGGTCGGCTCGCTGGAGCGGCGGTAGGCGATCAGGTCCTCGATGGAGATGATCGTCAGACCGTGCTTGCGGGCGAACGGGATGAGCTCGGGCAGCCGCAGCATCACACCGTCCTCACCGGCGATCTCCACGATCGCGCCGGCCGGGGCGAGTCCCGCGAGCCGGGCGAGGTCGACCGCGGCCTCGGTGTGGCCGTTGCGGGCGAGGACGCCGCCGGGCTTGGCGCGCAGCGGGAAGATGTGCCCGGGGCGGACGAAGTCACCGGCCTGCGACTGCCCGTGGGCGAGCAGGCGCAGGGTGGTGGCGCGGTCGGCGGCGGAGATGCCGGTGGTGACGCCGTGCGCGGGGGACGCGTCGACCGAGACGGTGAACGCGGTCTTCATCGACTCGGTGTTGTGGTCGACCATCTGGGGCAGCCGGAGCCGGTCGAGCGCCTCGCCCTCCATGGGCGCGCAGATCAGCCCGCGGCACTCGCTCATCATGAACGCGACGATCTCGGGGGTCGCCTTCTCGGCGGCGACGACGAGGTCGCCCTCGTTCTCGCGGTCCTCGTCGTCCACGACCACGACCGGCCGGCCCGCCGCGATGTCGCGGATCGCCTGCTCGACGGGGTCGAGGGAGAGGTCCTCGCGGTTGTCGGTGGAGTACCAGGTGGGTGTGGTGGCGCTCATGCCGCCGCTCCTTCCAGGACGGGCTGCGCGCTCGTACGGGAGCGCAGCCACCAGTCGCGCAGGCCCCACAGGACGATTGCGCCGTAGATGACGTAGACGAAGCCGGAGAAGGCGAAGCCGTTGGCGAAGTTGAGCGGCACGCCCACGGCGTCGACGAGCAGCCAGGCGAGCCAGAACTCGACCATGCCGCGCGCCTGGGCGTACATGGCGACGATCGTGCCGACGAAGATGTACGCGTCCGGCCACGGGTCCCACGACAGCGTCGGGTAGGCGGTGAACAGGGCGCCGACCGCGAGGGTGCCGAGCGCCGCGCCCGCGACGAGCGCTCCGCGCTCGCGCCAGGTGGCGAAGCGCACCGCGATGGAGCCGTCCTGGCCCTGGCGCCGTCCGCCGCGCCACTGGTACCAGCCCCACAGCGCCACCACGATGACGACCAGCTGCTTGCCCGCGCTGCCGGAGAGGTGGGCGGTGCTGAACGCGGCCAGCAGGATGAGGCCGGACAGGAGCTGGGCGGGCCAGGTCCATATGGAGCGCCGCCAGCCGAGCGCGAGGGCGGCCAGACCGACCGTGTTGCCGATCATGTCGGACCACATGATGTGCTGGTCGAAGGCGGTGAACGCCTCGGAGTTGAGCCAGTTCACTTCGGGTCCTCCTGGCCGCGGGCGCCGAGCAGGCGCTCGACGTACTTGGCGATCACGTCGACCTCCAGGTTGACCGGGTCGCCGGGCTGCTTGCGGCCGAGCGTGGTCAGCGCGAGGGTGGTGGGGATGAGGCTGATGGTGAAGTAGTCGGGGCCGGCGTCGACGACCGTGAGGCTGACGCCGTCGACGGTGATCGAGCCCTTCTCGACGACGTACCGGGAGAGCTCCGCGGGCAGCGAGACCTTGACGATCTCCCAGTTCTCCGAGGGCGTGCGCGCCACGATGGCGCCGGTGCCGTCGACATGGCCCTGGACGATGTGGCCGCCGAGGCGCCCGCCCACGGCCATCGGCCGCTCCAGGTTGACGCGGGAGCCCACGTCGAGGGCGCCGAGGCTGGAGCGCTTCAGCGTCTCCTCCATGACGTCGGCGGTGAACTCGCCGTCGCCGCTCTCCACCACGGTCAGACAGACTCCGTTGACGGCGATCGAGTCGCCGTGCCGGGCTCCCTCGGTGACGACGGGGCCGCGCAGACGGAAGCGGGAGGAGTCGCCGAGCTTCTCGACGGCGGTGACCTCACCCAGCTCTTCGACGATTCCGGTGAACACGCTCAACGCTCCTTGGGAGTGGCACTGATACGGAGATCGGGGCCGATGCGGACGGTCTCGGTCAGTTCGAGCCGCAACGCCTCGGAGATCGTGGTGATTCCGCCGCCGGCCAGGGCCGCCGGGCCCGCGCCGAGCAGGACGGGTGCGAGGTAGCCGACGACCTTGTCGACCGCGCCCGCGGCGACGAAGGCTCCGGCGAGGGCCGGGCCGCCCTCCAGGAGCACGGACCGCACGCCCCGGCCGTGCAGGGCGGCCAGCAGCGCCGGGATGTCCAGACCTGTGGCGGCGCGCGGCAGCCGCAGCACCTCGGTGCCCGCCAGATGGGCGGTGTCGGCGTCCTCGGCGACCGCGATCAGGGTCGGCGCGGCCCCGTCGAGCACCCGGGCGCCGGGCAGTACGGCCGCGGCCTCGGTGTCGACGACGACCCGCAGCGGCTGGACGGCGCCGTCGATCCCGCGTACCGCGAGATGGGGGTCGTCGGCGCGGGCGGTGCCGGAGCCCACGACCACGGCGTCCGCCTCGGCGCGCAGCCGGTGGACGTCGGCGCGGGAGGCGTCCGAGGTGATCCAGCGGCTGCTGCCGTCCTCGGCCGCGATCCGGCCGTCCAGGGTCGCCGCGTACTTCCACAGGACGTACGGGCGGCCGAGCCGTACGGAGGTGAGCCAGGCGGCGTTGCCCGCCTCGGCCTCGTCCGCGAGCAGCCCCTGCTCTACCTCGACGCCCGCCGCCGCGAGCGTGTCGGCGCCCCCGGTGGCCTGCGGGTTCGGGTCGCCGACCGCGTACACGACACGGGTGACGCCGGCCTCGATGAGCGCCTGGGCGCAGGGGCCGGTGCGACCGGTGTGGTTGCAGGGTTCGAGGGTGACGTAGGCGGTGCCGCCCCGGGCCCGGTCGCCCGCGGCGGACAGGGCGTGGACCTCGGCGTGCGGGCCGCCGGCCTTCTGGTGGAAGCCCTCGCCGACGACGGCGCCCGAGGCGTCGGTGATGACACAGCCGACGACGGGGTTGGGGCTGGTGGAGCCGAGTCCGCGCGCGGCGAGCTCGACGGCTCGGCGCATGGCGTCTGCGTCGGCTGCGGTGGCCACCGGGTCCTCCTGCCTCTTCGGGCACGGACTCCGGGGCTGTCGATGAACGACAGAGAGCGGGAACAGGGCCGTACGGACAGCTCACGCATGGCCGAAGGACACCGATCGCCGGTGACGGCGATCAGCGGAACGGCCGGCATGAGCCCTCGGGGCCCGCCCGCCGCGCACTGCCTCCCATCCGGACTTTCACCGTCGGTCCAGGAATTCCACCTGGTCAACCGGCCACTGGATGCGGCCGGGTCGCGGACTATTACCGCCGGTTCGGAATTACACCGACCCCGGAGTGCGCTGCTGCTGGTACAGGGTCAGTGTGCCACGCCTGATCGTCGGCCATACGGGCGAACATCTATGGCCTGGGTCACAGTGTGGTCGCGGACGGTAGCCGAGGTCACCGTCCGTCACCTCGCCCGCTCTGCCGGAGCCCGGCATTGGTCCATACCTATTGACGCTTTGGTCTAGTCCTCTTAATCTCCGTGTCACCTCCGAGGTGAGGCCCGCCGGTGTGCGCACACCGGGGCCGACGCACGACCGCCCGCAGTCCGCCGTGTCACATCGACCTCCCCCAGGAGGAACAGACCGTGCTGTCCCCCACTCGTACGAGAGCCACTCTGCTCGCGACCGGTGCCGCGGTCGCGGGGCTGCTGCTCTCGACGCTCTCCGCGGGCGTCTCGCACGCCGCCGACAACGAGGTATGCCGCCCCGACGGGCTCTACCGGACCCCGGGCGTCGACGTCCCGTACTGCTCCGTGTACGACATTGAGGGCCGCGAGAAGATGGGCGCCGACCATCAGCGCCGGGTCATCGGGTACTTCACCGGCTGGCGCACCGGCCAGGACGGGACCCCTGCCTACCTCGCCTCCGACATCCCGTGGGACAAGGTCACCCACGTCAACTACGCCTTCGCGCACATCGGTTCCGACAACAAGATCTCCGTCGGCGCCGACGGCGAGAAGAACGCGGCGACCGGGATGACCTGGCCCGGCGTGGCCGGGGCGGAGATGGACCCCGCGCTCCCCTACAAGGGCCACTTCAACCTCCTGAACAAGTTCAAGAAGCAGCACCCGAACGTGAAGACGCTGATCTCGGTGGGCGGTTGGGCCGAGACCGGCGGCTACTTCGGGGACGACGGCAAGCGTGTCGCCTCGGGCGGCTTCTACTCGGTGGCCACCAACGCCGACGGCTCGGTCAACCAGCCCGGCATCGACACCTTCGCGGACTCGGCCGTCGCCTTCGTGAAGAAGTACGGCTTCAACGGCGTCGACATCGACTACGAGTACCCCACGACGATGAAGGACGCGGGCAACCCGCTGGACTGGACGCTGTCCAACGCGCGCCGGGCGGGCCTGGTCAAGGGCTACGCGGCGCTGATGAAGTCGCTCCGCGAGCGGCTGGACCGCGCGGGGGCGGCCGACGGCAGGCACTATCTGCTCTCGGTCGCGGCCCCCTCCTCCGGCTATCTGCTGCGCGGCATGGAGACCTTCCAGGTCCAGAAGTACCTGGACTACGTCAACATCATGTCGTACGACCTGCACGGCGCCTGGAACGAGTACGTGGGCCCCAACGCCTCGCTCTTCGACGACGGCAAGGACGCGGAACTCGCCGCGGCGGGCGTCTACTCGACCTCCCAGTACGGCGGGACCGGCTATCTCAACGCCGACTGGGCCTACCACTACTTCCGGGGTTCGATGCCGGCCGGGCGCATCAACATGGGCCTGCCGTACTACACGCGGGGCTTCAAGAACGTGACCGGCGGGACGGACGGGCTGTGGGGCCGGGCCGCCTCCACCAGCTGTCCGGCCGGGTCGGGGCTGACCAAGTGCGGTGACGGCGCGACCGGCATCGACAACCTCTGGCACGACCTCGACGACAACGGAAAGGAGGCCCCGGCGGGCTCCAACCCGATGTGGCACGCCAAGAACCTGGAGAAGGGCGTCGTCGGCGACTACGTCACCAAGTACGGCTTCCCCGCCGACACCAGGCTGACCGGCGCCTACGCGCGCCAGTACAGCTCGACGCTGGTCGCGCCCTGGCTGTGGAACGACCAGAAGAAGGTCTTCCTGTCCACCGAGGACGAGCAGTCGGTGAACGCCAAGGCCGACTACGTGGTCGACAAGGGCATCGGCGGCACGATGGTCTGGGAGCTCGCGGGCGACTACCGCTACAACGCCGCCAAGGGCCAGTACGAGCCGGGCTCGACGCTGACGTCCGCGATGTACGACAAGTTCAAGTCGGCAGCCCCCTACGGCGCCAGGCGCTCCTCGGTGACCCTGCCGACGCAGGCGCTCGACATCGGGGTGGACTTCGGGCAGTTCCCGCTCGGCGACTCCAACTACCCGATCAGCCCGAAGGTGACGCTCACCAACCGGACACGGGCGGCGCTGCCGGGCGGTACGGAGTTCCAGTTCGACTACGGCACCTCGGCCCCGGCGAACGCCAAGGACCAGTCCGGCTTCGGTACGACGGTCGTCCGCAGCGACCACAGCGGCAGCAACGTGGGCGGCCTGAAGGGTGACTACAACCGGGTCTCGCTGAAGCTCCCGGCCTGGCAGTCGCTGGCCCCGGGCGCCTCGGTGACGCTGGACTTCGTCTACTACCTGCCGGTGTCCACACCCTCCAACTGGACGGTGGCCTTCGGCGGCCGGACCTACGCGGTGACCGGGGACCTCACCCGGGGCGCGACGCCCACCGAGCCGGACACCGGCACGACCGGCGGCACCACGGGCGGGACGACCGGCGGCACCACGGGTGGCACGACCGGCGGCACCACGGGCGGGACCACCGGCGGCACCACGGGCGGGACCACCGGCGGGTCCACCGGGGGCACCACCGGCGGGGGCTCCTGTGCCGCGCCCGTCTGGTCGGCCACGGCCGAGTACGGCGGCGGCACGAGCGTCGCGTACAAGTCCCGCACCTGGAAGTCGAAGTGGTGGACGAAGGGCGAGGAGCCCGGGACCACCGGCGAGTGGGGCGTCTGGCAGGACCTCGGCGCCTGCTGAAGCCCCGCCCCCCGAACGCCCGGCGGCGCGACCTGAGGCCCTTGCCGCCCCGCCGGGCACCCGCCCCGGACACCCGCATCCCGGCCGGACTCCCCGGCCGGGGTGCGGTGCGTCAGGGCGCGAACAGCTCGTCCTGCGCCGCGTCCCGGGCCGCGAGCAGGGCACCGCGCAGCACCGCCCGGTCCCCGAGTTCGCTGGGCCGGACCTCGGCGTCGAGGGGGGTGAGGGCGGCGAGCCGGGTTCGCACCCGGGCGGCCAGCGACGCGCCGCCAGCGTGGCCGAGTTCGCCGCCCAGGACGATCAGACCCGGGTCCAGTACGGAGACCACGGCCGCCGCGCCGATGGCGATCCGCTCGGCGAGCGCGTCGAGGAACGGGCCGTCCGCCTCGCGCACCAGGGTCTCGGCGCCGCCCCTCAGCCCGTGCCGGGCGGCGAGCCGCACCACCGCCTCGGCGCCCGCGAGCGCGTGGAACCCGCCGTCGCAGCCGGTCGCGGACGGCAGCCGCCCGGTGCCCGGGACGGGCAGGAAGCCGATCTCGCCCGCGCCGCCGGAAGCGCCCCTGCGCAGCTTCCCGTCCAGGAAGACCGCGGCCCCCACACCCTGGCCCAGCCAGAACAGCACGAAGTCGGACTGGCCGCGCGCGGCGCCCAGGCGGTGTTCGGCCATCGCCGCCAGGTTCACCTCGTTCTCGACGAGGACCGCGGCCGACAGCCGTCCGTGCAGGGCCGGGACCAGGGCCCGGTGCCAGGCGGGCAGCCCCGTGCTGTCGCGCAGCTCGCCCGTCGCCGGGTCGATCAGGCCGGGCGCCCCGATCCCGATGCTGTGCAGCCGCTCGGCGCCCGCCTCCTTCGCGGTGCGCTCCAGGAGCGCCACCGCCTGTTCCACGGCCGGCCCCGTCCCGGCCTCGGCGTCGATCGGCAGGGCGGCCCGGGCGAGGGTCGCGCCGAGCAGGTCCGCCACGACGACGGTGACGCTGTCGGTGCGCACGTCGAGGGCGGCGAGATGCGCCCGGTCCGCGACGATCCCGTACAGCTTGGCGTTGGGTCCGCGCCGCTCGGCGCCGGACTCCCCCACGACCTGGACCAGCCCCGAACCCTGGAGCCGTTCGACCAGGTCGGCGACGGTGGGCCGGGACAGTCCGGTGAGCTTCTTGAGCTGACCCGCCGTCAGCGGCCCCTCGTCCTGGAGCAGACGCAGGGCGAGGCGGTCGTTGATGACCCGGGCGGTGCTCGGTGATGCGGGCATGCCGGAATCCTTCCAGACGACCGAAAGCCGATGGACGGCGGAGTATTTATCAGGCAGGGTTCCTGATAGTTTATCGCGGGCACCGGACCACAGCGACCATTTCCAGGGGAGGACCGGCCGGATGAGGACCGAAGCGAACGTCGGCGCACGGCAGTTGAGGCGGGCCAGGATCGCGATCGCCGCGGTGTTCTGCGTCCACGGCACCGTCACCGGGAACTTCGCCACCCGGGTCCCGTGGATCCAGGAGCACACCGGCATCTCCACCGGGCAGCTCGGTCTGGCGCTGGCGTTCCCCGCCATCGGCTCCTCGCTGCTGATGCCGCTCTCGGGCGCGGTCACGCACCGCTTCGGCGCGCGCCGGGCACTGCGCGGGCTGCTCGCCCTGTGGACCCTGGCACTCGCCCTCCCGGCGCTCGCGCCGAACCTTTACACGCTCTGTGCGGCGCTCTTCGTCCTCGGGGCGACGGCCGGCCTGTCGGATGTGGCCATGAACGCGTTGGGCGTGGAGACCGAGGACCGGCTGGGGCGGTCCATCATGTCGGGGCTGCACGGCATGTGGAGCGCGGGCGCCCTGATCGGCTCGACCGCCGGCACGCTCGCCGCGCACCTCGGCGTCGACGCGCGCGTGCACCACCTGGTCGCGGCGGCCGTCCTCACCGCGCTGGGCGCGCTCGTCTGCGGCGCCGTGCTGGATCTGCGCAGCGCGCCCGGCGAGGCGCCGCCGCCGCGCTTCACCCTGCCGCCGAGGACGGCGGTGGTGATCGGCCTCGTCGCGTTCTGCGCGGTCTTCGCCGAGGGGGCGAGCCTGGACTGGTCGGCGGTCTACCTGCGGGACACCCTGGACGCCTCGGCGGGGCTCGCCGCCGCCTCGACCACCGCGTTCACCCTGACCATGACGGTGGCGCGGATCGCGGGCGACCGGGTCGTGGACCGGTTCGGCGCGGTACGGACGGTCCGCTGCGGCGGCGTCCTGGCCACGGCGGGCGGGCTCGCGGTGGTCCTGGCGCCCGCGCCGGCCGTGGCGATGGCCGGATTCGCCCTGGTGGGCCTGGGGGTCGCGGTCGTGGTGCCGCTCGCCTTCGCGGCGGCCGGGCGCAGCGGCCCGAACCCGAGCCAGGCGATAGCGGGCGTCGCCACCATCACGTACACCTCGGGCCTGGTGGCCCCCTCGACGATCGGCGGCATCGCCGATCTGACCTCCCTGGTGGTGTCGTTCGGCCTGGTCACGGTGTTGGCGCTGGGGCTGGTGGCGGGCGCGGACGTGCTGCGTACCGGAGCGCGCGCCCGGAAGGCGGGCGGCGGGGACGCCGTGGAGGCGGCGCCGGCGCGGTCCACCGGCGCCGCCCCGTAGCCCGCGGCTGAACCGTATGGGGGGCGGTTCAGGCGGGACGCTCGTCGCGCGGCGGGTCTTTCCCTGTCAGGCCTCAGACATCCCCCGCGTCGGGCATCAGACATCGGGCACCAGACATAACGGCGTCGGGCGCTCGCGCTCCGCCTCAGCCGGCGATCGAGTCCAGTTGTTCGGCGGCGGGCCGCAGCGCCCACAGGTCGCCGCCGGGCGGGGCCTGGAGCCTCGGGACGGCCGCGCGGGCCCTCCGGTCGCCCGCGTCGGCCGCCGCGTGCACCACGTCGCTCGCCGCGTACCGGTAGAACTCCAGCTCCGGGTGGGGCCAGGCGGACGCCCCGGTGGCCGCGGGCAGCAGATAGTCCACGGCTTTGAACAGGCTCTGCCCCTGCGGCCCCCGATAGCCCCACAGGTCCACACCGACATGCCGGCCGATCGCGGCGAGCCTGCTGTACGCCACCAGGTCGAAGGCGGAGTAGTGCCAGCTGCGGGTGCGGGCGAGTTCCTGGGGCTGGCTGCCGTCGGCGGCGATCTGCGGATCGACCCTCAGCTTCGCGGCGGCCCGGACGGTGTCCGCGGCGAGCGCCCGGTCGCCGGTGGCGAGGGCGAGCGCGGCGATCTGCATGTCCTGGAAGGTGCCGTGGTTGTTCTTCGCGGCCGACTCCTCCTTGCCGAAGGGCGAGGTCAGCAGCCAGTTCAGGAACTCCTTGTTCCAGTCGCGCATCCGTGTGCTGTCCTCGGCCCGCCAGCCGGGCGCGCCCAGGTCGAGGACGGCGACCGCGTCCAGGACCCCGGTGTACTGCTGGGAGAAGTCGATGATGCCGATCGCCCGGCCGTCGTACTTGCAGGGGATGAACTGGCCGTGGTCGAGGTTGGGGTTCATCCGGGTCGCCGGGTCCAGGAACCAGGTGCGCAGGGCGGCCGAGGCCTGCTCGGCGTACCGGGCCCGGCCGGTGTAGTACCAGGCGAGGCTGAGCGTGGTCACCGAGCTCACCATCCTGCCGAGGTCCGGGCGGTCGGTGCCGGTGTCGACCTCGGGGTTGCGCTGCCCGTCCTTCTGTACGTACGGGCAGCCCCGGGGGTTGTCGGCGGTCCGGGGCCGGGAGGGCCACCAGTACGGCGCCTGGCTGAGGTAGTCGTGGGGGTCGCCGCCGGGTGCGGGCTCCGGTTTGTCCACCACCGTCCAGGGCCCCTGGCCGAGCCAGCCGTCGGCCGCCGTGGTCAGCTTCCCGACGGCGGTGCGCAGTGCGGGGTCGCCCGCGTCGAGCCGCAGCCGCGCCTCCCTCATACGCGCGCCGTCGACGACCACGGTGTGCGGGGCCCGGAGGGGGGCGGGACGGGGAGCGGCGGCGTGCGAGGCCGTCGGGACGAGCGCCGAGGCGACGGCCGCCGCGGCGGCCAGCAGGGCCACCAGCCGGCCGCGTGCCCTTCCGCCACCCATCTCGGATATTCCACCCATAGAGGCACCTTCCCCACCTAGGAACTTCACATGTATGAACTCTGTTCACGAGCAAGGCCGTTGGAGCGTAGGGCCCGCAGTTCCGGGTGACAATGCTCCGCGCGGAATTCACGGATGGGACCTGACCTCCTGGGTCCCACTACCATGGCGCTGATTCTTCTCAGCACGGAACGAACTGGAGCGAACCCATGGGCCTCGGCGTGCGCTGGACCCTGCACGGTGACGGGCGGACGCCCGCCCCCGGCGCCGTCGTCCGCCCGGACGAGCGGCTCTCCTGGCCCCGGACGATCGGGCTCGGCGCCCAGCACGTGGTGGCCATGTTCGGCGCGTCCTTCGTCGCTCCGAGTGTGCATCACGGGACCTAGGCACTGCCTGGTCGGGACTTTGGTCCGTCAGCGACGGGTGTATCCATCACCTATCGTTGGAGGACGTGACAACCGTGGTTCCCGCACCTGCCCCCATCCGACTCCGCCCCGCCGAGGACGACGGAATACCCGCATCGTTCCGGCGTAAGAAGCGCGGCATCATCTACGTCCGCGTATCTCAGGCTCGGGCGGACATGATCAGCCCGGAACTCCAGGTCGGCCACGGCATGAAGCTGGCCGATGCAAACGACATCGAAGTGACCATCGAGCCGATCATGGACCTCGGTGAGTCTGGCCGAGAGTTCGAGGACCGGAAGATCTCCGAGATCAAGGAGATGGCCCGGAACAAGGAATTCGATGTCCTGATCCTCTGGATCTGGTCGCGCTTTGGGCGCAACCTGCGTGAGTCGCTGCAACACCTTGACGATCTCCTGGCCTACGGGATCGAGGTCCGGGCAGCTCACGAGGACTTCGACGGCAAGACGACGATCGGCCGCTTCGCCATCGCTCAGATGCTCAACATTGCCGAGCTGGAGTCCAACCAGAAGTCGGACATGTGGAAGGCGGCCATCGAGCGCCGCAAGAATCACGGCCTCCCCCACGGTTCGGCTGGCCGCGGAAAGTTCGGTTACTACCGCTGCGACACATGCCCTACACCCGAACCGGGCAAGCCTATGGACAAGTGCCCGAACTGCAAGGACGGCGTCCTCAAGCGCGACAGGGTCACTAACCCCATCTACGGCCAGCTCTACCTTGACGCCATCAAGGGCAAGTCGGCACGGTCAATGGTTCTGTGGCTGCGCGCGAAGGGAGTCGTTCACTGGACGGGCCGGGAGATCGACGCCGGGGACCTCTACTCGATCTTGGATTCCGGCTTCGGGCTTGGCTACGTCCGGTACACGCTTCCGGAAGAGCTCCATGTCGTGATCACACGCGAGGACGGGACCACCAAGAAGAGGCGTAAGAGCGCGCACAGGGACATCACCTCGTACCTCTATTACCGAGGCAAGCATCAGGCGATCTGGGACGATCCTGTCTACTGCGAGCAGGTCTGGGATGCGTACGTTGCGCGTCGCCTCAAGGGCAAGCAGGACGACGACAAGGCCCACGACCACTCAGCTAAGTACGAAGTCTCGGGAGCCCTGACATGCTCGGGCTGCGGCAACAATATGCACGCCATGCTTCGCGCCAAGAAGGTCCAGAGGCCCTGGAAGGACGGGAAGCCCAACCCCTTCGACGTGCTGTTCCGATGCACACGGCAGATGAAGTTCAAGGACTGCCCTGGCGGGGGTGTCTACGTCTCGCTGGAGACGGTCATGACAGTCGTCAAGGACTGGCTGTTGAAGCGCGTTGAGGAAGATCCGCAGGGCGCTGGAAGCGTGCCGGCCCGCGTGGCTCAGCTCCAGGCGCAGCAGATCAAGGAGAAGGCCACCGAGGAGACGATTCGGTTGGATCAGATCACCCGGGAGCTGACGGAGCTACGGGCCAAGGAAGACAAGCTGACGGATGCCGTCCTCAACGAGTTGATCTCGGACGAGGCCGCCCGTCGCCGCCGGGCGGAATACGACGGTATGAAATACCGCCTCAAGGAGGAGCAGGCCACCCTCAAGAAGAAGATCAAGGACGCTCCGGTAATTACGCCGAAGCCCGAGATCGAGGACTTCGCGACGGTCATGAAGCTGCTGGAGGTGGCAGATGTGGCCGACCAGCGAAAGTTGATCAAGACCTTGGTGCGGGAGATACGGGTGAACCGTGGCCGGAAGGTCGCAACCAAGTGCACGATCTGGCCCATGTGGGTTCCGCCGCCGCCGAAGCCCGCCAAGAAGGACCAGGAGCTGGCGGCCTAGCCCTCCGCAAGGCGGTCGGCGTACTTGATGGTCAACTCGGCAACGGTCTGCCAGAAGGCGTCCAGGCAGTCTTCCTGCGTCACGACCTCGCCCCGGTCACCCACAGTGTCACATCCCAACTTTAACCGCTAAGCGAGGCCCCTCCCCAGGGAGGGGCCTCCGTGCATTTACGACCGTACCACGAATGTCACATTCCAACTTGCGGAGGTGAACTAACCCCCTCCGCGGCACTGGCTGCGGAGGGGGTCAGTTCGTTCATACAGACGTGACGGGGGCCTAGAGTTCGCCACCCTTGGCGTAGCCGAGGAACGCGGACCAGGCCGCAGGCGACGCCGTCAGCAGTCCCTTGCCGTGGTCCTTGGTGTCGCGCACGTGGACGACGGGAGCGTCGCCCGCAGCGACCTCAACGCAGTTGTCCGGGTCTCCACCGCTGTAACTGGACTTGCGCCACACCAGGTCAGCACTCACTTGCGGTACTCCTCAATCACTGCACGGATCAGTTCGATCGACCGAGTCTTCGGCAGCGCGCTACTCAGGACGCGATCGTAGAGGACAGCGTAGCTATCAGCCTCACTGCCTTGGAACATTCTTCCCGTTGACGGGCCTTCGGTGTAGGCCACCGTGGTACCGCTCCGCATGGTCAGTACGGACAGACTGCCCGTCAGGACTGCGGGGACGGTCTCACCGAAGGACAGCACGTGGACCTCAATCCGCGGCCTCTCGCTCAACTTGATCAGGTGCTCAAGCTGCTCAACCATCACCGACTTCGATCCGACCACACGTCGGATCGCCGCCTCGTCCAGGACGGCCAGGAACCATGGGGCAGAGGGGCCCGTGAGTATGGCCTGACGTTCGACACGACTTTCAGCCACGGCCACCGGGTCTCGGCCGTTCACGAAAGACATGGATTCAGCAAGGGCGAACGCGTAGTCGTGAGTCTGGAACAGACCAGGCACGACCTGCGAGTACTCCTGGATCTTTTTGGCTCGCTTCTGGTGGTCCAGAAATCCTTCGGCGTACTCAGTGACGGTCTTGATGGCCAGGAGCGGCCACAGCTCGTTCAGCTCGTCGCCGGCGTCGAAGACCTTGTCGAGCTTGGCTACCAGCCCTTCCGACGGACTCGCCTGACCCCGCTCCAGCTTCCTGATCAGGGATTCGTTGCTGAAAACCTCGTCTGCAAGCCGCTTCGGGGTCCACCCACGCGCGTCCCTCATTCGGCGCACTTTGGACCCGAGCAGTCCAGCAGGTGTCGACGTGTCCAGATCTAGTCGCGGTCGGCCGCGCGGAGCAGTCCCCATCTTTTCTGCCTTCTCCAACTCATCCCAATAAAACTCCTGTTCAGCGTAGCCGCGCGGGCCGAAGCTCATACCCAGACCGGGAAGATGGACGGAACGGAGCGACGATGCCCCCCACGGATATGCCCGCGCTGCCGATCAGGGCCGTCACGGAGCAGGAAGCCACGCAGGTCTTCGAGGAGCTTCGGGCGACCCTGGCGGCTGCTGGCTACGACACCCGCGACATGCGTCGTGAGGTGCTGCGGAATCACTCCGGACCGGACGCCTTCATGTTCAGCATCGGCCTCCTGTCGGTGACTGGTGCACGGAAGCTGGCCCGCGACTTGCAGGTTCCGAGGCGCCCCTGATGACGTACAAGAAGGGTGACGTCGTGGTTGACGGCCGGAGCATCGTGGGCGAGGTCGAAGCGGTCGACGTTGATAAGAGCCAGCTGACCCTCGTTCGACCGCCGGGGTCGCAGCGCTGGACGGTTATGGAAGTCCTGTGCCGGTACGCCTCGGAGGCGGAGGCGCAGACGATCCGCGGTGAGCCGGCCCTGCGAGTAATCGGGAACAACGAGCCCCCGGCTAGGAGGTCGTCATGATGCGCGTGGGCACCCGAATGATCACGCCCAGGAATCCCTTCCCGTTCAAGATCGGCGACCGAGTAATCGACACGGAACGAAACCGGCCCGGAAAGGTCGATGCGGTCGAACGTGGGGTTCTGTGGCTGCTGAGCGACGGCGGGGGGAAGTTCGCAGCCCGCACTGCGGTGTGCATTCTTGACCCCGGTGTAGAGGCTGCGCGAAAGCGAGCTCGGATCATCGCGGCCACCCCGAAGAAGAAGGACAAGGCTCCGAGTCGCCCCCTCCCCCCTGTGGGTACGACCAAGGCGCAGGTCCTTCCCTGGGACGTGCACATAGACGACTACCTGTACCTCGGCGGTCAGTTCCATCTCGTCAGGGACATGCGGGTACGGGGCGGTACCGGCCGGGTCCTTCTCTTCCGCACCCGCCCGCCGCTGGTGGTCGGCAAGCCCGTCGAGGTCTACCGCCGCAATTCCTAGGACTCCTCGCCCCGGCAATCAAGGCTTGCCATAACGCCGCCACAGCCCACGTCTGGCGTGTCGGCCGCCTTGATGGGAGGGCCATCCCCGCCGGGGCGAGGGCAAGACCCTGGCCGGGTCCAGATCACTCCTGCGTGGGCCCGGCCAGGCTCCAAAAGCAAGGAAGACCCATGCGCCGCAGGGACGACGACAAACTCACGGTCTTCTTGCAGAACTGCCTCACCGCCTTGTCCCTTACGGCCTTCGCCTTGGCTGCACTGCTCATAACGGCGCGCTAGGGAGGCCGCAGTGACGCTCGGGCGGCCCCCATGGGATCTCGTGCTGGACGGCAACAAGGTCTGGCACATGCGGGCAGCGCACAACGTATTTCGCCCCATCTAGGGGCCGACCAGGCCCCTTTCAAAGGAGAGAGGTAGCCGACTGTGGCCGCCTTCTGGAATCTCAAGCGCATCCGTTCCCTGATCGGACTTCGGCGCCAGCTCGGACGATACGACGAGATCGACGCCATGCTCGACATGCACCTGGAGTCCGACGACCCGGCAGAGCACGCCCAACTCCGCGTTTCCCTCTTTGGCTTCAAGGCCGAGGCCGGCGGTAAGACGGGTTTCGCCGCCTTGAAGGTTCTCCGCAAGGACAACCCCGTTCTGGTCCGCATCCTGTACGCCTACCTCGCTGTGCTCGCGTTCGTGTCCGTGGCCGCCGTCGTGGCTCTGGCTCGGAGGTGACGTGTCGATGCGTCTGCGCCAGCCGATGAAGGTACGTCGGAAGAGACCGCCCCTCACCAACTACGAACGGAATGTTCGGAGAATCCTCATCCCTCCGGTGCCGACCCTCCGCGACCGAGCCGGTCATGTGCTGTGGGTGCTGGTGACCTTTGTGTGTCGCCACGTAACCCATCGCGCCCTGTACCGCCGCCTCGACGCGGTGATCCCCATTTTGGATCGCGCGATTCTCCTCCAGCGCGAGTCGGACTTACTCAAAGCAGCACCCCCGCTGCCAGGACCGCAGCCATTCAATGAGCCCGGCGGGGACCTGACTGACCAGAAGAGGTGCACCTCATGACACAGACCGAGATCACCATGTCCCCGCTGCCGGCCTACGGCCGGAGGTTCCTGCCGCGCATGACCCCGGCTCAGATTGCACTGCTCCAGCCGGACCTGGCCGACCCGATCGAGTACCGGAAAAGCGGCCTGTCTCTGAACCACGTCATCGGCTGCCCGCTGGAGTGCGGATACTGCATCCGCCACCTCTACAAGAACTTCGACATGAAGGCGCCGCGGGCGTTGATGTCGGACGAGGACGCCGTGGCCGCCCTGACCGGTCACGGGTACTTCCGGCCGCACGTCACACCGATCCAGGTCTTCAACAAGGCGACGGACCCCATGCTCCCCGTGGTGAAGCCGCACACGTTCAACACGCTGCGCCTCTTGGACGAGCGCGGCCTGACTAACCACGTCCTGGTCATCACCCGGTGGAGGGTCGAGCCCGAGGACTGCGCCATCCTCAACTCGTTCAAGAACATCAAGGTGACGGTCCTGGTCACCTACTCCGGCATCCAGCACTCGGGCATCGAACCGGTGGACTCGAACATCGCCGCCAAGAGCCTCAAGACGCTCTATGCCCACGCGAAGTCGTACCGGACGATCTTTTACTGGCGGCCCATCGTGCCGGGCCTCAACGACACGGACGAGCACCTGGCCACGGCCAAGGACCTGTCCCAGTACGCGCACGCGTCGGTGTTCACCGGCTTGTTCTTCCGCGACGAAATCTCCGCGTACTACGAGGAGAACGAACTTCCCTCCCCGTACGAGGGCACTGCTCGCCGCAAGATCATGCCCGAGCAGCTTGAGGATCGCATCCTCAACCTGTTCCAGCGGCCGGCCGACAGCGAAGAGCCGTGGGGGCCGCTTTTCCGAAAGACCTCCTGCGCCGTCGCATACGCCCATGGCCTGGCTGACTACAACGGCCACTTCGGCATCAAGGATTTGTGCGACATCTGCCCGAAGCGTCAACTCGGGCTGTGCGCGGCAGCGTGGAAGGCGCCGTCGAAGGCTGACGCTGACAAGCTCGCTGCTGAACTGGGCGCCACAGGGCCGGTGGAGATTACCGAGCGGGCGATCATCACCGCCGGACTCAAGGAGCAGCCGCGCTACTTCATGCAGCACGGCTACGGTTTCCAGGTCCATGACCGTGCCCACCCCCACCGCGAACGCCGTCACGGCCGCGCCGAGATCGGCTGGAGCGGAGGGGAGCAAGGAGCCCCCGCCTCGTGAACTTCGCCTCCTGGCCTAGCCCACTGTTCGTCGTTGACGTGGAGGGCAACGGAGCTACCCCGCCCGACCTCGTGGAAGTAGCCGCCGTTCCCGTCCAAGACGGCCTTCCCCGGCCGGAAGCGACGCGCACCTGGCTGATCAAGCCGTCCACGCCCATCCCTCCGCGGATCAGCCGCATCCACGGCATCAGCAACGACATGACCGCCGAGGCCCCGGCATGGTCCGAGGTTGCCGAACAGGTACAGGAGCTACTGGACGGCGCCTGGATCTGCGCCCACTCGGCCACGGTCGAATACAGCGTCCTCACACGGCACATGCCTTCCTGGAAGCCCGCAGGGGTGATCGACACGCTTCGGCTGGCACGAGCCACCCTCACAGGCCACAGGGGTTTCAGCCTCGATGCATTGATCACCCACACCCGGATCAGTTTGGACGGAGTGGCCGGCACGCGACACCGCGCCGGGTACGACGCCCACGCCACCGCTCTCCTACTGCACAACCTCGCCGGTCACTACGGCTCGTGGCAAGACCTTGCCGCAAAGGCCGTACCGCCCGGCATGCCTGGCCTGTCCACTCACCCTGAACACGAGGAGCAAACACTGTGGTGACTACCCCCGTCCGGGTCGCTCTGACCGGCACTCACTCGACCGGCAAGACCACTCTCCTCAAGCGCCTGGAGATGGAGCTGCGGGCCACCGGACTCACCGTGGCCCGCACCCCTGCTTCCTTCGCTGCGAAGGCCGCCGAGCTCGGCTTCCCGAAGCTCCAGAAGCAGACGCCTGAGTGCACCGAGTGGATCATTGCCGCTTCTGCGGCGGCAGTTGCCGAGGCCACCCTGAACGCGGACGTCGTCCTGATCGACCGCTCCGCTATCGACCCGCTCGCCTACTACATGGCCGCGCTCGAACGCTCCGGTCAGGACCCGGACCCGAAGATCGCAGACCGGCTCCTGGGCCTGGTGAAGGCCCACGCCGACACGTACGACCACATCGTGGCTACCGTGCTGGACCCGGCGATCCCGCTGGGCGACACCCGAGACCGCGACCTGGAGTACCGAGCGGCCGTGGACCGCAACGTGCACTCC
The DNA here is from genome assembly GCF_055580545.1 of Streptomyces sp. NPDC031670. Classification (NCBI taxonomy): domain Bacteria; kingdom Bacillati; phylum Actinomycetota; class Actinomycetes; order Kitasatosporales; family Streptomycetaceae; genus Streptomyces; species Streptomyces sp. NPDC031670. Next base: position 128,866 of record NZ_JBVILC010000014.1, on the reverse strand, counting down.
CTGATCTACAGCCTCAACCTGCCGCACAAGAAGCTCACGAGCGCCGACTACAACGGCGACGCCGTGACCGTGCTGGTCAAGCGCATCACGATCGGGATCGCGGCGTGACGCCTCCAGGCGGCACCATCGCCATCGCCGGAAGGACTGTCTCTCGCCTTGGCCTTGGCACCATGCGCCTGGCGGGACGCGACTCCTGGCACATGCCCGCTGATCGCGTCGGCCCGAGCATGGTTCTCCTGGAGGCCGTCCGCGTCCACGGGATCACGCACATCGACACCGCCGACGCCTACGGCCCCTACACGGTCGAGGAGCTGATCCATGACTGCCTGGCGCCCGCTCGGCTGGACACGGAGCTGCTGATCGCCACGAAGGTCGGCATGGTTCGGCCCGGCCCCAACATGTGGGCCCCTCTGGGCCGTCCGGCCTATCTGCGTGCGGCCGTGGAAGGCAGCCTGCGGCGTCTCGGCGTGGACCAGCTCGACCTGTGCTACCTCCACCGCAACGACCCCGAGGTGCCATTCCTGGATCAGGTCGGCGCGCTCGCAGAGCTTCGATCCGAGGGAAAGATCGCGCACATCGGACTCTCAAAGGTCGGGCCGGCCGAGATCGACCGCGCCACGGAAGTCATTCCGGTGGCAGCCGTCCAGAACAAGCTCAGCCTGGAAATGCAGGACGACCTCAGCACCGTCGAGCACTGCCGGAAGCTGGGTATTCCGTTCGTGGCCTACTCGCCTCTGGGTACCGGTGTGCTCGCAGAGCGCGGAGAGGCCGGGAAGGCTCTCCGGTGGCTCCTCGACCTCGGCCCACATGTCATCCCGATGCCGGGCACGAGCAGCCCCCGGCACCTCAGCGAGCTGGTTGACAGCCTCGCTGCGGGCTGAGTCCACCTACACAGAAGGGCCCCCTCCGCGGAGGGGGCCCTTCTCGTTTTCACTGACTGCTAGTCGCCCTGGTGCTCTGCGACCAACGCCTTGAGAGCAGCGCCAGACACCTTCTTCTCGTACGCCTCGTACAGCCAGTCCTTGAGACGGCCACGGTCAGGAACGGACACGCCCTGGTTGATCGCCCACGCCCGAACGTCGGACGTTTCAGGACCAGAGGCGGTTTTCTTCTTGGAGCTCACGGCAACCTTCGGAGCCGGGCTATCACGGTAAACGCGGTTCACCCCTGCCTCTTCGAGGACTGCGTGAAGCCCTTCGAGGGCCTTCTCGTAGGCGTCGCTCGCCTTCTGGATCTGGGCAACAGTCTTCGGGTCTTCGACGTGGCCCTCGTACTCCTCGCCCTCGACCTCAAGCTGAACTAGCTGTACTACCTTCATGCGGGGCTCCCAACCGCCATGCTTCACAAACTTGCGGTCACGATAGCGCATCAAATCACCTTACGACTCACCCTTTCGGCGGACGGGTAGACAACCTCCTCGATACCGGCAGACCGGATCAGTTTCATGCAGTCACGGCACGGTGCCCGTGTTATGTAGATCGTCGCGCCCTGGCAGTCAGCCCAGTCCGCGTAGAGGAGAGCATTCGCTTCGGCGTGGGTTTCAACACAGTCCTGGTATGAGGAGCCGGAGGGGACGCCCGAGAGGCAGCGCGGGCATTCTCCACGGCTACACGACGGGCCACCTGGATACGATCCGTTGTATCCCGTAGAGCGGATTCGCCGGTCAGGACCGACCACCACAGATCCGACGCGGCAGCGGCAACAATCACCCCGTGCAGCGACAGCCTCGGCGATTCCGAGGAAGTACGTGTCCCAGTCCGGGCGGTCATCCGTCAACTCGTTTCCTCGAAGAACACGATGAGGTCTGCCTGACTCTTGAGGCCGGTCAGGCGGCCGACCTCGCGACCGTCCTTCATGGCGAGAAGGGTCGGGACGCTGCTCACGTCCAGGACCTCGAAGAGGTCATCGGGGGTAACGACGTCAGACACGGTCACGTCGGCCGTGATGGATTCCTGGGCGATCAGGGACTTCATGCGCTGGCAGGGGACGCAGGCCGGCGAGGAGAAGAGGAGGTATGAGGTCACTCCGCGGCCTCCTTCTCCTTGTAGCCCCAGTGGGTCTTGGCCGCGTTCATCAGGTCGGTCAGAGTGACGTCGTTGTCGCCGCAGCATGAACAACCGCCCTCGGCGATCGGGTCGTCTCGGTCCTTCATCCAGAGGACGATGCCGCCGTTCTCCATGCCTTCGACAGTGAAGTGGTCGGTGTTCATTCGGTTGCCTCCACGACAGGGGTGCCGATCATGAGGAGCTGCCAGACATCGGCGCCCATGACTTCGGCCAGATCCTTTGGGACGCCCCAGTCCTTCGCCTCCTTGATGACGGTTCCTGCGATCCTGGCTGACTTGATGGCCGCGAGCCCGGTGTTCTCGATGACTCGTTCGTGGATCTCCTTACTGATTCCGCCGACGAGTTCGTCAAATGGGTCGTGTTCGTTACTCATTCATTCTCCTTGTGGATGGTGCCGCAGAGGTCGCAGTACTGGCCGGCGGCCATGTAGCCGCATCCCCAGCTCTTTCCGTAGACCGATACATCGGTATCGATGAGGACGCCGTTCATCGTTTCCTTCATGATTTGGGCGGCCTTGGTCGTCGCCTTCACGGCATGCTCTTCCGGAAACTGGAAGATCACCTCGTCGTGAACCGGGAGGAGACAGTACGGTCCGTATCCGGCTTTCTGGAGGCGCAGGATTGCCCGCCCCGTCACGTCCCGGCTGGCGCTTTGCACCGCATAGTTCAAGGCGGCGTACGGACGCCGCTTGTCGACCAGGAGCTGGCGTCCCGTGTTGGTGGTGATGAAGCCGGTGCGGCGCGCTTCCTTCTGGAGTTCTTCGGAGTACTCGCGAACCCTGGGGAAGGCGTCGAAGAATCCGTCGATCGCGCGGCGTGCTGTCTCTTCGCTGACTCCGGCCTGGGCGGCCAGGGCGGCCCAGCCGCCGCCGTAGACGGTGAGGAACCCGGCCATCTTGCCGGTGGCTCGGTCGACACCCGCCGAGTCCGCAGTGATTTGGTGAAGGTCGGCTCCTTCCCTGAACGCCCGCTTCATGGCCTTGTCTCCCGACAGGGCCGCCAGTACGCGGAGTTCCTGGGCCTTGTAGTCGACCGCGCAAACGAGGTGTCCTGGGTCGGCGACAAATCCGCGGCGGACCAGTGAATCCTTCGACGGGAATGTCTGGGCCGGTATCGCCCCGGAAATCGACATGCGGGCCGTGCGGGCGCCGGTCGAATTTATCGAGGCATGCAACCGATCTTCGCTGTCACGGTTGGCCAAGGCATTGTCGAACCAGGTCGACTTAGCCTTGGCGGCCTTCTTGCCCTGGTAGATGGCCTCGCACAGTGGGTCGCCGAGATGGGCCTTGAGGAGCTGGTCATCGACCTTGGGCTGTCCGGTGGGGGTCTTGCCGGTGGGCCGGATTCCCCGGCTGATGATCGCCTCCCCCACCTGCTTGGGAGAGTTGATGTTCTCCAGCCCGAGTCTGGCGGCCACTTCCTTGAAGTGGACCTCGGTGCGGGCCAGTTCATTGGCGCGAGCCTCGATGTACGGGACGTCCGCCTTGATGCCTGTGCGGACCATGTAGGCACATGCGGCGGCGAGCTGGTGTTCGTAGTCGAGGAGCTTTCGGGCAGAGGTCGGTATGAGGGGCTTGAGCTTGCGGGCCAGGCGGAACGCCAGGATGGGGTCCATGCCGGCGTAGAGGTTGAAGCCTTCATGTTCCAGCGGGACGATCGGCCACACCTCGGCCTTCTTGACCCTCAACTCCTTGGCGATGCCGGTCATGCTGCTCTTCACTTCATCGGCCACGTCTGCGGAGAGGTAGTGGCGGGTGAGTTCTTCGAGCGAGTGACCGACGCCGCCGTCTTTCCGGCCCCGGCTGTCTACGAGGTGGGCCACTATCCGGCTGTCGAGAAGCCGTGGAAAGACGGATTCGGCCTTGACTCCCCAGACCCGGTCCATGCAGAGGATGTCGTAGGTGCCGTTCTGCATGACGAGCTTCTGCACCCAGCCCACAGCCTTGATGGCGTCGTCCTGAAAGAGGCCGCCCTTCTCCACGGGAAGGACGTAGCTCTCGTGAGCGTTTCCGAACTGTGCGAGCCTGATTCGGAATCCGTCTTCCCACCAGGAGAGGCCATCGGTCTCGGTATCGAATCCGAGTGCGCGCCGATTGGTAACGATGAACTGGCGGAAATCGAGGAGATCTTCTTCGGTCTCGACCACATTGATTCGGATGCTGTCGCCGTTGAGGCTGTAGTCGATGACCTTCACATAGATCTCCCAGTGTCACATTCCAACTTTGAGCGCTTAAAGAGGCGGCTCCTTACCTCGGCGTCGATCCCGCTCGGCCACGAGGGCGTCATACCGAGCTTCGAGGCTGGTGTACTCGCGTACGGCGACGTCGAGTTCCCGTTCCAGCTCGTCTGCGTAGAGGTTGAGCCGGTTGGCAATCTGCTGGTGCTTCATCGCGGCACGCTGACTCAGCGCCAGCTCCGCTTGCACCTGTCGTAGCGCGGCAGCCTTTGTCCCGAACATCAGTAGGTGCCCTCCAGGATCGGCGGGAACTCCGACTCCTCGGTGATGGGGCCCACCCGCCGCTCGACGGTCATGTTGTTGTGGACGTAGACGTGAAGAGGGACCTCGTCCCAGATCTCAAAGAACACCGGCAGCTCGCAGAGCAGTCTGGATCTCGTCAAGGTGGGCTTGGGCGTCCGCGGCCCCGGCCCACCGCTTGTCGCGCTGAGCTCGCTCGGCGACGCCTTCGAGGGCGCGCTTGCGGTCCGAGAGGTGCTTGACGAGCTGCACGTAGCGGTGACCAGCCCCTTCGGTCTTGCGGGCGCGCTCCATCTCGTAGCGTCGTCGCCAGCTGGCCGAGACGCGCCTCTGGTCGTCGAGGCGCTGGGTCCAGTACTTCTGGCCGTCGGTCAGTTCCTTCACCTTGGCCTCGGCCAAGGCGAGCTGGTCTCGCAGGGAGGTGATCAGTGCCGTGTTCTCCTCCTTGACCTCGATGGTCACCTTGTCAAGAGGGACGTTCAGAAGGTCCATCTGAGAGTTCTCGCGCTCGTAGGTGGCGCTCCACAGGGTCATTCGTTGGCTCCAGGTATCTCGCAAGCCGTGCAGGCCGCGGGTTCTTCGGGGGTTTCGTCAGCGGAGTAGTCCAGGACGAAGGACATTCCGCAGGGGCACTGGTAGAAGGCCAGGAGGCTCACCAGCTCTGCCATCAGGGGAGGTGAATGACGCAGCGGGCCGGAGTGTCTCCGGCCTTCGCGTACGTCCACAGGCCGCAGGGGCCCTTGGTCCAGATCAGGAATGAACTAACTGCGGCCACGGCCAGAAGGAGCGCGGCCAGGGCGTTGCCGAGCCTCACGGCGCCACCCGGCCGTGCTGCACGAAGGTCTCGTGGGTCATCGGCATGTGAGCCTTGAAGTGCTCTTCCATCCGGTCCGCGACCATCTGAATCTCGGCCTGGGGAAAGCTCGGGTAGACGGCCTGGTCGCTCTTGGTCCGGAGCGAGAGGAAGTGCATGAGGCTCCGCGGATTGCAGGTGACGTAGAAGGTGGAGAACGTTCCGACCGGAAGGACACTGCGGGCGATCTCGCGGGCGACGCCTTCTCCCAGCATGGCCTGGTACTGGGTCCACGCCTCGGTGTAGGCCATCCGCAGGGACTCCGCGACAACGAGGGCCTGGCGGAAGGTGCCGGGCTTGTAGTCGTACGCGCCGGCCTTGCCGATCTGGACCAGGGCCCGGTCCCCTGCGGGGACGTAGAAGACGGGCTCCAGCTCGCGGTAGCGCCCGGATTCCTCGTTGTAGCTCATGCCGGCCCGGTGCCTCATGAACTCCCGGACGACGAAGATGGGGGCGGAGATCCGGAAGGTGAAGGTGCCGTGCTCGAAGGGGCTGCCATGCCGGTCTCGGACCAGAAAGTTGATCAGGCCCGCGTCCTTGTCGCGGCTGTGCGACTGGGCCTTGGCCCCGACCGTGGAGACCCGGGCGGCCGTGCACACCATCTCGTCGGTGGCGAGCTGCTGCACGAGCTCTACGTCCATGGCGCTCTTGAACTGGATCACGGGGCCTCCTCGTAGTCCGGGGCGCACCCGTAGCAGGCCAGTTCCTCCACGCCGTCGATGTCCACCGATGCCAGGTCTTCCGGCGGGTAGGTTGCGGCGCACACGTAGCACTGTTCGTGCTCGGTGTCGTAGCGCATTTGCTCTCCTCGGATACGGGGGCCGGACCGGTTGCCCGGCCCCCGGTTCTCACATTCCAACCTTGATGGCTGCTACTTCTGGACGTACTTGCCGGTCTTCTTGTCCAGGAAGGCCGGGGGGCACTGGTCGGACTTCTCGCGCTCGGTGCAGAACATCGCCTCCCAGTCGCCCTTCGCGAAGTGCTTGCGCCCGTGGGCGCAGGTGTCGCCGACGACCGCGTTGCCGCCCTCCTGCTGGACTCGGCCGCCGGAGAAGACGTTCTTGCCTGCGGCCTTGGCCGCGACGCTCTTGTCCTTGGTGTTCAGCTCGGTGTTGAAGGACTGGATCTTGGCCATCTTGCGGAGCATCGATGCGATGGCCGGCCCCTCCTCCTCCAGGAGGTTGTCCATGTCGGCGACGGTCGGGGCCCGCAGCACGGCGAGGGAGGCGTCGTAGCCGAGGCCGCCCTTGAAGGAGACGGTGACGCCCTCGGGCGCGGCGGTCGGGGCGGGGGCGGCAGTGGTCACAGGCGACTCCGTGTTGGTCTCGTTCGTGGTGGTGTTGTCGGTGGGTTCATCCCAGGGGGAACCGCTTCCGAAGGGGTTTTCACTCATGTCTTCATCCTCGCATTTCTTGTGTCACATTCCAACTTGATGGTGCGTGATCTAACTCTCAGATAGGGCAGGCGCCTGAGGCGCAGACCTCGTCGTATCCGGTATCCGCGACGACTTCTCCGATTTCGAACATGCGCTTCTCGTACTCCTCCTTGGAGATCCGCTCGTACGGGGACTGCGGGCGGCTCATCTCCGGGAAGATGGTGGTCCCCTTGAGGACCGGCAGGAAACCTCGCAGCGTCTCGTACACGTCCGTGACGGTGTAGGTCTCCGGGTTCACCGAGGCCGTGTAGGACACGGCCTGGTCGGCCCACAGCTCCTGGTACATCCGCTGTACCGAGAGCATCTGGTCCAGGGTCAGCTCCCCCGAGTGCTCGAAGGCGTCCGCGCACTCGGGATAGTCGGGCAGGAGCGGATCGACGGTCGGGATCTCGACCACAACCGTGTTGGCCGAGTACACGCACGGTTCGGTGCGGTAGCCCTTCCTCTCGTACGCCTCGATCTGGGCCTTCTCCGTGGGCTCGATGGACGAGAAGCGAATCCGGCGCAGGAAGAAGTCCGCGAAGGGCGGGTGGATGCCTTCACCCGAAGCGCTGGCCAGCTTGGATGTGGTCCCGGTTGGCGCGATCACCCTCTTCTTGATGGGTACGGGGATGCGCAGTTCGTTGGCGTATTCCGCGGCGGCCCGGTCCACTGTGTCCGCGAAGTGCGCCAGGTCGAATCGGACACTGGGGTTGTAGGGGGCCCGGCTGTACTTGATGCCCAGCTTGAAGAGGTAGTCCGCGAACCCGAGGTGTCCGACGCCGATTCGCCGGTACTTCTGGATGGCCTTGGCGGACTTAGGGTCCGCCACTTCGGCGAAGGTCGCTCGGATCAGGTAGCGGGTGGCAAGCCGGTGGGCGTCTTCAAGATCGGTGAAGTCAGCTTCCCCCTCATGAACGAACTTACCGAGGTTGACCGATCCGAGGTTGCACGGCTCCCACGGATTCAAGGTCGCCTCTCCACACGGGTTGGTGGTGTAGGTCCCATCCACCTCACCCTCGGCAGTCAGCGTCGAATTCCAGAACCCAGGCTCCCCATTCCCAAGGGCACCCTCGGCAATCGCCTTCATGATCTTCTGGGCACGAGGGTTCTTCTCGTCCAGGGCCTTCATGAAGGTCGCGTCGACCTCGACGGAGATATTCGTCGTCCACATCGCCGCGGTGTCCGAAGACTTGCACGTCAAGAACTCCTCGATCAGGGAGTCGTCCCAGTGCATGATGCTCATGCGGGCCGACCTGCGAACTCCGCCCGCGACGATGGCCATCGCGATCTGATGGTCTATCGCCATCGCGTCCATGCCGTTGAGCGGCCAACCGGCAGCCTCCGAGAGAATCTGGCCGACCTCGATCATCATCCGTGCGAACGGCTCGGGACCCGAAGCCGTTCCTCCGAAGCTGCGCAGCGGAGCTCCCTTGCCGCGGATGCGGCTGACGTCGAAGACGCGATTGTGGTGCTTCAACGCCGGCTCGTGGGCTGAGCGGATCAGGTCGCCAAGTGCCCAGGCCCAGCCTTCCCGCGAGTCCTCCACCGAGTAGGCCCCAGCCCATGCGTAGTCGTACTCGGTACTGATGAGCCCGGCCTTGTTCAGGTCCTCATAGTCGGGGTGTGCGGGGTCGCACACGATGTGCGTAGTCACGCAGTTCTCGACGGTAGGGGCGCGGTCGAGGTACCGGCCGCTGTAGTTGCTGCCGACGCCGCCACCCTCGGCCAGGCGCAGGAGCGTGAACGTGTAGTGCTCGGCGGGGTCCTCGGACCATCCGGCGGCCCAGCAGTTGTTCAACGCGAAATTGTTCACCCCGCTGCTCTTGAGGTGCCGGCCCGCAGGCAGGAACTTGAAGTTCTGGATCAGGTCGATGAGGGCCTGGCGCTCGTCGTCCTCGATGTAGCGGGGATCGACCAGGCTCAGGTTTCCGTCTACGACACGAGCGACGGTCTCGGGCCAGGTCTCCTGTGACCCATCGGGCTTCTTGCGGGAGTAGGTGCGGAGGAAGACGGTTTCGGCGGTTTCGGTCTGGAACAAGCGATATCCCTTAGCGGTTGGCCGCGAGAGCGGCGGTCAGCATTTCGATGACCTTGGGGAGGTCTTGGCGGTCGATGTTGAACTCCGCGCTCTCCGTTGCGTTATGGAGTCCCAGGTAGACGGGAGAGATGGTGCCGGAGTCGTAGATCACGTCGCAGACGGTGTCGTGTCGGCCGTAGTTGTGTCGGGTCTCGATCACTTCTGGATCTTTCGTCGGAGGGAGCGGTTCATCTCGTAGGAGAGGGCGATGACTGCCCGCTGGCAGGCTTTCTGGTCCGCGTCGGAGGCGAGGGGGATGCCGAGGACGTAGCGGCTGTGGAGGAGTCGCTGATACCGCTCGTTGATCCGCCTCATGGCGTCCTCGGCATCGAGGCGGGCCGTGTGCAGGTTCTCGCTCACGGTGCAGTGGTTGAGGTCGTCCTTCTTCCCGATGAGTCCGCTGAACTCCTCGGCGGTGTAGATCATCGTCAGGAGGGCGGTCTTGGCCTCGTCGGCGGTGTAGAAGTACTCACCGTCCACCAGGTCGCGGTAGAGCCGCTCCTTGGAGGCGTACCGCTTGCCGGCCGTCCAGAAGATCCGCTTGAGGAGGGCTTGGTCATCGACGGCGAGGGCGACGTTCTTCCGTTCCCGGATGGCGTGTTCCAGGATGGCCTGCTTCACGTCGTCGACCTCAACTATGTGCCAGCGTTCCGCGATGGAGTAGGCGACCTTCCCGGCGAGGTCTGCCAGGTAGGACCAGTCGAGTTCGGAGTGCTCTGTCACGCGGCGGCCTTCCTGGCGAACTGCCCGTTCTCTCCGCGGTGCAGGGCTCCGTAGCGCTGGCCTTCGACCGTGAAGGACCCGTCACTGGCCATGGGGACTAGAACCGGTGTCACGTCGCCGTACTTGCCGATGTAGAGCACGGTGAAGCCGGCCTGCCAATTCGTCGCTCCGCGCTTCAAGTAGGTCGCCTTGTTGATGTCCATGAAGTGACCCACCTCGACGCCGGTGAGCGTCTGGAGGTTGCCCTTGTAGCCGCGGCTTTCGTTGATGAGCCCGAGCTTGTGTACGTGGCCCATCACCACCGACTTGCCCATGGCCCGAGCTGCTGCCATGGCGGCGCCTCCGGCGTACCTGCTGGACGAGAAGCCGAGGTGCCCGTGTGTCGCTGTCCAGCCGTCTGTGAAGTCGTAGAAGTCGCCGAGATCGGTGATGTCGAGGTCGTCGTAGCCGAGCAGTTGCGGCTCATCGAAGGCGCCTGTCTTGGCCAAGGCCGGCGCGTACTTCCGGAGGTAGTCACGGGGTCGGTCGCCGTGGTTCGAGCGGAGGATACCGAACCGGCCGTCGAAGACCTCTCGCACGGGGGCGAGCACCTTCCGCTTGGTGTAGGCGGCCTGTTCGTAGACGTCGTCCTCGAACTCTCCGCGGCCTCCCTTGTTCCAGCGGGAGGGGGCGGTGAAGTCGCAGGTGTCACCGATCCCAAGGACTTCGTCCGGCTCGAAGTCCTTCACGAAGGCGATCCAGTTCCGGACCATGCGGGGGTCTTCTAGGGGTGCCTGAACGTCAGGCAGAACAACGATTCGCTTCATTCACTTCTCCACGGGGATGCTGGCGATGTACTTGTTCGCGTACCAGATGAGCTTTCGAAGGTCTTGATTTCCGCCGTCCTGGTGCTTGTGCTGGCAGCGCATCAGGTACTTGATCTGGTTGCCGAGGAGGTAGCCGAGGAAGGCTTCGTGGGTCATCGACGCCTGGATGATGTCGATGACTTCATATCGGCCCCGGGTGTAGTGCGATGGGTGATCAATCTCGGAACTGTCACATTCCAACTTCTTGTCCGTGAAAAGGGGACTCACGACAAACCACACTTCTCTCTGAGTGCTCGGGCGCCGAATTCGTTCACGAATCGGCACACGTCGTACTTCTTCTCGAAGTAGATGGGGACGAGGTTGGGCAGACGTTCGGCAAGCTTGGCTATGAACTGCTCCCCCGGACCGTCGCCGTCAGTGAACCCGAAGACCCTCTCGTACCCGAGGAAGGCTGGGTCGAAGTGGTCCCGCCAGGAGGACACGCCGGATGAACCGGCGCAGGGTATCTCGGCGATCTCCGACGCCATGGTGTCGAACTCTCCCTCGCTGATGCCGATGTACGGTGACGGCCGAATGAGGGCCCGGGTGTTGTAGAGCATGGGCTTCGAGCCCGGAAGGCTCTGGTACTTGCCGTGACCTTCGTGGTCCTCCTCGTCCCGCCAGGTGCCGTCAGGATGCTTGACGCATCGCTCGGCGATGCACCGAAACCGGATGGTCGCCACCCCGTACTCGCCGCCTGCGGGGCGGAGGTAGGGAATCGCGAGCCGGCCGTCCTGCTTCTCATGACCCGTAGCGGGGTGCTCGACGTAGCCGAGGCCCATCTTCGTTGCGATGCTGTCCAAACCTCGGCGCCTGATGTACTCCGCGGCTGGGCTTCCGGGGAAGCTCAGGCTGTAGCTCTGGGCTATGTCCACCAGCGAAGTGGAGGGTGGCGAACTCTTGAGCAGCACGGAACCCGATCCCTTCCTTCCTCATGATGACGTCGTAGCCGTCTTCGCTGATGTCGCAGACGAAGCACGACCAGCGACTCTTGAATGAACTAACTGACGCGCTGGGGTTGCTCTCGGCGTGCTCGGGGCAGTGGATCTTCTCCCAACCGCCTTTCCCCTTCACGTCGACCTCGGGGTAGTAGCGCCGGAAGACCTGGACGATGTCCGGCTTGGTCATCTCACATTCCAACCTTGAGGGCGGACTCAAGCCGGAGCTGAGCCACGATGTCCACCTCGGCGCGAACCAGCTCGGCCAGGGCGGGAATCCCCATCTCCTGACGCATGGCGTCCCGACGACCCTTGTAGATGGCCACGGCCCGCTCGTGCAGGCCGAGCTGAGCTTCGGCCTCCAGGAGCCGGAGGAGCTTGGTCAGGTTCGTCTTTCGGGTGAAGGTGACGTACAGGGTGCCGCCGTCGAAGCTGATCATTTGCCGTCTTCCTTGTGATATCGCTTGCCGATGATGCGGATGGCCGGCGGGTTGTCCAGGTAGTCAGCCGCGTTACGGAGAATCACCGGACTGTCCTGAGCGCCTTTTGCCAGCAGGTAGTTGTTGCAGCGGCGGCAGAGGAGTCCGCGACACAGCCCGGTTCGGTGGTCGTGATCAACACTGAGGCGCTGCTGTCGGGACTGGCGACAGATGGCGCACTTCCCGTCCTGGTCTTGAAACAGGACCGAGTATTCGCCCGGCCCAAGTCCGTAGGTGGACTGAACCCGGGCCTCATGGGAACTCGCACTGCGAGTGCGCTTCCTGCACGATGCACACACCTTGCCACGCGTGGAGGTGTAGAACTTCTCCGCCCGACTCCGGTCGCACTTCACGCACTTCCGGTAGCCCTTCCTTGGAGGACTCATTCCCCCGCCCTTCTTCTTCCAGTGTGTCACATTCCAACTCGGCCACCAAGCGGAGAGTCTGTGATCTAGAACTCGTCACTCAGGTCGGAGATTTGAAGGTTCGACGTGTTGACCTCGAAGGAGGCGTACGTCTCGCCAGAGGGGTCCGCGAACCCTTCACGATTTTTCACGGGCGACATATGCAAGGTGCGTCCGTTCATCCCATCAACCTCGGCATGGATGGTGCACACAAGCGCGGGTACACGGCCGATCTTCCCCTTGACTCCGTCAAGGGGAATCGGCTTGATTCCGGAGCTGTACTCACCAACGACGTGATGCATGGCCATCACGTGAGCGTGAGTCTCCCGCGCCATCTCGTTGAAGTAGTCGCAGAGCCCTTCGAGGCCGAACGTGTACTCCTCGGCGTTCGAGGAGCCGCCCCCGTCGACATTGGTGATGTTGTCCACGATCACCAGGTGCGGGTAGATGCCGAACACTTCCCGGTAGCACTCAAGGTGCAGCTCGATCTCCTTCGGAGTCGGCCGGGCCTGATAGTTGAACCGCAGCCACCAGCGCTTCGCGAGGGCGGCCTCGTACTCCGCGAACGACCCATCGTCGGCGACGAGCTTCTTCTTGATGTCCCGGGCGTTGTCACCCGTGATCATCGCCGTCGCGCGGGAGAGCTGGGTGGCCGCTGTGCTGTCGGCAGAGAAGTACATCGTAGGGACGTTCGACCAGACGGCCAGCCACAGCGCGGCGAGGGACTTTCCGGTACCGCCTCCAGCACAGACGACGGAGAAGTCTCCGCGACGGAACTCCACTTCGAGCTTGGAGAGTCCGGTAAATGGGTTCTTGAGGGGTTCGCCGGCCGCGCCACGGACGAGGATGGATTGATTCAGGCTGAACAATTCGACACCTCCATAATGTCACATTCCAACTTCAGCGCCGCGCAAATGCGCAGGCGTATGACACGTCGCAAAACCGGCATCCGAATCCGGGCTGAGGCGGGAAGTCGCCGGCCTTCACGCCCTGGTCCATCCGTACGATGCGCTCGGTGATTTCATCCGGATCTGCGTCAGCCAGCTTTACGGGCCGGGAGACCTTGCCGGTCTTGGCCAGGTACCAGTCCCCGTTCGTGACGGGAGCCTCTTCGGGGTACAGCTGGTTCACCGCGAGGCCATAGACCCAGAGCTGGAACTTCGACTTGGTGGAGCCAGTCTTGAGGTCCCGGACGCGACGACTCATGTCCGCGTTCAGGAGGACCTGGTCGATGAAGCCGCGGACCTTGACTCCTCCGAACTCGGCCATGAAGTAGAGCTCGACGGCCGGCGTGCCGTCAGCCACCTGCCAGACGCCATCCCGGTGGTGCTTCTTCGGGTGCCACAGCACGGGCGCGTTCTCCTGGACGTACGCCACGTACTCACGCGTCTGGCGTGAGCCCACCTCGTACCGCTCCTCCAGGTCGTCAGCGGCGCTGCCCTTGTTAGCCCTCATCCACTGTCCGATGTCGTTGAGCTTCCCCATGTCACGGTTGATGCCGTCGCAGTACTCGTCCTGGAAGACCCGCACCACGTCGTCCGCGGCCATCTCACGCCCGGACTTCTCGAACTCCTCGGCGGCAGTGTGGAAGGAGGTTCCGTGGGTACTCCAGGCCGCCGGCCGGGGCTCCACTTTCTCCGCCCGCTTGAGCCAGCCCTTGTACGGGCATTCTTCGTACTCGGTGATCTGACTGACCGAGCGGGGCATGCCCGCCCACCGCTCGTAGTTGGCCTCAACGGTCACGCGCTCTCCTCCTGAAAGATTCCGAACTGAATGAACGACGTGGACCCCTTCATCCTGGGGTGGGGCCATTCACAGATGTCGCTGTAGACGATGACGCAGTCCCGCAAGGGCCGCCCTGCCCCCTTTTCAAGAAGGGCGAGCTGCTGCTGCTCGACGGCTCCCATGGTGTTTCCGAGGGTCACCGTGGTGATCTTTCCGTAGCCGACCGCAGTGGTCGTCACTATTCCGGACGCGGTGGTTTCCGCGGGCGGCTCCGACCACTGCTCGCACTGCGCGAAGGCAGTGACAATTTCAGCAGCCCGAACATGGACCTTCACGCCTTCGAAGGTTTCGAACACCATGCTCCTCTTTCGCTTCCGACGGCACCGGCCGCCGCGCCTTGAACCCTACCGGCGCAGGTCAGCCTTGTGTCACATTCCAACTGTGTTGACGGTCACAAATCGCACGCCTTCACGTAACGATGCGACCGATCCGGCAGTGTGACGATCGCCACGGCAGCGCAAACGCATATCTCTCCCCCTGGGGGCATGCACCCCCCTAGCGGGCCGGCCTTCAAAACGGCCGGACCCTCACCCCGACACCAACTCCCCAAATACCGGGCGGAGTCGGCCGCACGGCGCCGGGGCGCTTCCATGATTCTTACCCATGCCGGACCGGAACGACGTTTCCGGAAGTCGCGCTCCGCAAGTTACCTGCGTTACATCTTCGGTTGAGCGCACAACCATCCCGCCTCCTCGATCGTCTTCGCAAAAATGCCTTCTGCCCAACGGGCTCGATCTGCCTTCCGCACGGCCAAAATCCTGAGCTGACTGTCAGTGGGCTCCGGTAGGGTCCTCGGTAAAGAGACGCTAAAACGACTCATGGGAGATAAAGCAAATGCAGGCTGGTTTGGCAGGGAGCTCTCACACCGACTCTGAATTCGGTGACGAGAATTCCGGTCTGCCTCGGTTCTTGCGCGCATGGCGGGCGGCAGCAGGTCAGAAGATGGGCCTCCACAAGCCCATGCCGCAGGCCCTTGTAGCCCAACGCTGCAAGATGAGCGACCGTTGGTACAGGGACATGGAGAAGGGCTACATGCCCCGACCCGACCGCGAGGCCATGGAGCGCCTGGCCGACGCCTTGCTCCTGGAGCCCGACCAGCGACTGACGCTCTTCCTCTACACCGTTGGCTGCACCCCGCCCGCAGGCGTGACGGCCATTCACGACTCTCCGGAGCACAGGGCCATACAGCTGGTTCTGGACCAGCAGGACCCCCGGCCGGCCTACGTCTCCGACGCCGACTGGAACGTCATCGCGTACAACCGGCCCATGGGCGAATGGTTCCCGTGGGTACGGGAAGAGGGCGCGAACCTGATGCACTGGGGGCTGATCAACCCCGAGTCCCGCGACCAGCTCGTGAGCTGGGAAAGCCATGCCCGCGTGTACCTGAGCATGATCCGTCTGGAACTCGCTCGGGGCCGCAGTACCAGCGTCCTGCCCCAGATCCTTGAGCAGGCCCTTGAAGACCCGCTGATCCGCGACTACTGGGCCGAGGACACGACCGTGGTCGCCAACCGGGACGGCCACCACTTCCGGCTCCGCATACCGCGGTTCCAGGGGGAGATCGACCTCATCTCCCAGGTCTTCATTCCCGCGCGCTTCGAGAACCTGCGCCTGGTCCTGCTCACCTGGCCCCACGAGGCGGAGAGCCCCACCGGCTTCATGGTTCCGCCCGTCATCGGCTGAACCTCACCCACACACAAGCGAGCCCTTCAAGATGAACGCATTCACCTTCCAGTGCCAGATTCGCTGGTCCGACATGGACGCGAACGGCCACGTGAACAATTCGGTGTACTCCCGGTACCTCGAAGAGACCCGCATGAACATGTTCGCGGACCTCGTCCCCGCGGACCCGGACGAACGTCTGGCAGCTAACTTCGTCGTCTCCGAGCAGTCGATGAAGTTCGTCCGACCGCTGGTCTACAGCACCGCCCCCGTGACCATCACCGCGCGGGTAACGGGAATGAAGGCCGTGTCCTTCTCGCTCGACTGCGAGATTCACGATGCCGATACCACCTACATCAAGGCCAGCACGCTCATGGTGGCCTTCGACTCGAAGGCGGGCCGGGTCCGCCGGATGTCGGACACCGAGCGGCACTCCCTTGAGCGGTTCATGAACTAACTAACCCGCGCCGCCGCATAGCAGGCAGACAGCCAACGGGCCCCCGGTACACACCAGGGGCCCGTTGCCGTGTCCGAAGGCCGGCTCGCGGCCGTGTCTCACTCGTCGGCGAGGGTGATCGCGTTCAGGTGCTCGCCCTCGGGAAGCTCGCGGTCCCTGGGCCACCGCACGATCAACGCACCGTCCGCTTCCGTCCTCGGCTCCAGGCCGAATCCCCCTGCGGCCTCACGGTCGTACGTGACGATCAGGTTCTTATCCCTGATCTTCTTCTCGAACCGGGCCGCTGCCAACAGGTGCGTCTCGTTGAGCTGGTCATCACCCAGCGCCGCCCGCAGATAGGCCCGCAACTGCTTCGCCAAGTAGGTGTTGTGGTGCGAGCCCTTCTCCTTGGTCGTCAGCACATCCCACGGGATCAGCTCCGTGATGACCGTCTTGGAGACCTGCCGCCGGTAGTACCCGCCCAAAGTGAGTGCCTTGTTCACGGCCTGGCCCGAGACCTCGTAGCGCTTCCCGATCTGCTCGTCGGTCAAGCCCTGCTGCGAGAGACGGATCAAGGTGTTGAGATCCGGCAGACGCTTCTCCACGGGCCCGACTCCTTCCATGTGACGTGCACCGAACGCGCTTACATGATCGAAGGTAGCACTGGGATCGACTCGCGAAGCGCCAGGAAGTTGCATCACACTCCAACCTGAGAGCCATGTCACATCCCAACTCGAATGTCCGTTCGATCGGTCGTTCGGTAGCGTGTGCCGCGTGTCACATCCCCACTTGGAGGTGTCCGCTTGCCATCCCCCGGACACCGACATAGTTAGTGAGAAGAAGAAAGAAGAGTCAGTAAAAGCTGATTCATTATCCCTAAGAAGCATCCTCTCTGACTTACAAGAGTCAGAGAGAGATTCCTTCCTGTTAGATCTCCTGTCGAGTATTCCAGTAGAGGTCCAGGAAGGCATTGGCCCCGGAGCCAGATCAGAAACCTCCGGGGCCTCTCATTCAACCGACCGAGAATGATCACCTTGAGTCGGCCAAGGCAAGGTAGCTCCTTGCTGGCGTGGTGGTGTACGGCCGCACCCCGACAATAGGGGCTTTGAAAGCCCCGACGATAGGAAGACCGGGTTCAACTCCCGGCCAGCGCACGAGCGGTACGGAGTCCTGACAGGGAAACCCGGCGTTGTCAGGCCCTCGCAAGGGAGCGGCCCCGAAAGGGGCAGCGGTTCGAATCCGCCCTACCGCCTTACAAGTTCACAGAGGAGGACCAATGCCGAGAGCCAAACAGATTTGCCTCGTGAGCGGGTGTACCTCTGTGACCATTCGTTCCGGCCGGTGTGAGGAGCATGCTCCCCCAGCCCGAAAGGGCTGGGACCGGCCTTCTGCCCGGAACCAGACCCGCCCAGGTGACTGGTCGTCCCGAAGGGCGAAGGTCCTGACCCGTGACCGGTTCACCTGCCAGAAGTGCGGGACGCGCGAAAACCTCCAGGTCGACCACCTCATCCCCGTCTCCCGGGGCGGGAGTTGGGAACTGGACAACCTCTGGACGCTATGTGGCCGTTGCCACGCGCTCAAGACCTACTACCAAGACCGAGGCTGAGCCCCGGTTAGTTCATGCATGGAGCCGTGATGTGATGACCGACCCCGAACCGTGGGATGCCTGGGCCGACGAACGCGACCAGGAGTACGCCCCGTACCGAGGGCGTCAGCCCTCGAAGGCCGCGGTGAAGCGGCGGTGGCACCAGGACGCGAGGACCGAGCTGCACGAGCTCGGCGAGCTGTACGGGGTCTCTCCTGACGTGGCGAACGGAGCGATCTGATGCCTGCTCGGCGCGGGCCTGCCCCGAACCCCAACTCCGCTCGAAGGAACACGGACCATGCCCTGGGCGAGCGCAAGCTGTCCGGCCAGATCGGTGCCGGCCGTGAACTCCCCAAGGCCCTCGGCATCACCACCTCCGGAGCCAAGCGCTTCTGGAAGACGTGGGCCTCAGCTCCTCAGACCGAGGACTGGATGGATACCGACTGGACCGAGCTGGAGATCGTCACGAAGCTCGTGGATGCCTTCTACCTCGGAGACATGAAGCTCGCCGGGGAGATTCGCCAGCGCGTGGGCAAGTGGGGCGCCACCACCGAGGACCGGGCCAGACTCCGGATGTCCTTCGACAAGCAGGCCCAGGGCGAGGCTGCGGGACCGCCCCAAACCACTTCGCACGCAGACATGGATGCGGAGCTGTTCAAGCTTCTCAGCGAGGGTTGAGCACAGTTCTCCCCTGATCCCGAGGGGAGTTCAGATGCAGACCGGAAACCTTCCCAAGGGTGTGCCGGCCCCTCACGAAACCCTCGGCTACGGCATCATCCGCTGGGCCCAGACCTACATCGTGCAGCCTGACGGAGACAGCGCGGGCGAGAGCTGGAAGTTCACGAACGAGCAGCTTCGCTTTGTTCTTTGGTTCTACGCGATCAACTCGGATGGGACCTGGAAGTACTCGGCCGGCACCCTGCGTCGGGCAAAAGGGTGGGGAAAAACGCCCCTGCTCGCGGCGTTGGCGATCGTAGAGTTCATCGGTCCCTGCCGGTTCAGTCACTTTGATGAGTACGGCCTTCCTGTCGGTAAGCGTGTTCCCTTGCCTGTCGTCCAGCTCGGCGCAACCGCGCTGGACCAGACACAGCAGACCCTCGACATGATCCGCGGAATGCTGTCCGAGTCTCCGGCCGAGAAGGAATACGGCCTGGAGATCTCGAAGTCGATGGTTCAGTTCAAGTCCGGCAAGCCGGGCTCGATCACGCCGAAGGCGACCAGCGGCCGAACAAACGAAGGTAACCGTCCAACTTTTATCGTGATGGACGAGGTCCATCACTGGGTGAGTTCCACAGGCGGCCCTGATTTCTATCAGGTGTTGAAGCGAAATGTCGAAAAAACCACGAAGGCTGGTAGCCGGTGGGTGACGACAACGAATGCATTCAACCCCAACGAAGACTCAGTAGCTCAGATCATCTTCGAATCCGACATGGTGGCCCAGGGTTATTGGCTCTACGACTGCCTTGAGGGCTCCCTAGAAGTAGAAGACATCCGGGACGAAGAGAAGGTGTCCGCAGCCCTTCGGGAAGCTTACGGGGATGCCCACTGGGCCGATATCGAGGGTCTGACGAAAACGATCCTCTACGACCGCACGACTCCCGACTCGACATACTTCCGCTTCTTCTTCAACCAGATCGCCGAGTCGAGTGATGGCTGGATGTCCAAGGCCGAGTGGGACGCCTGCGAAGCCGAAAACGACATCGAGGCCGGCGAACAGATAGCAATCGGTTTCGATGGAAGTGTCCGAGGCGACGGAACCGCTTTGGTAGGCGTCAGATTGCGCGATGCCAAACTGTTCGTCCTCGGCAAGTGGTTGCGCCCCGAGCACGCGAAAGATGACTGGGAAGTCGATGTCCTCTCGGTCGAAGCCGCCGTCAAACGGGCTTTCAACACCTATCGCGTGGAATGGATGTACGCCGACCCTCCATGGTGGCAAGAGAATATCGGCCGCTGGGCGGTGGAGTGGGGCGACGATTACGTTTTTGAGTACTGGACCAATAAGCCTACTCGCATGGTTCAGGCCGTCGAGAGATTCCGTACCGCTGTCATGGTCGGTGACCTCTCCCACGTTGGCGATCCCGAAATGACTCGCCATGTCCTCAACGCCGTTGTTCGTGAAGTCCCTCAAGGTGATCTGATCGTCAAGGACTCACCTCGATCTAAACGCAAAATCGATATCGCGGTGGCCGCCGTACTTGCACTTGAAGCACGCGCGGACGCGATTGCGGATGGGCGCCTCCAAATCAAAAGGAGGCGAGTAGTCGGTTTCTGAGCCCCGCTCGAAAGGGGTTCGGATGGTAGCTGCTCTTGATAAGTCGATAGGACAGGAAGGCGTGATGTCGCCTCCGTCCACTCCACAGATGTGGATGGACTACCTGTCATCGAAGCTCTCCTCCCGAGCAGGTCGCTTCAAGCGATTTGGAGAATATTACGACGGTAAGCATCAGAAGATGCTCTTCTCTCAGTCGAAGTATCGGACCGAGTTCGCCCATGTCTTCGACCGCTGGAACGACAACTTCTGCGGCTTGATCATCGACAGCGTCAACGAGCGTATGTTCATCGACGGCTTCCGACTGTCGAAGGAACCGGCGGAAGACGACCTTGCCCGAGAGATCTGGCAGCGGAACCGCATGGACTCGGAGTCCAACTCCGCCCACCTGGACGCCATGATCCAGGGAGCCGCGTACGCGGTCGTCTGGGGCGACGAGTCCGGCAAGGCCGTGATCTCCGTCGAGTCCGCTGAACACGTCGCGGTGCAGTACAAGCCGGGCTCGCGTCACGAGATCGAGGCCGCGGCCAAGTTCTACGTTGATGACTGGGGCCGCCAGTTCTGCACTCTTTGGCTCGCGAACTCCGTCCACGTCGGCAACTGGAAGATCGGCGGCTACACCATCGATGGGCCGGCCAAGCCGAACCCCCTTGGTGTCGTACCCGTCGTTCCCATCCAGAACAGAACGCGTCTCGTTGGCGAACCCATGTCGGACCTGGCCACGGTCATACCGATTCAGGACGCTATCAACAAGACCGTTTCAGACTCTCTTGTCGCATCCGAATACGCAGCCTGGCCCCAGCGATACGTAACCGGTCTTGAGATTCAGGAAGACGAGAACGGCAACCCGATTGAGCCCTTCAAGGTTGCCGTCGACAAGCTCCTCCAGGCCGAGGACCCGGCCGCCAGCTTCGGCCAATTCGAAGCCGCGAATCTCTCGAACTACGTCGACCTCGTGGACATGCTGACCATGCACATGGCCAGTATCGCGAGGGTCCCGTTCCATTACATGCTCAAGGGCGGCCAGCCTCCGAGCGGTGATGCGATCACTTCGGCCGAAGCCGGTCTGGTATCGAAGACCCGAGAGCGGATGCTGCATTTCGGTGAAGCATGGGAGCGCACCATGAGGCTCGCCATTGCCGTGGAGAATGGCGGGAAGCTACGCGAGGAGTATGAAGCCGCGGAGGTCATCTGGCGCGATCCGGAAAATAGGACCGAGGCCCAGCATATTGATGCGCTTCTCAAGCTCCAGCAGCTCAACGTTCCAAAGCAGCAGCTCTGGCAGGACGCTGGCTACACCCCTTCTCAGATCGCACGATTTGATCAGCTCCTGGAAGAAGAGGCCAAGACCGAAATGGAACGGGCCGACAAGTATCAGACCGATGCTCAGAAGCAGGAGCTTGCCATCGCCCAGCAGGGCGCCGACGACAAGTCGGCCGTCTCCGGCGCAAAGGCCAAGGCTCAAGCCATGAAGCCTGCGCAGGGGAACTCCGGCAATGCGAACCGTCAACGTTTCGAGAAGAAGTAGCAGAAACGTTCCCTCTACGGCCGCCGAAATGGTGGCCCTTCCCAATCCGAAATGGATGATCACATGAGCGACGACCAGACGACCACTGATACCGGCACCACGGTCAGCGTGCACGATGGTGCTGACGCTGCCGCGTTTCAGGCGGAGATCGACAAGTGGAAGGCCCTGTCCCGCAAGAACGAGGACCGCTTCAAGCAGGCGTCCACAGAGCTTGAGGGATACCGCCAGTCCCACATGTCCGACACCGAGAAAGCCATCGAAGCGGCTCGGGCGGAGGCCCGAAACGCGGCCCTCTCCGAGGTGGGGACCAAGCTCATCAGCGCAGAG
Organism: Streptomyces sp. NPDC031670; assembly: GCF_055580545.1. Classification (NCBI taxonomy): domain Bacteria; kingdom Bacillati; phylum Actinomycetota; class Actinomycetes; order Kitasatosporales; family Streptomycetaceae; genus Streptomyces; species Streptomyces sp. NPDC031670. The sequence continues at coordinate 106,997 of NZ_JBVILC010000014.1, read as the reverse complement.
CTTCGTGCAGCCTCCTCAGCGGCCGGAGTGACACTTCCCGGCGCCGAGTATCTGAACCTTGACTCGTTTCTCGGCGAGGACGGAAACCCGGACTCGGTACGTATCGAGGCGTTCGTGTCGTCCCTTCCCAAGCCGAGCACCACGCAGCCTTACGCGCAGGATCTCGGCCTCGGTCGTCAGGGGAGCCCGGCTGCCGGCCAGCTCACTCGTGAGGACCTTTCCCGCATGTCTCCGAGGGAGATCAACGAGGCCCGTAAGGCGGGCAAGTGTGAAGCCCTCATGCGAGGCGAAATCTAGAGCAGGCCCCTTTTTTGCGCTCAAAGTTGGAGTGTGAGATTCGGGCGCCTGCCTTTTCTCTAAGGAATCTATATGGCTGGTAACGACTTCACTACTCAGGCAGCTTCGGGCCTTCTGACCGGCGGCCCTGCTGGGCAGGACCCGACACTCAAGGGTCACGGCGTCTTCGTTCCGGAGCTGTGGACTGCCCAGCTCCTCCAGGACCTTGAGGACAATCTGATCCTCGGTTCCGCGGAGATCACCAACCGGAACTATGAGGGCGAGTTCCGGCGTGAAGGTGACCGCATCCGCATCCCTCACTTCGTCGACACCGTTGAGGACAAGGGCCTGGTGAAGGCTTACGGCGAGATCGGCGACAAGGACCACGCGGCTCTTGAGTACATTCCGATGACCGTAGGCAAGGGTTCCTCGTTCCACATCGAGATTGACGCACTTCACCAGCTCCAGACGAAGAGCGGCATCGACCTCATGTCGGAGCTGGTACGTCAGCGTGGCCGCCAGGCGGCCGTCTCCATCGACCGGATGCTGGCTCAGACCCTGACCGCGGCCGTCGTCGGCAAGGACCTGAACGGCGCGGAAGCCATGCCGGCCGACGCGTCCACCCTGCCCGCCCTTCACGGCAAGATCGACACGGTTACGCCGAACGCTCTGGAGTCCGAGGTCATCGGCGTCTATGACTACGTGGTGGCGATGCTGGAGAACCTGGACCTCAAGAACGCTCCCGACTCTCGGTACCTGTTCATCTCGCCGCGTCTGCGGTCGCTGCTTCTGCGCGACCCGAAGTTTGTCGACGCCAGCCACTTCGGTGGCGGCGCGGTCATGCCGTCCGGCGCCATCGGCACGATCCTCGGCATTCCCGTCCAGGTCTCGAACACCCTGGGCAAGGAGCGGCCGACCGAGGCCAAGTTCGTCAAGGGCCGCCGCCACGATGCCCTCAACAGCATCGACATGTTCATGGGCTCCACTTCGGCCACCAGCCTCGTCATCCCGTTCGCGCAGATGGAGGCGTACAAGCCGGAGAAGAGCTTCACCGACGCCATCAAGTCGCGCGTGATCTACGACGCCAAGGTGATCCGGCCGGAGCAGCTTCTCGTTGCCACGGGGGTCGAGAAGGCGATCGTGGACCACAACAAGGTGGCCGTGGAGAAGAACCGGACTGTGGCCGTGCAGGCAGCCAAGTAGCCCCCTTTTCTGTGCCCAAAGTTGGGATGTGACACATGAGCACCACCGTGGACGACATCTCTGTTCGCCTGGGGCGCACGATCGGGGACGACGAGAAGCCGAGAGTGGAGGCGTTCATTGAGGACGCCTCCGCCCTCGTGCAGGATTACTGCGGCAGTGGTTACGCGCAGACTGCGGGCATCAAGGCGGTGATCTGCGCCGAGGTCATCCGATGGCTTGCCGTTGCCCCAGGCATCGTGAGTGAGCGTGTCGGAGACATCCAGGTCGAGTTCGGATCCTCCGCGACCACCCAATCCCTCTCCCCAGCAGCCAGAGCCTCCCTCAAGAGGTACCGCAGGAAGCTCGCCTCCATCTCCCTGATCCGGGAGGCGGAATGAAGAACCTGTTCACCGATGAGGTCCAGGTCCTCCGCGCCGGCCTGACGGACACGGCCTACGGAAGGAAGCGGGACTGGGACCACGCGAACGTGGTTTTCAAGGGGCTCGGCAACGTCCAGCCTGACCGCTCCTTCGAGGTCCGCTCCCCGGAACGGGAGACCGCCCAGGAACGGATTCTGGTGTACCTGCCCTTCGGGGCCGACGTGGGTTCCGCGGATCGGATCCGTTTTGGATCACGGCTGTACGAGGTGGACGGTGTCCCGTCGCCCTGGGGGCACAGCTCCCTGCGGCACGTATGCGCTCGGGCCTGGCGGGTGGAGCACTGATGGCCGCCCGCGTCCGCTTGATCCTCGACGAGGCCGCCATTCATCGACTCATGTCCTCAACCGAGACGGCTCGGGTGCTCGCCCAGAAGGCGTCGGCCATCGCGGCGAGCGCCCGCGGATCTGCCCCCAAGAACCGCAGGGGCTCGTGGAACATGTACGCCCTCTCCCTCTCCGTCACCGCGTTCGAGGTCGAGGGGATCGTTCATTCAGCGGTGCAGGCAGACCGGCATGCCCTCCTCATTGAATACGGCTGGCGGGACAAGAGCGGCCGACGCCATCCCGGCAGTCACACCTTGAAGGACGCCCTGATGAAGGAGCGTGAGAGCTGATGCGCCTCGACCCCGTGTCGGTGGTCTTCGACTACCTCAAGGGCCTGAATGAACTAACCAACTTCGTGACCGGTGATCTGGTGGGACGCGAACCGGGAGACACCACGATCTACCTGGAGCACGCCGGGGGGCACCGCGTGATCCGGGCCCGCATGGACCGGGCCGACATCACGTACCAGGTGTACGCGAAGGATCGGGCCGAAGCCTCGGCCGTCGCCTACCGGGTCCGTGAGCTGCTGCTTGAAGACCTGCCGGCCCGCGTTGTGGGTGGCGCCCTGGTGCTCGACGTGGACGAGGCAATCAGCCCACGCTACTTCCCCGACGCGACATCCCGCGAGCACACCTATCAGGGCGAAGTGATCCTCTTCCTGACCGACGCGTAAGCCTGCGTACGGCCTCTCTTTTTTGCCCTCGAAGTTGGAATGTGACATTCGCGCCAGCTTCTCAGCCCCCTGCCCGGGGGCTTTTTTCATGCCCATTCACAGGAGGCCCCATGGCTGAGAACTCCGGCAATTCCAAGAAGATCCGCTTCGCACCCTCGGGCGAGATCTACGTCGCACCGGCCGAGCGGGTTGCGAACATCCTGCCCCGGGACACTGTCCCGTTCACCGCAGACGGCGACTTCCGTGCCCTGGGCTACGTGGACGAGGGCGGCGTGACCATTACCCCGTCCATCGAGACCGACCCGGTCAACGTGTGGCAGTCCGCAGTACCCGTCCTCTACAACGTGAAGTCCGCATCCTTCCAGGTCAAGGCAACCCTGATGGAAACGAATCAGCTCACGACCGAGCTGTTCTTCGGAGCCAAGTGGGTACCGGCCACCGACAAGGAGGGCAAGGTCATCGCGGGCACCTTCCGCCTCGACCTCAAGTCCACTCCTGAGCTTTCCGAACTCGCTCTCGTCGTGGACTGGTCGCAGACCGTTGATGGTCGGCCGGTCCGATACCGCTGCGTCATCGGTCGAGCCATGATTTCGGACCGTGGTGCAATTCAGCTCCAGCGGGCCGAGAACGGCAAGTTCGAGCTGACGATTGACGCCCTGGACCGCTCCGGAAACCTCGGCTACGTCCTCACCGACGACCAGGTCATCGATGGCCCCGTCGAGGTGGCCACCAAGGTGACCCTCCAGCCGGGAATCGTTGAGCAGAGCGGCCACTTCGATGTGGTCGGCCAGGGCTTCCCCAAGGGCGAGGCCGTCACCCTGACGTTCTCCTCCGAGACCGGCAAGTTCACCCGGACGGCCAAGGCCGTCGAGGAGAACGGCTCCTTCGTCGTACCGGTCACGGTCGCGACGGATACCCCGATCGGCCAGTACACCGTCAAGGCCAGCGCCGGATCGGTGGTCAACGTGGAAGCCATCGGCAAGCTGACGGTGAACGCCAAGCAGGCGGAGCCCGGCAAGTAGCAGAAACCTTTCCCCGTGGCGGGGAGGGATAAATCCCCGCCCCCTTCTCATCATCCCCACCTGTCATCCCTGGAGTTCCCATGGCCACTGCCAAGAAGACCACGACCGCCGCCAAGTCCGCCGAGGCGAAGGACCAGGACACTGCCTTCGAGTTCAAGGGCGAGCAGTTCCTCATCAAGTCCCCCATGAACCTTCCGGACGAGGTCCTGGACGTGATCGAGGAGGGTGCCGGCGAACGGGCCATCACGCGGGCCATCGTCGGCCCGGAGCAGTGGGCCAAGTACCGGGCTCTGCGCTGCACCATCGGCGAGTTCAACGAGTTCCTGGAGAAGGTCACCGAGGCCGCGGGCTTCGGTGAGCCGGGAAACTGATACAGACCGTCCGCATCCTGCACGAGTACAGCGACCCCCTTGAAGCCGACCTTCTGTCGCACTTCGGGGTTGACCTGCTCGACCTGTGGTCCGGGCGGCTGTCTCTGCGCCGTGTCCATGTCCTAATCCAGGCTCTCTTCAAGAAGCCTGGAGAATCGCTGCTTCTCATCGAGATCGATGACGCAACTTCCTGGACCGAGACGAATCACATTCTTGCCCGGATCTCCGATGGTCTCGAACTGTCGAACTATCTCTTCATCAAGGCCAACTCAGGCGAGGACGACGACCTCGCGCCCCCGGAGCCACTTCCCCGCCCTGGGCGGGTTGCAGAGAAGCCGAAGCCTCGCGAGTTCGCCTCCGGCGATGACGTGGCTTCGTTCTTCAACACCTTCGGCAACCCCTAGGAGGCTGCATGGCTACGCGAGGAAGGGCGCCGGTCAAGGTCGGCGCCGGTTACATCGAGATATACCCGGAGCTTTCGAAGACTGCGCTGGCACGGCTCCGAACGGACCTCACCACACAGTTGACCGCCATGGGTAAGGCCGGGGCCGCAGCCTTCTCCAAGGGCCTCACGGGCGGATTCCAGGGAATCGCCACTGCCACTTCCAAGGCAGCGAAGCAGGCCGGGAAGGCGACCGAGAAGGAAGCGGTCGACACCTCTAACAAGCTCCGCCAGATCGAACGGAGCTTGACCCGCTTCCACGGTGAGGAGGCCGGCACTCAGTTCCGCACCTATCGCAACCTGGCAAGGCAGCGCGAGCAGCTTGAGGAAGGTACCTCCCGTGTAACCCGTCAGGCGATTGCCGACACTGTTCGCGCAAACCGCCAGGCCACTCAGGACACAATCCGCCAGGCCCGCGAGGAGCAGGAACAGAAGGCCCGCCTCCAGCGCGAAGCCCTGGCCGAGACCCGTCGACGCGTCCAGGCGGAGCGGACCGAGGAACGGGCCCTGGCCCGCGATGTCGCGCAGGTCAGGCGCGAGCAGGCCACCGCGGCTCGGCAGGCTGCCGCTGAGCAGAGGGCCGCCCAACAGGAGCTGGCTGCCGCTGTGCGTCGGCGGCTCGCCGAGGAGCGCGCAGCCAATCAGGCCCGCGTCGGTTTTCTGCGTGATGAGCTGCGCGGTCTCCAGCAGACCCGCTCGGCGTACGCCGACACGATCACCAGCAACCGTCGCCAGGTAGCCACCTGGGACCGCGAACACCGCGCGTCCACGCGGTCCGCTGGAGAGCAGTGGAAGTCCCTCTCGCAGTCCACGGAAACCTACGGCCAGAACCTTGAGCAGGTCGGCCGGAGCATCACACAGAACCTCGTAGCCCCGCTGGCCATCGCCGCCGGATACGTCACCAAGATCGGTGCCACGAGCGCCGACATGCAGTTCTACTCCTCGGAGGGCCTGAACCGGGCCGGCTTCAACCAGAAGGAAGTAGCCAAGGGACTCCAGGCAATCCAGGACTTCGCGGTTCACACCCCGTTCTCGCTGGAGGACATGACCGACAAGTTCTCCCAGGTTGCGCGCAACTTCGAGTCCTACGGCAACTCGACTTCGGATTCCCTCAAGAAGTCCGAGCTGCTGATCAAGGGCATCGCGGACTACGCCGCCTCTTTCGGTGTCACCAGTCCGGAGAAGGTCAAGGGCGGCATGATGGCCGCCGACATGATGATGGACCAGGGCAAGCTGTCCACCCGGTACCTTCGTCAGTTCGTCCGAGGCACCGGTATCCCGATGAACGAGCTCGGCAAGATCGCCGGGTACAAGGGCGGTCCCGACTTCCTCAAGGAGGTCCAGGACCCCAAGGGCGGTGTGAACTCCAAGGAGTTCTTCGACAAGTTCATCAAGGCGTATCAGACGGCTCCCGGCGTGAAGGGCTCCGCGGAAGCTCTCGGCACTGGCTCCATCGGTGGACACTTTACGTCCGTCAAGGAACAGATGCAGTTGACCCTCGGCAAGCTCTTCGGTGGCTTCTCGGAGGAGACCGGGAAGTTCGAGTGGACCGAGCTCGGCAAGAACACACACAAGCTCGCCGACAGGCTCCAGGACCTCGTTGAGGACCCGGACTTCCAGAAGCTCGCAGGCGGCCTGTCCGGCAACCTGATCAAGGCCCTGAACCTCCTCCTCGGTGGCATCGAGAAGACCCAAGGGTTCTTGAACGACCATCCCTGGCTCAAGGATCTCGTGGCCAAGGCCGTCAAGGTCGTCGCAGTACTGGGGCCGCTGGCTATCGCCATCGGCCTGGCCACCAAGGTTCTCGGCAAGGTAGGAAAATCGTTCCTCCCGCTGATGAAGCTGACCGGTGGCCTGGCGAAGGGAGTACGCGGCGGCTACCGCACCGCGAACCAGTTCCTCTCCGGCGTCGCGGCCGGGCGGGGCAACTTCCGTGAGGCGTACCAGGCTCGACGCGCCGAGAACCACGACGGCGATGACCGGTCTCTTGCCCGGCGTGGCATGGACCGGATGCGGGGACAGGACAGCCGCTCCACCCGTCTGACGGTCGAGACGAGCGATGCCGAGAACGCCCTTCGGCAGGTGGATCAGCGAATTCAGCAGATCCAGAGCCGGATTTACAACCTCAACCGGGAACGGCTGAACTCGCTCGCCAACGAGCTGGGCGGCGAGGCCGGCACGAGTGTCCGCGGTGGTGCTCAGGGCGCTGACCGTGAGATCGATCAGACGCGCCTGTCGGTGCGGGAGCTGAACCAGGCCCCGCTGGCCGAACTGGGTCAGCGGCTCCTGTCCGTCAAGGAGAAGGCCGAGACGGCACAGTCCGGCATCAAGCAGGTCCGCCAGGCCGTGAACGACCTCAATGACGGCAAGCTCGGCATGGTCCGTCAGCAGGTCGAGTTCTTGAAGGAGAAGGCCGAGACCGCGAAGCGGTACATCGCGCAGGTGGCGTCCGCGGTGCAGGATCTCAACGGTCGTTCCCTGGACAGTCTCCGCGCGAAGTTCTCCTCGAACCTCACCCCTGCGATCAGGGAGTCGCACTCGGAGGCCAAGGACCTCAACGACCGGATCAAGGACATCAACGGGCGGGCCTTGGGGCAGATCACAGGCAAGGTTCGTACCCTGCGTGACGCGCTGGACCAGGCCGAGAACAAGGCCGGTGGCCTCGGCGGCAAGCTCGGCTCCGTCAACGAGCTCACCGGCTTCGGCGGGGGCGGCAACGGCAAGAACAAGGGCAAGGGTCACGCTCTCGGTGGCATCGTCCCCGGCTACGCGCCGGGGGTGGACAACTACCACGCGATCCTCTCCCCGGGTGAGGCGGTCCTCCGTCCCGAGGTCGCCAACGCCCTCGGCTCCGACACCATCAACGGATGGAACTCGGCTGCTGCTCGTGGCCGGATCACACGGCACGCGAAAGGCAAGGCCGGTAAGGGTTCCTCAAAGTCCGGGACTTGGCCTCTCAGCATCCTGGAAGAGCTGTACGACATCGTGAACGTGGGCCCCGGGATCGGGGCCTTCACGGGTGGTATCGGTATGGCGGGTGCCGGTCAGGCCATCGGTGGCGAGACGGGTTCGAACGTTCGCCACTGGGGTGCCCAGGCTGGCGGAGACGGGGCCGGCCGACTGGTGAACGACCGGTTCGGAAAGATGAAGGATTTCATCCTTGAGCGAGTTCCGTCGTTCCTGACCAAGGCTTCTACCGGTATCGGAAACCTGATCGGTATCGCCGCTGGCGGTATCGCACCGACGGCCGGTCAGCTTTTCTGGGATGACGTCTGGAAGGGTGACGGGAATATCCTCCAGCGTGGCGGTCACTTTATGACCGACATGGTGAAGGCGATACCTCAGATCCTAAAGGATCTCGTATCGAATATCTGGGATTCCGGTGCCGAAATCCTCGGCGCCTTGAAGGATGCGATATCCGATCCGGTCGGTTTCTTCGAGGACGCCTTGTCCTCTGTGAAGTCGATGTTCCAGGGCATGGTCGACCAGGTCAAGGAGATGGTCCGCCTACTCCAGGAAATCTGGTCGAATCCCTCCGAATATGCCGAGGAAGTATTCGACAATTTCGTCGTACGCGTCAAGGAACTGATGCCCAACACAAAGGGCCTATTCCAGTTCGCGGACGGCGGAGTCGTCCCCGGCTACTCTCCTGGCAATGACCGCGTTCACGCGATGCTGTCGCCGGGCGAAGCAGTCCTGCGCCCGGAGGCGGCCCGGTTCCTTGGCCACGCGGCCATCCAACGACTCAACGCAGGCGCCAAGTCGGGCTCTCTTTCCTCGCCCTCGAAGTTGGAAAGTGACACTTTCGCCCCCGATGCGAAGGCGTACGAGGAAGTAGTCGCCAAGATCATCGCGTCTCTGGAGGACCTGACAAAGGCCGTGGCGGCTCACCGCTTGGCGTCGGCCGCCGACTGGGACCAGGTAGCGGCGAAGGTCCGGACGGCAGTTGACGGCACGATCACCCCGGCACAGGTCAGGTGGGTCCAGCACATGTCCGGACCCCTGGCCCAGACGGAGCGGGTCTTCCAGTCCACGAACCAGGGCGTCTGGGTCAGCGTGGCGGCCCAGGTCTCCTCGTCAGTCTCGGACGTGTCCAGCTCCCTGACACGGCTCCGCGGCAACGTGGATGCGACCAAGCGGTTCTTCGAGACCTCCGGGTCTGAGATTCGGACCGCGTGGGGACAGGCCATGTCGTACGTGGACTCGTCCACCAGGAGCACGGTCACCGGCCCCTACAACAGGGGTGCTGTGCCGATGCTGTCCTCGATGGCGAAACTGGCCGGCACGGGGGCTCCCCTGTCTCCGGTGCAGTTCTCGACCGGTGGCATCGTGCCGGGCTACCAGCCTGGCGTCGATACGGTCCCGGCCATCCTGTCGAAGGGTGAGGGAATCCTTCGCCCCGAGGTCGTTCGGTCCCTCGGGCCGGACACCATTCTCCGCTGGAACGAGCAGGCCCGAAAGGGCGGCCACGTCTACGCGAAGGGCGGGATTGTCGGCCAGGCCGCGTTCACCGGCCCGACCGGTGCGGACTGGGTGGGCAAGCACAAGGAAGACGATTTCGACGGCTACACCTCCGCCCTCAAGGCCGGGTGGTCGTCGGTCGTCAAGCCGATGCTCGACACCGTGACCCGCACCTTCGGTGTTCCTGGGGACCTCAGCTCCAGGGGCTTCGAGAAGACGCAACCGTGGGCACAGACGTGGACCAAGTGGGTTGATGACCACACCTCCGGGGGTGGCGGTGCGGCCGTCAAGGTCGCCCTGGACGAGTTCCGCACCGAGGCCCCGATGGTGGGCGGCTCCAAGTACAGCCTCGGCACCGGGGAAGCCTGGTGCGCCGACTTCATTTCCTACGTGGTCGATAAGGCCGGGGCGAATACGGCGTACGGAAACAGTCCCCAGGGGGCGCCGCGGAATCGGTGGCCGGCCGTAGCTACCTGGAACGGGGCCATGCGTCACGTGCCGGTTTCGCAGTCCCAGCCGGGTGACCTGATGACCTACCAGGGCAACGGGCACATCAACATCAAGACGGGCTCGGACGAGACGGTTGGCGGCAACGAATCCAACTCGTTGAAGCGCAGTCGGGGCTACTGGCGCAACGCGACAGCGGCCCTGCGGCCCACGGGTGGAGTCGCCTCGACTGACGGTCCCGTATTGAACGCGTGGCCGGGCTCGATCCCGAAGTTCACCGGCACCCTCGGGGGTGGTGTGGACTCCGCGATCGGCCAGTACATCGCACAGGCAATGGGACTGACCAGCGTGAGCGGGCCGAAGTGGTCGGACGGCCTTGCGACGATCATCCGCCGTGAGTCCGGAGGCAACGTCCGGGCGGTGAACAACTCGGACTCCAACGCGAAGGCCGGGACCCCGTCCAAGGGCCTTGCCCAGGTGATCGATCCAACCTTCCGGGCCTACCACCAGGCCGGCACCTCGTGGGACATCTTCGATCCGGTCGCGAACATCTCTGCCGCGATCAACTACATCAAGGCCCGGTACGGCGACATCTCACGGGTTCAGCAGGCCGATCCCACCAAGCCCCCCAAGGGCTACTGGACCGGAACACCGTACGCGTCACCGGGCCTCGCCCTGGTCGGAGAACGAGGCCCCGAGCTGGTCGACTTCCGTGGCGGGGAGAGGGTCTACAACCACGGCGATACCCGAGACCTTCTCGGTAACCGATACGAAATCCACATCCACGAAGCCAAGGCCGAGGACACCACTCAGGCAGTGATTCGCGGACTTCAATACGTGGAGACCATGTACGGAATATAGCGGGAACGAAAGCCCCGGCCCCATCGGCCGGGGCTTTCGCTTGCCCCGAATTGAATGAGGTGCGCTATGCCAGTTCCGGGATACAGGCAACCCAAATGGGAAGAGAACATACCCGTTGTCGGGAAGCCCCCGTCCCCGGATGTCTGGGGGCACACCAACGTGACGATCACCGGGCACAGTGGTATGGGCGAGACCATCTCCCTCACCGACTTCTCCGGCCGGGCCTGGCCGGCCATCTTCCTCCAGGACGGCGCACAGGGCCTCGACATGCCTCCCATGGAGGTCTTCTCCGACACGAGCCCCAACCTCGACGGAGGCTCCTTCCGGTCCACCAAGGCCGCGGCTCGGGAAATCATGCTTCCGCTCTACCTGTACGGCGTGGACCGTAGGACTCTTCTCCGGTTGAAGCGGAACCTCACTCGGACCTTGAACCCGAAGAACGGGCACTGCGTACTTCGCTTCACCGAGGGCGACGGCACGTCCCGATACATCACCGCCTACTACAAGGGCGGCATGGAGGGCAAGGAAGGCCCCGACGACGCCGGGTTCACCTGGTGCCGGTACGGCGTCCAACTGACGGCCTTCGACCCCTGGTTCTACGGAGCCAACGAGGTCATGGCCGAGTGGAAGACCGGAGCGGGGAAGGTCTTCCTCAAGGGGCCGGGCAAGCCCTTCCTGCCCATGGAGATAAGCCGGGGCACGATCACCTCCTCGGGTGTACCGGTCAGCAATCCGGGCGATGTCGAATGCTGGCCCGTGTGGGAACTGGTGGGACCTATCCGGTCCTTCACCATATCCAACGAGGACGGGCAGAAGTTCGGCATCAACAAGGGAGACGGAACCAGGGACATCATCGCCGGAGATGAGGTCCTGACCGTCGACACCCGTCCAGGGTTCAAGACAGTCCGCAGCAGCACAGGTAAGAACTTCTGGCCCGATCTCGACAAGGCGCCGTCCCTGTTCTCAATCCCGTCTGGCGAATCCAAGGTCAGCGTGAAGATGAACCCGGGAGCATCCAGCGCGGCTCTTCGCCTACGGATGCTCCCTCGATACGAAAGCTACTGACCATGGGATACCGAATTGAGGTACGCGACAGGAACCTGAACCGGATAGGCGAGCTGGACACATGGATGAAGATGGACCTGGTCCTCCGTTTGAACCGGGCCGGCTCCTGGCAGCTCCTCGTACGCGATGGGACTCCACAGGCGAAGCTCCTGGAGAAGGGCGGGGGGATCGCCGTCTGGATGGACGAGCGCCCCGACAAGCCAATCTTCTCCGGACAGATCGAAACCTTCCAGAAGTACTGGACGACCGAACAGCACACCGGAGTTGGGTCCGTCTACGTCGGCGGGAAATGCGACAACAAGGTTCCCTACGGATACCTTGCCCTTCCTGGCACCACTGGCGAGGGCGACGCCCGCAAGGTACTGCCCGTCGACCAGCAGTGGAAGGGAGAGGACCGCCGGACCTACGGGTTCGAGGCGGGTCAGGCGTTGTGGGTCGAGTACGACTTCGCCTTCGGCAACCGCGGCCTGCCCGGCCGCAGGGTCCCCGGGGTGGACATGGGCCCGAAGCCCACCACGGCCGGCCTCCCCCCGAAGGTCGGCAAGCCGATCGGTGGGACCCTCCGCTACGACTCGATCGGCACCCTCGCGGAGAACTGGACCAAGGAAGGCGAGATCGCCTACCAGTTCCTCTGGAACCCGGACACACGAAAGATCGAACTAACCGTCTTCGCCCCTGCCGACAAGTCGATGGACGTCCGCTTCTCACCCGAGCTGGGGAACCTGCGCGAGTACATCGCGACCCTGACGGCGCCCCGCGTAACGCGGGTGGTCGTCGCCTGCCAGGGCGAGGGCCAGGAGCGCTTCATCAAGCAGTTCCCGGAGAAGTCCGCGCTGGACGACGACGGTCGGCCGCTGTGGGTGAACGACCTCACCGCGGACGAGCGGGAGTGGGGCTTCGTCATCGAGCAGTTCGTAGACCGGCGCGACGTACCGCTAAAGACAGGCAAGGACGGCGGGCCCGAGCTCGTCACGAAGCTCACGGACGGCAAGGAAGACCTCGGCACAGACCCGGATGGGAAGCCGTGGAAGGACAAACCCACAGCCGTGAAGCACTACCTGGACTCCATCAAGTCCGCAGCTGATGGCGTGTTCAAGGAAAACCAGAAGAACGGCAACTTTCAGGTATATCCCATCGAAACCCCGCAATGCAGGTTCGGACGGGACTACTACCTGGGAGACAAGGTCAGCGTCGATATCGACGGAGAGACCTATGTCGATGTGGTGCGAGAGGTAACCATAACCGTTGAGGACGGCGGTCGCGTCTCGACCGTTACGCCGAAGATCGGTGAACAGGGAACGGGTGAACCGCTCAACCTCTACAAGCATGTGAGTGAGCTTCGAGAGAAGCTGCGCAAGCTGGAAGCGAGACTGTAATGACGGAGACCAGTTACCCCTTCGAAAAGGATGCCGCGGGCGGTGGCCGTACCGCCGTCACCCAGAACGACTGGCAAAGCATGGCCTCGATGTGGTCTGGCGACCGGATCAACATGTTGCTGACCTCAAGCAACCTAGTGCCCGAGGCCATGCCGTTCTACGCTCGCGTGACCGACGTGAACACGATCACCGTGCAGCCGGGCGAGGCATTCGTGGGCGGCTTCTATTACAAGCTGGACGCCCCGGCCGCGATCCGCATCGACAGCAACCTGTCCAAGGACAAGGCCCGCGTCGACCTCCTTGTCCTCCGCGCAGACCTGGCGAAGGGGGCGGTGAACCTCGCTGTCCGACGCGGCGCCGAGTCCACCTCTCCGAAGATCCCGAAGCCGGCCCGACAGCCGGGCGGCGAATGGGAACTCCCCCTGTACGTCATCCGCGTTCCGAAGGGCGGGGGCGGCAACCCCGTCGCAGAGCCGGTCCACCCCTATATGACTGGCGACGACGCTGCCTCGGTCGCCCCTGCTCAGTCCGTCGCCTACCACCAGCCACAGGGCACCTTCATCCGATGCCTGGACCCGAAGAACCAGTACGAGGCATTCAACGGCTCGGACGGATACACCGTGACCCGGGACCTTGGAGCGACGAAGACCTACACGCCCAAGATCCTCAATACTCGCGTCAGCACGGATGACAAACTCCAGGCGCGAGGGCGGTGGAGGTGGATCGCCCCCAATACGATCTGGTACTCCGTCGACATCGCCAACAGCACGGCAACCGATTTCTGGAACAACGCCCAGGACGACTGCATATCGTTCACGCTTCCCATGCCGTTTCACGGCGACATCGGGCAAGTTCTGTCGGGACAGATGACGAACGGCGGATACGACGCGGGAATGTCCAACTTCGTTGACCTCCGCGGCTACACGTGGGGGGGCAACCGTACCAACGTCGCACGAATCCTCTATCAGAATCCCAAGTATCTCCATGAGGGACTTGACTATCTGCGGGTGTTCCCCCGAAATTCATACATCCTCTTCTCCGGCGTCTACGAAACGCAGGGACTCGCCTAACCAGGAGATCCGATGGCACGCAACTACTTCGGCGGTACCTCGGCTGACGTCGCAGAAGACGAGGCTGGTTCCCGACTTCCCAACCTCCCCGGCCGGGTATACCTGACCGCCACCGACCCCGACCCCGTCAAGGACGTCCTGGGCCCCAACGACGAGCCCCTGGACGGCCTCCTCTCCGACGAGCGCGGCATGATTCCTCAGTTCCAGGGGCCTGACGGAACCGAACAGCTCTGGGTTGACTTCGGCAAGGGCCGCACCATGCTGACCGCCAACAACGTCGGCCTGCGCTTCCGATCGCACCTGATGCCGAATGCCGACCCTCACGGCGACCGCGCCTACGCACGTGAGCTTCTGGATCAGGCCGTACTAAAGACCGGCCGAAATGACTGTCGGACGATCCCATCTGATGCACTGTTCAACGTTGATGTACCCGCCGGCACCAACGACGTAATCCGCATGAATCGTGACGGAAAGATAGGCACGAGCCTCAAGTCCAGTGGCGCTCTCTACCTTGATCCATTCAGCGATAACACTGCACTGGTCATTAACAGTACCAACATGACCGATGCCAAGCCGTTGATCACCTTGAACGGGAGCACACCTTCCACGCTCCGAGTCATGAAGAACGGTGACATCCGAACCAGCGGCGCCTTGATTTCCGCCTCACCGGTTCAGGCTCCGAATGTAGGCGACGCCCGCGTATTCTCCGGTCCTGCTGATCCCGCCACGCTGGGAATCACGCTCCGACCCGGTGACGTTTGGGTTTCCTATGGCGTCTAACTACAACCGCGTAATGCAGTGGACCGGTACAGCCTGGCGCGAGGGTACGAAGAAGATGTGGGACGGATCCAAATGGACCGACAAGCCCGCGGTGAAGGTCTGGGACGGACAAGCGTGGATGTTCAAGTACCCGGATCCAGTTCAGTATCCGTCCTTCCAGGCAGCCAACGGGGCACCCAAGGAAGACAGTGAGTATCGGACGTACAAGCTCCCCACAGGCGTCCGCCTTGGGGACTTGGTGGTATCCATCTGCGTCGCCAGGAACGATATGCCGCAGCTCCTGAACCCCACCCTGTCCATACCGCAGACGAAACGGCTGGCAACTGGGTCCTGGATCGCCTGCGTGGTCTTCCGGTACGACGGGCCACGGGAGCTGAGCGACGGCGAGTCAGTCAGGTGGCGCATCCCTGCGGGGGGTGACTCGACGGTCGTCAATTATGTATACCGGTTCGCGAGCACAATGAATCTTCCTGTCACCCCCCTACAAGAGATCAAGGAATACAAGAACGTATTCGAAGTGCCGATGAACTCTCCTCGCGGAAATACATCTCTCTTCACTGTCATTTCCGAGTCCAAGAATCTTTCTACAGTTCAGTTCCCGGAGGGTCTGATTTCGCGCCATTCCATCGGGGGAAAGTTCGGCGAGAATCAGATACGAGTCCACGCGGCTGACACACCGGGTTCAGGGGCAAGCGTAGGCACCGCAAAACTCGATACGACAGTGCCGGCCGCAGCGGTAGTCACCATCAAGATTCCCGGGGCTGATGACGGCCTCCCAACTTGGATCCTGGGCGACGCAGCGGCTTCTGTACTCGGCAAGACTACGTATCTCCAGTGAGGTGAACTATGCCTAAACCGACTCTCACGAAGTGGCAGTCCCGAGAGATTCCCAGCCCCGCCCTACTGAATGCCCGCCTGACGTTGCCGCAGAAGTACTACGCCAAGATGCCGTACTTCTCGGCCCGTGGCGTTAGCGTTGGAAGCTCATTCCCTGGTGGAGTTCCGCCGAATCAGGCCCTCATGGCGGGCCAGCGTCGGGATATCACCTGGGACAGTTCTCGACATAACCTAAACGGATTTACCAGTGGCGACAACATCCGATACCGAATACCCGAAGATGGCGTCTACCACATCACCTTCAACGCCTCAGTGTGGGGGAACACTGTCCGCAACGTGGGAGAGAACCTGAACGCCTACATCACCGCGGAGGGTTCGGCCGGGCAGGGCGCTACCGGAGTCATCGCTCATACGACGTACCAGCATCAGCAGGCCAACGGCTACACAACCATCCGCGTCAGCGTGACCGAATACTTCACCAAGGGAAGCTCTGTTCGCGCGCAGATCTATCTTGACTCAGGAGCTACGGGCACATGGGGAATCGCCGCTAACAACTACGACGCCAATTTCAATGGTTTCATGATCAGCCCGAGCGACAACGGCTGGGCACAGCCGGCCGTCAAGCCTCCCTCGCTGTCCGCATGGAAGGACGACAGGGTTGTAAGCGTCTCGGACATGAACGAGACAAGCCGCGATGTCTTTGCCCACCTAGAGAACAGACCACGCTTCACGGCCCGAGGCACGTCCTTCAATGTCGCATCCGGCCAGGAGAAGGTTGCCCTCTCCTGGTCCGGAATGTACGCCAACGATCCGGGTTTCGTGCTGCAACGGCTCACCGACGGATATGCGGACCAAACCGCAATCACAGTCCCCTACTCGGGGATGTATCTGATCCACTTCTTCTGTTCTGCGAAACACGCGGATGGCACGGAAGCTGCGTCTTACGGCTTTCAGTTCAAGATATACGGGAATAGCGATGAAGCCCGAATCCTTTCCCAGAATAGTACGACCCGCATCAACCAGGACTGTTCCGTTGCCGTGGACGACCTTGTCTACCTGACGGCCGGCGAAGTGTTGAACGTCCGCTTCTACGGCTGGGGGGCAAATACCCGCTGGGTGAGCGGGGACGGCGACGGCCGAATCAGCACCTTGGGAGCCGTCTACATGGGGGCCTAAATGCTCACTTACCCTTCCTGGTCCTCCCGGCAACTCCTGTCGGCGGTGGACATCAATCCGTACACCTACGTGAACAATCAGCAACTGACCAGTCCCAGCGCCTTCCGCGTGAAGGGTCTGGATTCTCTGGCCAACTTCTCCGCCAGAACCGAAGCTAAGTGGGACACCTGGGACTTCCAGAGGCAGGGTTGGACGTCTCCGAATATGGCCAAGTTCCGTTGCCCGTCGACTGGCACCTACTTCATCGCGTCCAACCTGACCTTTCGCCCGCCGAGCGACATGGACGGCAAGAAGTCCGCGATGCTCGACAGTGTGGTCACCGTTCAAGCCCCACAGGACGACAGCACGAATGACGTGCTCAAGGCTCTGAACAGCACGAAGATTATCGGTTCCTACTTGAGTATAAATTGCTCCGGTTTGGTCCACCTCATCGAGGGCTCTTTCGTGTCCGTCCGCGTGGCCGGCTGGGGTGGCGAGTGGACCAAGGCCGCCTCCGAGAACAAGAGCTCTTCCATGAACTCCTTCGCTGCGGTTCAAATCGCTCCCGACGCAAAGGGGTTGGCAGGTTGAACACCACCACACTCATTCTCAATACCTTCGGCCTATGCGGCATCCTCGCCACCATCGTCGGCGGCTTCGTTGTCGTGCGAGCCACGAAGGAAGCCAAGACCGCCGAAGTTTGGAAGGCCGAGGCCGAAGCGCAGAAAGCTCGCGGAGACCGGCTAGAGCTGGACCTGACCGAGATCAAGGACCGCCTCAAGCGGATCGAGCAGGAGAACGCCCGGCTCATCCAGATACTCACCGCGATCGATCCCGAACGGCTGGTCGTTCTGCGCCGAAACGAATGAACTAACTAACCGCTGCCGGTTAGTTCACGCATAGGGCTGCCCATCAGGGCGAGCCCTTTTTTCATGCCCGAAAGGCGGAAACATGAGTCAGGTTACGCAGGTTCTATCCATAGCGAAGAACGAGGTCGGCTACCGCGCGGAACGCGCAGCCGGTGAACGGCCCTCGGGCCACCAGAAGTACTCCCCACAGGTCCCGGGCCTTGAATGGTCGAACTATCAGCCTTGGTGCGCAACTTGGACGAGTTGGGTTGCCATGAAGGCTGGCGTCGCCAGTCTCTTTCCCCGTACCGCTAGCGTCTGGACCGCGATGGAGTGGTTCAAGCAGCGGGCCCGCTGGAGTGAGTATCCCGCTGTGGGGGCCCAGGTCATCTACGGCACCTCGGGCAGTACGCACACCGGACTTTGTTACGCGTACGACGACACCTACATCTACACCTACGAGGGCAACACCAGCCTCTCCAACGACGCGAACGGCAACGGCGTCATGGCCCGCAAGCGTCTTCGCCGAGATTCCTACGTCCACGGCTACGGTCTACCGCAGTACAGCGAGGGCATCGTCACCGCGGACCCCTCGAAGAAGGGCAAGCTTGGCTTCGCGTACGCGGCTACCGCTTCGACGCCGGCCTCCGACTCGGGCGGCTCCACTGGTGTCCCGAGCGGCAAGTACAAGGTGAGCAAGGGGCAGACTCTCGGGGCCGTAGCAGCCTTGCTCGGCGTCTCCCTGGCGGCCCTCCTTGCAGCCAACCCGGACATCAAGAACCCGGACGTGGTGTACCCGGACCAGGAGATCAACGTTCCGGCGAAGCCCGCTACGCCCACCCCGACCGAGAAGCCGACCGAGAAGCCGACCGTGCCTCCGCAGAAGCCGGAGCCTTCCACGCCTCCGGCCAGTGGGGGCACCTACACGGTTGCCAAGGGTGACTCACTCTCCTCGATCGCCGAGCGGTTTGGCGTGAGCCTGGCCCAGCTCACGAGCTGGAACGAGGGCCTGGCCGCCAACCCGCATCTGATCTACCCCGGCCAGAAGGTGAAGGTCCAGGCAGGCAAGCACGCTGCCACCCCGATCGCAGTGAAGGAACCGAAGACCCGTGAGTATGCCCGCCCCTCGAAGCCTGTTGCGCCTGCGATTCAGAAGCCCTCGCAGGATGACCGTTTGGCACGAATTGAGCGCGAGCTCCGAGAGGTCAAGGACAAGCTCAGCGAAGTCTCCGAGAAGCTCGACAAGGTGACCCCCAAGCCCGATCCGAAGCCTTCGGAAAGGCCGAAGCCGGATGTCGAGGCCAAGCCGAAGGAGCCGAAGCCGGACGTGCCAGCTCCGGTCCATCCCGAGGTCTCCAAGCCCACAGACGTCCCCGTTGTCCCCCAGCTCGTCATCCCGACCCCGGAGGTCACCCATGTTCCGTAAGCACGTCGTGCGCCTGCTTGGCGCCCTGGCCGCCCTCACTCCGTGGCTGGTAATCCAGTTCCCGGACATCCCCTGGGAGGCACTGATCCCGTTCTCGCTCGCACTGCTCGGTGGTGCCGAGGTCGTACAGCGCGTCGAGGACCGTAAGACGGAGACCGCACTCTTCGAGCCCTCCCCCGAGGAATCCGCCTCCGCCGCACACCTTCGACTCGCCCTCTACGAGGCGGGACTTGCAGCCTCGCCCAGCACCTCGAAGGCACCTCTCCTCGATCGAGAATGAACTAACTAACCGTGGTACATAGGTTGGTACAAAATTGATAGCAAAAAAAGGCCGGGACCCCGTCAGGGGTCCCGGCCTTTTTTATTTGGTCAGACGGTCAGTCCTTCCACTTACCATCGGACCACTTCCTGACCAACATGGAAAAGCGGCCCTGCACGATGCGTGCGGGCCGCTTCTGTGGCATCTGGTCCGGACTCACAGGAGCCCAGCAAGCGGGTTGGCGCTCTCCTCCTTCGGAGGCTCGACCGCCTTCTTCGCGGCTGCCTTCCGCGGGGCCGTCCTCCGTGCCGGCTCGCTCGCCTTCGTGGAGGGTGGCGGTGTAGCAGCGGTCTTCCGCTGCGGCGGGACTACGGTCAGCTTGGGCCGCTCCTCCGCCTCCGTCTGCTCCTGGGCCTGCTGGACGGCTGGCCGCTCATGCTCGCGCGTCGCGTCCACGAACCTCACCACCACGGGCTTCGGACCCCCCTTGGCGGAACCCGCTCGCTTCTCCATGACGACATCAGGCATCGCCTCGATGGCGGCCTCCATCGAATCGGCGTTACCTCGCGTACCGAGGGACCGCAGGATCAGGGTCCGCGTCGCCTCACCCCCATAGCGGGTCAGCGACTCTCGAATGATCTGCTCGACAGACTTCATCTGCCTCCCGGTGCCCTGCTGCGATTCGTTGACGAGCTGTTCCGTGCACGCCATCGAGTACTCGATCATGGCCTCCGCAGCCTCCCACGCCTTGACGGAGATCACCGTCTTGCGTTCGGCGGCCACCAGGAGACAGGCAATCCGCAGAAGGTTCTCGTCGCCGCGCTCGAAGAAGCACGAGACCGCCTCGGGCAGGGACGCCATGCGCGCATCGAACGCCTTCCGATATGCGTCATGCCGATCGGCCGCTTCCGGAGACAGCTCCATCTCGCGAGCCTTTTCCCGTGCCCAGCGGTAGGCCCGGGTGAGGGCCGGCGTCTCCTTCACGGCGTCGAGCGGCCTCTTGACGCTCGAAGGCAGAGACTTCGACTGGGACACCACGAAGTGTGGGATGCGGTTGAAGGCACCACCGAGAGCAAATTCGGGCTTGACCAGGGGCGCCCATCGACCCGGCTGAATGTGCACGTGGTAGCCGAGAAGGGGTACGTCGATCCTCTGCTCCTCGCGCTTGCCGCCCTTGCCCTTGGTCGTGTTGACGACCGCTTCGCCATCCCAGGCGTTGATCAACTGGTCATGGTAGGTCGCATCGCGATTAGCCCTCTTGAGGACGGAAGCCCATTCGCCTTCCGCGATCATTACCCGCCCGTCCCTGCCCTCCTCCGAGGTAAGGGACTCCTGCTCGACCTCGAAGAGGGCCGTCACCAGGGACGGCCCGCTGCTGATGCCCTTGCGCATCCGGGTACCGAGGAAGCTTCCGATGGAGGGGTCCAGGACCGCTCGCGCTGTAGCGAGCGCGAAGCCCTTGCGTCCCACCCTTGTCCGGCCTACAAGCGCCGACCAGAAGACGGTCGGCCGGCCCGACGGCTGGAATACCTTGCCGGCCACCGCAGCGGACCAGAGAGACAGCGTGGCGGCGTACACACCGATCGGGTCCGCCTCCGAGTGCGGCATTGCCGCTGCGACTGCCTTGCCCAGGGGGCCGTACTGCATCGCCTTGAACGTGGTCACTTTTACTTCTCTCCCCTAAGCCGCGACGGCCGCGACAGAACCGAACAGATCCTCGAAGTAGGCCGCGAACTTATCGCCGTGCTCCTGGCACAGGTCGTAGCTCACCGAGCCTATAGCAAGCTCGATCACCCCTATTTGCTCTCTCCCTTTAACTGAGCAGGCGTCACAAACGACCGCTTCGACCACTTTCCGCGCCATGCGTCCTCCTATGACCGATAGACCATGGCCAAAAGGCCGTCCTTTCGGACGACCTTTGACCAAAAACCATCGGTTGGTTATGCGTTGTCCCTCTGTACGCGAACGCCGTACGCGTACCGGCCGAAGGGCGTGATGAAGTCATCGCCGTCGATGAACTCGAAGTTCAGGAGCCTCGCGCCCGAGGTTCCGAGCCCCTTGATCTTTCCGTTCTTGACCGGGATGTCTCCGGCGAGCTGGCCAAGTACGTTGAGGTTGAAAGGTGTAAGGGCGTCGATTCGCTCCATGAGCGTCATCTCTGCGATCTTGTGCGTCCGCTCGCACCCGGAGCCCTCACGCTTCGCCCAGTTCTTCTCTCGCCCGGCAGGAACGGGCAGCTCCTTGTAGTGGTTGGCCGCCTCCTCCTCGCTCACGATCAGGTCGACAGCATCAGATGCCGTTACCTCACGCTCGATGCCGTTCGGCTGCGACGCCTGGCCACCGGCCAGGGTCGTCCTGTACGCCTGCTGCACGTCCAGAGGGATGCGCCCCCGGTTGGACAGCGTGTACCCCTGCGTCTTGGCCCAGGCCCGTACGGCCTTCGCGTCCAGGGCGTCACCTTCACGAGCGGAAGGGCGGGCCGCGGGACGGCCGGCCTGGGCCTGGTGGTGCTCCACGCGCCGTGCGGCCCCCTTGTACGGGGCGAGCAGTTCCCGGAGCGTGTCCGCGTTCGCGTCGGTCAGGTCGATCTCGTACAACGTCCCGTCGATCCCGAAGAACACCGTTCGGATCTCGTAGGGGTTGGTGGTCTCGGTGCCGTCAAGGTCGTCTATGTAGGTCGTGATCTGCTTCGTGGCCATGGTGTGTCCCTCTGTTCGTCCGATCGTGTTTCGATCAGCCATGACGAAGGGCCCGGCCGAAGCCGGGCCCTCATCAAAGCCACCGAAGCCGGTTAGCCGTACTTCTCCTCTTACTTTCCTTGGACTGGGTTGGGGTGTTCGGCATCAGGGCCGGGGCAGTGGCGGACTGTGCACCAGTGCAGGCCCGCGAAGGTGGCACCGCCCCAGGCGACCAGGGCACCAGCGGCCAGCCCTCGGGCGAGCGCGTTGAACGCCTTCGCCGTCTGTCCGCGCTTGGTCGACCGGAACTGCAATACGTCGCCATGTGACCCGACGATCGTGGCGGACCCCGCCGCGATGCGGATCAACTCCTCCGGCGATCGAGAGGCGAGCTGCGTCATGTGCAGCGGGACCGCCACACGAAGCGACTCGACCAGGACCACGTTTTCGGCTGCGGCCTCCATCACTGCGGCCTCCCCTTGCGTACTTCCCGCATGGGAATGGAATGCTCGTGACCACCGGTCAAAATGGTTCCGTCATCGTGGTAGGTGCGAGGCGTCCGGATTGCGAGCGTCATGATCCGAGCTTGATGCTCGTCTTTCATGTGGCGGACCGTGCCGCCTACGACGTGCCCGCATACCATCTCGCCTGTGTAGACATCGGGGCCGTGTACGAGAATCCCGTACCACTGCACAAGCACCGTGGGCGTGATCATTCGGGCTTACCTGCCTTCGTCCACTCGTGGTGCCAGTGTTCAGGGTCCAGGGAACGGCCGGCCTCGGCGCTGGCCTTGGCCCATGCCGCGTGACTCTCGGGGTAATACACCCGCCAGTCGTCCACGAACCTCATGGCCCAACAAAGCGAGTCGAGTCGTTCCGACAGGTCGGCCTCGACCAAGTAGGCACGGCCGTTGGTGTCATAGACCCACTTCTTCGATCCGGGGGCGGAAGCTCGCCAGGAGTCGGCAGCGTTACGGATCACTGTTTGTTCAGTCGGTCGCACTTCATCGCTCCAGTTCGACCGGATCGGCAGCGAAGAACTTCACGTAGAGCGCCTTCAACTCAGCGCGTCGCGCCCGACGTTCCGGACGGTTGGACGTGCCGGGGAGGACGGCCACCACGCGATCCAGCAACAGATGAAGCGTCCGCCTTCGGATGTGTACGGCACATCGCTCACACGCCGCCCACGGCTCGGAGAACACATGTGTGTTGGGTCCCTGGATCATTACGATTGCTTTTCGTGTCTCGAAGATGGCCGCCGTGGTACCGGCAGAGCAGAAGTCGCAGACCTCGGCCAGCCGTTCAGGGTCAACGGGAACAGGTGCCGGATCGTGATCCCAGGTGACCCCCTGCCAATCCGGGTGGCGGAAGGACACATCGCGGAAGACCGTCCCCACATGCTGATTCAGCGCGACGCAACAAACGTCACACATTCGACGGTCGGGGGCGAAGAAGTTCATGCGGCGACCCCATCGAGAATGAGCGCGGTCCGGGAGTCGAGGAAGGCGGACACCGCTTCCTTCACCAGCATTTCAGCCACGGCAGGCGGGCAGTGGTAGCCGTTCGCGGCTATGCCACACATTCCCCAGACCACCTCCATGTGAGCCATGCGGTCATCGTGCGTCGGCTGGTGCGCAGCCTCTTCCGCTTCCTCGCGCACCGCTGCGCGGTCACCCTCATACGCCTTCATGCGTCCCACTGTGTAAGTTCCTTCCCTGCTTCGAAGTGAGTCATTAGAGACTCGAAACCAGGGGCTCACATTCCAACTTGAGCCCCTGACTTCCAGCCGCTATGCCTCAGTAGTCCCGGACGAAGTGCCAGGTACCCGCACCCTCGTAGAGCGCAGTCTCACCACAGATCAGCCGTTCCTCGGCCTCACTGACTGCGATAGCCCGCATGTGACTGTGGTACTGCTTCGGAAGCTCATCCCAGAAGTGGTCTTCCTCCGCCAGGATGTACGCGGCGTATGCGTTCTCTTCCGGCCCAATCTCTTCTGTGACCGTTCCGATGAACCGGTCTTGGCACGTCTCGTAGAGGTCGGCGACATCGACGTCCCCATGGAAGTGGCGGACAATCACGGCCGGGAAGTCATCCAGAGCGAGCGCAATCAAGTGCAGATCTTCCAAGGACTCGTACTCGCCGAGTTCCAGGCCCCCGAAATCATCGTAGTCATGTATCGCAAACTCTTCCGCCCCCGGTATCGGCGAGGCGTCCAACATGAGCTGAATCTCGTGACCGATTGAGTCCGGGTCTTGGGTGGCATCGATCCATTCGCCGTGAAGGATTCCGTTGTTGTAAGACGCGAGACAGGCGGCGTAAATCTGGTGCATGGTTAGCGGACCTTCCAAACATCCTTGAGTGGGATCACGTTCATATCGTGCGAGCGCTCTACAGGCGCCGTATCGTACGAGCCCTGAATGACCACGTGCGTAATGTTGTCGCGTTTCATTTTGGGTGCGCCGTAAATGACTCCCCGGATCGTTCCGGCGAGCTTGTGTCCGAACATCGACCGGTACCTGACTGGCATACCGATTTGAACGCTGGCGGGGGTTACCATCCCGACCACCACGAGCGAACCTCTTCGGGCTCTTCCTCGTAGTTCTCCCGGATCACTTCATCAAGCGACGCGTTCGGATTTTCGAGGACGTGCAGGACCGCATTTACGACCATGTTCATCAGGTCCTGATCACGTTCTGATCCGGCCAGCTCTTCCGCAACGAGATCCACGCCAGCGTTCACCGCCGTCGAGATATCTTCCCGAGTCCAGACGTAGACCGTCTTGTGAACTCCAGCCCGAAGCGTTCCCGCATGCTTGCCCACTTTCACGATTGAAGGCGCGAGCGCTTCGAGAGCTGTCCCACGGCCGGCCTGGGGTTCCTGGTGCATCAGTGTCACTGTCTTACTCTCCATCTCGTACGAGCGGTGCATGGCCGTGCATGATTGCGATGTGTTTCAGGTAGGTCGCGACACTCTTGCCGAGCAAGGAGTCCGCCTCTTCATCTGCGAGGTCACTCGCATCGCAGGCATTTTCAGCCCAGACATGGAAGACCACCGGGTCGTCATGTCCACCGGTGGCGCGGACCTTATCCGCCCCCTCCTCCCACCAATCCGATTCCCAATCCATGACTACGGTGTAGGGCCGCTGCGAACCAACGCGCATCACGCACCGTCCTTCAAGGTCACGTCGTTTATGTATCGCTCGTCGGCATCGTCGTAATAGCGGTGCTCCTCGGATACAGGAAGGGCCTCCCAGAAGTCCCAGGCCGCTTCGGTGGCCTCTTCCTCACTTTCCGCCTCGACCTCAAATCGATATGTCACCTGCTGGACATATTCAACTGCGTACGTCTTCATGATCAGCGGCCCTCAATCCACGTACCGGTTTCGTCCATACGCGCCGCACCTGTCAGGAATCCAGCCGCCTCACTGCGCCCCTTCATGGGCACATAGATTCCAACATGGTCACCCTTCACATACTGAATCAACCCACGATAGGTACCAGCCTGACGACGGCTGTACTCGCAGTACGGAAGTCGTACCTGCACCCGCTTCCCGTAGGTCAGCTTTTCGCGGTCCATCTGATTCAGGTGAGTTGTCTTCATTGACTTACCCTTTCGTTCGCACTCTCGCCTGTCTGAGAGTCCATAGCCGCGCCCGCATGTCACATTCCAACTTGCGGGCCCGACTAAAGGCCATCAGCTATGCAGCCATTCGGTAGGGGTAGCGAGCCCTGGAGCACTTGACGCAAGCCCGCATCATGACTTTCACTTCTGCGACGCTTCCATACGATCCGGAATGCTTGAGCGTGTCGACGTAGACACTCAAGCAGTCACAGTCGCCTTCGGCGTAATCCTCCGTGCAACCCCAGCAGAGCGCACTAACCTTTTCCGTCTTCAACCACTCATCACAGTGCAAGCACTTCTGATACCCGAGATACCCCATCGCATCTTCTACGTCGCATGATGAGCAGTTAGAGCAATGCGGGACCTCAGGCATATTGTTGATGACGTCCCCAGGCTCAACACCCGTGGGCAAGGTGTATTGGTCCGCAATCATCGCGCATGCACCGTCCCACTCCAGTTCGGACAGTCGCTCATCATCGAGAATGGGATACCCGGCCAACTTGTTGGATATCTGGCGGGCAATCCTTAGTCCTCGGATGTCGCCAGCATCGAAGGCAACCAGGCCGCGCCAGTCCCAATGCTCGACTCCGGCCGCGTCAAAGGCAGCGTGCGCGGCCTCTGCGTTGACCCTGATTACATTCTCTCGACAGTCGCAGTTGTAGTAGCCCCCCGAATTCCAATCAGACAGGGGTGACCCGTCCGAGTCTTCGATAAGTCCGAACCCCTTGGCTACAGTGAGACCTTCCACACTGTCGCGCATGTCCCACATGCCATACATTCCGAACTCCCCGCCACCATAGGTGTGCGGCGAACGCTCGGCATACTCACGGGCGAATCGGCTGATGCGAAAGCCCTTACGGGGTGAGTCGTCCGCAATCTTTCCCATAGTTGCTCCCTTGTTTTCCTCGCTACGAGCTAGCGAGCCATAGCCAGTCTCACATTCCAACTTGTGAGCCTGACTAAGGCGCCCTAGATCACTCGTTACCAGTCAGGCATGCGTTACCCATGCCATCTTCGATGCGCTCTCCCGACGGTCGACACAGGGCATCCGCGAAGCCGTCGTTGTACGTCGCTACCACATCAGCCTGAATCGCTGTTTCTGCATAGAGATATCCCCCCATGAAGGCCAGGGTGGAGAACATGAACACACACAGCATGAGTACGGCCCTGTCGCGCATCCTGCATGCCCCTCTCGCTTGTTCTGAGTGCCTTACTGTCACTCACCCCCACACATCCACTCTCAGACGCTTAGAGACGCACTGCGGGCCGTTGCTCATGGCTTTGGTCCTGTGCGCTGGATACGTCGTATCGATTGGGTGTGTGAGAGTCAATCTCAGTAGTGCATTGATCTATCCATGCCGGGGCGATCACATCCCGCTATCCGCTCACTCTCCTATGACGTACTCCGAACCACGCTGCAACACATGCAGATATAGGGACGGGCGCTCTAGGTTCATCCCGGTTATTCGCTTCGCCGGGTGTGGCCTATGTGATGTTCCTAGTCGGTTTCCCTGTAAGCCCTAGGGGCTCTTACACAGGGACCTAGTCCTAGTACCTAGGTTGTGGTCCGTACTGCCTTTGGGAGCCGTTCTAGCGCTCCTGTCGCGGCCCTGACGCCCGGATTCAGATTCAGGCCCCGTATCCACATCCCCGCTTGGCGGGTGGGTCTCGGTTGGCCTTTCCGGTCGGTGTCTCGCTGACA
The DNA here is from genome assembly GCF_055580545.1 of Streptomyces sp. NPDC031670. Classification (NCBI taxonomy): domain Bacteria; kingdom Bacillati; phylum Actinomycetota; class Actinomycetes; order Kitasatosporales; family Streptomycetaceae; genus Streptomyces; species Streptomyces sp. NPDC031670. Next base: position 79,684 of record NZ_JBVILC010000014.1, on the reverse strand, counting down.
AGAAGAACACTGTCACACTCCAACTTGACTGTCCACCTCATGTACGCGTCAACGTTATGTATCACCCTTTGTATCAATAGGCCCCGAGCCCTTGTTATCAAAGGAGACGCACGCGAAACCACACAGCAGGCTCAATGTCAATAGTGAAACGAATGATTACCGTCACACAAATAAGGCGGTGGATGCATAGTGGATACGGCCTGTCTATGTGGAGACACCACAATGGATGGCCTTACCCTCTAGCCACTCCCTACACAATGCGCTCACCTAGAAGCCCGTGCCCCATAGTGACGCAATACACATCTCCACTGCCCTCTATCGCATTCCTTCGTGTGCTAGCGCGTCAATAGGATATGACGTTCACCACTCCATATCGATACGTGACGACACTGCGCGCGGAGTGCGTATCTCGTAACGCTCCGGATGTGCTCGAATACCTACCGATTACAGTTAGTTCATGCAGTCTCAGGAGATATTGACCGCTAGTTGGAATGTCGCCAGAGATATTGCGCATTCGCTCGCCGCCTAATGAATGAACTAACTCACCCGCACGTACACACATATACATATGGGGGTAATACCTGTGCATTCATTCAAAGGACCCACCAGGGGTGCCTTCCTCCCATCGTGTACGGGTATGAACTAACTAACCGCGGAAGCAAGAGAGGCGCCTGCCGGCGCCTCTCTGTCCCCTTCGACCCCCCTTACTGTTTACGCAGCCCGAATCCCAGGATGGCCGTGGCGAGTAGATCGTGAATCAACGTCTCCCCTTCTCTCTTCGACGCACACGAACGTGATTTCTCAACTCCCCCGATATTCACGGTCGCTTGCCACCTTCCGAAGGTGTCCTGATGGACCCCTCCGAGGTTCACCCAGGCTTTTCCATCTTCATCGATCTTGATCCGGTCATCCATGTCGACACCTTATCAAGGTGATCTAGGTCTCATTGGGTTGTTTCGGTGTCCATGCAGAGCCCTTGAGACACCGACATTTCTTGTGAGGGGGTTACATACCCCCGAACAGCCGGGGAGGCGCGAGACCCGCGCCGAGATGGTCACCCAGCTCGTATCCCCACCCCGCCCCGAAGCGGGGGTGGAGGTTGAAGCATCACCCATGAATGAATGAACTAACTGCCACACAAACGTTGATACAAAGTTGAGCCTCGTGAGTATCGAAACCCTTCTGGCAAAGATCATCTTTGGCTAACATCGGGCTATGGAACTCGGTGAACCCATGGCGATAGGTGGTAGGTCCCTCCCGCAGCCGGCCTGTGAGGAGCGCAGCGCGGCAGACGTGTTCCTGCTGAACACGCTCGCCAACATCGCGGCGTGGCGAGGTGCTGAGGGGGCTTCCAAGGTCGAGGAAGGCGCCCAGGACGAGGTTGCGGTGCGGCTGACCCCTCAAGAGTTCGAGCATGTGATGAGGCTCCTCGCGGGGGACGGTTCGGGCCTCTCCAGGGGGATCTTGGAGGCTGTCACAGACCCCGAGCAGGAGCGTCTAGGCAACGTTTCCGCAGGTGAGTGGGTGTCTCTGCCTCTCCCGACCTCTCATGATGTACTGTCGGAGCCACATTCGTGGCGCCCGTCCTCATGGGCCTGGACCCCAACCTCGCGATCATGATGTCCGGTGTCGCCACGGTCATCTTCCTGCTCGCCACCAAGGGCCGGGTCCCCAGCTATCTGGGCTGCTCGCTCTCCTTCGTCGGCGTCGCCGCCACGATCCGGGCCACCGGCGGCACCAGCGCCACCGTCACCGGCGCGGTCCTCGTCGTCGGCGCCGTCCTGTTCGCGGCGGGCCTCGCGGTGCAGCGGTTCGGCGCGCGGGTCATCCACGCCGCGATGCCGCCCATCGTGACCGGCGCGGTCGTCATGCTGATCGGCTTCAACCTGGCGCCGGTGACGGCGGCCACCTACTGGCCGCAGGACCAGTGGACCGCGCTGCTGGTGATGCTCTTCACCGGCCTCGCCGTGGTCTGTCTGCGCGGGTTCTGGTCCCGGGTCGCGATCTTCCTCGGACTGCTCTTCGGCTACGGGATCTCCTGGCTCTTCGACCGCGTCCTCGGCAGGATCCACTCCGTGCCCGGCTCGGGCGAGGCCACCGACCACTGGCGCCTGGACCTCTCCGGCGTCGGCAGGGCCGACTGGATCGGCCTGCCGTCCTTCCACGCCCCGCACTTCGAGTGGTCCGCCATCCTGGTCGCCCTCCCCGTGGTGATCGCGCTGATCGCCGAGAACGCCGGACACGTCAAGGCCGTCGGCGAGATGACCGGCGACGACCTCGACGACAAGCTGGGCACCGCGATCGCCGCCGACGGTGTGGCCTCGATGCTCTCCACCGCCGTCGGCGGTCCGCCCAACACCACCTACTCCGAGAACATCGGCGTCATGGCCGCCACCCGTGTCTACTCCACCGCCGCCTACTGGGCCGCCGCCGGATTCGCGCTGCTCTTCGGCGTCTGCCCCAAGTTCGGCGCGATCGTCGCGGCCATCCCCGGCGGCGTCCTCGGCGGCATCACCGTCATCCTGTACGGCATGATCGGCCTCCTGGGCGCCCAGATCTGGATCAACGCCGGGGTGGACCTGCGCAACCCGCTGAACCTGGTCCCGGCGGCGGCGGGCATCATCATCGGCATCGGCGGCGTCAGCCTGAAGTTCACCGACGACTTCCGCCTCAGCGGGATCGCCCTGGGCACCATCGTGGTCATCACCGGCTACCACGTGCTGCGCGCCCTGGCCCCGGCCCATATGAAGGAGCAGGAGCCGCTGCTCGACGAGGGCACGTCGTCCTACGGCGAGCGCGATGACGAGCGCGGCGACGGGCAGGGGACGACGGACGGGCCTCAGCGCGCCAAGTCGTAGGCGTAGTCGGGGGCGAAGGTGCCCGCCGCGCCCCGGCAGCCGTCGGACTCGCCGGGCACCTTCACCCACAGATAGGCGTCGACGCGCGCCTCGCCCGTGTGCGTGGTGGGAGCGCGTCCCACGGCCCGCCCCGCCGGGTCGCACCACTGCCCGTCCGGCGGCGCGCCCCTGCCGTTACGGCTGGTGTCGATCACCGCGCCGAGCCGCGCGGGCCCGCCGAGCGCCTTGAGCACCCGGCGCGCGTACGCCACCTCGTCCACCGTGGCGTTGAAGTTGGAGACGTTGGTGAAAATGCCGTCGCCGCTGGTGGCCGCGCCCGCCGCGCGCAGCAGCCCGGCCATCTCCCCGGCGTCGCGCCAGCCGGAGTGGCCCGCGTCGAAGTACACCCTGGCCCGGGCGTCCGCCGCGTGGAGCGCGCGCCCCGCCCTGGCCAGCGAGGCGAACCGGGCGGCGCGCTCACCCTCGGAGAGGCAGTCCGACTGGGCGATCGCGTCCGGCTCCAGGACCACGACGACCGGTGAACGCCCGAGCCCCGCCGCGAAGTTCCCCATCCACCTGTCGTACGCGGCGAGGTCCGGCGCGCCGCCCTGCGAGGCGCCGCCGCAGTCCCGGCCGGGTATCGCGTACGGGACGAGCACCGCCACGCTGCCCTGCCCGGCCGCCGCCGAGGTCACCGCACGCACCTCGCGCGTGATCGAGCCCGGGTCGTACTCGGTGAACCAGACGGCCGTGGGCCGGTCCGCGATCCGGCGCTCGATCAGCGGGCGCCGGGGGTCGTCGGGGTGCGCCCGGACCCAGTCGAGGACCTGCGAGTCGGGCGAGCGGTAGAGCGGGGCGGAGATCGCGCCCGGTGCGGGCGAACGGGTGGCGGAGGGCCGGGGAGCGGCGGACGGCCGGGCGGGGCGCGGGGTCGCGCGCGTGGGCGACGGGGCCGCGGACGCCGGGGTGGGGACGGCGGGCAGGGTCACCACGGCGGACGAGACGGACGGTGCGGGCCGTGCCGTGCCGTGGCCCCCGCCCCCGAGGGCCGTCACCGCGCCCGAGACCGCGCCGACGCCCACGACCGCGCAGGCCAGCGCCACCATGGCGGTGCGCCGGGCGGCCGAGCGGCGCGCGGCTCTGTCCGCACCGCGCCGACGCGCGCGTGCGGGCGGTGTTCCCGACAACCGTGAACTCCCCTTCTCCCGGGCCCCACTGGCCCCCTGTTCACCCGTTCCGGGGAAGCCCCGGGCACGGCGGCGTCCCCGGAAGCACCGGACTGGGACGCTGCCCCCATGGTGCGGATCGGAGAGCGGGCAGGTACCACGGGGCTCGCCGGGGCGTCGGTGGACACCGTAGCGGGGCGGATGCGGGCGCTGCGCGCGAGCCTGCCTCCCAAGGACGGCCTGGCCGTCTTCAACCGGGTCTATCTGGCGGTCACCGAGGAGATCGGCCGCTCCCTCACCCGGGGCGCGTTCGAGGACCCGGGGGCCGCGGCGACGCTGGACGTGCTGTTCGCCGGACGCTATCTGCGGGCGGTCGACGCGGTGGCGGCGGGGGCGCGCCCGCCCGCCTGCTGGCGGCCCCTGTTCCAGTACCGGCGCCACCCGGGCGTGCGCCCCCTGCAGTTCGCGCTCTGCGGCATCAACGCCCACATCGGGCACGACCTGGCACTCGCCGTCGTCGACAGCTGCCGCGCCCTGGAGTGCGGGCCGGACGGCCTGGAGCGGGACTTCGAGCGGGTCGGCGACATGCTGGTGGCGCTGGAGGAGCGGGTGCGCGAGGAGCTGATGCCGGGGCCCGACCTGCTGGAGGTCGCGGATCCGCTCACGCATCTGCTGGCGTCGTGGAGCCTGGAGCGGGCGCGCGACGCGGCCTGGTCGTCGGCGCGGCTGCTGTGGCGGCTGCGGGAACTCCCCGACCTGTTCCGGGAGTTCAGGGAGCGGATGGACGCGGGTGTCGGCCTGGTGGGGCGGTGCCTGCTGACGCCGTACGCCGCCCCTTCCACCGCGCGAGGAGTTCACCTATGGCGATCCCACCCGGACTCGGCCCTTCCGGGGTGAGCCGTCCCGCCCGGCGGGGCCGCGAGCGGGCGACGGCACGGAAGGGGCCCGGGGACCGCGACCCCCGAGCCCCCCGCGCACGGTCCGCGCCGCCGTCAGTCCTCCGGCAGCTCGACCGGCGCGATCTCGTCGTACAGGTCGCCCGGGCCGGGGTTGGTGCCGTCCGTCGCGCCGCCGAGGTGGTGCATGACGCCCCACACCGCGTTCAGGGCGGTCTGCACCGCGCCCTCGGCCCAGCCGGCCGTCCAGGAGATGTCGTCGCCCGCGAGGAAGATGCCCCGCTTGTCCTCGGGCAGCGAGTCCTGCATGAAGTGCGTGAACAGACGGCGCTGGTAGCGGTAGTGGCCCGGCAGGTTCGCCTTGAACGCGCCCATGAAGTAGGGCTCGTTCTCCCACGAGACGGTCACCGGGTTGCCGATGATGTGCTTGCGGATGTCGACGTTCGGGTAGATCTCGCCGAGCGACTTGAGCATGACCTCCATGCGCTCGTTCGCCGACAGCGGCAGCCACTTCAGGCTGTCGTCGCACCAGGTGTAGGAGAGGCAGATGACCGCCGGCTTGTCCGGGCCGTCGTCCAGCAGGTAGGTGCCACGGGTCATCCGGTCGGTGAGCGTCATCGACATGACGTCCCGGCCGGTCGGATTCCCCCTGTCGTCGACGGCCTTGTCCAGCCAGAACGGCCGGTCCACCGGCACGAAGAGCTTGCTCGACTCCATGTAGTGGGTGCGCTCGATCGCCGTCCAGTGGTCGATCGGGAAGAGCGAGTCATCGCACTCGATCTTGGAGAGCAGCATCCAGGACTGCGCGGTGAAGATCGCCGCGCGGTAGGTGCGGATGTCGCCCGACGCGTCGGTGACGGTGATCCGGTTGCCCGCGGTGCGGGTCAGACGGGTGACCGCCGGGCGCGGCGCGCCCTCGTGCAGCGAGGAGAGCGAGGTGCCCTGCGCCCAGTGGACGATCTTCTCGGGCTCGCGCTCCCACAGCCGCAGCGGCAGCTGCTGGGAGCCGCCGACGATGCCGCGGTGGTGGTCGTCCGCCTCGGTGTAGACGACGCGCAGGATCTCCAGGATGGAGTTGGGGAAGTCGGTGTCCCAGCCGCCGGTGCCGAAGCCGACCTGACCGAAGATCTCGCGGTGGCGGAAGGACTTGAAGGCCTGCGAGTCGCAGAGGAAGCCGTAGAAGGTCTGGTTGTCGAGCTTCTCGACGAGCTTGGCCCAGATCTCCCGGATGCGCGGGACGTCCCGCTCGCGCATCGCGGTGTTCATGTCCGAGAAGTCGGCGCCCTCCTCCAGACAGGCGTTCCACGCGGCGGCCACGTCGCGGTAGACCTGCGGCAGGTCGGCGATGGTCTCGGCGTAGTGCGACTCGCCCTTGAGGTCGACGACGGTCGAGGGGGTGGCCTCGGCGAGCGGGTTCGGGAACGGCTCGGTGACCAGGCCGACCAGGTCGATGTAGTGCTGGAGGGCGGTCGAGGAGGGCGGGAAGCGCATCGCGCCCATCTCGGCGGTCAGACCGTCCGTGCCGGGGCCGTCGAAGCCGACGGTGCGCAGCCGTCCGCCGATCTGGTCGGCCTCGTACACGACGGGCTTGAGGCCCATCTTCATCAGCTCGTACGCCGAGATGATGCCGGACAGACCGCCGCCGATGACGGCGACCTCGGTGCCGTGCTCGGTCGCGGGTATCTGGCCGAGCCCGGCCGGGTGGGCCAGGAAGTCGTCGTACGCGTAGGGGAAGTCCGGACCGAACATGGTGATCGGCGGCTGGCCGTCGGCGTGCGGGACGGCGGTGGGCACCGTGGACGTCATGGGGTACGGACTCCTTGCACAGTACGAGGGGGGTAGGGGGCGGCCGGAAGGGTCCGGGTCAGACGAGGGAGGTGTAGAGGCCGGGGCGGCGGTCGCGCAGATACGGGTTGTTCGCGCGCGAGGCGGCCAGGAACTCGGGGTCGGCGTCACCGACGACGAGCTCGGCCTCGCGGCCCGCGCGGGCCCGGGCGGTGCCGTCGGGGCCGGCCAGGCAGCTCAGCCCGACGAACTCGAACTCGCCCTCGGGGCCCGTCCGGTTGACGTACGCGATGTACATCTGGTTCTCGAAGGCGCGCACCGGCACCACGGACTCGGCGACGAACTGGAAGGGGTGCATCTGCGCGGTGGGCACCAGGAGGAGGTCGGTGCCGGCCAGCGCGTGCGCCCGGACGTTCTCGGGGAACTCCACGTCGTAGCAGATCATCATGCCCAGCCGCAGGCCGTTCAGCTCGGCCTGGACGACCTGCTGGTCGCCGGGGGTGAACCACTTCTGCTCGAAGCAGCCGAAGAGGTGGGTCTTGCGGTAGTTCGCCAGGCGCTGCCCGTCGGCGGCGATCAGCTGCGCCGAGTTGTAGACGGTCCCGCCGTCCCGCTCGGGGTAGCCGTAGAGGACCGCGAGGCCGTGGCGGCGGGCGATCTCGGCGATGGCGCACGCCCCGGGGCCGTCGGCCGTCTCGGCGAGCTCGGGCACCTCGTCCCCGATGGCGTAGCCGGTGAGGAACATCTCCGAGGTGACCAGCAGGCCCGCCCCGGTCGCCGCGGCCCGGCCCGCCGCCTCCTCCAGCACCTTCAGATTCGCGGCGACGTCACCCGGACGGCCGGAGCTCTGGAGCAGGGCGGTACGCAGCGGGGGCATGGCGGTCCTCGGGGCGAAAGTGGTTGAAGGGGTCACCTAGACGGTACGTTCCGCCGCTCGACCCCGACAAGGCACGACTGTTGCGCGCCGGAGGAGTATTCGTTGCGCGTGAGAGGCCCTCTGCGGCGATTCGTTGCGTGTCCGCCGTGCGGCCCGTACGCCCCCGGGACCCCGACCCGAACGATCAGGCGGGCGAGCCGGAGGAGAAGCGCCTGAGCAGGGGCGAGAGCACCAGGACCGACTTGGTGCGCTCCACGTACGGCTCACCGGCGATCCGTTCCAGGACCCGCTCGAAGTGGCGCATGTCGGAGGCGAAGACCTGGACGATCGCGTCCGCCTCACCGGTGACGGTGGAGGCGGACGCGACCTCGGGGTACCTCTCCAGGCCGCGCTTGATGGCCTCGGGCGAGGTGTTGCGGCGGCAGTACAGCTCGATGAAGCCCTCGGTCTCCCAGCCGAGCGCGGCGGGGTCCACCCGGACGGTGAATCCGGTGATGGCCCCCTCGGCGCGCAGCCGGTCCACGCGCCGCTTCACGGCGGGCGCGGAGAGGCCGATCAGCGAGCCGATGTCGGCGTAGGAGCGGCGGGCGTCTTCAGCGAGCGCGTGGACGATGCGCTCGTCGAGGTCATTGAGTCGCACTGCGGGTGGATCACTTCTCTGCGGATACGGTGTCCGTGGCCGTGGCCAGTCGGGAGCGGCGGATGCCGTATCCGAAGTAGATCACGAGACCGACGGCCATCCAGACTCCGAACACGGTCCAGGTCGACGCGCCGAGGCCCTTCATCATGTAGATGCAGAAGAAGAAGCCGAGGATCGGGCAGACCCAGCCGAGCGGGGCGCGGAAGGTGCGCGGCATGTCCGGGCGGGTCCGGCGCAGCACGATGACCGCGATGTTGACCAGCGCGAAGGCGAAGAGCGTGCCGATGCTGGTGGCGTCGACGAGGTCGCCGAGCGGGACGGCCGCGGCGAGCACACCGCAGAACAGCGACACGATGACCGTGTTGGCGCGGGGGGTGCCGGTCTTGGGGTTGACCTTGCCGAAGACCTTGGGGACCAGGCCGTCGCGGGACATCGAGAACAGGATGCGGGTCTGGCCGTAGAGCACGGTCAGCACCACGCTGGCGATGGAGATGACGGCGCCGGCGGCGAGCAGCGTGCCCCAGAAGGTCTGGCCGCTGACATCGTTCATGATCGCGGCGAGGGTCGCCTCGCTGCCCTCGAAGGTCTTCCACTGGCGGGCGCCCACGGCGACGGCGGCGACCAGGACGTACAGCGCGGTGACGATGATCAGCGAGAGCATGATCGCGCGCGGCAGGTCGCGCTGCGGGTTCTTGGCCTCCTCACCGGCGGTCGAGGCGGCGTCGAAGCCGATGTAGGAGAAGAAGAGCGAGGAGCCCGCGGCGCTGACACCGGCCATGCCCAGCGGCATGAAGTCGGAGTAGTTGCCGGACTTGAAGCCCATGATGCCGATGGAGCAGAAGAGCACCAGGGTGACGATCTTGACCGCCACCATGATGGTGTTGGCGCGGGCCGACTCACGCGCCCCCCCGAGCAGGAAGACCATCGCGAGCAGGACGACGATCAGCGCGGGCAGGTTGAATATCCCGCCGTCGCCGGGCGGCGCGGAGAGCGCGTCCGGGATGGTGACGCCGATGGTCCCGTCGAGCAGTTCGTTGAGGTACTGGCCCCAGCCGACGGCCACGGCCGCGACCGAGACGCCGTACTCCAGGATCAGGCACCAGCCGCAGACCCAGGCGACGAGTTCGCCGAGCGTTGCGTAAGCGTACGAGTACGACGAGCCCGCGACCGGGATGGAGCCGGCCAGTTCGGCGTAGGAGAGCGCGGAGAACAGCGCGGTGAGTCCGGCGAGGACGAACGAGAGGGTGACCGCCGGTCCGGCCTTCGGGACGGCTTCGCCCAGGACGACGAAGATGCCGGTGCCGAGCGTGGCGCCAATGCTGATCATGGTGAGCTGCCACATGCCGAGGGTGCGGCGCAGACTGCCGCCCTCGCCCTGGCCACCCTCGGCGACCAGCAGTTCTACCGGCTTGCGCCGCAGCAGCGGGTTGCCGGGGCGCTGCGCCCCGGTGGCCGGTGCTGCTGCGGTGGGGGGCGCTGTGCCGTGGTCCAACACTTCAGTGGGCTCCTTGTCGCTGCCTTCGGACGTCGGCGACCCACGACGGTCCGGCCCATTCGGTAGGAAGGGCAATCCGGGCATGACTGAGCACACCGTGGTCGGTACCGCCGAGCAGGCGGTCGCCGCCACTCCACGTATCGCGAGAAGAGTAGAGGGTTCCGCTTCCCGCTCGTAATGCAGCAACCTTGCGCATCGGTGAATGATCATTGCGCACAAGCGCGACGGATGGGTGTTTGTTGCGCATCAGCGTTCGATCCGTGCGTCAACGGTGTGATCAGGCCGTGCGCGGCGGGGTAGGAGTGAGGTCCCCGACACCCCGGCCGGCGCGGTGTCCGGGTACCCCGATCGGAGGCTTCGATGACCTGGCTGGACCCGGAACCGTTCCTGCGCGGAGTGGCGTGGCGGGACGCCGAGGGCCTGCCGGTGCGGGCGGACCCGGACGATCTGGCGCGGCTGCCGTGGGACACCGCGGAGCGGGCCGGGCTGCCGATCGGGGTGCGGCTGGAATTCGTCGCCGAGGGAGCGCCGGCGGTGGAGATCCACTACCGCGCCGAGGTGCCCGCGCCGGGCGAGGCGATGCGCTCCCTCGCCCACACCTTCGCGCTCTGGGCGGACGGCCGCCTGGTCCACGAGGCGGCCGTCACCCCGGCCGAGGAGGCGGTCGTGGTCCTCGAACTCCCGCCCGGCGGCGGCCCGTTCACGGTCCATCCGCCGCAGGACCGCTCGCCGCGCGTCCTCGCCCTGCGCGGGGTCGGCGGCACGCTCACGCCCGCCCCGCCCGGCCCGCGCTGGCTGGTCCACGGCGACTCGATAACCGAGGGCTGGTGGTCGACCCGGCCCGCCCACGCCTGGCCCGCGGTGGCCGGGCGGACGCTCGGCTGGGACACCGTCAACCTCGGTTACGCGGGGGCCGCGCGCGGCGAACTCGCCACAGCCCAACAGCTCGCGTCCCTGCCCGCCGACGCGCTGACCCTCGCCTTCGGCACCAACTGCTGGTCGGGCGTGCCCAGTTCGGCGCCGCTGCTGTACGAGACGACCAGGGCGTTCCTGGCCCTGGTGCGCCGGGGCCACCCGCACACCCCGCTGCTGCTGCTCTCGCCGCTCCTGTGTCCCGCCGCCGAAGACACCCCGAACGCCCTGGGCGCCACGCTGGGCGCCCTGCGCGCGGCGATGGAGGCGGCGGCCCGCGACCGCGTCAAAGACGGCGACAGCCACCTCCGCGTGCTTCCTGGCCGCGCTCTGCTGACCCCCGAGGACCTTGCGGACGGTCTCCACCCGAACGACACCGGCCACGAGAAGATCGCGAGGGCGGTGACAGCGGCGCTGGGCCCGCTCATACAGAAGCCGGCCCCCCGCACCTACGGCACGGGGGGCCGGCTCTTCACCTGAGGGGCGCGGGGGACCGCGCGATCAGCCACGGCGAACCCGCGGACGAAGGACCAGGCCCCCGTGGGGCGCCTAGCTCCAGCTGGCGTGCAGCGGCTTGCCCTCCGCGTAACCGGCGGCGGACTGGATACCGACGACCGCCTTCTCCTCGAACTCCGCCAGCGAGCCGGCGCCCGCGTAGGTGCAGGAGGAGCGGACGCCCGCGATGATCGAGTCGATCAGGTCCTCGACGCCCGGCCGGGCCGGGTCGAGGAACATCCGCGAGGTGGAGATGCCCTCCTCGAAGAGCGCCTTGCGGGCCCGGTCGTACGCGGACTCCTCGCTCGTGCGGTTGCGCACGGCGCGGGCCGAGGCCATGCCGAAGGACTCCTTGTAGAGCCGGCCGTCGGCGGTCTGCTGGAGGTCGCCCGGGGACTCGTACGTACCGGCGAACCAGGAGCCGATCATGACGTTGGAGGCACCGGCCGCGAGCGCCATGGCGACGTCGCGCGGGTGGCGCACACCGCCGTCGGCCCACACGTGCTTGCCGTACTTCTTCGCCTCGGCCGCGCACTCCAGGACGGCGGAGAACTGCGGACGGCCCACGCCCGTCATCATCCGGGTGGTGCACATGGCGCCGGGGCCCACACCGACCTTGATGATGTCGGCGCCGGCGTCGATGAGGTCGCGCACGCCCTCGGCGGCGACGATGTTGCCCGCGACGATCGGGACCTGCGGGTCCAGGCCCCGGACGGCCTTGATCGCGGCGATCATCGACTCCTGGTGGCCGTGCGCGGTGTCGACGACGATCGTGTCGGCGCCGGCGTCCAGGAGCTGCTTGGCCTTGCCCGCCACATCGCCGTTGATACCGACGGCGGCGGCGACGCGCAGCCGGCCGGAGGCGTCGGTGGCCGGGGCGTACAGGGTCGCGCGCAGGGCGCCCTTGCGGGTGAGGATGCCGGCGAGGCGGCCGTCCTTGTCCACGGCCGGGGCGTAGCGGCGGTTGGCGTGGTCGAGCTTGTTGAACGCCTCGCGCGGGTCGATGTCCGCGTCGAGCAGCAGCAGGTCCTTGGACATGACCTCGGAGAGCTGCGTGAAGCGGTCGACGCCGGTCAGGTCGGCGTCGGTGACCACACCGACGGGGCGCTGCTCGGCGTCGACGACGACACCGGCGTTGTGGGCGCGCTTGGGCAGCAGCGCCAGCGCGTCGGCGACGGTCTGGGTCGGCGCGAGGACGATCGGGGTGTCGAGCACGTGGTGACGCGTCTTGACCCAGGTGATGACGTCGGTGACGACCTCGATCGGGATGTCCTGCGGGATGACGACGATGCCGCCGCGGCGCGCCACGGTCTCGGCCATCCGCCGTCCCGCGATGGCCGTCATGTTGGCGACGACGAGCGGGATCGTGGTGCCCGAGCCGTCGGGCGAGGCCAGGTCGACGCCCTGGCGGGAGCCCACCGCGGAGCGGCTGGGGACCATGAACACATCGTCGTACGTCAGGTCGTACGGCGGCTTGATGTCATTGAGGAAACGCACGTGCAGAACATCCCAGTCGATCGGAGTGACCCCAGGCATTTCAGCCGGGGCTAAACGCACGTACTTCATTGTCCCATGTTCGTATGATTGCGCCGCCAGGGCCGATCATCCAGGGCTTGGACAGCACCCTGGTGCGATCACACGAAGGCGCCGAGGGCGAGCACCACGGCCAGGGTGCCGGCGTCGCCGTCGACCGCCGCCTCGTCCAGCACCTCCCGCGCGGTCTCCCACTCCTGCGGCCGTGCCGCCGCGTACCCCTGCCAGCGCCGCACCACCAGCAGCCGGCCGGGGTCGGCCGGGCCCCAGTCGGGGTCGCCCAGGCAGTCGGCCAGGGCGTCCCAGTTGCGGCCGAACCACTCCGGCAGGCGCAGCGCGCGGGCGCAGCGGTCCATGAAGCCGGCCCGGTCGGTGACCCCGGCCAGGTCGAGGACGTCGACCTGCCAGCCGGTGGCCCGTACGGCGTCGAACGGGTCGGTCGTCATCGCAGCACCGCCAGATACGTCTTGTAGTGGTCGCCGGTGTAGTAGATCTCGCCGCCCTGCCCGGTGACCAGCCGCCGGGCCCCGCGGTCGCGCGACTTCGGGGTGTTCACCGTGTACTCGTGGTAGTAGCCCCGCTTGTGCTGCGGCAGGGCCTTCTCGAAGTTCGAGAAGACCGTGCCGTCCTTGGCGTACGGGAAGGGGCCGCCCCGGTCGATGAGCTTCAGGGTCTGCTGGGCCTCGGCCGGCAGTGCGCCGGCGCGGACGGTCGCCATGTCCCGGGCCCAGCCGGGCGTGGCGGCGCCCGCGGCGGTGGCGGTGGCCCGGGGCGCCTCGCCGTCCTTCTTCGCCGTCCCCCCGCACCCCGTGAGCAGGAGCGCCAGGCAGGCCAGCAGGGCGGCGGCGGTCGTTCGGGCGGACCTGGTGAGCATGCGCCGATGCTGCCACCTCGGACCTGCGGACGCGAACGGACCGGGTGACGATGGGGACATGCTCCTCGCCGATGTGGCCGCGACCTCCCGGGAGATCGCGGCGACCTCCTCCCGTACCAAGAAGGCCGCCCTGCTCGCCGCGCTGTTCCGCGAGACCGCCCCGGCCGAGGCCCCGCTGGTGGTCACCTATCTGGCGGGACGGCTGCCGCAGCGCCGTACGGGCCTGGGCTGGAGCACCCTGAAGGACGGTCCGCCGCCCGCCGGGAGCCCCTCCCTGACCGTCCAGGAGGTCGACGCGGCGCTCGACCGGATCGGCGCGCTGGCGGGCAAGGGCGCGCAGGGCGAGCGCAGACGGCTGGTCCGCGAGCTGATGGCCGCGGCCACCGAGGAGGAGCAGCGCTTCCTCATCGGTCTGATCACCGGCGAGGTCCGTCAGGGCGCGCTCGACGCCGCGGCGGTGGAGGGCCTGGCCGAGGCGACCGGCGCCCCGGCGGCGGACGTGCGGCGCGCGGTGATGCTCGGCGGCTCGCTGGGGGCGGTGGCCCAGGCGCTCCTGGGCGGTGGCGGCGACGCGCTGGCCGCCTTCCGGATGGACGTGGGCCGGCCGGTGCTGCCGATGCTGGCGCACACCGCCAAGGACGTGGACGAGGCGCTGGACCGGCTGGGTCCGTGCGCGGTGGAGGAGAAGCTCGACGGCATCCGGGTGCAGGTCCACCGCGACGGCGACGGGGTACGCGTCTTCACCCGTACCCTCGACGAGATCACCGCCCGGCTGCCCGAAGTGGTGGCCGCCGCGCGCGAGTTGAACGCCGACCGGGCGATCCTCGACGGCGAGGTGATCGCGCTCGACCTGGAGGGGCGCCCCCGGCAGTTCCAGGACATCGCGGGCCGGGTCGGCTCCCGGCTGGATGTGGCCGGTGCCCAGGACCGGTTGCCACTGTTTCCGGTCTTTTTCGATCTGCTTTCCCTGGACGGCCGCGACCTCCTCGATCTGCCGGTACGGGAGCGCTGCGCCGAGCTGGTCCGGGTCGCGCCGGAGCCGCGCCGGGTGCGGCGGGTCGTGGTGGAGGACCCGGCCGATCCCGAACAGCGGGCGGCGGCACGGGAGTTCGCGGCGCTGACGCTGGAGCGCGGCCACGAGGGCGTGGTGGTGAAGGCGCTGGACTCGGCGTACAGCGCGGGCCGCAGGGGCGCCTCCTGGCTCAAGGTCAAGCCGGTGCACACGCTCGACCTGGTGGTGCTCGGGGCCGAGTGGGGGCACGGCCGGCGCACCGGCACGCTCTCCAATCTGCACCTGGGCGCCCGGCGCCCGGACGGCTCGTTCGCCATGCTGGGCAAGACCTTCAAGGGCCTCACCGATGTGCTGCTCGCCTGGCAGACCGAGCGGCTGCGGGAGCTGGCGGTGGCCGAGGAGCCGTGGGGGGTGCGGGTACGGCCGGAACTCGTCGTAGAGATCGCCTTCGACGGGGTGCAGAGATCGTCGCGCTACCCGGAGGGGGTGACACTGAGGTTCGCACGGGTAGTGCGCTACCGCGAGGACAAGAGCGCCTCGGAGGCGGACACGGTCGCCACGGTGAAGCAGCTGGGCGGCGGGAGGGACTGAGGCAGTGGGGTCGGAGCAGGTGCGGGAGCGGGTACAGCGGGCGCGGCAGGAGGCGGCGCGGCTCGCCTCCGAAGGGGTCCGCGCGGTGGCGCTGACCTCGGTGGACAACGCGGGCATCGCGCGCGTGAAGGTGGTGCCGGCGGCCCGGCTGCCCTCGGTCGTGGAGCGCGGGGTCGGGATGTCGCCGTGCTTCGACGCCTTCCTGGTCGACGACTCGGCGACCTCCAGCCGTTTCAGCGGCGGCCCGGACGGCGATCTGCGGCTCTTCCCCGACCTGGACCGGCTGACCGTGCTCGCCGGGCAGCCCGGCTGGGCCTGGGCCCCGGTCGACCGCTACGACCAGCTGGGCGGTGAACACCCGGGCTGCCAGCGGCTGTTCGCCCGGCGGATGACGCTCCGGGCCGCCGAGCGAGGGCTCTCGCTGCGGATGGGCTTCGAGACGGAGTGGACGGTCTCGCCCGCGCTCGAAGGCCCGGCGTACGGGATGGCGCGGGTCGTGGAGCGGTCCGGGTATCTCGGCGATGTGCTCGGCGCACTGCTGGACCAGGGCGTGGATGTGCTGCAGATCCACCCCGAGTACACCGAGGGCCAGTTCGAGGTGTCGGTGGCGCCCGCCGATCCGGTGGGCGCCGCGGATCTGGCGGTCCTGGTGCGCGAGACGATCCGCGCGGTCTCGGTACGGCACGGGCTCACCGCCTTCTTCGGCCCCGTGGTCACCCCGGGCGGCGTCGCCAACGGCGCCCACCTCCACCTCAGCCTCTGGCAGGGTGGCCGGAACCTGTGCGGCGGCGGAGACGGCCGCCTCGGCATGACCGCCGACGGCGAGGCGTTCCTGGCGGGGGTCCTGGCGGCCCTGCCCGCCCTCGTCGCCGTCGGCGCCCCCTCCCCCGCCAGCTACCTCCGCCTGGAACCCTCCCGCTGGGCCGGCGCGTTCCAGTGCTGGGGGCACGAGAACCGGGAGGCCGCCCTCCGCTTCATCACCGGCGCCCCCGACGACCCGGACGCAGCCAACGCCGAGGTCAAGTGCTTCGACCCGGCCGCCAATCCGTATCTCGCGGTGGGCACGGTGATCGCGGCGGGGCTCGCGGGCCTCGATACCAAGGCGATGCTGCCCGACCCGGTCTCCGGCGACCCCGCGGTGGTCGGCGGCCGGCCCCGCCTGCCCGCCTCCCTGCCGGAGGCACTGCGCCACTTCACCGCCTCCGGCGTCCTGCGCGAGGCGATGGGCGACCCGCTCTTCGAGGCCTTCGCGGCGGTCCGCCAGGCGGAGTCGGCCCTGTTCGAGGGCAAGTCCCCGCAGGAGATCGCGGACGCGACGCGGGGGCGGTACTGAGATGGGCGGCACCGAGACGGGCGGCACCGAGACGGGCGGTCAGGAGGCGGCCCCGGCGCGGCCCGGGGAGGCGGCCACCGACCGGCCCCGGCGCGCCCCCGTCGAGGTCCCCGCGGGCACGCTGCTCGACCACCACTGCCACGGCGTGCTGCGCACCGACCCCGGTCCCGCCGCCTTCGAGGCGTTCCTGACCGAGGCGGACGGCCCCGCCGCGCCCGGGACCAGCTTCTTCGACACCCAGCTCGGCTTCGCGGTGCGCCGCTGGTGTCCCCCGCTGCTCGGGCTGGAGGCGCACTGCACCCCGGAGCGCTACCTGGAGCGGCGGCGCGAACTCGGCGCCCGGGAGGCGACCCGGCTGCTCCTGCGCGGCAGCGGCATCGGCGCGTACCTCATGGACACCGGCCTCCCCGGCGACATCACCGGCCCCGACGAGCTCGCCGAGCTGAGCGGCGCCCCGGTCCACGAGATCGTGCGCCTGGAGCGGCTGGCCGAGCTGGCGGCCGACACGACCCGGGACGCGGACGCGTTCCTGGCGGAGCTGGCGGCGCGGATCCGCGCGGCGGCGACCACGGCCGTGGGGTTCAAGTCGGTGGCCGCCTACCGGTACGGGCTCGACCTCGCCCCCGAGCCGCCCGCACTCCACGAGGTGCGGGACGCGGCGGCGAATTGGCTGAAAAAACGGCCGAAGGGCGACCGTCTCAAGGATCCGGTGCTGCTGCGCCATCTGCTGTGGTCCGCGGTCGCGACCCGGCTCCCGCTCCAGCTGCACACCGGCTTCGGCGATACGGACCTCCGGCTGCACCGCTGCGACCCGCTGCTCCTGACGGACTTCATCCGGGCCACGCGCCCCTCCGGCACCCCGCTGATCCTGCTGCACGGCTACCCGTACCACCGCAACGCGGCCTATCTCGCCCATGTGTACCCGCATGTGTACGCGGACATGGGGCTCACCCTCAGCCACACGGGCGCCCGGGCCGGCGCCGTACTGGCCGAGATGCTGGAGCTCACCCCGTTCGGCAAACTCCTCTTCTCCACCGACGCCTACGGACTGCCGGAGCTGTACGTGGTCGGGGCGCGCCTCTTCCGGGAGGGCCTGGACGAGCTCCTGGAGACATGGACGACCTCGGGCGCGTGGTCGCACACGGACGCGCACCGGGTCACCGGCCTCCTGGCGAGCCAGAACGCGGAACGCGTGTACGCCTGACCGAGGGCGCTGGGGGCGGCGGGCCTACGTTGGTGCGGCACCCCCGTCCCCCCTGGGGCGCGGGGAACTGCGCGATCAGCGCCCACCAGTCCGCAGACAAAACACCAAGAACCGGGGCGAAGCCCACAAGGGGCCCGGGCGCGCCCCGGAGGGGGCGGTGGACTCAGTCCCCGTCCGGGTCCGCCCGGTCCAGCGCGGGCCGGGGCTGCACACCCGTCTCGTGCAGCAGGAAATCCGCCGCGGCAGTGTCGGTCACGAGGCTCGTGACCAGCCCCGACCGCAGCACCGCGTCGATCGCGGACGCCTTCCGCGCACCCCCGGCGATCGCCACGACCTCGGGAATCCGCCGCAGCCGGTCCGCCTCGACCGTGATGCACCGCTCCCCGAGATCGCGGCCGACGCGCCGCCCCTCCGCATCGAAGAGATGGGCGGACATCTCGGCCGCGACGCCGAGGGAGGCGTAGTGCGCCCGCTCCTCGTCGGTCAGCATGTCGTGCACCGTGGAGATGCCCGGCTCCCACGAACCGATGGACACGGCCGCCACGGTCACCTTGTCGAAGTACTCGAAGGCCCGCGCGATCCCGGTCTGGTTGCGCAGGGCCGCCGCGGTGGCGGCGTCCGGCAGCAGCATCGGCGCGTAGATGGGGTGGGCGTCACCGCCGGACACCTGGGCGGCGCGCCGTACGGCCTCGACCGAGCCGCGCTCGGCGGTGCCCGCGTCGTACACCCCGGTGAGCTGCACGACCGTGCAGGGCGGCAGCCGGTCGAGGGCCGCGGCCATGTGGATGGTGGACCGGCCCCAGGCCAGGCCCAGCACATCGCCCTCGCTGACCAGCTCGCCGAGGAGATCGGCGGCGACCTCGCCCAGGTTCTCCGGGTCGGGGGACGACTCGTCCTCGCCCGCCTCCGGGGACTCGACGACGACCGCGTGCCGCAGCCCGTACCGGGCGCGCAGCGCGTCCGAGCGCTCCGCGTCCAGCTCCGCCGGGACGCGGATCTCGATCCGCACCAGGTCGCGCTCCAGGGCGGTCTCCAGGACCCGGGCCACCTTGAAGCGGCTGACGCCGAACTCCTCGGCGATCTGGATCTTGGACTTGCCCTCCAGATAGAAGCGGCGGGCCATCGCCGCCGCCTGCACCAGCTCCGCGGGTCCCATCCGCAGGGCTGACCGACCCGCCGACATTGCAGACACCGCGATCTCCTCACTGCTGTTCACACTCTGGACTCGCTGTTCATCCTGTCAGATCCAACGGTCCTTGATCAGCCCCGGAGGGCCGCGTTCACCGAGCCGTGGCTCAGTGGCCGCATGCCCATGGGGCGCTCGCCGTGCTGCGTTCCGCCATGGAGCGCAGAGTACGCACCGCGTCGGCGGGGTCCTGCGCTCCGTAGACGGCCGACCCGGCCACGAAGACGTCCGCGCCCGCCTCGGCGCACCGCTCGATGGTCGTCGCGGAGACCCCGCCGTCCACCTGGAGCCACAGTTCGAGGCCGTGCTTGGAGATCAACTCCCGGGTGCGGCGGATCTTCGGCAGCATCACGTCCAGGAACGACTGACCGCCGAAGCCCGGCTCCACGGTCATGATCAGCAGCATGTCCAGCTCGGACAGCAGGTCCTCGTACGGCTCGATGGGCGTCGCGGGCTTGAGCGCCATCGACGCCCGCGCCCCCTTGG
Organism: Streptomyces sp. NPDC031670; assembly: GCF_055580545.1. Taxonomy (NCBI): domain Bacteria; kingdom Bacillati; phylum Actinomycetota; class Actinomycetes; order Kitasatosporales; family Streptomycetaceae; genus Streptomyces; species Streptomyces sp. NPDC031670. Next base: position 60,362 of record NZ_JBVILC010000014.1, on the reverse strand, counting down.
CCCGGATCTCCCGCGCGAGCCGCACGGGCGCGGCGGCGGCCTCGGCGTGGAAGGTGACCGAGCCGGCCCCCGCCTCGACGTACTGCGGGGCCCACCGGTCCGGGTCCTCGATCATCAGATGGCAGTCCAGCGGGATGTCCGTGGCCCGGCGCAGGGATTCCACCACCGGCACACCGAGCGTGAGGTTCGGTACGAAGTGGTTGTCCATGACGTCCACGTGCAGCCAGTCGGCGCCTTCGACGGCCTTGGCCTCTTCGGCGAGGCGCGCGAAGTCGGCGGAGAGGATGCTGGGGTTGATCTGAGCCATGCCCCAAGCCTGCCATGCCTCGCAGCACTTGCCTGCCACGGTACGGACTCGGTGCCCGCGGGGGGCGAGACCTACGTCTCTCCTACGCCTCTCCCACGACTCGCCGGACCGGGACGCTCCGTGTAATCCTGGTGTTTCAGGCCATTTCGGGAGCGGCAACCCGCGCCGACCGCGGGCCCCCTGGGGGACGTGATGTCCGACGCGCACACGCACCGGAACCCGCATGAGAACCACTCCGCGCCCCCCGGGCGACGACCCGGCGGGCGCTCGGCCGCGTGGTTGGTGTGCGGTCGCCGGACGAAGTGGCTGGTGCTCGTCCTCTGGCTGATCGTGGTCGCGGTCGCCTTCCCGCTCGCCTCGAAGCTCACCGACGCGCAGGACAACGACGCCACCTCCTGGCTGCCCGGCAGCGCCGAGTCGACCCAAGTCTTCGACTCCGCCAAGGCGTTCAGGCCCGAGGAGGTCCCGGCGGTCGTCGTCTACGCGCGCGAGGGCAGCCTCACCGTCGCCGACCGGCAGAAGATCGCCGCGGACGCCACGGCGATGCGCGCCCTGAGCGCGGACGGCATCCAGGGCGCCCGCGTCCAGGGCCCGCTGTTCGACCCCGCGAACACCGCCGCGCAGGTCCTGGTGCCGATCAAGATGGACAAGAACGGCTGGAACCACATCGCGGACGCGGTCGACCGGCTGCGCGAGAGGTCCGGCGCCTCGGACAACGGGCTCCAGGTGCACATCACCGGCCCCGGCGGCACCTCGGCCGACTTCGCGAAGGCCTTCTCCGGCATCGACTCCACGCTGCTCTTCTCCGCGCTCGCGGTGGTCGTGGTGATGCTGCTGATCACGTACCGCAGTCCCACCCTGCTCCTGGTGCCGGTGATCTCCGTGGTCTGGGCGCTCGCCGCCGCGCAGGCGGTGATCTACCTGCTGGCCCGGCACGCAGGCCTGACCGTCAACGGCCAGAGCGCCGGCATCCTCACGGTGCTGGTCTTCGGCGCCGGCACCGACTACGCGCTGCTGCTCGTCTCCCGCTACCGCGAGGAGCTGCGCCGCCACGAGGACCGCCATGAGGCGATGGCGCTGGCCCTGCACCGGGCCGGGCCGGCGGTCCTGGCCAGTGGCGCCACCGTCATCCTCGGGATGCTGGTCCTGCTGGTGGCCGAGATGAACTCCACGAAGGGCCTCGGCCCGGTCGCCGCCATCGGCGTGGCGGTCGCGCTGCTCGCCATGCTCACGCTGTTCCCGGCGCTTCTGGTGATCTTCGGCCGCTGGATCTTCTGGCCGGCCGGACCCGTCTTCGGCTCCGCCGACCCGACCGCGCGCGGGGTGTGGGCGCACACCGGCCGCCGGATCGCCACCCGCCCCCGAGCGGTGTGGGTGACGACCGCCGTGGTGCTGGCCGCGTGCTCCTTGGGCCTGCTCCAGCTGAGGGCGGACGGACTGAGCAACGCGGACTCCTTCACCGGCAGACCGGACTCGATCGTGGGCGCCGAGGTGCAGGCGAAGCACTTCCCGGCGGGCAGCGGCGACCCCCTGGTAATCATCACGGCGGCGCGGCAGGCGCCGGAGGTGCGCCGGACGGTGGCGGCCACCGACGGGGTGGTACCCGCGTCCGTCGGCGTGCCGCCGGGCACCGCGGCCGGGCACGACGGGGAGGTCCTGCTCGAAGCCACCATGACCGCGCGCCCGGACAGCGCCGCCGCGCACGCGACCGTGGAGCGGGTACGGGACGCGGTCCACGCGGTGCCCGGGGCCCACGCGCGCGTGGGGGGCGGCACCGCGGCCGTCCTGGACATGGAGAAGGCCACCACCCACGACAACAAACTGGTCATCCCGCTGGTGCTGCTCGTGGTGCTGTGCGTCCTGGGTGTTCTGCTGCGGGCACTGGTGGCACCGCTGCTGCTGATCGCCACGGTCGTGCTGTCCTTCGCGGCGGCGCTCGGCATCAGCGCGCTCGCCTTCCGCCATCTCTTCGACTACGCGGGCGAGTCCACCGACTTCCCGCTCTTCGTCTTCGTCTTCCTGGTGGCCCTGGGCATCGACTACAACATCTTCCTGTCCACCCGTATCCGCGAGGAGGCGGCCCGCCAGGGCACCCGCCGGGGCGTCGTGACCGGCCTGGCCGCCACCGGCGCCGTGATCACCTCGGCGGGCCTGGTCCTCGCGGGTACCTTCGCGGTCCTCGGCACGCTCCCGATGACGGCGTTCGCCGAGATCGGCTTCGCGGTGGCGCTGGGCGTGCTGCTCGACACCTTCGTGGTCCGCTCGATCCTGGTGACGTCCCTGTTCCTGGACGTGGGCCGACGGGTGTGGTGGCCGCACCGGCTGTCCCGGGAGGCGGAGGAGGGCCCGGCCGCGCCGCCGGCCGGGGTCCGTACGCCCTAGCGCCCGACGAACCCGAAAGGGGCCCGGAGTTCGCGGCTCCGGGCCCCTTCTCTCACGCCGTGCGCCGCAGCAGCGCCAGATACATCGCGTCCGTCCCGTGCAGATGCGGCCAGAGCTGTACGTCGGGCCCGTCGCCCAGCCCCGCGACGCCCGGCATCAGCGGCCGTACGTCGATCCACTCGGCCTCGACGGGAGCCCCGCCCCGGCCCTTGAGCACGTCCTCCACCACGATCCGCGTCTCGGCGAGGTGCGGTGAGCAGGTCGCGTACCCGACGACGCCGCCCACCCGCACCGCCGACAGCGCCTCGCGCAGCAGCCCGCGCTGGAGCGGCGCGAAGCCCTCCAGGTCCTCGGGCCGGCGGCGCCACCGGGCCTCGGGGCGGCGGCGCAGCGCGCCGAGCCCGGAGCACGGCACATCCATCAGGACGCGGTCGAAGGAGCCCTCCCGCCACGGCGGCCGGGTGCCGTCCGCCGTGATCACCTGGTACGGGCCGGGGTTGCCGGCGAGCGCGCGCTCCACCAGCCGGGCCCGGTGCGGCTGCTTCTCGGAGGCGAGCAGGGCCGCCCCGCGCCCGGCGGCCAGCGCGGCGAGCAGCGCCGCCTTGCCGCCGGGGCCCGCGCAGCCGTCGAGCCAGCGCTCGTCGCGCCCCTCGATCGGCGCGTTCGCGAGTGCGACGGCCACCAGCTGACTGCCCTCGTCCTGCACACCGGCCCGGCCGTCCTTCACGGCGTCGAGCGCGCCCGGCTCGCCGCCCTCGGCCATCCGTACGGCGTACGGGGACCAGCGGCCCGGCAGCGCGCTGTCCTCGCCGACCGCGTCCATGAGTTCGTCGGTGGTGGAGCGGCCGGGGCGGGCGACCAGGGTCACCTCGGGCCGCTCGTTGTCGGCCTCCAACAGGTCCTCGATGCCCGCACGGCCACCGCCCAGCGCGTCCCAGAGCGCCGAGACGACCCATCGCGGGTGCGAATGCACCAGGGCGAGGTGGTCCTCGGCGTCCTCCTCGTACGGAGGTGCGATCTTCTCCAGCCAGCCGTCCAGGTCGTTCGCCGCGATCTTGCGCAGGACGGCGTTGACGAAGCGGGCCCGGCCGTCGCCGAGCACCACCCGGGCGAGCTCCACGCTGGCGGAGACCGCCGCGTGGCTGGGGATGCGGGTCCCGAGCAACTGGTGCGCGCCGAGCGCGAGAACGTCGAGGACCGGCGGGTCCACCTCGCGCAGCGGCCGGTCGATGCAGGCCGCGATGATCGCGTCGTAGGTGCCCTGGCGGCGCAGGGTGCCGTAGACGAGCTCGGTGGCGAGCGCCGCGTCACGGCCGTCGAAGTTCCCGCCCTCGCGGGCCTTGCGCAGCAGGGGCGGCAGCACGAGGTTGGCGTACGCGTCCCGCTCGTCGACGGCGCGCAGCGCCTCGAAGGCGAGGATGCGGACGGGGTCCTTCTTGGGGCGGCGGTACGGCTTGCCGCCGCCCTTGCCGTCGCTGCTGCGGGGACGGCCGTGCGGCTGATCGTTCACGTGGAAGGTGCTCCGCTGGTCAGATGGTGCGAACCCGACCAGCCTACGACTGTTCGCCGCACGCCCCCACCCGGGTCCGCGCGCCCCGTTCAGCCGAGGTGCTCGCCCGGGGCGATGCGCACACCGCGCGCCCAGTCCGCGCCCTTCATCGGCTTCTTGCCCTGGGGCTGGACCCACAGGAGCTCGACGGCGTGCGAGCCGGTGCCCACGTACACGTTGTTCTTGCCCGCGGACAGCTCGCCGGGCGCCAGGTCCGTACGGTCCGGGACCGGCGCCGCCTGGACGAGCTTGAGCCGCTCGCCCCGGAAGACGGTCCAGGCACCCGGGGCCGGGGTGCAGCCGCGCACCACGCGGTCGACCCGGAGCGCGGGAGCGGCCCAGTCGATCTGCGCGTCCTCGACGGTGATCTTGGGGGCGAGGCTGATCCCGTCGGCGGGCTGCGGAACGGCCTTGAGCGTGCCGTCCTCGATGCCGTCCATGGTGGCCGCCAGCAGTCCGGAACCGGCGAAGGCGAGCCGGGTCAGCAGATCGCCGCTGGTGTCGGTGGGACGGACGGCCTCGGTCACCGTCCCGTACAGCGGGCCGGAGTCCAGGCCCTTCTCGATCTGGAAGGTCGAGGCTCCGGTGATCTCGTCGCCCGCCATCAGCGCGTGCTGGACGGGGGCGGCGCCCCGCCAGGCGGGGAGCAGCGAGAAGTGCAGGTTGACCCAGCCGTGCCGCGGGATGTCCAGCGCCTCCTGGGGGAGCAGTGCCCCGTAGGCGACGACCGGGCAGCAGTCGGGGGCGATCTCGCGCAGCCGCGCCAGGAAGTCCTCGTCGCGCGGCTTCACCGGCTTCAGCACCTCGATGCCGGCCTCCTCGGCGCGCTGGGCGACGGGGCTGGCCACCAGCCGACGGCCGCGTCCGGCGGGCGCGTCGGGCCGGGTCACCACGGCGGCGACCTCGTGCCGGCCGGAGGCGATCAGGGCGTCAAGGGCGGGAACGGCGACCTCGGGGGTGCCTGCGAAGACGAGCTTCACTGGGGAGTACCTCGCTTTGTAGAGAGCGACGCCCAGTCTATTGCGTGTCCGGGCCCGCACGTTGGGTGTCCCGGCCGTGCCGTCGCGCAGGACGTTCGAGTGAGCTGTTCGGGTTTCCTTTCGCGGTATCGGGACAGGGGCGTACGCCACTTCGCGCGCCCTGCGCTCATACCCATACGCCCCCGCAGCGTGACCACAAGAGCGGGTGGCGCGTTGGTCAAGAGAGATTGACCGAAACGGGCCGCGCGGGCGGCCCGATCCCTTTTCAACAACGCCGGTCCGAGAGGCTTGTTCATGGCCGACCACGCAACCCACGACGCCCAGGCACGGGCCAGTCTGCACTTGTTGGTGCGGGACATCGAGCGGGTCCGCCGGCAGGTGGACGCGCTGCGCACCCTCACCGCCCAGCTCGGCAACGTCTACCGTCCGCGCCGCTCCGGCCCCTCCACGGGCTTCGTCGTCTACGGCCGGGCCCCCGCCCCCACCGTCCGGCTCGCCCAGGAGCTGCGGGACAGCGTGGAGACCCTGGTCACCGCCGCCGTCGACTTCGACCGCTCCCTGGGCTTCTCGTGGGACGCGGTGGGCTCGGCGCTCGGGGTCACCAAGCAGGCCGTGCACCGGCGTTACGGGGCGCGGCGGGCCGCCGCGCAGAGCGCCGAGGCCGAGCGCCCGGCGGAGACGACCGTGACGCGCACGCTGCCGGTGCCCGCCGTGATCCCCGCGGTGCCGGCCGCGCGTTCGATGCCGCCCCAGCCGACGGCGACCTCGCAGTCGCTGCGCGAGGAGGCCCGTACGACGGCGTTCCCGGGCCCGCGCAACGGCTGACCGCCCGCGCCTCCCCGTGCCCTCGTCGCACCTGGGCCTTGCGCCGGGGGCACCCTGTCTGCGAGGGCTGCGTGGGCGTACGGGCGGGGGGTCGGGTTCAGCCGATGTCCGGCGGGTCCACCCTGATCCGTACCGGATCGCCGCCCCCGCGAGCCAGCCGTCCCGCCTGGGCGGTCTTGAGCGCGGTGGCCAGGGCGGCGCCGCTGCCGGGTGGCACGCGCAGCAGCGCCCGCTCCCAGGTCTCCCCCACCGGAGGGTCGCCGGGGCGCCGGGCCCGGCCCGGCTCGGTCGGGCGCATCAGCACCGGGCCCAGGATCTGCGCGTCGGGCGGCAGCGGAACGCTGGTCAGGAACGACTCCACCGCCTCCGCGCGCCCGGTGACCTCGGCCATCCGGGAGACCGGGGGGAAGCCCAGCTCGGCCCGTTCGGCCAGCTCGCGCAGGGCGTGGCCGACCGGGTCCCAGCGGACCAGGGCCTGGACCGGCCGCAACGTCGGCTCGGCGACGACCACCACCGTGCCGCCCTCGTCCTGGCCGCGCACCAGTGAGGCCGCGCCGATCCAGCGGCGCAGCGCCTCCTCCCCGGCGCGCAGATCGGGGCGTCCGAGCATCGCCCAGCCGTCCAGGAGCAGCGCCGCCGCGTATCCGCCCTCGGCGACCGGCTCGGCGCCGGGGGTGGAGACGACGAGCGCGGGCCGCCCGGGCACGCTGTCCAGCACATGGTCGCGGCCCGAGGTCCGCACCGGCACCGCGGGGAAGGCCCGGCCGAGCTCCTCGGCGGTCCGGCGCGCGCCCACGACCTGCGCCCGGAGCCGGACGCCGCCGCACTCCGCGCACCGCCACTCCGACTCGCCCCGCCCGCACCATCCGCACCGCAGGTCCCGCTCGTCCGGCGCCTCCAGGGGCCCGGAGCAGTGCCGGCACCGCGCGGGGGTGCGGCACCGCTCGCAGGCGAGGCGTGGGACATAGCCCCGGCGGGGCACCTGGACCAGGACGGGGCCGCTCTTCAGGCCGTCCCGGACGGCCTGCCAGGCGAGGCTGGGGAGCCGGGCGGCCCGGGCCGCCTCGTCCCGGGCCAGCTCGCCGTCGCCGACCGTACGCACCAGGGGCGCCGCCGACCGTACGGTGGCGCGGTCCGCCACCAGCGGCGCCGCCCAGCCGCTCTCGACGAGCTGGGCGGCCTCGACCGTACAGCTCGTACTGCCCAGCAGGAACGCGCACTTGTCGTGGGTGGCGCGCAGCTCCAGCACCTCGCGGACGTGCGGGAAGGGGGCGTGGTCGTCGCTGTGGCTGGAGTCGCCGTCCTCCCAGACGACCACCAGGCCGAGCCTCTCGACCGGGGCGAACATCGCGGCGCGGGTGCCGACCACGGCCCGCACCGAGCCGCGCCGCACGGCGAGCCACTGCCGGTAGCGCTTCTCCGGGCCGGACTCGGCGGTCAGCAGCGCGTGCCGCCCCTCGCCCAGCACCGCGGTGAGCGCGGCGTCGACCCGCCCGGCGCTGCGCCCGTCGGGCACCACGACCAGCGCGCCGCGCCCGCCCGCCAGGGTCGCCGCGACGGCGCGGGCGATCTCCTCGGCCCAGGACGGGCCGGGCAGCGCGGTCCACACCGCGCGCGGGGCCCCGCCCGAGGCCAGGGCGCGCAGGAACGCGCCGCCGTTCCCGTACCGCACCCAGGTCCCCGCGTCCGGCGCCGGCGGCGGCCCCGGCGGCTCGGGCGAGGGCTTCGCCTCGGCCCGGGCGTTCCTGGGCGGCACCGCGAGCTGGAGCACGTCCGCGAGGCTGCCCGCGTACCGGTCGGCGACCACGCGGGCCAGGGCGAGCAGCCCGGGGCTGAGCACCGGCTCCGGCGAGACGACACTGGCGAGCGCGGCGAGCGGCCCCGAGTAGTCGGACTCGGCGAGGCGCTCGACCACGAACCCGTCGATCAGCCCGCCGCCCTCCCGGCGCCCGCCGCGCACCTGGCGGGCCCCGGCCCCGAACCGCACCCGCACGCGCACCCCGGGCTGGGCGTCGGCGTCCAGCTCGCGCGGGACCGCGTAGTCGAAGTAGCGGTCGAGGTGGACGCCGCCCTTGTCCACCACGACCCGCGCCACGGGCAGCCCCTCGGCCAGCGCGGCGCCACGCCAGGTCCGCGGCTTGGCTTTGGGCACCTTGGCCTTGCGCACGGTCTCCCGAATCAGCGCGAGCTGCTCCGCCCCGCCCCCCTCGGCGCCCCCGCCCGGCTTCTCGTTCTCGCTGCTCACAGCCAAATTCCTACCAGACACCACTGACAGCGGCCCGGCCCCGGACGCACCGCGGCCCCGGACCGCGCCGGTCCGGGGCCGCCGTGGAGCCTGGTTCGGTTACAGACCCGCGGCCGTGCGCAGCGCGTCCACGCGGTCCGTGCGCTCCCAGGTGAAGTCGGGGAGCTCGCGGCCGAAGTGGCCGTACGCGGCGGTCTGGGCGTAGATCGGGCGGAGCAGGTCGAGGTCGCGGATGATCGCGGCCGGGCGCAGGTCGAAGACCTCGGTGATCGCGGTCTCGATCTTCTCGTTGTCGACCGTGTTGGTGCCGAACGTCTCGACGAAGAGACCGACCGGCTCGGCCTTGCCGATCGCGTACGCGACCTGGACCTCGCAGCGGGCCGCGAGGCCGGCGGCGACGACGTTCTTCGCCACCCAGCGCATCGCGTACGCGGCGGAGCGGTCGACCTTGGACGGGTCCTTGCCGGAGAAGGCGCCGCCGCCGTGGCGGGCCATGCCGCCGTACGTGTCGATGATGATCTTGCGGCCGGTGAGGCCGGCGTCGCCCATCGGGCCGCCGATCTCGAAGCGGCCGGTCGGGTTGACCAGCAGACGGTAGCCGTCCGTGTCGAGCTTGATGCCGTCCTCGACGAGCTGCCCCAGCACGTGCTCCACGACGAACTCGCGGATGTCGGGGGCGAGCAGCGAGTCGAGGTCGATGTCGCTCGCGTGCTGCGAGGAGACGACGACCGTGTCGAGGCGGACGGCCTTGTCGCCGTCGTACTCGATGGTGACCTGGGTCTTGCCGTCGGGGCGCAGGTAGGGGATGGTCCCGTTCTTGCGCACCTCGGAGAGCCGGCGCGAGAGGCGGTGCGCCAGGTGGATCGGGAGCGGCATCAGCTCGGGCGTCTCGTCGCAGGCGTAGCCGAACATCAGGCCCTGGTCGCCGGCGCCCTGCTTGTCGAGCTCGTCCTCGTCGCCCTCGACCCGCTTCTCGTACGCGGTGTCGACGCCCTGCGCGATGTCCGGGGACTGCGCGCCGATGGAGACCGAGACGCCGCAGGACGCGCCGTCGAATCCCTTCTTCGACGAGTCGTACCCGATCTCCAGGATCTTGTCCCGGACCAGCTGGGCGATGGGCGCGTACGCCTTGGTCGTGACCTCGCCCGCGACGTGGACCAGACCCGTGGTGATCAGGGTCTCCACGGCGACACGGGACGTCGGGTCCTCGCGCAGGAGCGCGTCGAGGATCGTGTCGCTGATCTGGTCAGCGATCTTGTCGGGGTGGCCCTCGGTCACGGACTCCGAGGTGAACAGACGACGGGACACAATGCTCCCTGGGGTTGCAGCGGCTGCTGGCTGATCATGGGTGGAACGGGCCGGAGGCTGCGCCCGACGTCGTTCCACCACCAGTTTATCGGTCGGTGCCGCTCACCGGGCCACTTGTCTCGCACATTGAAAGCTCTGTGACCTGCGACACCGCGTGTCGCGGTACGGGAATCGGTCTCCACCGGCGGCTCGCGGAGCGGTTTTTGGCGGGTTTGGGACCGCTCTCGGGGCGCACGTGAATTTATCCGAAACGCGGGGCGACGAGATCCCACACCACGTCGGCGAGCGCCTCTTTCGGCCCGTACGGGACCGGGGTCTCCGTCCCGTCGGCGGCCAGCACGACCGCCTCGTTCTCCTCGGAGCCGAAGGTCTTGCGCTCCCCCACCTCGTTGACGACCAGCAGGTCACAGCCTTTTCGCGTCAGCTTGCGGCGGCCGTTGGCCAGGACGTCGTCGGTCTCGGCGGCGAAGCCGACGATCACCTGGCCCGGGCGTGTCCGGTCGGCGGAGAGCTCGGCGAGGACGTCGGGGTTGCGGACCAGGGTGAGCGGCGCGGGCTCCTCGCCGTCCTTCTTCTTGATCTTCCCGGCGGCGTACGTCTCCGGCCGGAAATCGGCCACGGCCGCCGCCATGACCACGGCGTCCGCGTCCGCGGCGGCCTTCAGCACGGCCTCCCGCAGTTGAACGGCGGTGCCCACCCGGACCACGTCCGCCCCGGCCGGGTCGGGCAGCCCGGTGTTGGCCTCGATGAGCGTGACGCGGGCGCCCCGGGCCACGGCGGTGCGGGCCAGGGCGTACCCCTGCTTCCCGGAGGAACGATTCCCCAGGTAGCGCACCGGGTCCAGCGGCTCGCGCGTGCCGCCCGCGCTGACCACCACGTGGCGGCCTTCGAGGTCCCGCTCGCCGGTCCCGCGGGCCAGCACCCTGCGGCACACCTCGAAGATCTCGCCGGGGTCGGGGAGCCGGCCCTTGCCGGTGTCGACGCCGGTGAGGCGGCCGACGGCGGGCTCGATGACGACCGCGCCGCGGCGGCGCAGCGTCGCCACGTTCTCCTGGGTGGCGGGGTGCTCCCACATCTCGGTGTGCATCGCGGGGGCGAAGACGACCGGACATCGGGCGGTGAGGAGGGTGTTGGTGAGCAGGTCGTCGGCGAGGCCGTGGGCCGCCTTGGCCAGCATGTCGGCGGTGGCGGGGGCGACGACGACGAGGTCGGCGTCCTGGCCGATCCGTACGTGCGGCACCTCGTGGACGTCGTTCCACACCTCGGTGGAGACCGGGTGCCCGGAGAGCGCCGACCAGGTGGCCGCTCCCACGAAGTGCAGCGCCGACGCGGTCGGCACCACGCGCGTGTCGTGCCCGGACTCGGTCAGCCTGCGCAGCAGCTCGCACGCCTTGTAGGCGGCGATCCCACCGCTGACCCCCAGAACGACCTTCGGCTTGTCCACCGCGTCTCCCCGCATTCGGATACGTACTCCCCTATGACACACCACAGGCCCGGCAGTCACACTGCCGGGCCTGTGGTCACACGTTTTCGAAGCCTTACTGGGCCGGGCCCTCGATGGCCTCGGAGGTCAGCAGACCCGCGTTGATCTCACGAAGCGCGATGGAGAGCGGCTTCTCGTGGACGTGGGTGTCCACCAGGGGGCCGACGTACTCCAGCAGGCCCTCACCGAGCTGCGAGTAGTACGCGTTGATCTGACGGGCGCGCTTGGCCGCGTAAATCACGAGGCTGTACTTCGAGTCGGTTGCTTCGAGCAGCTCATCAATCGGCGGGTTGATGATGCCCTCGGGCGTGGTGATGGAAGAGGACACGTCTGCCTTCCGAAGGGGTGAAAAATCAAAGAACTTTCATCAAGGCTAGCAGCTCGCGCGCTACATCCTCGACGGAGGTATTGACCAGGGTCGTATCGAACTCCGACTCCGAGGCCAGTTCCACCTTGGCGGCGGCGAGCCGGCGCTCGATGACTTCGGGCGCCTCGGTCCCGCGGCCGGTGAGCCGGCGGACCAGCTCGTCCCAGCTCGGCGGGGCCAGGAAGACGAGCTGGGCCTCCGGCATCGACTCGCGCACCAGCCGGGCGCCCTGGAGGTCGATCTCCAGGAGGACCGGCTCACCGGCCTCCAGGCGGTCCAGGACGGCGCGGCGGGGCGTGCCGTAGCGGTTTCCCGCGAATTCGGCCCATTCGAGCAGTTCGCCATTGGCGACCAGCTTGTCGAATTCCTCGTCGTCCACGAAGAAATAGTGGACGCCGTGGCGTTCGCCGGGGCGTGGCTTACGGGTCGTCGCCGACACCGAGAGCCAGACCTCGGGGTGGACCTTGCGCATATGAGCGACGACCGTGCTCTTGCCGACCCCGGAGGGGCCGGAGAGCACGGTCAGTCGCGGACGTGCGTCCGGGGGTACGGGGGAAGACCCCCGGGGTGAAGCTGCCATGCACCGATTATTCCAGCTTCCCGGGGGTGCCCGGGACGTCAGGCCCCGGAGCCGCCGAACTCACGCTCCAGGGATGCGATCTGGTTGGAGCCGAGACCCCGCACTCGGCGGCTCTCGGAGATCCCCAGCCGCTCCATGATCTGCTTGGCCCGGACCTTGCCCACGCCGGGCAGGGACTCAAGGAGGGCGGAGACCTTCATCTTCCCGATGACGTCGTTCTCCTGGCCCTGCTTGATGACCTCGTGGAGGGAGGCGCCGGAGTGCTTGAGTCGATTCTTGACCTCGGCCCGCTCCCGGCGAGCCGCGGCGGCCTTTTCGAGCGCGGCTGCGCGCTGTTCAGGGGTAAGGGGCGGAAGAGCCACGCCTACGTCACCTCGGATGTCGAACTGTCGGATACGGACCGGTGCGGAAGCTGGTCGCCCCACACCAGGCGAGCAACGAGCGACGCGCAATGCCCGTTCGCTCGTCTCTGCTCTCGTCGGAGACTAGCGGCCTGGACCGCTCCAGTCAGCGAGAACAGACGAAAAGTCCTGGTCAGCCTCTGCCGACCAGGACATTCGTGACATAACACCCCGGTTTTGGGTAAGGAATGCGTCAACCTTTGGCGCGCGGACTCGCCCGAGGACCGCGCGGACCTCTAGGCCGAGGCCACCGCCGTGCGGATCTCGTCCGCGAAACGGGCCGCCGCGTCCTGCAGCCCGACGAGGTCGGGACCGTGACGCAGAACACCCCGGCTGACGTTCGGGACCACGTTGCGCACGGCCGCGCCGAAGACCGCGGGCAGGTCCGCTGCCGTCGCGCCCTGGGCCCCGATGCCCGGAGCCAGCAGCGGCCCGTTGATGTCGAGGTCGAAGGCGGACAGATCGCCCAGCGTCGCCCCCACCACGGCGCCGAAGGAGCCCAGCGGGGCGGCGTCCGCGTTCTCGTCCGCCAGGTGCGCCAGCATCGTCGCGCCGATCGTGCGGCCGTCCTCGCGCACCGCGCGCTGCACCTCCGCGCCCTCCGGGTTGGAGGTCAGGGCGAGCACGAAGAGCCCGGCGCCGCTCTCGCGGGCCAGCTCCACGGCGGGCTTCAGCGAGCCGTAGCCGAGGTAGGGCGAGACGGTGAGCGCGTCGGAGAACAGCGGCGCGTCCGGGTGCAGGAAGGTCTCGGCGTACGCGGCCATGGTGGAGCCGATGTCGCCGCGCTTGGCGTCCATCAGGACCAGCGTGCCGGCCGCGCGCGCGTCCGCGACGGTCCGCTCCAGGACCGCGATGCCGCGCGAGCCGAAGCGCTCGAAGAACGCCGCCTGCGGCTTGAAGACGGCGACCCGCTCGGCCAGGGCCTCGACGACCGAGCGCGAGAACCGCTCCACGCCCGCCACGTCGTCGCTGAGACCCCACTCGGCGAGCAGGGAGGCGTGCGGGTCGATGCCGACGCAGAGGGGACCGCGCTCGTCCATGGCGTGGCGCAGCCGCGCGCCGAAGGGAAGACTCACTTGAGGGCCTTTCGGGTCTCGGCGCCGACCGCCTCGGCGAGGGTGGCGTACGGGGAGGCGGCGAGCCGGGCCGCGAGGCCCTTGTGGATCGCCCGGCCCCAGAAGGGGCCCTCGTAGATGAAGGCGCTGTAGCCCTGGACGAGGGTGGCCCCGGCCAGGATCCGCTGCCAGGCGTCCTCGGCCGTCTCGATGCCGCCGACGCCGACCAGGGTGAGGGAGTCGCCCACGCGCGCGTAGAGGCGGCTCAGGACCTCCAGGGAGCGGTCCTTGAGCGGGGCGCCGGAGAGGCCGCCGGTCTCCTTGACGAGCGCCGGGTCGGACCTCAGGCCGAGGCCCTCGCGCGCGATGGTGGTGTTGGTGGCGATGATGCCGTCCAGGCCGAGCTCGACGGCCAGGTCCGCGACCGCGTCCACGTCCTCGTCGGCGAGGTCCGGGGCGATCTTGACGAGCAGCGGCACCCGCCGGTCGGTCACCGTACGGTCGGCGGCCTCGCGCACCGCGGTGAGCAGCGGGCGCAGCGACTCGGTCGCCTGGAGGTTGCGCAGCCCGGGGGTGTTGGGCGAGGAGACGTTGACGACGAGGTAGTCGGCGTGCGCGGCGAGCCGCTCGGTCGACTTCACGTAGTCGGCGGCGGCGTCCGCCTCGGGGACGGTCTTGGTCTTGCCGATGTTGACGCCGACCGTCGTACGGAAGACGGCTCGGCGGGCCGCGAGGCGCTCGGCGACGGCCGCCGAGCCCTCGTTGTTGAAGCCCATGCGGTTGATCAGGGCGCGGTCCTGGACCAGCCGGAACAGCCGCTTCCTGGGGTTGCCGGGCTGGGCCTCGCCGGTGACCGTGCCGATCTCGACGTGATCGAAGCCGAGCATCGACATGCCGTCGATCGCCACGGCGTTCTTGTCGAAGCCGGCGGCGAGGCCGAAGGGGCCGTGCATCCGCAGCCCGAACGCCTCGGTGCGCAGCTCCTTGTGGCGGGGCGCGAGGACGGCCGCGACGAAGGTGCGCAGGACGGGGATCCGGGCGGCGAGGCGGATCCAGCGGAAGGCCAGGTGGTGGGCCTGCTCCGGGTCCATCCGCTTGAAGACCAGGTGGAAGAAGAGCTTGTACATGTCTCAGTCCTCATGCGGAGGGGGACACCGGATTCCGGTGTCCCCCTCGGGCGGTTGCTAGTCGCGGGCCGCGGTCAGGTGCTCCGCGTGTTCCTGGAGCGAGCGCACTCCCACGTCGCCGTGGTTGAGGGCGTCGATGCCCTGGACGGCGGCGGCGAGGGCCTGGACGGTGGTCAGGCAGGGGACGCTGCGGGCGACGGCGGCGGTACGGATCTCGTAGCCGTCGAGACGCCCGCCGGTGCCGTAGGGCGTGTTGACGATGAGGTCGACCTGACCGTCGTGGATCAGCTGGACGATCGTCTTCTCCCCGTTGGGGCCTTCGCCCTCGCTGAGCTTGCGCACGACGGTGGCGTTGATGCCGTTGCGGCGCAGGACCTCGGCGGTGCCGGAGGTGGCGAGGAGTTCGAAGCCGTGGGCGACGAGCTCACGGGCCGGGAAGATCATCGTGCGCTTGTCGCGGTTGGCGACCGAGATGAACGCCCGCCCCTTCGTCGGCAGCGGACCATACGCCCCGGCCTGCGACTTGGCATAAGCGGTGCCGAAGACGGAGTCGATGCCCATGACCTCACCCGTGGAGCGCATCTCCGGGCCGAGCACGGTGTCGACGCCGCGCCCGTGGACGTCGCGGAAGCGGCTCCACGGCATCACGGCCTCCTTCACCGAGATCGGCGCGTCCAGCGGCAGCGTGCCGCCGTCCCCGTTCCTCGGCAGCAGGCCCTCCTCGCGCAGCTCGGCGATGGTGGCGCCCAGCGAGATACGGGCGGCGGCCTTCGCCAGCGGCACCGCGGTCGCCTTGGAGGTGAAGGGGACGGTGCGCGAGGCGCGCGGGTTGGCTTCCAGGACGTAGAGGATGTCCCCGGCCATCGCGAACTGGATGTTGATCAGGCCGCGCACGCCGACGCCCTTGGCGATGGCCTCCGTCGAAGCGCGCAGGCGCTTGATGTCGAAGCCGCCGAGCGTGATCGGGGGCAGCGCGCACGCGGAGTCGCCGGAGTGGATGCCGGCTTCCTCGATGTGCTCCATGACGCCGCCGAGGTAGAGCTCGGTGCCGTCGTAGAGGGCATCGACGTCGATCTCGATGGCGTCGTCGAGGAAGCGGTCGACCAGCACGGGGCGGGTCGGGGAGATCTCGGTGGACTCCGCGATGTAGGACTCCAGGCGCGTCTCGTCGTAGACGATCTCCATGCCGCGCCCGCCCAGCACGTAGGAGGGGCGGACCAGGACCGGGTAGCCGATCTCGTCCGCAATGGCCTTCGCCCCCGCGAACGTCGTCGCCGTGCCGTGCTTCGGCGCCGGCAGCCCCGCCTCCGCCAGGACCTGCCCGAACGCACCCCGGTCCTCGGCGGCGTGGATGGCCTCCGGCGGGGTGCCGACGACCGGCACGCCGTTGTCCTTGAGCGCCTGCGCCAGGCCCAGCGGGGTCTGGCCGCCGAGCTGGACGATCACACCCGCCACCGGACCGGCAAGGGTCTCGGCGTGGACGATCTCCAGCACGTCTTCCAGGGTGAGCGGCTCGAAGTACAGCCGGTCGGAGGTGTCGTAGTCGGTGGAGACGGTCTCCGGGTTGCAGTTGACCATCACCGTCTCAAAGCCCGCCTCGCTCAGCGCGAAGGAGGCATGCACGCAGGAGTAGTCGAACTCGATGCCCTGGCCGATACGGTTCGGACCCGAGCCCAGAATGATCACCGCGGGCTTCTCACGCGGCGCGACCTCGCACTCCTCGTCGTAGGAGGAGTAGAAGTACGGGGTCTTCGCCGCGAACTCGGCCGCGCAGGTGTCGACCGTCTTGTAGACCGGGCGCACCCCGAGGGCGTGGCGGACCTCGCGCACCACGTCCTCGCGCAGGCCCCGGATCCCGGCGATCTGGGCGTCGGAGAAGCCGTGCCGCTTGGCCTCGGCCAGCAGAGCCGGCTCCAGCTTGTCCGCGGCGGCCAGCTCGTCCGCGATCTCCTTGATGAGGAAGAGCTGGTCCACGAACCACGGATCGATCCGGGTCGCCTCGAACACCTCCTCAGGGGTGGCGCCGGCGCGGATGGCCTGCATGACCGTGTTGATCCGCCCGTCGGTGGGGCGCACCGCCTCCCGCAGCAGCTCGGCCTTGTCGCCCGGCTCGCCGGTGAAGGTGAACTGGCTGCCCTTCTTCTCCAGCGAACGCAGCGCCTTCTGCAGCGCCTCGGTGAAGTTCCGGCCGATCGCCATCGCCTCACCCACCGACTTCATGGTGGTCGTCAGCGTCGAGTCCGCCGAGGGGAACTTCTCGAACGCGAACCGCGGGGCCTTCACCACCACATAGTCCAGCGTCGGCTCGAACGACGCCGGGGTCTTCTCGGTGATGTCGTTGGGGATCTCGTCCAGGGTGTAGCCCACGGCCAGCTTCGCCGCGATCTTCGCGATCGGGAAACCCGTCGCCTTCGACGCCAGCGCCGAGGAACGCGAGACCCTCGGGTTCATCTCGATGACGATGACACGCCCGTCCGCCGGGTCGATCGCGAATTGGATGTTGCACCCGCCGGTGTCCACACCCACCTCACGGATGATCGCGATACCGATATCGCGCAGCCGCTGGTACTCGCGGTCGGTGAGCGTCATCGCCGGGGCCACCGTGATCGAGTCACCGGTGTGCACGCCCATCGGGTCGAAGTTCTCAATCGAGCAGACGACCACGACATTGTCGTTCTTGTCGCGCATCAGCTCCAGCTCGTACTCCTTCCAGCCGAGGATGGACTCCTCCAGGAGCACCTCGGTGGTCGGCGAGAGCGTCAGGCCCTGACCGGCGATACGGCGCAGCTCCTCCTCGTCATGCGCGAAACCGGAACCGGCGCCGCCCATGGTGAAGGAGGGGCGGACCACGACGGGGTAGCCGCCCAGGGTGTCGACGCCCTTGAGGACGTCGTCCATGGAGTGGCAGATCACCGAACGGGCGGACTCGCCGTAGCCGATCTTGGCCTTGACGGCCTCGACGACGCCCTTGAACAGGTCGCGGTCCTCACCCTTGTTGATCGCCTCGACATTCGCGCCGATCAGCTCGACACCGTACTTCTCCAGCACCCCCTGCTCATGCATGGAGATCGCCGTGTTCAGCGCGGTCTGACCACCCAGGGTGGGCAGCAGCGCATCCGGGCGCTCCTTCGCAATGATCTTCTCCACGAACTCCGGAGTGATCGGCTCGACATACGTCGCGTCGGCGATCTCCGGGTCGGTCATGATCGTCGCCGGGTTCGAGTTGACCAGGATGACCCGCAGGCCCTCGGCCTTCAGGACGCGGCAGGCCTGGGTGCCGGAGTAGTCGAACTCCGCGGCCTGACCGATCACGATCGGACCCGAGCCGATGACCAGGACGGACTGGATATCGGTGCGCTTAGGCACGCTGGCCCTCCATGAGCTGAACGAAGCGGTCGAACAGGTACGCGGCGTCGTGCGGACCCGCGGCTGCTTCGGGGTGGTACTGGACGCTGAAGGCCGGCTGGTCGAGCAGCTGGAGGCCCTCCACCACGTTGTCGTTCAGACAGACGTGGGAGACCTCGGCGCGGCCGAAGGGGGTGTCGGAGACCTTGTCGAGCGGGGCGTCGACGGCGAATCCGTGGTTGTGCGCGGTGACCTCGACCTTGCCGGTCGTACGGTCCTGCACGGGCTGGTTGATGCCGCGGTGGCCGTACTTCAGCTTGTACGTGCCGAAGCCGAGCGCGCGGCCCAGGATCTGGTTGCCGAAGCAGATACCGAAGAGCGGGGTCTTCCGCTCCAGGACGGCACGCATCACGGCCACCGGGCCGTCGGCGGTGGACGGGTCGCCGGGGCCGTTGGAGAAGAACACGCCGTCCGGGTTGACGGCGTAGACGTCCTCGGCCGTGGCGGTCGCGGGCAGCACGTGCACCTCGATGCCGCGCTCGGCCATCCGGTGCGGGGTCATGCCCTTGATGCCGAGGTCCACGGCGGCCACGGTGAAGCGCTTCTCGCCGATCGCGGGGACGACGTACGTCTCCTTGGTGGCGACCTCGGCGGCGAGGTCCGCGCCCGACATCTCGGGGGCCTGGCGGACCTCGGCGAGCATGGTGCCCTCGTCGGGCAGCGCGTTGCCGGAGAAGATGCCGACGCGCATCGCGCCGCGCTCGCGCAGATGGCGGGTGAGCGCGCGGGTGTCGATGCCCGAGATGCCGACGACGCCCTGCTCGCGCAGCTCCTCGTCGAGGGAGCGCTTGGCGCGCCAGTTGGAGGAGACGCGGGCGGGGTCGCGCACGACGTAGCCGGCGACCCAGATGCGCCGGGACTCGGGGTCCTCGTCGTTGACGCCGGTGTTGCCGATGTGCGGCGCGGTCATCACGACGACCTGGCGGTGGTACGACGGGTCGGTGAGGGTCTCCTGGTAGCCGGTCATGCCGGTGGAGAACACGGCCTCGCCGAAGGTCGCCCCCACGGCCCCGTAGGCACGGCCGTGGAAGGTACGGCCGTCCTCCAGGACGAGTACTGCGGGAGCCTGGGCTCCTCTGGTGGAGGTCGTCATCGTGCGGCGCCTTCCGTCGTGGTGGTGGGGTGGTTCATGGAGTTGATGGCCTCGATCCAGGCGGCGTGCTCGGCCGCCCGGTCGGAGCGGAAGCCGGAGTCGATCACCTTGTCGCCGTGGGCCCAGGTGACGACCATCAGGCCGCCCTCCGGGAGCACCTTTCCGGCGATAGCCTTCTCGGACCGGGCCTCGCGCAGTGCGGCGGCCGGGATGAAGAAGTCGTTCGCCCCGGGGCGTACGACGTTCACTCCCTCGGCCGTCAGGGTGAGCTCGGCCTTGCTGCGTACACCCAGACCGTGCGCGACGATCCGGTCGAGCCACTGCCCGGCCGTGGTGGAGCCGTGGTAGCGGCCGGTCATGCTCAGTGTGGCCGGGCCGGTCGCCTTGGGCACGGCGGGCAGCTCGGGCAGGTCCGACTGGAGGGTGCCGCGCCACTTCCAGCCCTGGCGCATCAGCCAATAGACGAAGCCGATGAAGATCAGCACGCCGACGACCCAGGCGATCCGGGCCCCCCAGTGCGTCACCTCGGCCGACTTCTGCTCCGCGGCCAGTGCCGCCCCGCCGAGATTGAAGAGTGCAGGTGTCATGCCAGCTTCCCGTCCACGACCGTCGCCCTGCCCCGCAGGAAGGTGTGGGTGACGCGACCCGGCAGCTCACGGCCCTCGTAGGGGGTGTTGCGGCTGCGGGAGGCGAAGCCCGCGGGGTTCACCGGGCCACGGTATGCCGGATCCACCAGCGTGAGGTTGGCGGGCTCGCCTGCCGAGACGGGACGGCCGTGGTCCTCGGCGCCGCCGATGCGGGCGGGCTTGAACGACATGCGCTCGGCGACGTCCGCCCAGTTCATCAGGCCGGAGTCGACCATGGTGTGCTGGACGACCGAGAGCGCGGTCTCCAGGCCCACCATGCCCATGGCCGCCGCGGCCCACTCGCAGTCCTTGTCCTCGTGCGGGTGCGGGGCGTGGTCGGTGGCGACGATGTCGATCGTGCCGTCCGCCAGTGCCTCGCGCAGTGCCAGGACGTCGGCCTCGGTGCGCAGCGGCGGGTTCACCTTGTAGACCGGGTTGTACGAGCGGACCAGCTCGTCGGTGAGGAGCAGGTGGTGCGGGGTGACCTCGGCGGTGACGTCGATGCCGCGCGACTTGGCCCAGCGGACGATCTCTACCGATCCTGCCGTGGAGAGGTGGCAGATGTGCACCCGGGAGCCGACGTGCTCGGCGAGGAGCACATCGCGCGCGATGATCGACTCCTCGGCGACCGCGGGCCAGCCGCCCAGGCCCAGCTCGGCGGAGACGACGCCCTCGTTCATCTGGGCGCCCTCGGTGAGGCGCGGCTCCTGGGCGTGCTGGGCGACGACGCCGCCGAAGGCCTTCACGTACTCCAGGGCGCGGCGCATGATCACGGCGTCGTCGACGCACTTGCCGTCGTCGGAGAAGACGGTGACCCCGGCGGCCGAGTCGTGCATGGCGCCGAGCTCGGCGAGCTGCTTGCCCTCCAGGCCCACGGTGACGGCGCCGATGGGCTGGACGTCGCAGTAGCCGTGCTCGCGGCCCAGCCGCCAGACCTGCTCGACGACGCCCGCGGTGTCCGCGACGGGGAAGGTGTTGGCCATGGCGAAGACCGAGGTGTAGCCGCCGCGGGCGGCGGCCCGGGTGCCGGTGAGGACCGTCTCGGAGTCCTCGCGGCCCGGCTCGCGCAGATGGGTGTGGAGGTCGACGAGACCGGGGAGCAGGATCTGGCCCTCGGCGTCGACGACGGTGGCGCCCTCGGCGTCGAGGCCGGCGCCGACGGCGGCGATGGTCTCGCCGTCGATCAGGACGTCCTGGACCTCGCCGCCCAGCACCTTCGCACCACGGATGAGGATCTTGCTCATGATTACTTGGTCTCCGAATCGACGGGGCGGGCGTGGCTGACGGCGGGCTCGTTGCCGCCCAGGAGCAGGTACAGGACGGCCATCCGGGTGTGGACGCCGTTGGCGACCTGCTCGACGACGGTGCAGCGGTCGGAGTCGGCGACCTCGGCGGTGATCTCCATGCCGCGGACCATCGGGCCGGGGTGCATCACGATGCCGTGCTCGGGCATCCTCGCCATCCGCTCGCCGTCCAGGCCGTACCGCCGCGAGTACTCGCGCTCGGTCGGGAAGAAGGCGGCGTTCATCCGCTCTCGCTGCACACGCAGCATCATCACCGCGTCGGACTTCGGCAGCACGCTGTCGAGGTCGTACGAGACGTCGCAGGTCCAGTGGTCCACGCCCACCGGCAGCAGGGTGGGCGGGGCCACCAGGGTGACGTCGGCGCCCAGGGTGTGGAGCAGGTCGACGTTGGAGCGGGCCACCCGGCTGTGCAGCACGTCGCCGACGAGGGTGATGCGCTTGCCGGCCAGGTCCTGGCCGAGGCCCGCGTCCCGGCCGACCAGCCGGCGGCGCATGGTGAAGGCGTCCAGGAGGGCCTGGGTGGGGTGCTGGTGGGTGCCGTCGCCGGCGTTGATGACGGTCGCGTCGATCCAGTCGGAGGTGGCGAGCCGGTAGGGGGCGCCGGAGGCGCCGTGCCGGATGACGACGGCGTCGACGCCCATGGCCTCCAGGGTCTGCGCGGTGTCCTTCAGCGACTCGCCCTTGGAGACCGAGGAGCCCTTGGCGGTGAAGTTGATGACGTCCGCGGACAGGCGCTTCTCGGCGGCCTCGAAGGAGATCCGGGTGCGCGTCGAGTCCTCGAAGAAGAGGTTGACGACGGTGCGGCCGCGCAGGGTGGGCAGCTTCTTGATCGGCCGGTCGGCGACCCGGGCCATCTCTTCGGCGGTGTCGAGGATGAGCACGGCGTCGTCGCGGGTGAGGTCGGCGGCCGAGATGAGGTGACGCTTCATCTGGTTTCTTCTCCAGGAGGGTGGAGGTCAGGGCGTGCGGGCGCGCGGAAGTACCGCACGGGCCGGTACGACCCGAACTCCGTGCGGAGGTGGACTACTGCTCGCCGGCCGGGGCGGTCCGCTTGGCACCGAGCAGCACGGCGTCGCGGCCGTCCTCCTCGGCGAGCAGGACCTTGACCGTCTCCCGCAGCGACGTCGGGAGGTTCTTGCCGACGTAGTCGGCGCGGATCGGGAGTTCGCGGTGGCCGCGGTCGACGAGGACCGCGAGCTGCACGGCGCGCGGGCGGCCGATGTCGTTGAGCGCGTCGAGCGCGGCGCGGATGGTGCGGCCGGAGAAGAGCACGTCGTCGACGAGGACGACGAGCTTTCCGTCGAGGCCGTCCCCGGGGATCTCGGTGCGGGCCAGGGCGCGCGGCGGGTGCATCCGCAGGTCGTCGCGGTACATGGTGATGTCGAGGGAGCCGACCGGGATCTTCCCGGCGGTGATCTCTTCGAGCTTGTCGGCGAGCCTGCGGGCGAGGAAGACGCCACGGGTGGGGATGCCGAGGAGGACCACGTCGTCGGCGCCCTTGGCGCGTTCGACGATCTCGTGGGCGATACGGGTCAGTACCCGCGCGATGTCGGGGCCCTCGAGAACCGGGCGTGCCGCATCGGAGTCATGCGTGTCCATACGAAACGGACCTCCTTCTCCGCCTCACGGGACGGACCTTAAAGGACGTCGGAATTACTCCGTCCACGGTACCAGGGCCACAGGCCGCCCACACACGGGGCTGTCACCCGTCTGGGGTGGGGGTATGGACCATTCGGCTTGACGCAGGCAAGTAACGCTGCGTAACCTCACAGTGAGTTACCAGCCACGCGGCGGAGCCGCACGTTGTCACAGCGTCCGGGGAGCTATATGTCCAGCGAATACGCAAAACAGCTCGGGGCCAAGCTCCGCGCCATCCGCACCCAGCAGGGCCTGTCCCTCCATGGTGTGGAGGAGAAGTCCCAGGGCCGCTGGAAGGCCGTCGTGGTCGGGTCGTACGAGCGCGGCGACCGCGCCGTGACCGTACAGCGCCTTGCCGAGCTCGCGGACTTCTACGGGGTCCCGGTGCAGGAGCTGCTGCCCGGCACCACGCCCGGCGGGGCCGCCGAGCCGCCGCCGAAGCTCGTGCTCGACCTTGAGCGCCTCGCGCACGTCCCGCCGGAGAAGGCGGGCCCCCTGCAGAGGTACGCGGCGACGATCCAGTCGCAGCGCGGCGACTACAACGGCAAGGTGCTGTCGATCCGTCAGGACGACCTGCGCACCCTCGCCGTGATCTACGACCAGTCGCCCTCGGTCCTCACCGAGCAGCTGATCAGCTGGGGCGTGCTGGACGCGGACGCGCGCCGCGCGGTCGCCCACGAGGACAACTGACGCCTGCGAGGCCTGCGACGCCTCAGCAGAAACGTGCCGCCGCCGGGCCGGCCGGGCCTTCGAGGTCCCGGCCGGCCCGGCGGCGTCCGGCTGCGCGGCGGTCTCCGGCCGGTCGGCCGCCCGACTGTCTGCCGGTCGGTCTGTCCGGCCGCCCGGCCGCCCGTCCGTCCGTGTGCCAGTCGCCGGGCATGCCGAAGGGGCCCGCTGTACTCGCGTACAGCGGGCCCCTTCGTGTACCGGGTCCTGCCGGGGCTAGGCGTCCCGGCGAAGACTCGGCTTGAGTTCCTTGAAACGGGCCAGCAGCCCGTTGACGAAGGCCGGGGAGTCGTCCGTGGAGAACTCCTTCGCCAGCTGCACCGCCTCGTCGATGACGACGGCGTCCGGCGTCCCGTCCTCCCAGACCAGCTCGTACGTCCCGAGCCGGAGGATGTTCCGGTCGACGACCGGCATCCGGTCGAGCGGCCAGTCGACGGAGTACGTGGCGATGAGGTCGTCGATACGCTCGACGTACTGCGCGTACCCCTCGACGAGCTCCATCGTGTACTCGTTGACCGGCGGCTGGCGGTCGTCCGACCGCGAGTGGCGCACCCAGTCCGCGAGGACCGTCTGCACGGACTCACCGCGCTGGTCGGCCTCGAAGAGGATCTGGAAGGCGCGCTTGCGCGCCTTGTTCCGGGCAGCCACGGTTAGCTGTTCACCCGGCCGAGGTAGTCGCTGGTGCGGGTGTCGACCTTGACCTTCTCACCGGTGGTGATGAAGAGCGGGACCTGGATCTGGTAACCGGTCTCCAGGGTGGCGGGCTTGGTGCCACCGGTGGAGCGGTCGCCCTGGACACCCGGCTCGGTCTCCTGGATGACGAGCTCGACGGCGGCCGGCAGCTCCACGTAGAGCACCTCGCCCTCGTGCTGCGCCACGGAGGCGGTGAAGCCCTCGATCAGGAAGTTGGCGGCGTCGCCGACGGACTTGCGGTCGACCATCAGCTGGTCGTAGGTGTCCATGTCCATGAAGACGAAGTACTCGCCGTCCATGTACGAGAACTGCATGTCACGGCGGTCGATGGTGGCGGTCTCGACCTTCGTGCCGGCGTTGAAGGTCTTGTCGACGACCTTGCCGGAGAGCACGTGCTTGAGCTTGGTGCGCACGAAGGCCGGGCCCTTGCCGGGCTTGACGTGCTGGAACTCGACGACGGACCAGAGCTGGCCCCCGTCGAGCTTGAGCACCATGCCGTTCTTGAGGTCGTTCGTGGAAGCCACGGTTGCGGAATCTCCTGGACTGAAGCTGGTGGGACCGAGGGTGCGCGGCACAGCGGGGCTAGAGCGCGAGCAGTTCCTTGGTCGTGATGGTGAGTAGCTCTGGCCCGCCATCCGCTTCGGGGCGGACGACGAGCGTGTCATCGATTCGGACACCACCCCGGCCCGGGAGGTGGACCCCCGGTTCGACGGTGACCGGCACGCAAGCGTCCAGTTTACCCATGGCTCCAGGTGCGAGCTGCGGGTCCTCACTGATTTCGAGCCCGACACCGTGTCCGGTGCACGCTCCCAGGCCCTCGCCGTGGCCCGCCGCGTCCAGCACCTGCCGCGCCGCGCGGTCCACCGCGCGGTACTCGGCGCCGGGCGCCAGCGCCTCCCGCCCGGCCCTCTGAGCGGCGAAGACGACGTCGTAGAGCTCGATCTGCCAGTCCGCGGGAGTCGTCCCGATGACGAAGGTACGGCCGATCTCGCAGCGGTAGCCGCGGTACGTGGCGCCCAGGCAGACCGAGAGGAAATCGCCTTCCTCCACCCGCCGGTCCGAGGGCCGGTGGCCGCCGCGGCCGGAGTTGGGGCCGGTACCGACGGAGGTGGCGAAGGCGGGGCCGTCCGCGCCGTGGTCGACCAGCCGGCGCTCCAGCTCCAGGGCGAGGTGGCGCTCGGTGCGGCCGACCAGGATCGACTCCAGGAGCTCACCGAGCGCCTGGTCGGCGATCTCGGCCGCGATCCGCAGACACGCGATCTCCTCCTCGTCCTTGACGAGCCGCTTCTGCTCGACCGCTCCCCCGAGGTCGCTGAGCAGCAGCCGGGGCGCGACCGAGCCGATCGCCCGGTGCCGGGCCACGGTGAGGTCGTGCTCCTCGACGCTGAGCGAGTCGGCCCCGCTGGCCTGGGCGAGGTCGGCCGCGGCCACCGCCGGGTCGCCCGAGGGCGTGGGCAGCACGGTGACCCGCAGCAGCTCGTCGAGCCGCCCCTCCACGAGGTCGCCGGTGGGCGTACGGGGGCAGAGCAGGACGTCCTCGGCGGGCCCGAGCAGCAGGACGGCGCCGGGCGGGGCGCCGCCCGCGAGATAGCGGACGTTCGCGGGGCGCGAGACCAGTGCCGCCGCGCTGCCGGCGGCGGCGCAGCGGTCGCGCAGCCAGCCTCGGCGGAGGCCATACACCTCTGACATGCGACGAGCGTATGAGGGGCCCGTGGGATCGGCCGTTTCTGCGCGTCCGACCGGGGGCGGTCCGGCCGTCTCTACCAGCTCGGCGGGCTGGCGATCGCTCTCGCCAGGATGTCGTCGAGGAGGCGGGCCGTGGTGGGGACGTCGTACTGGGAGTTGTCGATGATGGGCAGCCCCGAGCCGTACCAGCCCGCCATCCGGCCGTGGATGCCCGCCACCTCCTCGTCCGAGAGGCGGCGGTTGCCGGAGCGCTCGGCGTTGCGCTCCAGGACGACGTCGAGACCGGGCAGCAGGACCACCGGCAGCAGGCCGGGGCCGACATGGCGCTTCCAGCCGCCGAGGCCGACGACCGGGCGGTCCGGGAAGACCGCGTCGTCGAGGATGCAGGAGATGCCGTTGGCCAGGAAGTTCCGCGCGGCGAAGCCGCAGGTGCGGCGGGCCAGGCGGTACTGCGCCTCGGAGTGGTCGTTCCAGCCCGCCTGCGGGTCGGCGAAGCCCGCGCAGACCCACTCGCGCACGTCGTCGAGGCTGATGTGGGCGGTGGGGACGCGGCGGTGCTGGGCCCAGTAGCGGGCGACCGTGGTCTTGCCCGCGCCCGCCGGCCCGATCAGCAGCACCGCCAGCGTGGTGACGCCGGTGCCCTCCGGGGCCTGCGGAAGCGGGACGGGTCCGCCCGGGGGCAGCGCCACGTGCCCGGTGGTGTCCCGGTACGGCGCGGGGGCCTGCTGGGGCGGCGGGGCGTGCCACCCCGCGGCCGGCTGGGCCGGCGCCGCCGGCGGGAGCGGCGGGCCGGGGACGGGGGGCGGCTGGGCGCCGGGAGCGAGGGGCGGGTGGGCACCCGGGGCCGCGGGCCCGCCGAGGGGCGCCGCGGACTGGTGGGCGGCGAAGGCCCAGTCCGCCCCGGGGCCGCACCCAGGGGCGTGGGGCGGCGGAAGCGGCGCTCCCGCTTCGTGCTGCATCCGGTGCCACTCCGTCTCGTACAAGGCAACTGGCGCTGGTTCGACGCCCGTCGGGCGTCCGGTCCAGAACCGTACCTTCCCCGGCCGCCGCAGTGTGAACGGCCGGGGTGCGGCGAAGGTGCCCGGTCAGCCGCCGAGTTCGCCGGTGAGTTCGTCGGCGAGGGCGCGCAGCGCCAGGCGGTAGGAGCCGATGCCGAAGCCCGCGACCGTGCCGCTGGCCACGGCCGCCACCACGGAGGTGTGACGGAACTCCTCGCGGGTGTACGGGTTCGAGATGTGCACCTCGATGAGCGGGGCGGTGCGCTGGGCGGCGGCGTCCCGCATTCCGTACGAATAGTGGGTGAACGCGCCCGGGTTGAGAACGACCGGAATCTTTCCGTCGGCCGCCTCGTGGAGCCAGCGGATCATGTCACCCTCGTCGTTGGTCTCGCGGACCTCCACGTCGAGCCCGAGCTCCTCGCCGAGGCTCCGGCAGACCTCGACGAGACCGGCGTACGTCGTCGCCCCGTACACGTCCGGCTCGCGCGAGCCCAGCCGGCCCAGGTTCGGGCCGTTCAGGACCAGGACGCGGCGGCTCACGACGACACCTCGCCGTAGGCGGCGAGCAGCACCGCCGGGTCCGGGCCCTCCAGGACCGTCGGCTTGGCGAGGCCGTCCAGGACGATGAAGCGCAGCAGGTTGCCCCGCGACTTCTTGTCCAGCTTCATGTTCTCGACCAGCTTGGGCCACTGGTCGGCGCGGTAGGTGAGCGGCAGGCCCACCGACTCCAGGATCGAGCGGTGCCGGTCGGCGGTGGCGTCGTCGAGGCGCCCGGCGAGCCGGCCCAGCTCGGCCGCGAAGACCATGCCGACGGAGACGGCGGCGCCGTGGCGCCACTTGTAGCGCTCGTTCTTCTCGATGGCGTGCGCGAGGGTGTGCCCGTAGTTGAGGATCTCGCGCAGCCCCGACTCCTTGAGGTCGCTGGAGACGACCTCGGCCTTCACCCGGATCGCGCGCTCGATCAGCTCGGCCGTGTGGGGGCCCTCGGGGGTGCGGGCGCCCGCCGGGTCGGCCTCGATCAGGTCGAGGATGACCGGGTCGGAGATGAAGCCGGCCTTGATGACCTCGGCCATGCCGGAGACGAAGTCGTGGACCGGCAGCGAGTCGAGCGCGGCGAGGTCGCACAGGACGCCCACGGGCGGGTGGAAGGCGCCCACCAGGTTCTTGCCCTCGGCGGTGTTGATGCCGGTCTTGCCGCCCACGGCGGCGTCGACCATGCCGAGCACGGTGGTCGGGACCGACACCCAGCGCACCCCGCGCAGCCAGGTCGCGGCGACGAAGCCGGCGAGGTCGGTGGTGGCGCCGCCGCCGACGCCGACGACGGCGTCGGTCCGGGTGAAGCCGGACTGGCCGAGCGCCTTCCAGCAGTAGGCGGCGACCTCGTAGGTCTTGGCCTCCTCGGCGTTGGGCACCTGGATGGCGATGGCCTCGTAGCCCTGCGCGGCCAGGTCCTCGCGGAGGGCGTCGCCGGTGCCTGCCAGCGCCTCCGGGTGGATGACGGCGACCTTGCGGGCCCCGGTGCCGATCAGGCCGGACAGTTCGGCGAGGAGGTTGCGGCCGACGAGCACGTCGTACGGGTCCGTCCCGGCGGTGGCGCCGACGTGGATCCGGGTGGGTGCCTGCTCGCTCATGCGGATTTCAGCTCCAGTGCGTCGAGGACCGCCTGCGCGACCTCTTCGGGGGTACGGGCGTCGGTCTCGACGACGACCCTGGCGACTTCGGTGTACAGATGGCGCCGGGCTTCCATCAGCTCGCGCCACTGGCGGCGCGGGTTGACGGCCAGGAGCGGGCGGGCGGTGTTGAGGCCGACCCGCTTCACCGCCTCCTCGACGTCCATGGACAGATAGACGACCGGCAGACCGGCGAGCAGCGCGCGCGTGGACGCGTCCAGGACGGCGCCGCCGCCCAGGGCGAGCACACCGGTGTGCCCGGTGAGCGCGGCGCGCACCGCCTCCCGCTCCAGTTCGCGGAAGTACGGCTCGCCCTCGTCGACGAAGATGTCGGCGATCGGGCGGCCCTGGGCGGCCACGATGTCGGCGTCGGTGTCCCGGTAGGGCGCGCCGAGCCGCTCGGCGAGCAGCGCGCCCACGGTGGACTTGCCCGAGCCCATCGGGCCGACCAGGACGACCAGCGGACCGGTGCTCACCGGATCTGGAGGTTGTCGAGGTAGGACCGGACGTTGCGGCGGGTCTCGGGGACCGAGTCGCCGCCGAACTTCTCCGCCACCGCGTCCGCGAGGACGAGCGCGACCATGGCCTCGGCCACGATCCCGGCGGCGGGCACGGCGCACACGTCCGAGCGCTGGTGGTGCGCCTTGGCCGCCTCGCCCGTCACCACGTCGATGGTGGCCAGGGCGCGGGGCACGGTCGCGATCGGCTTCATGGCGGCGCGGACGCGCAGCAGCTCGCCGGTGGTCAGACCGCCCTCCGTACCGCCCGCGCGGCCCGAGGTGCGCCTGACGCCGTCGGCGGTGCGCACGATCTCGTCGTGCGCCTGGGAGCCGGGGACGCGGGCCAGGTCGAAGCCGTCGCCGACCTCGACGCCCTTGATCGCCTGGATGCCCATCAGGGCGGCGGCGAGGCGGGCGTCCAGACGCCGGTCCCAGTGCACGTGCGAGCCGAGGCCCACCGGCACGCCGTACGCCAGGACCTCGACGACACCGCCGAGGGTGTCGCCGTCCTTGTGGGCCTGGTCGATCTCCGCGACCATCGCCTTCGACGCGTCCGCGTCCAGGCAGCGCACCGGGTCCTCGTCCAGCTTCTCGACGTCGGCCGGGGTCGGGTAGACGCCGTACGGAGCCTTCGCGGATGCAAGTTCGACCACGTGCGAGACGATCTCGATGCCGGCCGTCTCCTTCAGGTAGGAGCGGGCGACCGCGCCCAGGGCGACCCGGGCCGCCGTCTCCCGGGCGCTGGCGCGCTCCAGGATCGGACGTGCCTCGTCGAAGCCGTACTTCTGCATGCCCGCCAGGTCCGCGTGGCCCGGCCGGGGACGCGTCAGCGGCGCGTTGCGGGCGAGGTCCGCGAGGATCTGCGGGTCCACCGGGTCGGCCGACATGACCTGTTCCCACTTGGGCCACTCGGTGTTGCCGACCATGATCGCGACGGGCGAGCCCATCGACAGGCCGTGGCGGACGCCGCCGAGGAAGGTGACCTCGTCGCGCTCGAACTTCATCCGCGCGCCGCGTCCATAGCCCAGGCGCCGCCGGGCCAGGTGGTCCGCCACCATCTCCGTGGTGATCGGGACGCCTGCCGGAAGGCCCTCCAGCGTCGCCACCAGTGCGGGGCCGTGCGACTCCCCCGCGGTCAGCCAGCGCAACCTGCTCAACGGTGCTCCTCGTCGCTCGCGCGTCCTGGTCCTACGAGCGCGGCCGGGTGCGCGGCCCTGGCCCGCCACCCCTGATCCTCCCACGTCCGCGAGGGTGGGCCGGGACCGGTCCAGTCGGCGGACGGGGTTCCCGGCCGGGTGCGGGCCGCCGGGGCCCGTCCCGCGGGTCCCCGCGCCCCCGGGAGGTACGGCTCAGCGGGCGGCCAGGGCCCGCTCGCCGGCCTCGCGCATGACCGCCAGCGGGGCCTTCGCCACGCCGGTCATCTGCTCCACCTGGAGGACCGCCTGATGCACCAGGAGGTCGAGGCCGCCCACGACCGCTCCCCCGCGCCCGGACCAGGCGCCCGCCAGCGGGGTCGGCCAGGGGTCGTAGAGGACGTCGAAGAGGGTGCCGGGCCGCTCGGGCACAGCCGCCGCGAGCGCGTCGGTGGTGCCCGCCGGGGTGGTGGCGACGACCAGCGGGGCCCGGAAGGCCTCGGCCGCGTCCGCCCAGTCGGCGGTGCGCACGGCCACCCCGAGCCGCTCGCCCCAGCCCCGCATCTCCGCCGCCCGGGCGGCGCTGCGCACATAGGCGGTGACCTCTCCGGTGCAGATACGGGCCAGGGCGGCGAGCGCGGAGGACGCGGTGGCGCCCGCGCCGAGCACCGCGGCCGAGCCGACCCGTTCCACACCGCGCTCGCGCAGGGCGGCCAGCATGCCGGGGATGTCGGTGTTGTCGCCGTAGCGGCGCCCGTCGGCGGTGAGGACGACGGTGTTGACCGCCTCCACCGAGGAGGCGGTGTCGCTGATGCCGTCGAGCAGCGGGATGACCGCCCGCTTCAGCGGCATCGTGAGCGAGAACCCCGCCCACGACCGGTCGAGTCCGCCGAAGAAGCCGGGCAGCGCGGCCTCGTCCACTTCGAAGCGGTCGTAGGACCAGTCGGTGAGGCCGAGTTCCCGGTAGGCGGCGCGGTGCAGCACCGGGGAGAGCGAGTGGGCGATGGGCGACCCCAGTACGGCCGCCCGTCGCGCACCGCTCTCCTGGCTCGTAGCGCTCACTGGCCGGCTTTCTCCTCTTCGTACTTCCTGCGGTTCTGCTCGTGCTCTTCGTTGGTGACCGCGAACAGTGTGTTGTTCTCGGTGACGGAGACGAAGTAGTACCACGGGCCGGGCGTCGGGTTGAGCGCCGAGTGCAGCGCGGACTCACCGGGGTTGCCGATGGGACCGGGCGGCAGGCCGTGGATGTAGTACGTGTTGTACGGGTGCTTGAAGTCCCGCAGGTGCTTGACCGCGCCGATGTCCAGGGTCGACTGGCTCTTGGCGTAGTTGACCGTGGAGTCGAAGTCGAGCAGGCCGTAGGTCTCGGTGTTGTTGGGCTTGAGGCGGTTGTAGACGACCCGCGCGACCTTGTCGAAGTCGTGCTTGTACTTGCCCTCCGCCTGGACGAGGCTCGCGACCGTGATGAGCTGGAGCGGCGACTTCAGGCCGAGCTTGGTGGCCATGCCCTTCAGGTCGACCTTGCCGTACTCGGTGTTGGCGCGCGCGACCATCTTGCGCAGCACCTCCTCGGGCTTGGTGCCCTTGGCGACCGGGTAGCTGGCCGGGTAGAGGAAGCCCTCCAGCGGGTCCTGGATGTCCTTGTTGTCGTTGGCCCAGTCGGGCAGGCCGAGCTTCGTCGCCTGACTCTTGGCGATGTCCTTGGTCGTGCCCGCCTTGAGTTCGAGGCGCTTGTCGATCTGCTCGTAGACCCAGGCGTTGCGTTTGCCCTCGGGAATGATGAGGTTGTTGCGGCTGGCCGGGTTGAGCATGGCGGCGACCGCGTTGGCCGCCGACATCCCCTTGTTGAGGGTGTAGACGCCGGCCTGGAGGGTCTTGCCCTTGGGGTTCTCGTTCTGCGCGGAGACGAAGGCGCCCTGGCTCTTGACCACCCCGGCCTTCGCCAGGATGCTGCCGATCTCGTAGCCGCCGGCGCCCTGCGGGATCTCCACCTGGATGGGGGTGGAGCCGGCTCCCACGTAGTCGGGGGCCGCGCCGAACTTCTTCTGCCAGAACTGGTAGCCGAAGTAGCCCGCGCCGCCCACGCCGAGCGAGAAGACCACCACGAGCACCAGGCAGGCGCGTCCGCTCTTGCCCTTCTTCTTGCTCTTGCCCCGGCGGTCACGGCCGCCGCCGCGCCGGGAGCGCGGCTCGTCCTCGTCCTCGTCGGCGTCGGGCCTGTCACCGTCGCCGCCGAAGAACGGGTGCTTCTCCTCCTCGGACTCCGGCTCCTCGGGGTTCCACTCGGGTGCCTGCTCGGGCACCGTCCGCCGCTGCCCGGGGGGCTGCGGCGGCGGATACGCCTCGGGCGTGCCGTAGTAGTCCTGGGTCTCGGTGCCGTAGCCCGGGTAGCCCTCGGTCTGCTGGCCCGCGTAGGGCATGGCGGCCTGCTGGCCGGTGGCCCAGCCCGCGTGGTACTGGGCCTGCTGGGCGTACTGCTGCTCCTGCGGGTAGCCCTGCTGGGGCTGTTCGCCGTAGTGCGGCTGCTGGCCGTAGGGCTCCTGCGGCTGCTGCGCGTACTGCTGCTGAGAGTGCTGCTGGTGCTGCTGGTGCTGTTGCTGCTGCTGGTGCTGTTGCTGCTCCGGATGCTGCTGGTGCTGGGGATGCTGCTGGGCGTACTGCTGCTGAGGGTGCTGCTGATCGCCGTGCGGAGCCTGACCGGGCGCGGTCTGCTGCGCGCCCCATCCCTGGTCCCCGTAGAGAGGATCCTCGGGATGCCACGGTTCGGAGCCTGCGCCCCGGCCATACTCAGTCATCGGTCCCCTAGAGCCGCGAGGCATCCGGACGGTCCGCCTCTTTTGCCGTGCGGCTGCTGTTCGAATGTCGCCGCATCGCGCGGAACGTTACCGTATCGCGATCAGATAACCACTTCGACGCCCTCGCCGGGCGGGCGTCCTGACACCCGTTCGGCCTCAAGCGCGGTCTGAAGAATGATCACCGCGGCGGCCTGGTCGATGACCGACCTGCCCTTCTTCGCCTTCACCCCGGAGGCGCGCAGCCCCTGGGTGGCCGTGACCGTCGTCATACGCTCGTCGACCAGCCGGACCGGGACCGGAGCGATCCCCTTGGCCAGTTCTTGGGCGAACTTCCGCACCTTGACGGCCGCCGGCCCCTCGCCCCCGCTGAGGGAGCGAGGCAGCCCCATGACGACCTCGATGGGCTCGTACTCCTCGACGAGCAGGCGCAACCGCCGGTGGGCGGCCGGGACGTCACGTCCCGGCACGGTCTCCACCGGCGTGGCGAGGACCCCGTCGGGGTCGCACGAGGCGACCCCGATCCGGGCGTCCCCGACGTCGATCGCGAGACGTCGTCCGCGTCGCATCAGACGGTCTCGCCGACCTGGCGCTCGACCGCGTCGACGGCGTCGCCGATCGCGTCCGGGTTCTGGCCGCCGCCCTGGGCGACGTCGGGCTTGCCGCCACCGCCGCCACCGAGGGTCTTGGCGGCGGTACGCACCAGCTCACCGGCCTTGAGACCGCGCTCGCGGGCGGCCTCGTTGGTGGCGATCACCGTCACCGGGCGGCCGTTGGCCGTGCTGAACAGGGCCACCACGGCCGGGCGGTCCGAGGCACCCGAGCGCTGATCCAGCCGGCCGCGCACGTCGAGGACGAGCTTGCGCAGGTCGTCGGCGGAGGTGCCGTCCGGCACCCGGCCGGTGACCAGGGCGACGCCCCGGACGTCCTTGGCGCCCTCGGCGAGCCCGGCGGCGGCCTGGAGCACCTTCTCCGCGCGGAACCTCTCGATCTCCTTCTCGGCGTCCTTCAGCTTGCCGAGCATGGAGGAGATCTTCTCGGGCAGCTCCTCGGGGCGTCCCTTGACCAGCTCCTGGAGCTGGGCGACGACCGTGTGCTCACGGGCGAGGAAGTTGTACGCGTCCACGCCGACCAGAGCCTCGATACGGCGCACGCCGGAGCCGATGGACGACTCGCCGAGCAGCTTCACCAGGCCCAGCTGGGCGGTGTTGTGGACGTGCGTGCCGCCGCAGAGCTCCTTGGAGAAGTCCCCGATGGTGACCACGCGCACGCGCTCGCCGTACTTCTCGCCGAACTCGGCGATGGCGCCCTGCTTCTTGGCCTCGTCGATCGACATGACCTCGGCCTGGACGTCCAGTTCGCGGGCGAGCACCTCGTTGATCTTCTGCTCGACATCGGTGAGGACCGTGCCGGGAACGGCGGCGGGCGACCCGAAGTCGAAGCGGAAGCGGCCCGGCGAGTTCTCCGAACCGGCCTGGGCGGCCGTCGGGCCGAGCGCGTCGCGCAGGGCCTGGTGGGTGAGGTGGGTGGCGGAGTGGGCGCGGGCGATGGCGCGCCGGCGCCGGGTGTCGATGACGGCGTGGGCCGAGGCGCCGAGGGTGACCTCGCCGACCTGGACGACACCCTTGTGGACGTGGACGCCGGGGACCGGCTTCTGCACGTCGCGGACCTCGATGACCGCGCCGCTGTCGAGCTTGATGCGGCCCTGGTCGGCCTGCTGGCCGCCGCCCTCGGCGTAGAAGGGGGTGCGGTCGAGGACGACCTCGACCTCGTCGCCCTCGGAGGCGGCGGGCGAGGGCACGCCGTCGACGAGCAGACCGACGACCCGCGACTCGTTCTCGGTGTGCGTGTAACCGGTGAAGTCGGTCGCGCCGGAGACGTCGGCCACCTCGCGGTAGGCGGACAGGTCGGCGTGGCCGGTCTTCTTGGCCTTGGCGTCGGCCTTGGCCCGCTCGCGCTGCTCCTTCATCAGACGGCGGAAGCCGTCCTCGTCCACGGAGAGGCCCTGCTCGGCGGCCATCTCCAGGGTGAGGTCGATCGGGAAGCCCCAGGTGTCGTGGAGCAGGAAGGCCTTCTCACCGGCGAGGACCGTGCCGCCGCCGGCCTTGGTCTCGGTGACGGCGGTGTCCAGGATGTTGGTGCCGCCCTTGAGGGCCTTGAGGAACGCGGCCTCCTCGGCGAGCGCGACCGTCTCGATGCGCTTGCGGTCGGTGACCAGCTCCGGGTACTGCTGCCCCATGGTGTCGATCACGACGTCGATGAGGTCCTGGACGACCGGGCCGGTGGCGCCCATCAGGCGCATGTTGCGGATGGCGCGGCGCATGATGCGGCGCAGCACATAGCCGCGGCCCTCGTTGCCGGGAGTCACACCGTCGCCGATGAGCATCACGGACGTACGGATGTGGTCGGCCACCACCCGCATGGAGACATCGGTGTCGTGCTTGTCGCCGTAGCGGACGCCGGTGAGCTCGGTGGCCTTGTCCATGACCACGCGCAGGGTGTCGGTCTCGTACATGTTCCGCACGCCCTGAAGGATCATGGCGAGTCGTTCGAGGCCGAGACCGGTGTCGATGTTCTTCGACGGGAGGTCACCGAGGATCGGGAAGTCCTCCTTGCCGTCGCCGGCGCCCCGCTCGTACTGCATGAAGACCAGGTTCCAGATCTCCACGTACCGCTCGTCGTTGACGGCCGGGCCGCCCTCGACGCCGAACTCGGGGCCGCGGTCGTAGTTGATCTCGGAGCAGGGGCCGCAGGGGCCGGGGACGCCCATGGACCAGAAGTTGTCCTTCTTGCCCAGGCGCTGGATGCGCTCGGCCGGGACGCCGACCTTCTCGCGCCAGATCCGCTCGGCCTCGTCGTCGTCGAGGTAGACGGTGATCCAGAGCTTCTCCGGCTCCAGGCCGAAGCCGCCGTCGGCCACGGGGCTGGTCAGCAGCTCCCAGGCGAGCTGGATCGCGCCTTCCTTGAAGTAGTCGCCGAAGGAGAAGTTGCCGCACATCTGGAAGAACGTGCCGTGCCGGGTGGTCTTGCCGACCTCTTCGATGTCCGGCGTACGCACGCACTTCTGCACGCTGGTGGCGCGCGGGGCGGGCGGCTTGGTCTCACCCAGGAAGTACGGCTTGAACGGCACCATGCCCGCGTTGACGAGGAGCAGAGTCGGGTCGTCCGCGATGAGCGACGCCGAAGGGACGACGGTGTGACCGCGCTCCTCGAAGAAGCTCAGCCAGCGGCGGCGGATTTCAGCCGACTCCATCAGTGGTCCTCATTCCGGTTGTACGAGATCTTCTTGTAGGAGATCTTCGGGTTCTGCTGGTTGGGTTGGTCGATGGCCGCGAGGCGGCGCTGCGCCGGGAGTTCGCGCACGTTGGACGCGTTCAGGCCCAGCGCGTCGTTGAGTTCGGACTCGCGCTGCGCCATGCCCGCCTTCACGTCGAGCGCGAAGTCCTTGAGCCGGTGGCCCGCCTCGATCGCCTTGTCGGCGGTGCGCGCGGCCAGCGACTCGGGGGTCAGCTGCTTCAGCTTCCGGTTGACCTTGGTGGTGGCCCACACACCGGCCGCGGCGCCCGCGGTGAACCAGAACGTACGGCGGAACATCGCAGCCTCAGCCCTTTCGCTTCCTCCGCCGCGCGGACGGCAGAGTCCGCCCGACGATCACCGTACGAGGCGGCTCGGCGGGCTCGGTTTTCCGTCCGATGGCCCGGCGCACCCCGTACCCGAAGGCCGCGACCTTCACCAGCGGGCCGCCGAAGGTCGAGGCGACCGTGGTGGAGAGCGCCGAGGCGTTGGAGGTGACCTCCTGGACGTCCGAGGCGATCGCGTCGACCCGGTCGAGCTGGGTCTGTGCCGAGCGCACCGCCGTCGAGGCGTCCGCGAGCAGCGGGACGGCCTGTTCGGTCACCTCGGCCACCAGCTTGGTCGTCGCCTTCAGCGTCTGGGCCAGCCTCACGAGGACTACGGCGAGGAAGGACACCAGGATCGCCCAGAAGACGGCCACCAGGATCCCGGCCACCTCTCCACCGGACACTTCGCACCGCTCCCTGCGCATCGACCGTCGGACAAGAAAAAGTTGTCCCCCGACCCTATCGCGCCGAGGGTCTTGCCCCCTACCGCATTCGGGGCCCGCGCGAGCGGAGTCCCGTCACCCGCTTGTACGCAGTGCTAGCCCTTGAGTACTCTGCGTGTCCCATGCGCTCCCCTGTGCCCTCAGAGCTGAATCGCTTCGTCGGGCGAGAACGTGAACTGGCCGCGCTGCACGGGCTGCTGGCCGAGGCGCGGCTGACCACCGTGGTCGGGGTCGGCGGCGTCGGCAAGACGCGGCTGGCGCTGAACGCCGCCTCCACCGCGGCTGTGCAGGAACGCTACTGCGACGGCGTCGGGGTCGCGGACCTGTCCACGGTCACCGACCCGGACCTGCTCGACCACGCGGTGGCGGAGGCGCTCGGCCTCACCGACCACACCAGCCGCCCGCCGCGCCGCGCCCTCCTGGACCACCTCGCCGACCGCACCCTGCTCCTGGTGCTGGACGGCTTCGAGCAGGTCGTGGAAGCCTGCGCGGAGCTGGTGTGCGCGCTGTTGCGCCACTGCCCCGGGCTGCGGGTGCTCGCCGCCGGGCGGCTGCCGCTGCGGCTGGCCGGCGAACGGCTGCTGGCGCTGGCTCCGATGGACGACGAGGACGCGGTGGCCCTCTTCGCCGACCGGGCCGCCGCGGTCCGCGGGGGCTTCGCCCTCACCGGTGAGTCGGCCGCGACCGCCCTGGAGCTGTGCCGCAGGCTCGACGGGATCCCACTGGCCCTGGAGCTGGCCGCGGGACGGCTCGGCGCGCTCTCGGTGGAGCAGGTGCTGCGCCGCCTGGACGACCGGTTCCGGCTGCTGACCGGCGGCGGGCGCGGGGTGCTCGCGCGCCACCAGACGCTGCGCACCACGATCGGCTGGAGCCACGAGCTGTGCACCCCGGCCCAGCGGCTGCTGTGGGCCCGGCTCTCGGTGTTCGCCGGGCAGTTCGACCTGGAGGCCGTCGAGTACATCTGCGTCGGCCCGGACCTGCCGCCCGAGTCCGTGCTCGACGTGCTGCAGGAGCTCCTGGACCACTCGCTGGTGGTGCGTGAGGACGGCCCGGCGGGGGTGCGCTACCGGATGCTCGACACCGTACGGGAGTACGGCGCCGACTGGCTGGCGGCGACCGGGGACGCCGAGCGGCTGCGCCGGCGCCACCGCGACTGGTACCTGGGGCTGGCCACCTGGTGCGAGCTGGACTGGTTCAGCCCGCGCCAGGCGGAGGTCGCGGTGCGGGTGGAGGCCGAGCTGCCCAATCTGCGGGCGGCGATGGAGCACTCGCTCGGGTGCGGGCAGGACACCCGTCTGGCGCGGTATCTGGCGGCCACGCTCTGGTTCTGCTGGGTGGGCTGCGGGCGGCTCGCCGAGGGCGCGCACTGGCTGGCGCTGGTCCTGGAGGCCGAGGACGGCGGCCAGGACGGCGCCCGGCTCAAGGCGCTGTGGGTGTTCGGCTACGTCTCGGTGCTGCGCGGCGACACGGCGGCGGCGGTCGCGGCCCTGCACGAGTGCCGCGAGGAGGCCGAGCGCACCGGCGACCCGGTGGCGCGCGCGTACGCGGTGCACCGCCTGGGCTGTCTGGCGCTGGTCTCGGACGACATGCCGGGGGCCGAGGAGCTGCTGCGGGCGGCGCTCGCGCAGTACGCGGAGATCGGCGAGCTGAACAGCAACGTCGTGATGGCGCGGATCGAGCTGGCGATGGCGGTGGCCTTCCTCGGTCATCTGGAGGAGGCCGTGGTGATGTGCGAGCAGGCGGTGGAGGTCTGCGAGGACCACGGCGAGCGCTGGGCCAGGGCGTACGCGCTGTATGTGCTCGGGTACGCGGCCTGGCACGCCAAGGATCTGGAGCGGGCGCGGGCGCTGCTCGGCGAGTGCCTGGAGATCGACCACGCCTTCCACGACCTGCTGGGCACGGTGCTGGCGCTGGAGCTGATGGCCCTGGTCGCGGTGGACGGCGGCGATCCGGCGGAGGCGGCCGTGCTGCAGGGGGCGGCCGAGGGGATCTGGCCGTCGGTGGGGCTGCCGCTGTTCGGCTCGCAGTGCTTCAACGCGGCCCATGTGCTGTGCGAGCGGCGGGCCCGGGAGCGCCTGGGCGAACCGGCGTACGAGACGTTCCGTCGCCAGGGCCGCGGGCTCGGCGTGGACGCGGCGGTGGCCCGGGCACGGGCGGGCACGGCCGGAGGCGTCCCCGGGGCGCCCCCGGCCCGTGAGGAGGCGGCGGCCCCGAGAACGCGAGAGCCCGCCGCCTCCCGCTCCGTACGGAGCGAGGGGACGGCGGGCCGCAGCGCGGAACGCTGACTACCGCACCCGGATCAGCGGGCGTAGTACTCGACGACGAGCTGCTCGTCGCAGATGACCGGGATTTCCTTGCGGTTCGGGTCACGGTCCAGGCGGAAGGCCAGAGCCTTCAGGTTCACCTGGAGGTAGCGCGGGGTCTCGCCCTCGCCGGCGTAGCCACCCTCGCGGGCAACCTGGAAGGGGTGCTTCTCACGGCTGCGCTCGCGCACGGTGATGACGTCGTCCGGACGGACACGGAACGACGGCTTGTCGACCTTGCCACCGTTGACCTCGATGTGGCCGTGGACGACCATCTGGCGGGCCTGGTAGATGGTGCGGGCGATGCCCGAACGCAGGACCAGGGCGTCGAGGCGACGCTCGAGCTCGACGACCAGCGCCTCGCCCGTCTTGCCCTCGGCCTTCTTGGCGCGGTCGTAGGCACGCGCCATCTGACGCTCAGAGATGTCGTACTGGGCGCGCAGACGCTGCTTCTCGAGCAGACGGACCTTGTAGTCCGAGTTCTGCTTGCGGCCACGGCCGTGCTCGCCCGGCGGGTACGGACGGGCCTCGAAGTACTTGACGGCCTTCGGCGTCAGCGCGATACCGAGCGCACGGGACTTCTTGACCTTGGGACGCGACTGGTTAGGCACGTTCTCCAAACCTCCATGGTTGGGTTAGGTTAGGCTCACCTTACTCAAGGAGATCGTATGTCTCGTCCGGGGAACACCAGTCACATCACGGACAGCACGAAGAAGGCCGGACCCGCAGAAGGGGCCGGCTCCACCGGCCCGCAGAACGGGGCCGGTACCGGTGCGCAGCATGCCACCGGTCACGTGACGGAGGTCCGATCAGATCGTGGTCAGCCGCGTCCCAGCGGACATGAAATCGCGCGGATGCCGTCAGCAGCCGAGCGCACACGAACTCTCGTACATAGTACCTGCTCGTCCGTGCTGCTTCCGACCGGCCTGGCGGGCGCCCGCCCTGAGCTGCTGACGCCCAGGCTGCGCAACGTCGGACCCGAGGGCGATCTGTTCCTGCTCTTCCCCGCCGACTCCCCCGCCGTACGGGCCGCGACCCACGCCCAGGACGACGAGCTCTCCGCCGTCCTGGAGATCACCGATGTGGCGCCGGTATCCGTCCCCCACCGTATCCGGGGCCGCGCCTGGATCACCGGCTGGCTCACCCGCGTGCCCGGCCTCGCCCCGCCCGGCAGCATGACGCTGCGCCTGGAGGTGAACCAGGGGTACGTGGACGATCTGTGGGGCGCGAGCGCGGTGGAGCCCGAGGCGTTCGCCGCCGCCGAGCCCGATCCGCTGGTCCGGGACGAGGCCGAGCTGCTCCAGCACCTCCACGCGCACCACGGGGAACAGGTGCGCTCGCTGTGCGCTCTGGTGGCCCGGCTCGGGCCCAAGGGGGACCGGGGGATGACCTCGGTCACGCCGCTGGCGCTCGACCGGTTCGGGCTGCGGGTGCGGTTCCGGGACAGCGCCGGGCGCTGCTTCGACGCGCGCTTCGAATTCCCGGAGCCGGTGACCGGGCTCGTCCCGCTGCGCCGGGCCATGCGGCGGCTCTTCGAGGCGGCGACGGGCTGAGGACTGCCGTATCGGGCCGGGCGGCCCAGGGCGCGAAGTCGCCGGGGCGGGGCCTACTCCCCCCGGCCGAGCCTTTCGCGGACCTTCTCCACCACGTCCGCGTAGCGCGCCTCCGCGCCGTAGCGCGTGGGTTCGTAGTAGCGCCGGTCGGCGACCGCGTCCGGCGCGTACTGCTGGGCGGCGATCGCGCCCGGCACATCGTGCGGGTACACATACCCCTGGGCGTGGCCGAGCTTGGCGGCGCCCTTGTAGTGGCCGTCGCGCAGATGCGGCGGGACCGGGCCGGCCAGGCCCTTGCGGACGTCCTCCATGGCGGCGGCGATCGCGGTCGTCGCCGCGTTCGACTTGGGGGCCAGGGCCAGGGCGATGGTGGCGTGGCTGAGGGTGAGGGCCGCCTCGGGGAAGCCGATCATGGCGACCGCCTGGGCGGCGGCGACGGCCGTCGGCAGCGCGGTCGGGTCAGCGAGACCGATGTCCTCGCTCGCGGAGATCATCAGCCGACGGGCGATGAACCGCGGGTCCTCGCCCGCCTCGATCATCCTCGCCAGATAGTGCAGCGCCGCGTCCACGTCCGAGCCGCGGATCGATTTGATCAGGGCGCTCGCCACGTCGTAGTGCTGGTCGCCGTCCTTGTCGTACTTCACGGCCGCCCGGTCGACCGTCTCCTCGACGGTCCGGAGCGTGATCTCCCGCTCCTCCTGGGCCAGGGCGGAGCCCGCCGCCGCCTCCAGGGCGGTCAGCGCGCGCCGGGCGTCGCCGCCCGCGATCCGCAGCAGATGCGCCTCGGCGTCCTCGGCCAGCGTGACCGCCCCGCCGAGCCCGCGCTCCTCCTCGACCGCCCGGCGCAGCAGGGCGCGCAGGTCGTCGTCGGTGAGCGGCTCCAGGGTCAGCAGCAGGGAGCGGGAGAGCAGCGGGGAGATCACCGAGAAGTACGGGTTCTCGGTGGTGGCCGCGATCAGCGTCACCCAGCGGTTCTCCACCGCGGGGAGCAGTGAGTCCTGCTGGGCCTTGGAGAAGCGGTGGATCTCGTCGAGGAAGAGGACGGTCTCCTTGCCGAAGCCGCCGATGGCCCGGCGGGCCCCGTCGATCACGGCCCGCACTTCCTTGACGCCCGCGGTGATCGCCGAGAGCTCGACGAACCGCTTGTTGGTCGCCTTCGACACCACATACGCCAGCGTCGTCTTGCCCGTTCCGGGCGGGCCCCAGAGGATCACGGAGGAGGGCCCGGCGGGGCCGCCGCTCCCCTCCCCCACCAGGCGCCGCAGCGGCGAGCCGGGCCGCAGCAGATGCTGCTGGCCGACGACTTCGTCGAGGACGCGCGGGCGCATCCGGACGGCCAGAGGGCTGCCCGCCGGGTCTTTCTCCTGGCGGTCCTCTGCGGCTGCGGTGAACAGGTCGGGCTCCACGTCAAGAACCCTATGCCACCCCACTGACAATGCCGTCAGGACGGGAAAAACCCCTGTTCAGGCCCTGCCGGGCCGGAACAGGGGTTTCCCCGTCCGCCGCGTCAGCTGGTCCAGAAGTCCCACCAGCGGGTCAGGATCAGCATGCCGATGATCCCGACGTGCACCACCGGCAGCACCCAGGTGAACTCCGACAGGAACGACTTCAGCCAGCCCGGGGCCGGCAGCAGGCCGCGGCGGATGTTGTGCGAGGTCACGTACCAGAACATGAGGATCGTGGCGACCCAGGCCAGGCAGCACCACAGGCAGAGCGCGTTGATCCGGTACAGCGACTGGAACTGGAGCCAGGTGCAGAATCCGACGCCGAAGAGCGTGCCCGCGTTCAGGGTCAGCCAGTACCAGCGGCGGAAGCGGGCGCCCGCCAGCAGGCTCATGCCGACCGCGATGACGATCCCGTAGGCCACCAGGCCGAGCATCGGGTTCGGGAAGCCGAACGCCGAGGCCTGGTCGCTCTTCATGATGTTGCCGCAGGAGACCACCGGGTTGAGGCTGCACCCCGGGGTGAAGTTCGGGTCCTCCAGCAGCTTGAACTTGTCGAGCGTGATGACCCAGGCCGCGAGCAGTCCGGCGGCGCCCGTGATCACCAGGAGCCACGCGAACGCGCGGCCGGCACCGACGGTGCCCTCGGTGCTCATCTGCTCCCGGCCGGAGGAGACGTCGTCAACTGTTGTGGTCATATCGCCGTTCCGTCATTCCGTGGCTGCTGGGCACGGGCCATTGTGCCGCAATCCGTGGCCCGGCCACCGTTCGATGGGGATAAGGACGACGGCATCGGTCGCGCCGAGTCCGGCCCGCGTGGACCGGACTTGGCACTTCGCCGTCGGCGTCATCCATCAGGACGACGCCGTACGTACCGAGTTGACCGGGATGTCAGACCAGGCGCGCGCGCACGGCCTCGACGGCCTGGGCGACGGGCACCGCCACCTGGTCGCCGGACTCCATGTCCTTGAGCTGCACCACGCCCTCGGCCAGGTCCCGTTCGCCCGCGACGAGGGTCAGGCGGGCGCCCGAGCGGTTGGCGTTCTTCATGGCGCCCTTGAGGCCCTTGCCGCCGTAGCTGAAGTCGGCGGCGACCCCGGACCGGCGCAGCTCGGTGACCACGCGGAACAGCACCCGTCGCGCCTCCTCGCCCAGCGGCACGGCGAACACGCTGGTCGCGGAGGGGATGTCGAGGGTGACGCCCTCGGCCTCCAGCGCCAGGACCGTACGGTCCACACCCAGCGCCCAGCCCACCGAGGGCAGCGCGGGGCCGCCGATCATCTCGGAGAGGCCGTCGTAGCGGCCACCGCCGCCCACCGCGGACTGCGAGCCCAGGCCGTCGTGGACGAACTCGAAGGTGGTGCGGGTGTAGTAGTCCAGGCCGCGCACCAGCCGGGGGTCGTCCTCGTAGGCGACGCCCTCGGCGTTCAGGAGCTCGCGGACCTCCTCGTGGTACGCCTTGCACGCGTCGCACAGGTAGTCGCGCAGCAGCGGCGCCCCCGCCAGCTGCTTCTGGACCGCGTCCCGCTTGTCGTCGAGGACGCGCAGCGGGTTGATCTCGGCCCGGCGCAGGGTGTCCTCGTCGAGGTCGAGGCCGCGCAGGAAGTCCTGGAGCGCGTCCCGGTAGACGGGCCGGCACTCCTGGTCGCCCAGCGAGTTCAGCAGGATGCGGAAGTGGCGCAGGCCCAGCGAGCGGTAGGCGTCGTTCGCCAGGATGATCAGCTCGGCGTCGAGCGCCGGGTCCTCCGCGCCGATCGCCTCGGCGCCGACCTGCGAGAAGTGCCTGTAGCGGCCCTTCTGGGGGCGCTCGTAGCGGTAGTACGAGCCGGAGTACCAGAGCTTGACGGGGAGGTTGCCCGCCTTGTGCAGATTGGCCTCCAGGGCCGCGCGCAGCACGGACGCGGTGCCCTCGGGGCGCAGGGCGAGGCGGTCGCCGCCCTTGGTCTCGAAGGCGTACATCTCCTTGGTCACGATGTCGGTGGACTCACCGACGCCGCGCGCGAAGAGCTCGACGTTCTCGA
Source organism: Streptomyces sp. NPDC031670 (assembly GCF_055580545.1). Lineage (NCBI taxonomy): Bacteria > Bacillati > Actinomycetota > Actinomycetes > Kitasatosporales > Streptomycetaceae > Streptomyces > Streptomyces sp. NPDC031670. The sequence continues at coordinate 16,107 of NZ_JBVILC010000014.1, read as the reverse complement.
AGCCCGGGGTCTCGATGTAGCCGTAGCCCGACCGCCGCAGGGGCGCCGCGATGGCCTCGCGCACCGCGAGGAAGCGGGCCGAGTCGGGCGGGAGCAGGTCGTAGGTGCCCTTGGGAGCCTGGAAGGTACTCATGGGGAAGCTTCTCGTCACATTCCTCGTCGGGGAGAGGCGATGCCTTCTCCCGGGCCGGCGGCCACCTGCCGCAGATACGGGTTGGTGGCGCGCTCCTGGCCGATGGTGGTCTGGGAGCCGTGGCCGGACAGCACCACGGTCGAGTCGTCGAGCGGCAGGCACACACGGCCCAGCGACTCGAGGAGCTCGGCGTGGCTGCCGCCGGGCAGGTCGGTGCGTCCGACGGAGCCGGCGAAGAGCAGGTCGCCCGAGAACAGGATCGGAGGGATGTCCTCCGCCTCGGGCAGCCCGAACGTCACCGACCCCTTGGTATGGCCGGGCGCGTGCGACACGGTGAGCTCCATACCGGCGAGCTCCAGCGTCGAGCCGTCCGTCAGCTCCTTGACGTCGTCCGGTTCGCCGATGGTCAGCTCGCCCATGATCTGCGCGCCGAAGGAGCGGCCGAGGGCCTTCTCCGGGTCGCTCATCATGTACCGGTCCGAGGGGTGGATCCAGGCGGGGACGTCGTGGGCGCCGCAGACCGGGACGACCGAGGCGCAGTGGTCGATGTGGCCGTGGGTGAGGACGACGGCGACGGGCTTGAGCCGATGCTTCCTGAGTACGTCCTCGACTCCCTGGGCGGCCTGGTGGCCCGGGTCGATGATCACGCACTCCTCGCCGGCGGCGGGGGCGACCAGGTAGCAGTTGGTCCCCCAGGCCCCGGCGGGGAACCCGGCAATGAGCACGATCGTCCTCAGTTTCTCGTACGGCGGGTGATTGCGGCTGTTCAGAGCCTACCGGCGCTGCTCCTGTCACAGCGAACCCATATACGGTACGGGCACAGTCCGCGCGTACACGCGTCCGTACGCCACTACACCGCACAAGGAGACCACCGGTGGTCAGCAGCGATCAGCGCCGGCGCCAGCTCGCCCGGGAGAAGTTCGAGCGTCAGCAGCGCCGCCGCGAGGAGGCCCGACGCAAGGCCAAGCGCCGCAACACCGTCATCGCGGCCACCCTCGCGGTGGTCGTCGCGGCGGGCGGGGCGGCCTTCGCGACGGGAGCCTTCGACAGCGACGACAAGAAGTCGGACGCCGCCTCCCCCTCCCAGACGCCGACGCCCCCGGCGAGCAAGGACTCGGCTCCGGAGCCGAAGATGGCGATCGACCAGAAGGCCTCGTACACGATGTCGCTGAAGACCAGCGCGGGCGACATCGCGTTCACGATGGCGGCGGCGAAGACCCCGCACACGGTCAACTCGTTCAAGTCCCTCGCCGACAAGGGTTACTTCAACAACACGAAGTGTCACCGCCTGACCACGCAGGGCATCTTCGTCCTCCAGTGCGGCGACCCCAAGGGCGACGGCACCGGCGGCCCGGGCTACACGATTCCGGACGAGAACCTGACGGCCCTGGGCAAGGCGGGCGCGGACGGTACGGTCACCTACCCGGCGGGCACCGTCGCGATGGCCAACACCGGCCAGCCGCACACCGGCGGCAGCCAGTTCTTCCTGGTCTACAAGGAGACCAAACTGCCGCCCACCTACACGCCGTTCGGCACGATGGACGCCGCCGGGCTCAAGGCCGTCCAGGAGGTCGCGAAGGCGGGTGTGGCGGGAGGCGCCGGGGACGGTGCGCCCAAGACGGCCGTCACCATCACGAAGGCCGCCGTCAACAAGGACTGACCCGCGGAATTCGGCCGCGCTGAGTGCGGACAGCCGGGCGGCCGGTCGCCTAGATTGGCGTTGTGCAGCGCGGTGACAAACGCGTTGTGGAGGGCGGGCGAGGCCCGTCCCGGAAACTGTGGACGATGCCATGAGGGCCGGACCCCTCGTGCGGGCATCATGTGGAGGAGGCGCTGTGAGCAGCGACCCGTGGGGCCGCGTCGATGAGACGGGCACCGTGTATGTGCGTACAGCCGAGGGCGAAGTCGTCGTCGGATCGTGGCAGGCGGGGACTCCCGAGGAGGCCCTGGCCTACTTCGAGCGCAAATACGAGGGCCTGGTTGTCGAGATCGGCCTCCTCGAACGGCGGGTGAGGACCACCGACCTGTCGGCGAAGGACGCCCAGGCGGCGATCGACCACCTGCGCACCCAGGTGGACGAGCACCACGCGGTGGGTGACCTCGACGCGCTGCGCAAGCGGCTCGACAAGCTCGTCGAGACCGTCGAGTCGCGGCGCGAGGAGCGCAAGGTCCAGAAGGCCAAGCAGACCGACGAGGCCAAGCACGCCAAGGAGGCGCTGGTCGCCGAGGCCGAGGAGCTGGCGCAGAGCGAGCAGTGGCGCTCGGCCGGTGAGCGGCTGCGGGCGCTGGTGGACACCTGGAAGGGCCTGCCCCGGCTCGACCGGAAGTCCGACGACGAGCTGTGGCACCGTTTCTCGCACGCGCGCTCGGCGTTCTCCAAGCGCCGCAAGGCGCACTTCGCGTCGTTGGACGCACAGCGCGAGGAGGCCCGCAAGGCCAAGGAGAAGCTGGTCGTCGAGGCCGAGTCGCTGTCGTCTTCCACGGACTGGGCCACCACGGCGGCCCGCTACCGCGAGCTGATGACGGACTGGAAGGCCGCGGGCCGCGCCCAGCGCGAGGCCGAGGACGAGCTGTGGAACCGCTTCCGCGGCGCCCAGGACGTCTTCTTCGCGGCGCGCGGCGAGGTCTTCGCGGAGCGTGACGCCGAGCAGACCGAGAACCTCAAGCTCAAGGAGGAGCTGGCCGTCGAGGCCGAGAAGCTCCTGCCGGTGACCGATCTGAAGGCGGCCCGCGCGGCCTTCCGCGGCATCAACGAGCGCTGGGAGGCCATCGGCCATGTGCCGCGCGACGCGCGTCCCAAGGTCGAGGCCCGGATGCACGCCGTGGAGCGGGCCCTGAAGGAGGCCGAGGAGTCGGAGTGGCGCCGCACCAACCCGGAGGCACGCGCGCGTGCCGCGGGTCTGACGGGCCAGCTCCAGGCGGCCGTCGACAAGCTGCGCGGCCAGATCGACGCGGCGCGCGCGGCGGGCAACAACGCCCGGGCCGACAAGCTCGCCAAGGAGCTGGAGGGCCGCCAGGCGCTGCTCGACCAGGCTCTGAAGGGGCTGGAGGAGTTCGGCGGCTGACGCGCGCAGCGCAGCCTGCGGCATCACACGAACGAGGGCCCGCCCGTGTCACCACGGGCGGGCCCTCGTTCGTGTGTGCCCCGGGAGGGTTACGGCCGGCGGGCCGACGTCACCCGGTACACGTCGTACACGCCCTCCACTCCCCGCACGGCCTTCAGGACGTGCCCGAGGTGCTTGGGGTCGCCCATCTCGAAGGTGAAGCGCGAGGTGGCCACCCGGTCGCGGGACGTCTGGACGGCCGCGGACAGGATGTTGACGTGCTGGTCGGACAGGACGCGGGTGACGTCCGACAGGAGCCGGGAGCGGTCCAGCGCCTCGACCTGGATGGCGACCAGGAAGACCGACGACTGGGTGGGCGCCCACTCGACTTCGAGGATCCGCTCCGGCTGCTGGGAGAGCGAGTCGACGTTGACGCAGTCCGCCCGGTGCACCGAGACTCCGCTGCCGCGCGTGACGAAGCCGATGATCGGGTCGCCGGGGACGGGCGTACAGCAGCGGGCCAGCTTGACCCACACGTCGTCGACGCCCTTGACCACCACGCCCGGGTCGGCGTTGGCCCGGCGCTTGCTGCGTCCGCGCGAGGGCGGCGCCGACTCGGCGATGTCCTCGTTGGCCGCCTCCTCGCCGCCGAGCGCCTGCACCAGCTTCTGCACGACGCCCTGGGCGGCGACATGGCCCTCGCCGATCGCCGCGTACAGCGAGGAGATGTCGGGGTAGCGCATCTCGTGGGCGAGGGTGACCAGGGAGTCGCCGGTGAGGATGCGCTGGATCGGCAGGTTCTGCTTGCGCATGGCGCGCGCGATGGCGTCCTTGCCCTGCTCGATCGCCTCGTCGCGGCGCTCCTTGGAGAACCAGCCGCGGATCTTGTTGCGGGCGCGCGGCGACTTGACGAAGCCCAGCCAGTCGCGCGAGGGCCCGGCGCCGGCCGCCTTGGAGGTGAAGACCTCCACCAGGTCGCCGTTGTCCAGGGTCGATTCCAGGGGCACGAGCCGGCCGTTGACGCGTGCGCCTATGGTCCGGTGGCCGACCTCGGTGTGGACCGCGTACGCGAAGTCGACGGGCGTGGCACCCGCCGGAAGCGCTATGACATCGCCCTTGGGGGTGAAGACGAAGACCTCGTTGCGCGACAGGTCGAAGCGCAGGGACTCCAGGAACTCGCTGGGGTCCTCGGTCTCCTTCTGCCAGTCGAGCAGCTGGCGCAGCCACGCCATGTCGTTGATGTGGTCGTCCTTGCCGGCCTTCTTCGGCACGTCGGTGCGCACCTTGGAGGCACCGGCGACGGCCTCCTGCTTGTACTTCCAGTGCGCGGCGATGCCGTACTCGGCGCGGCGGTGCATGTCGAACGTACGGATCTGGAGCTCGACGGGCTTGCCGTTGGGGCCGATGACCGTGGTGTGCAGCGACTGGTACATGTTGAACTTGGGCATCGCGATGTAGTCCTTGAACCGCCCCGGAACCGGGTTCCAGCGGGCGTGGACCGTGCCCAGCGCCGCGTAGCAGTCGCGGACGGTGTCCACCAGGACGCGGATGCCCACCAGGTCGTAGATCTCCGCGAAGTCACGGCCGCGGACGATCATCTTCTGGTAGACGCTGTAGTAGTGCTTGGGGCGGCCGGTGACGGTCGCCTTGATCCGGGCGGCCCGCAGGTCGGACTGGACCTCGTCGGTCACTATGGCGAGGTACTCGTCGCGCTTGGGCGCCCGCTCGGCCACCAGCCGCACGATCTCGTCGTACATCTTGGGGTAGAGGATCGCGAAGGCGAGGTCCTCCAGCTCCCACTTGATGGTGTTCATGCCCAGGCGGTGGGCGAGCGGAGCGTAGATCTCCAGGGTCTCGCGGGCCTTCTTCTCCTGCTTCTCCCGCTTGAGGTAGCGCATGGTGCGCATGTTGTGCAGGCGGTCCGCGAGCTTGATGACCAGGACGCGCGGGTCCTTGGCCATGGCGACGACCATCTTGCGCACGGTCTCGGCCTGCGCGGCATCGCCGAACTGGACCCGGTCGAGCTTGGTGACGCCGTCGACGAGCAGGGCCACCTGGTCGCCGAAGTCGCGGCGCAGGGTGTCCAGGCCGTACTCGGTGTCCTCGACGGTGTCGTGCAGCAGCCCGGCCATCAGGGTCGCCGGGTCCATGCCGAGCTCGGCCAGGATGGTGGTGACGGCGAGCGGGTGCGTGATGTACGGGTCGCCGCTCTTGCGCTTCTGGCCGCGGTGCCAGCGCTCGGCCACCTGGTAGGCCGTCTCGACCTGGCGCAGCGTGGCGCTCTCGATCTTCGGGTCGTTGCTGCGCACTATCCGCAGCAGTGGTTCGAGGACCGGGTTGTACGCGGAGGTGCGCTGCACACCGAGACGGGCGAGCCGGGCGCGGACCCGGTTGGAGGAGCCGCCGCCCGAGCGGGCCGGCGGGCTCGCGGAGGACGTGGTCTTGGGGGCCGGGGTCGCCGCGAGGGGCCGCTGGGGCGTCTGCGGCGCGACCGGCTTGGGCTCCGCCGCGGGCTGCTGGGGCGCGGCGGGGGCCGCCTTGGGCTGCTCGGCCTGCTGGTCGGGCCGCTCGGCGGAGAGTGGCTGGGCCTCGTCTGGCAAGAGCGCTCCTCTGGGGTCCCCCCGGACGGGGTCTGGGGGAGGATCCGGGTCCCCCGGTCAGGCCCGGAAGCCCATGGTATCGATCCTCGGCGGCCGGTTCGTGTCGGGCGGGGGTGACCGGCTGTAGCCGGGGCGCCGCCTCCCCGGGGGGAACCCCCGTTCCCGGGGGGGGCGGGACGGGCGGGGGGCGCGGCTGCCGGACCGGCCCTCACCAGGCACAACCGCGTCAACGCTGAAGGCGGGCACCGGATTCCCCCGGTGCCCGCCTTCCGCGTCTTCGCCGCTCTTGATCAGAGCGTGATGAGGGCCTCCAGCGGAGCCCCGCGCAGGGCGGCTTCCAGCCGCTCACGTCCGGCCAGGAAGCCGAGCTCCATCAGGACCGCCACTCCGGCCACCTCGGCCCCGGCCCGCCGGATGAGCTCCAGCGAGGCCTCGGCCGTGCCGCCGGTGGCCAGGACGTCGTCGATGACCATGACGCGGTCGCCCGCGGCCAGGTCCTCGGCGTGCACCTCGATCTCGGCCGTGCCGTACTCCAGCTCGTAACGCTGGGAGAGCGTGGCTCCGGGGAGCTTGCCCGCCTTGCGTACGGGGATGAAGCCGATGCCCGCGCGGACCGCGACCGGGGCGGCCAGGATGAAGCCGCGCGCCTCCAGGCCGACGATCTTCGTCGCGCCGTGGCGGACGCACAGCTCGGCGAGGGCCTCGGTGAGGGCCGTGAAGGCGGCCGGGTCCGCGAGCAGCGGCGTGATGTCCTTGAACAGCACGCCCGGCTTCGGGTAGTCCGGTACGTCACGGATCCGGCTGAGCAGCAGCTCCTGGGTGGTGACCGTCATCGGCGCTTCCCCCGGTTGTTGCGGGAGGGCTGACGGCGCTGGCCGACGACCGCGCCGGCGGTCGCGGTCGCGTCCTCCGCGTCCTCGGCGCCGTCCTGCGGCTCGCCGTCACGGGGCTCGTCGGCGGTCTCGCCCTTGGCCGCGGCGGCGGCCCGCTTGGCGAGCACCCGCTTCTTGAGGGCCTTCATCTGCGGGTCGCGCTCCTTGAGGTCGGCGACCAGCGGGGTGGCGATGAAGATCGACGAGTACGCGCCGGCCGCGAGGCCGACGAAGAGCGACAGCGAGATGTCGTTCAGCATGCCGGCGCCCAGGACGCCGCCACCGATGAACAGCAGACCGGCCACCGGGAGCAGCGCGACGACCGTGGTGTTGATGGACCGCACCAGGGTGCCGTTGAGGCTCTTGTTGGCCATCTCGCTGTAGGTGAGCCTGGTCTGCTTGGTGATGCCCCGCTGGCCCTCCTTGAGACCGTCGAAGACGACGACGGTGTCGTAGAGCGAGTAACCGAGGATGGTGAGCAGACCGATCACGGTGCCCGGGGTGACCTCGAAGCCGACCAGTGCGTAGATACCGACGGTGATCGTGATGTCGTGGATCAGCGCGACCAGGGCCGCGAGCGCCATGCGCCATTCGAAGGCGATCGCCAGATAGATCACCACGAGGATCATGAACACGATCAGACCGGTCCATGCCTTGTTGGCGATCTGGTCGCCCCAGCTGGGACCGACGAGGTCGGCGTTGATGTCCTCGGCGGGGACCTTCAGGTCCTTGGAGAGCTCGGTCTTGATCGCGTCCGACTTCGCGGTGTCGATGCCGCTGATCTGGATGCGCAGACCCTTGTTGCCGAGCTTCTGGACGATGGCGTCGTGGCCGGAGGCGCGCTCCGCGACCTGCTCCGCCTGGGCGACCGAGACCGAGGTCTTCGGGGTGGTGAAGACCGCGCCGCCCTCGAACTCGATACCCATCGTCAGACCCCGCACCGCCAGGCCCAGGATGGCCGTGATGGTGATCAGGATCGAGATGCCGTACCAGATCTTCCGCTTGCCGACGAAGTCGTAGCCGACCTCACCGCGGTAGAGCCGGGCGCCGAGATGACCGAGTCGCGACATCTCACGCCTCCTTCGGGTCGGTGGGGGCGGCGGAGGTGCGGCGGGAGCGGCGCAGCGGCGGCTTGGCGCCCAGACGCTGCGGATCCAGACCGGACCACGGGTGGCCGCCGGCGAAGAACTGCTTGCGCGCCAGGAGCGTCATCACCGGCTTGGTGAAGAGGAACACCACGACGATGTCGAGCAGGGTGGTCAGGCCCAGCGTGAAGGCGAAGCCCTGGACCTTGCCGACGGTCACGATGAACAGCACCGCGGCGGCGAGGAACGACACGAAGTCGGAGACCATGATCGTGCGCCGGGCGCGGGGCCAGGCACGCTCGACGGCCGGACGCAGGGTGCGGCCCTCGCGGATCTCGTCCCGGATCCGTTCGAAGTACACGATGAACGAGTCCGCCGTGATGCCGATGGCGACGATGGCGCCGCAGACCGCGGGCAGGTTCAGCGCGAAGTTGATGGCCGGACCGAGCAGCGCCATGATCACGTACGTGAGGACCGCGGAGACCACGAGGCTCAGGAGGGCGACCAGCGCCAGACCCCGGTAGTAGAGCACCAGGTAGAGGATGACCAGCGCCAGACCGATGGCGCCGGCGATCAGACCGGCGTGCAGCTGGTCGGCGCCGAGCGCGGCGGTGACGGTGGTGACGCTCTGCTCCTCGAAGGAGAGCGGCAGGGCGCCGTAGGACAGCACGTTCGCCAGGTCGTTGGCGGAGCGCTGGTTGAAGCTGCCGGAGATCTCGGCGCTGCCGCTGAGCGTCTGGCTCACCGACGGGGCGGAGACGACCTGGTTGTCCAGCGCGATGGCGAACTGGTTCTGCGGGGACTGCTGCTTCGACAGCTTGCCGGTGATCGACTGGAACTTCTTCGAGCCCTTGCCCGTGAAGTCCATCTGGACGATCCACATGCCGCGCTGCTGGTCGATGACGGCCTTGGCCTTCTTGACGTCCGTGCCCTCGATCTCGGCCGGGCCCAGGATGTACTTGGCCTCGCCGGTCTGGTCACAGGCCGCGATGGTGTCCGTGGCCTTGCTGCCGAAGGCGGCCTTGGCGCGCGACTCCTTGGTGGAGCAGTCGAGCGACTCGAACTGCTTCTGGAGCTTGGCCACCGCCGCCGCGTCGCCGGTGGGCGGTACGGGCGGCGTCGCGCCCGGCGTCGTCCCCGGCTTCGGGGGGGTCGCCGGGAGGCCCGGCGTGGTCTTCGGGGAGGGCTTGCCGTCCGCCTTCAGCGCGTCGGTGAGGGCGCGGCCCTGCGGCGTCGACTTCGCGCTCGGCTTGGCCGACGGCGTCGAGGACGGCTTGTTCTTGTCGCCGTTCTTGTCGGTCTTGCCCGCGCTCTTGCTGGCCGTGGGGCTCGGCGAGCCGCTGGGCTGGGGCTTGGCGGGGGTGCCGGCGGCGACCGTCAGGACGGGCCGGAAGTACAGCTTGGCGGTGGTGCCGACCTGCTGGCGGGCCTGCTCCGAGTTCGTCCCCTTGGGGATGTTGACGATGATGTTGCGATCGCCCTGGGTCTGGACCTCGGCCTCGGAGACACCCAGCCCGTTGACACGGCGGTTCATGATCGAGACCGCGGTGTCCATGTTGTTCTTGTTGATCGCCTTTTCCTGGCCGGGCTCGGCCTTCGCCCTGAGCGTGATGCTCGTACCGCCGGCGAGGTCGATGCCCAGGCGGGGCGTGTTGTGCCCGGAGGCGAACATGCCGCCCGCGAGGGCCACCATGGCGATCAGGAACAGGACCAGGGTGCGCCCCGGCCTGCCCTGGGCCCCCGCCGGCCTTCGGCCCTTCTTCGGTGCTGCCACCTTGTCGTTTCTCCCTGTCCAACCGCCCGCGCCGGGTGTGCGCCTGGGCGGCCACGAAGTGTTGTGGGGACGTCCCCCGTGGAAGTCGTCACCCTCGACGGGACCGGCGGGCGCTCGCTGGCGCCCGCCGGTCCCCGAGAGCGGCTACTTCGCGTCCGACCCGCCGTCTGCCTTGCCGTCCTTGGGCGCGGCGGCGTCGTCCGCCTCGTCCTTCTTGCCCAGGTCGATCTTGTCCGCCGGGGCGGCCTCGGCCACGTCGGCCGCCTCGGCCTCGTCGGCCGGGTGTCCGGCGGTCCCGGTCAGCGACGAGGCGTCGTCCGGCACGGCCGGGAGGTCGGCGACCTCGTCCGTGTCACCGTGCACGATGCGGTTGTACTCCTCGTCGGAGAGGACCGCGCCGATCGCGTTCTTCGCGTAGACGGCGTGGACGCCCGGCGCCACCTCCAGATGGATCGTGTCGTCGCCGATCTCCTTCACCGTGGCGTACATACCGCCGATGGTGCGGACGCCGGTGCCGGGCTGGATGTCATTCCGCATGGCCGCGGCCTGCTGCTGCTTCCTCTTCGCGGAACGGGTCATAAGGAACATGGCCCCGATGAGGATGATGAAGGGGAGAAGGGTCACGGGATTCACGGGACGAACTTCCTTCGCACGACCGCGCAAGGAGTGCGGCCTGATCTGGGGGTGGGTATGCCGACCGGCAAATACGAGGGCGGCATCGGCGGAGTCTAAGCGAGTCCGCACAGCTGGAACAACGCCCAGCATCGCACCCGGGTTCCTCCCCGTGCACCCACCCGCGCCGTCACGGCCCGAAGAGCCCCTGTTGTCCGCCTCCCGGGACGCCTCCCTGACCCTGCTGGGGCGGGACCAGGCCCAGGTGGGCCCAGGCGGCGGGGGTGGCGACGCGCCCGCGCGGGGTGCGCGCCAGCAGGCCTTCCCGTACGAGGAAGGGCTCGGCCACCTCCTCGACGGTCTCCCGCTCCTCCCCCACCGCGACCGCCAGCGTGGACAGGCCGACCGGGCCGCCACCGAACAGTTTCAGCAAGGCCTGGAGCACCGCCCGGTCGAGGCGGTCCAGGCCTCGGCCGTCCACCTCGTACACCCCCAGGGCCGCCGCGGCGATCTCGCGGGTGATCACGCCGTCGGCCTTGACCTGCGCGTAGTCCCTGACGCGGCGCAGCAGGCGGTTGGCGATACGGGGCGTGCCGCGCGAGCGGCCGGCGATCTCGGCCGCGCCCGCCGGGTCGATCTCCACGTCGAGCAGCCGGGCCGAGCGGTGGATGACGCGCTCCAGCTCGGCCGGCTCGTAGAACTCCATGTGCCCGGTGAAGCCGAAGCGGTCGCGCAGCGGGGGCGGCAGCAGGCCCGCGCGCGTGGTGGCGCCGACCAGGGTGAAGGGGGGCAGCTCCAGCGGGATGGCGGTGGCGCCGGGGCCCTTGCCGACGATCACGTCGACCCGGAAGTCCTCCATCGCCATGTAGAGCATCTCCTCGGCGGGCCGCGACATCCGGTGGATCTCGTCGAGGAAGAGGACCTCACCCTCCTGGAGGGAGGAGAGGATCGCGGCGAGGTCGCCCGCGTGCTGGATGGCGGGGCCGCTGGTGATGCGGATGGGGGCGCCCATCTCGGCCGCGATGATCATCGAGAGCGTGGTCTTGCCGAGGCCGGGGGCGCCGGAGAGCAGCACGTGGTCGGCGGTGGCGCCGCGGGCGCGGGCGGCCCGCAGCACCAGGTCGAGCTGCTCGCGCACCTTCTCCTGGCCGACGAACTCCTCCAGGTCCTTGGGGCGCAGGGCGGCCTCGACGGCCTGGTCCTCGCCGTCGGCCACCGAGTCGACCAGCCTCGGGTCGGTGGCGTCGGCTTCGGATCCGGTCTCGTCCCAGTTCATCAGTACGGTTCTCTCGTCGGGTCGGGCGGCGTCGGGCAGGGCGGGGCCGGTCGGCTCAGCGGGCGCGGTTGAGGGTCTGGAGCGCGGCCTTCAGGAGCGCCCCGATGTTCGGCGACCCGGTGGCCTCGGCCTGGGGCGCGACGGCGGTGACCGCCTCGTCGGCCTCGCGGGTGGCGTACCCGAGGCCGATCAGGGCGGCGTGCAGCTGGTCGCGCCAGCCCGCCGTGACCGGGGCGCCGACGGCGGGGGCGCTGCCGACGGGTGCGCCGAGCCGGTCCTTCAGCTCGATGAGGAGCTTCTGGGCGCCCTTCTTGCCGATGCCGGGCACGGCGGTCAGCGCCTTCTCGTCACCGGAGGCGAAGGCCCGGCGCAGCGCGTCGGGGGTGTGCACGGACAGGACCGCCTGGGCGAGCCGGGGGCCCACCCCGTTGGCGGTCTGGAGCAGCTCGAAGACCTGCTTCTCGTCGTCGTCCGCGAACCCGTAGAGCGTGAGGGAGTCCTCGCGGACGACCAACGACGTGGCGAGCTTGGCCTGTTGGCCGACGCGCAGGGTGGCCAGGGTGTTGGGCGTGCACTGCAGGGCCATGCCGACGCCGCCGACCTCGACCACCGCGGCGTCGGGAGCGAGGGCGGCGACCGGGCCGCTGACGAAGGCGATCATCGCGTGACCTTCTTTACGGAGAGGTGGGCACGGCGGGCCTGCTCGTGCGCCTGTTGCAGGCGGTTGACGGCGGGGGCGCGCCAGATGTGGCAGATGGCGAGGGCCAGCGCGTCCGCCGCATCGGCCGGCTTGGGCGGGGCGTCCAGCCTCAGCAGGCGGGTCACCATCGCCCCGACCTGGGCCTTGTCGGCCCGGCCGCTGCCGGTGACGGCGGCCTTGACCTCGCTGGGGGTGTGCAGGGCGACCGGGATGCCGCGCCGGGAGGCGCAGAGCATGGCGACGGCGCTGGCCTGGGCGGTGCCCATCACCGTCCGGACGTTGTGCTGGCTGAACACCCGCTCCACCGCGACGAATTCGGGCCGGTGCTCGTCGAGCCACTGCTCGATGCCCCGCTCGATGGCGACCAGGCGGTGGCCGAGCTCCGCGTCCGCGGGCGTGCGGACCACGCCGACGCCGAGCATCGTCAGCGGGCGGCCCGCCACGCCCTCGACGACACCGACACCGCACCGGGTCAGCCCCGGGTCCACGCCCAGTACCCGCACGCGCCCTCCCCTGGTGATCTTTGACTTGCTGCCAGGCTATCCGCTGCCACCGACAACGGCGGCGGGCCGGTGGGAGGTGTCCCACCGGCCCGCCGGAAAACGCCCGCGTACTACGGCGTCACGCGTCGACCTTCTCCATGACCTCGTCCGAGACGTCGAAGTTGGCGAAGACGTTCTGCACGTCGTCGCTGTCCTCCAGCGCGTCGATCAGCTTGAAGATCTTGCGCGCGCCCTCCTCGTCCAGCTCGACCTGCATGGTCGGGACGAAGTTGGCCTCGGCCGAGTCGTAGTCGATGCCGTTCTCCTGGAGCGCGGTGCGCACCGCGACCAGGTCGGTGGCCTCGGAGATGATCTCGAAGGACTCGCCGAGGTCGTTGACCTCCTCGGCGCCCGCGTCCAGGACGGCGCCCAGGACGTCGTCCTCGGTGAGCTCGCCCTTGGGCAGGACGACGACGCCCTTGCGGTTGAAGAGGTACGAGACGGAGCCCGGGTCGGCCATCGAACCGCCGTTGCGGGTCATGGCGACGCGCACGTCCGAGGCGGCACGGTTGCGGTTGTCGGTGAGGCACTCGATGAGCACCGCGACACCGTTGGGACCGTAGCCCTCGTACATGATCGTCTCGTAGTCGGCGCCGCCCGCCTCGAGACCGGCGCCGCGCTTGAGCGCGGAGTCGATGTTCTTGTTGGGCACCGACTGCTTCTTCGCCTTCTGCACGGCGTCGAAGAGGGTCGGGTTGCCGTCGATGTCGGCGCCCCCGGTGCGGGCCGCGACCTCGATGTTCTTGATCAGCTTCGCGAAGAGTTTGCCGCGCTTGGCGTCGATCACGGCCTTCTTGTGCTTCGTCGTAGCCCATTTAGAGTGGCCGGACATCTGCCTGTCTCCTTCGCGTAACCAATTCTGCGTCGTTCGCCAGAGATCCTACCGGGAGCCGGTCACCGGGCGGCGCGCACCATGTCCACGAAGAGAGCGTGCATCCGGTGGTCGCCGGTCAGTTCGGGGTGGAACGAGGTGGCGAGGGCGTTGCCCTGGCGGACCGCGACGATGTGGCCGCCGTGCTCGGCGAGGACCTCGGTCCCCGCGCCCACCGACTCCACCCAGGGCGCCCGGATGAAGACGCCCTCGACCGGGCCGACTCCGGTGACCTCGACGGTGGCCTCGAAGGACTCGTTCTGCCGTCCGAAGGCGTTGCGGCGCACGATCATGTCGATGCCGCCGATCGTCTCCTGGCCCGAGCGCGGGTCGAGGATCTTGTCGGCGAGCATGATCAGGCCGGCGCAGGTGCCGTAGACGGGCATGCCGTCGGCCACGCGCGCGCGAAGCTGCTCCATCAGCCCGAACAGGACCGCGAGCTTGGAGATGGTGGTGGACTCGCCGCCCGGGACGACCAGGCCGTCCACCTCGGCGAGCTCCTCGGGGCGCCGGACCGGCCTGGCCACGGCGTCCGCCGAGGCCAGGGCGATCAGGTGCTCCCGTACGTCGCCCTGGAGGGCCAGGACGCCGATGACGGGTGTGTTGCTCATGTCCTTCGGTACCTGTGCCTTACCAGCCGCGGTTGGCGTAGCGCTCGGCCTCGGGGAGGGTGTCGCAGTTGATGCCGACCATGGCCTCGCCCAGGTTGCGGGAGGCGTCCGCGATGATCTTCGGGTCGTCGTAGAAGGTGGTGGCCTTAACGATGGCGGCGGCGCGCTTGGCCGGGTCGCCCGACTTGAAGATGCCGGAGCCGACGAAGACGCCCTCGGCACCGAGCTGGCGCATCAGCGCGGCGTCGGCGGGAGTCGCCACACCACCGGCGGAGAACAGCACCACGGGGAGCTTGCCGAGCTCGGCGACCTCCTTGACCAGCTCGTACGGGGCGCGCAGGTCCTTGGCGGCGGCGAACAGCTCGTTGTTGTCGAAGCCGCGCAGACGGGCGATCTCGTTCTTGATCTGGCGCAGGTGGCGGACGGCCTCGACGACGTTGCCGGTGCCGGCCTCGCCCTTGGAGCGGATCATGGCCGCGCCCTCGGCGATACGGCGCAGGGCCTCGCCCAGGTTGGTGGCACCGCAGACGAAGGGGGTGGTGAAGGCCCACTTGTCGGAGTGGTTGACCTCGTCGGCCGGGGTGAGGACCTCGGACTCGTCGATGTAGTCGACGCCGAGGGACTGCAGGACCTGGGCCTCGACGAAGTGGCCGATACGCGACTTGGCCATGACCGGGATGGAGACCGCCTCGATGATCTCCTCGATCATGTTGGGGTCGGACATCCGGGCGACGCCGCCGTCCTTGCGGATGTCGGCCGGGACCCGCTCCAGGGCCATGACGGCCACGGCGCCCGCGTCCTCGGCGATCTTCGCCTGCTCGGCGTTGACCACGTCCATGATCACACCGCCCTTGAGCTGCTCGGCCATACCGCGCTTCACGCGCGCGGTGCCGGTCTCGGGGTTCTGGGCGGTGGTGGGGAGGGTGCTGGACACGGGACCTCGCTGGGGTGGAGAAGGGGGTTTCCTACTGCCCCAGAGGGTCACCCGCCGGACCAGTCCACAGCAAGGGCCAATGTGGAGGCGGTGGATCGTTTTGGCCTGGTGGGGGGCGGGCGGGGTGGCCCGGGGGCGGGGCGGTGTCCGCTGGCGGCGGTTATGTGCCGGGGCGGTCCGCGAGCGCGGTCGGGGGCTCGTCGTCCATCTCGAAGGCGAGCGGGAACGGGGCGTGGCCGGCCAGCCGGAACCAGCGGACCTTGCGGTGCCTGCGCAGGGCGCGGGCGGCGCGTACGGCGTCGTTGTGGAAGCGGCGGGCCATGGGGACGCGGCGTACGGCCTGGGCGAGCTCCTCCGCCGCCTCCACCCCGCCGGGGGCCTCGCGGACCGCCTCGACCTGGGCGGGCTCGCCGAAGACGGCCCGCAGCGCCTGGCTGAGCTCGCTCTCGGCTACCTCCCGCTGCTCCTCCTCGGCCTGGCGGGCCGCGTGCGCGGCCTCGTACAGCACGATGGAGGCCGCCGGGTCCAGGACGCCGGAGGTGGCCAGTTCCTGGGTGACCGAGGCGCGGCGCAGCAGCTGGGCGTCGAGGGCGGCGCGGGCGGCGTCGATGCGGGCGTGCAGGCGGTCGAGGCGGCCGGCGGTCCAGCTGAGGTAGAGGCCGGTCGCCGCGAGGGCCACGGCGATCCAGATGAGGGTTACGGTCACGGGCGGCAAGGCTACCGGGCCCCCACCCCGCCCCTTCCCTTAACCCTCCGGGGGTGGGCGGGCGTTGGTGTGGGCTCCCCGGGACTCCGCCCCGGCCCCCGAGCGGGGCCTGCGGCCCCTGCACCCCACGCCCTTCCGTCTGCGGACCGTGCCGGGCTGGTCGCGCAGTTCCCCGCGCCCCTGGGCACCTGCGCGACCAGCCCGACAGGCCACGGGGAGCCGGGGCAGGGGCCGCAGGCCCCGCCTGAGCACTTAGACCGTGTCCTACATGGTCAGTTGAGCGTTGTTCTGGCATGGGGAGTGGGCGGTGGGGTTGGATCGTTCCGGACGGGCTGTGGGAGCTCGCC
>NZ_JBVILC010000013.1:183918-242576 GCF_055580545.1 Streptomyces sp. NPDC031670 | reverse complement strand
CGTGAGGCCTACAAACAGCGCAACACTGTCGAGCGGTGCATCAACCGCCTCAAGCAGTGGCGCGGCATCGCCACCCGCTACGAGAAGACGGCCGCGATCTACCTGGCCGGACTCCACATCGCAGGCATCTTCCTCTGGTCCGCACAGTGATCCAAACGAAAGCCCCTAGCCGTTGCTGTTGCTCCACCCGGTTGTGCTGGAGTACGAGTCAAGCAGGTCCACCACGAAGACCAGGGTCGCGCCCGGTGGGATCAACGGCGACGGCGACTGTTTGCCGTAGCCGAGACGCGGGGGAACGATGATCTCGCGCCGACCGCCGACCTTCATCCCCCTCACCCCCCGGTCCCAGCCTTTGATGACCTTGCCACTGCCCAGGGCGAACTTGAACGGCTCGCCCCGGTCCCAGGAGGCATCGAACTCCTTCCCGGACTCGAAGGTCACCCCGACGTAGTGCACCCTGACCACCATGCCCGGCTTCACCTCGGGGCCGTCGCCGATGACCAGGTCCCGGACGGTCAGCTCAGTAGGGGCGTCACCCTCCGGAACGTCGACCTCGGGCTTCGTCAGTTCACTCATTGCAGCCTCATCACTCTCCATGGGGGAGCCCTCGCACGGACCAGCCGGACATATGGATACTCCGCGCAGCAGATGGCCAGGCTACCGAGAAGGCCGGCCCCTGAAGCACGCCGAGCCAGTGGCCACATCCTTGGGGCCCTCCGGCGCCGCGGAGCCGCCGCATTGTCCCCGGCCCTTTCTCGACGCGGGTTTCACGGCGACGCCTCCCGCAACGCCGTCAGCCAGTTCTGCGCCGCCGCCCGCCAGAACCGCATCAAGGCCGCGGCATCGGGCAGACGCAGATGAGCACCGTAGTTGGCGGAAGGAGAGACAGTGCCGCAGGAACCCTCACTGAGAGCTGTCGGGTGGGCGCGTTCGTTGCCGATCAGCAGCGGCGTGAAGACGGCAAGGGACTGGACGCGTGGGCATCTCGCGAGGCTCGGCTGGGACCGGGCCGCGCCGGATCTGGTGGACTCCGTCGTGCTGACCGTGTCCGAGATGGTCACGAACGCTCATATTCATGCGGGGAGCGACGCTCAGCTCCTCCTCACCTGGGACGAGGAGTGTCTGCATGTGACGGTCCATGACGCGTCGCCCCGGGTGCCGGAACCCCGTCACGCTGACGAAGGAGCCACCGGTGGACGCGGACTGCTTCTCATCGACGCTCTGGCCGACGAATGGAAGGTCTACCGTTGCCCCCGGGGTAAGGACGTCACAGCCTGCTTCCAACCGCCTTCGGACACTCCATCGGACGGATCACCAGCGTCAGCTGGATGATTCCTGGTGAGAACCCTCCGTGCGCGGTGACTGCGCTGCTGTCCAGCTTCATCGCCCAGCGGCCCCGTGTGTGCCCGGCGTCGGCCAGACTGGGGCTCATGGCGGGGAGTGTCGGAGGTGGGGTCGTCGGCGAACGTACGGTGCGCGGGTGGAGTCGGTGTGCGTCGCGAGGCAGCTGGCTACGCCGCGCTCAGAGTGCCCCGGGACGACGACGGTAATTCCAAAGGACAAAGAGCGCTCTCCGCTCGGCGGCGTCCCTTGCGGGTCTGGCTCAACCCAGAGCTTGGGAGATCCCTGCTCCAGCTCGGTTACGAGCTGTGCTGGGCCACCACGTGGATGGACGGTGCCAACCGATGGATCGCTCCGATATCAGCATGTACCACCGTGCCGGACCGCGGTCCAGCCCCGGGAGCAACTGCCGGTATATGACCTGAATCTAAACCTGGATGCGGTTGTGCGATCTGTAGGGGTGTCTCAAACCCACGGTGTCCCAGGTGGCGCATCTGCGCGGACGTGGCGAGTTCATCGCCGATGGTTCGGATACCGAAAAAGAACAGGCCGCGCAGCCGCCCGCGTCGCACAGATAACCTGCGCGAATGAAGCATATTCAGCGGGCCGCCGGCGCGGTCGTCGGCTCGGCGGTGGGTGATGCCCTGGGCGGCCCCTTCGAGTTCGGTCCTCAGGGAGTGTTCTCCGCACGGTTTCCTGCGCCCGGTACTGGTGGCGAGATGTGCGGGGGAGGCGGGTGGGATCCGGGCGAGGCCACGGACGATACGCAGATGGCTGTCTTGGTCGCGGAGTCGCTGCTGGAACGGGGCGGACTGGATCTGCCGGACATCTTTGCCCGCTTCCAGCGGTGGGCAGCGTCGGAACCGAAGGACATCGGCCTGCAGACCGAAGACGTTCTGACCAACGGCATGCCCTGGGACCTCGCCGCCGCGATCCATTTCCAGGTCAACCAACGAGCTGCGGGAAACGGCTCCCTGATGCGGGCGTCCACCTCCGCGGTCCACTTCGCGGCGGATGGCCAGGAAGCCACCATGGACGCGGCCCGCCGCATCGCGGCCCTGACCCACGGTGACCGCGCGGCCTGGGAAGGCACCGCGATCTTCCACGAACTGATCCGTGTCACGTTCGAGGACACCGACCCCCTCGCCGCGCTCCCGGACATCCTGGCTCTTGTTCACCCCGACCACCGCGACCGCTACGCCGTAGTCCTCGCCCCTGACTGGCACCCGGATCAGGCGACCGAGTTCAACGGTGCCGTCTGGTCCTGCCTGGGCTCCGCCGTCTGGGCACTGCGCACCACCACCAGCTTTGAGGACGCGATACGTGTGGCGATCGACCTCGGAGGTGACACGGACACCGTCGCCGCGGTGACCGGAGGCCTCGCGGGGGCGTACTACGGGTTGGATGCCATCCCCGCCCGTTGGACCCAGCCGCTCCATGTCCCTCTCCCGGGGTTCGGCCGGGTGCTGCACCTGGCAGACCTCCTCCACCTCGCACACCGCCTCGAAGCTACCCACACTGGTGATCTACGTACGAATAGGGGCTGTTGACGAAAGTGGCGGAGGGGCTGGCGGAACACCCTGCCCTGCCGGTCGGAGTGCGTGCGCCGGCTCCTCGGCTATCGCAAGGGCTTTGACCGGGTGGCCAAGCGGGCCGGAACTGAGCGATGCCAGGGCTGTACGCGCGGCATGATGAGGTAATGAGGAATCAGCCTGTTCTCGTTTTCGACGGAGACTGCGGCTTTTGCTCTACCTCGGTGCGGTTCGCTGAGCGACGCCTACGGCCTCGTTGCCAAACCGTTCCTTGGCAGTTCGCAGACTTGGGAGATCTTGGCGTCACCGCAACACGAGCCGAGCATGAAGTGCTGTGGGTGACTCCCGGAGGTGCGATGTATGGAGGTGCCCAGGCTGTTGCGAAGGCTCTGTTGAGCGCGGGCGGAGCGTGGACGCTGGCGGGTGCGTTGCTCATGCTGCCTCCCATGCGGTGGGTTGCCCATGGTGTGTACCGACTCATCGCAAACCAGCGTCATCGCATGCCCGGAGGCACCCCGGCCTGCGCTCTGCCCAAGCGCTGAGCGGGTGGCCTGTAGCCGAGCAGCGGTCTTCGACTTGGCCGCAAGGGTCCTCGACCTGCCCCGCGAATGGGCCGGCCCGAAGCGGCGGTGACTAACTCGCCGAGGCGATGAACCGCATCACCCGCGCCACGATTCTCCGGCAAGGGCAAGGGCAAGGGCAAGGGCATGGGTCTGGTGGCACCGCAGATCGGCGTAGTGCAGAGAGAGTCGCCGGAGCGCGGGCCCGGCTGGTCCCATCCCTCGGGGTAGGACTCAGGTCCCGCCGGCTTCCCCGCCCGAGTTAGTGGAACCCTCCAAGCCCGGCTGGACATCGTTGTGCCGGCCAAGATCATCGTGTTCATCCGGACGGCCGCAGACTGGCAGGACGAGGTGGCCAATGTAGCCGCCGCGTCCTTGTCCGCGACGACAGCTGGGACGGCACACCGTGAGCGAACGCGTCATTGCGCCCAAGAGCCGGGGCTTCCTCTTCCTCGACTCCCACCCCGTCGGCTGCAAGCAGGTGGTGGACGAGATGTGGCAGGCCGTCCCCGCCCCGGTCACCAACGGCGGCGAGGGGCCGGTGGCTCTGGTCATTGGCTCGTCCGCCGGATACGGCCTGGCCGCCACGATCGCGGGCCTGGCCCGTGTCGGTATCCGTGGCATCGGCGTGTGCTTCGAGAAGGCGCCCGCGCGCCGCACCGGCACAGCCGGCTGGTATCGCACCGCCGCCACCGCTCGGCTCGCCCAACAGCACGGCCGGGACATGGTCTTCGTCAACGGCGATGCGTTCAGCGACACGGTGAAGGAGCAGGTTGCTGACCTCTTGGTCGAGCGGTTCGGGGGGCGACTCGACTTCTTGATCTACTCAGTGGCCGCCCCTCGCCGCACTGACCCGGACACCGGTCACGTGTATGCGTCGGTCCTCAAGCCGATCGGTTCGCCGTTCACCACCAAGACCCTCGTCTTCGACGAGAACGGTGTCCCGGAGGTGAAAGAGGTCACCACCGCGCCCGCTGAGGGCGACGACATCGAGCAGACCGTAGCGGTGATGGGCGGCGCCGACTGGGAACGGTGGATCACGTTCCTGGCCGACCGCTCCCTGCTCGCCGACGGCTTCACCACCGCCGCCCTCTCCTACATCGGCTCGCCCCTCACCGGGGCGATCTACCGGCAGGGCACCATCGGCGTCGCAAAGACCCATCTGGAAGCCACCGCACGTACGTTGGACGAGCGCCTCGGCAAGACCCTGGGCGGCCGGGCCGTGACCTCGGTCAACGCCGCTGCGGTCACCCAGTCCTCCACCGCCATCCCCGGCATTGCCCTCTACGTCGGGCTGCTGCGCGGCGTCCTGGGCGACGCCATGGTTGACCCGATCGGTCAACTGGTGCAGCTGTGGGACCAGCTGACCGGCGCCCGCCCCCTCGACCTCGACGCCGAGGGCCGGGTTCGCCTCGACACCTGGGAACTCACCCCAGCCGTGCAGAACGCCGTGGCCGACCGCTGGAGCACCGCCACCAGCGAGACCATCACCGAACTCGCCGACCTCGACTGGTTCAGCGACGAAGTCCGCAGACTCTACGGGTTCTCTGTCCCTGGCATCGACTACACCGCCGCCGTAGAAACCGACGTTCCCTGGCCCGCCCTCACCATTTGACCCGCGCCGCGACTGCCGCAGATCGCGTCGGGCATCGAGCACGTCTTCGCTGACGCGACTGCGCGGTGCTGACGGTGGTCGACTGGGGCGAATGCCGGGGCCGGCCGCCGTAGAGCCCAGGTTTGTGGCGGCTGCGGACCTTCGTTTCCATCTCCGAGCGCGCGCACTCCCCACACCTCGCATCGGCCCGACAAACCGGCTGAGGGGAAGGTGGATCTCGCCTCTGCTCAGGCGCGATGCATGGCCCGGTACGAGCGACGAGGGCTACCCTGTGACACCAATGAGGCGTACCATTTCACATATTTAGTCCGTTATGCGTATGGATGTTTACGGGGGGTACGACAGGAGCGAGCCCGCGTTGCGCCGGGCGGGCGTGGAGGTGAGAGGCATGGGAGCAGGCAAGAAGGTCAAGAATGCCGGGAAAACGACCAAAGGCAAGGTGAAGGAGACCACGGGCAAGGCTGTGGGAAACGAGAGCCTGGAAGCCAAGGGGCGGGGCGAGCAGGCGCTGGGTGACGTCAAGCAGGCTGGTCAGAAGGCCAAGGACGCGCTCAAGCACTGACGCTCAGGTGTCGAGGAGGCCGGCGGATGTTCCGCCGGCCTTCGTCGGCCCCCGCCCGCCTTCGCGCGGGGCTTGGTGCGCCGCGTACGAGGACACGCCGGCAGGTGGGCGGGTTACCCGCCGGTCTTACCTGGAGCGTGAGCGTCGGCGCCGCCGGGGCGGGGAGGTCTCGTACTCCTCCTCCTCTTCGTCCTCTTCGTCCTCCTCGTCCGGTTCGCCCTCCGGTTCGTCCTCTCCGGCGTACTCCGCGTCCTCTTCCTCGTCCGTGTACTCCCCGTCGTCCTCTTCCTCGTCCGCGTACTCGTCTTCTTCCTCGTCCGTTGCGGCGCCGTCGTCCTGGTCGGCGTACTCGCCCTCGCCCTCGTCCTCGTCTTCCCCTTCCCCTTCCTCCTCGTCCTGGTTCTCGTTCTCCTCGTCCTCCATGGCTTCTTCGTGGGTCCGGACGACCTCGCCGTCGCGGATCTCGCCGCGCCAGCCTTCCGGCTCGTCGGTGGTGAGGGTGGTGTGGCGCAGGAAGTTCTTGAGGTCGAGGCGCAGGCGGCGGCCCTGTGCCCGCCACAGGTTGCCGGTCTTCTCGAACAGCCCGGAGGGGTAGTACTCGACGACGATGACGATGCGGGTCAGTGTCGGAGCCAGCTCGTGGAAGCTGACGCAGCCGCGTGTGGTGCCCTTCGCGCCCTCGGAGGTCCACACGATGCGGTCGTCGGGTATCTGTTCCTGCACGGTGGCTTTCCAGCTCCGGGTGGAGGGCCCCACCTTGACCTTCCAGTCGCTTTCCGTTTCTTCGCCTCGGGAGACGTCGCGTACGCCCTTGGCGAATCCGCTGAAGTCCTCGTACTGGGTCCAGAAATCGTAGACCGTGCGCAGGGGGAGGCCGACGTCGAGCGCTTCGACGATGTTGACCACCTTGCCGCCGCTCTTCCGGCCGCGGCCCTTGCCGCCGCCGAGGCCCTGGGAGACGGTGTCGGTCACCTTGTCCTTGAGGTTGCCGAGCTTCTGCCCGGCAAAGGCCTTCAAGGGGGAGTCGCCCTGGAGGAGGCGACCGCCGATGCCGGCGACGTCGGAGAGGCTGCCGCCGTTGTCGGCGACGTCGTAGAGCTGATCGGTGAGGTCCGAGAGTTTGTCCGTGACCTTGTCGGCAAGCTGGTCGGCCTGGGCGCCGAGGTACCCGGACGCTTCCTTCAGCAGCTGGTCCAGCCCCGAGGGCTGGGACGAGGAGCGGTCTGAGGTTGCCATGGCCTACCTCCGCGTGGCCGTCTTGCGGGCCGCAGTCTTCTTCGCGGCCGTCTTCCGGGCCGGCGTGCGGCTGGTGGTCTTCTTGGCCGCGGTCTTGGACGCGGCGGACTTGGACGCGGCGCTCTTGCGCCCGGGGCTCTGAGCGGCTGTCTTCTTGCGCGGCGCGCCGCTGCTCTTCTTCGCGGCCGGTTTCGACGGGGCCGCCTTGGGGGCGGAGCTCTTCTTCGCGGGTGCGGACGCGCTCTTCGACGCAGTCCGGCCGCCGGCGGCCTTCGTCGGCGTGGCCTTTTTCGCGGTCGTCTTCCGCGCGTTCGCCGTCGTCGCGGTCGTCTTCTTCGCCGCCGTCTTTCGGGCCGGTGCGGAGTCCTTCGCCGGAGCCTTCTTGGCCGGGGCCGTCTTCTTCGCCGGTGCGCGCTTGGCAGCTGCGGTCTTCTTTGCGGGGGCGGCCCTCTTCGCGGGGGCGGGACGCCCTGCGGCCTTCTTGGCGGGCGCGGGGGTCCTGGCGCCCCGGGCGCGGGCCGGGGCGCGGGTCCGGCGCGGCGGGGAAGGTGCTTCTTCTTCCTCTTCTTCTTCCTCCTCAGGCTCCTCCTCAGGCTCCTCTTCCTCTTCTTCTTCCTCTTCTTCTTCTGCTGCTTCGTCCTCGGGCCCGGCGCCCTCCTCGTCTTCCTCTTCCTCCTCGTCGTAGCCCTCCGCGTCCTCGCTCTCGTACGGCTCCTCGTCCTCGTCCTCGGAGCGCTCCTCTTCCTGGTCCTGGTCCTCCTCGTCCCGGTCGCGGCCGGCGCCGCTGCGGGACAGTTCCCGGGTGCGTTCGTGGAGGGACCCTGCGAGGTCGGTGAGCTTGCGGTTGGCCGCCGCGGCCAGTGCCTGGCGGCCGGCGTCGAGGGCTTCGCCGCGCAGTTGCTCACCGAGGTCGGCGAACTGCGGCATCTCCTTGAGCCGGGAGGTGCCTTCCTTGAGCAGTTGCCCCGGTCCGAGTCCGAAGCGGCGCCCGGCGAGATAGGTCGCCGCGGTGAACGCCAGGCGGCCCTTCTTCGTGCGGCCGAGTAGGTAACCCCCAGCCAAAGCGGCTCCGAGTGCGATCTTGCTGGTGTCCTCCATGATCATCCCCTACCAGGGCACTGATGGACTGGTTGCTCTCCCGAGGGCGGCGGTTACACCGCTGCGTTCGCCCACCGAGGAGTGGGTGTCCGGCCAGGGCGGTCCGTGAAAAACTTCTGCCCCTACGGCGAGACTTATACGCGGATATAGTGACATTCTAGGTTCTGTGAGGCGGTCTTCCCAGAGGAGGGATCCATGACCGCAGCGGAGTCAGCACGCCCTGGGCGCGCCTCGCCGCACCCCGCCCGTGAGGACGGAGAACCGGAGAGGAAAGCACCCCGGCGCCCCGCACCGCGCCGCCGTTCCGGTACGACCGGTGCGGCTGCGGCGATGCGCGCCGCGGCCGAGCAACTCGCGGAACTCCTGGGCCGTTTCCCCGAATCGGTCTCCTCGCTGAAGCCGGCCGAGGACGGGTGGGAGGCGCAGGTGGAGGTGGTCGAGCTGGAGCGGATCCCGGACACCACCAGCGTGATGGCCAGCTACCGGGTCGCGCTGGACGAGGAGGGCGAGCTGATCTCCTACGAACGCACTCGCCGCTACAGCCGCGGCATGATCGACCGGCAGACCTGAACCGGGCCGCCGGCGGAAGGAGGCGCCATGACCATGGTGCCGCAGGGCGGCAGCCCCGTCGCGCGAGGGCAAGGGGGCGGCACGGGCAGCCTCTACGACGTCCTGGAGCTCATCCTCGACCGCGGACTGGTCATCGACGTCTTCGTCCGCGTCTCGCTGGTGGGCATCGAAATCCTCAAGATCGACGCGCGGATCGTGGTGGCAAGCGTCGACACCTACCTACGCTTCGCCGAGGCCTGCAACCGCCTCGACCTCGAAGCGGGCCGCAAGGCCCCCGCCCAGCTGCCGGACGTCATGGGCAACATGCTGGAGGGCGGTGCGCGGGGCAAGACCAAGGGAGCCCTCGGCGGGGCCGCCGAGGCCGTGAGCGATGCCCTGACCGGCAAATCGTCCAAGTCCGTGGAGCCGGAAGAAGAAGAGGAAGAGGTCGAGGAGGCACCCCGGCGCCGCCGGCCCGCTGCACGGCGGCCCGTACGGCGGGAGCGGGAGAAGGAGTAAACGATGCCCCTCTACGTGTACTCGATCACCGCCGAGGACCACCCCCGCCGCCTGGACGGCGTCAGTGGTGTCGGATCCGAACCCACAGCGCTGCGGACGGTCGCCGCCGGTCCCCTGTGCGCGGTGGTCAGCGACATCGCCGGAGAGGTCCGGCCCAAGCGCCGGGACCTCACCGCACACCAGGAGGTCCAGCAGCGGCTGATGGCCGACGGTGCGGTCCTGCCCCTGCAGTTCGGGTATACCGCCGCCGACGACCTGGCGGTCCGTCAGGCCCTGGAGAGTCACGCCGAGAGCTACCTGAGCACGCTTGAGCGCCTTGAGGGCTGCGCCGAGTACCACGTACGCGCATCGCAGACCGACGAGACGCCCCTGCTCCAGCAGATCCTGGATGATCTGCCCGAGGCGAGAGACCTCAACGCGCGGATCCGCGGCGGGGACCAGGACCCGCGCCTGCCGCTGGCCCTGGGAGAACTGGTCGCCCGTGAGGTGGAAGCCAGACAAGAGGCCCTGGCGGCCGGTTTCACCGAGGCGCTCGTTCCCTTCTCCCGAGAACACATCGCCCGGCCGCCGTCGGCGAACGATTTCCTCAACCTCTCGCTGCTCGTGCCGGACGGACAGCAGGAAAACCTCCGCGCGACAGAGGCCGACCTGGCCCGCGACGTCGGCAGCGGCGTCGAGCTGAGGTTCTCCGGCCCCCTGCCGCCCTACAGCTTCGTGTGATCCGCAACCACACCGCACCACACCAGACCGCACCGCACCGTCACCCGCACCACCAGGGAGGAGGCAGCCGGATGGGACTGCTGACCAGCCTCTTTACACTGCCCGTCGCTCCGGTACGTGCCGTCACCTGGGTTGCCCAGCGTGTGGTCGACAGGGCCGAAGAGGAGTACTACGACCCGGCGCCCATTTGGCGCCGGCTCGCCGAGCTCGAGCAGCAGTTGCTGCAGGGTGAGATCGACGAGGAAACCTTCGACCGCCAGGAGGACGAACTGCTCGACCGGTTGGAAGAGATCCGCGAGTTCCGGCAGCAACTGCCTTGAGAGCACCGGGAGCCATTCGTGAGCGAACCTCTGCCGGGCCGACCCGGATCCTTCGCCTCCCGCGCGCCGATGCAGTACGGGCAGAGCTCCTCGTCCAGCCTCGCCGACATCCTCGAACGGGTGCTGGACAAAGGCATCGTGATCGCCGGAGACATTCGCATCAACCTCCTCGACATCGAGCTGTTGACCATCAAACTCCGGATCCTGGTCGCCTCCGTGGACAAGGCCAAGGAAATGGGCATCGACTGGTGGGAGCACGACCCCTCCCTGTCCTCCCGGCACACCGGTAGCCCTCTCGAACAGGAGAACCGCCGCCTGCGCGCCGAGCTGGAAGCCCTGCGCCAGGAGCGGACGGGCGGGCGCGAACCCCTGGAGAGCGCCGAGGAGCCCGGCGGAGCGTCCGGCGGGGCGACGTCCGGCGGGGAGACGCACCGTGGGACGACGCCTGGTGGGACGACCGCCGGTGGGACGACCTCCGGTGGGGCGACACGAGGGCGTCCGCAATGACCACCGAACAGGACACACTCACCTACGTGTATGCCGTCACCCGGCACACGGAGCCGCTGCGCGAGCTCCTCGGCGGCCTACGGGGCGTGGGCCGGGCCCCCGTCGTGCTGCTGGAGGCGGGCCCGCTGGACGCCGGCGCGGTGGACACGGATCCACTGGCCGCCGGCCCGCTGGACTCCGACCGCGAGGCCGGTCCGGCCCCTGCCACCGGGGCCGCTGAGGCCCCTCTCGCCCTGGTCGTCAGCCCGGTACCGCGCCGGGAATTCGACGAGTCGGCCCTCAAGGACCACTTCGAAGACCTGGAGTGGCTCGAGAACGTCGCCCGCGCCCACCACGAAGTGGTGCAGGCCGTCGCCGCCCGGGAAACGGTCCTGCCACTGCGCATGGCCACCGTCTACCGGGACGACGGCCGTGCCCGTCTGGCCCTGTCCGAACAGCAGTCCGCCTTCGCCCGACGGCTGGCCGAGCTCAAGGACCATACCGAGTACGGCGTCAAGGTCTATCTCACTCCCTCGACCCCGGCCGCCGCCGACGCACCGCCCGGCAGTGCCGACGGGCCCGGCCCCACCACGCCGGGCAAGGCATACCTGCAACGCCGCAAAGCACAACACCACGCCCGCGAGACGGTCTACCAGCAGGCGCAGCAGGCATGCGAGGCCATCGAGGCGATCGCCGCGAGCTACACCCCGCACCGAATACGCCACGCTCCCCAGAGTGGAGCACTGACCGGTCCGGGGGAGGACCGCAGGGAAAACGTCGTCAACGACGCCTACCTGGTGCCAGATGGAGAGGCCGCCCGGTTCCGGGCCGATATCGAGCAGGCCGCCCGGGATTACCCTCGCATCCACGTCGAAGTGACGGGCCCCTGGGCCCCGTACTCCTTCGCCATGACACCCGATGACGAAGCGGCCCCGGCTGGTTCCGAGGGGCAGGGACAAGGACAGGGGCAGGGGCCATGACGCCGGCAGAGCCGCGCGAGCCGCTGGCCGGACGCCAGGTCGCCCTGGTCGACCTCCTCGACCGGCTCCTCAGCGGGGGAGTGGTCGTGACGGGTGACATCGTCCTGTCGATCGCGGACATCGATCTCGTCCGCATTTCACTGCGCGCCCTCATCGTGTCCGCCAGTTCCCAGACGGTCCCCTCCGGGGCGCCGAACCTTGCGGCAGGCCGACGTGGACGGTGACCCCCCGCAGGAGCCCCGCCGCGCCCGCACCGACCCGGATCTGGACAACGTGGGCGACACCATGGCGCGGGCGTTCCGGCTGGTCCAGGCGCCCCCCACACCGCGCGACGCCGGAGCGGCCAGTCCCGCCCACCGTATCCACGCCGACCCCGACACCGTGGGGGAGGATCTGCTCAAACTCGTCCTCACCATCATCGAGCTCCTGCGCCAGCTCATCGAACGCCAGGCCCTGCGCCGGGTGGACGCCGGCGACCTGACCGATGAACAGGAAGAAGAGCTCGGAGCCACTCTGCTGGCCCTCCACGACAGCCTCGCCGACCTGTGCGCCGAGCACGGCTACACCCTGGAAGACCTGAACCTCGACCTCGGGCCCCTCGGCACACTGCTGCCGCGCGAGGAGTGATAGCGCCGGGTTGATTGTCGGCTGATGGCATGATCTCCGCGTGACCAGCGAACTCAAGCAGCCAGGTTCCGCGAAGTATGTTCTCTTCGACGTCGACGGAACGTTGATCGACGCAGTCGCCAACCAGCGTCGGGTCTGGGAGGTGTGGGCGGCACGCTACGGACTTGACCCGGCTGCGGTCTATGAACTGGCCCTGCGGACACGCCCTGTGGAGACCTTCGCGGCGGTGGCCCCGGAGCGGGACCCGCACGAGTGCCTGGCCGTCCTGCATGAGCTGGAGGACGAGGATGTTCGGTCCGGCGTATATACCGCTTTCGAGGGCGCGTCGGAGTTGCTGGCCGGTCTTCCCTCGGGTTGCTGGGCCCTGGTGACCTCGAACTACGAGCACCGGGTGCGCGGGCGGTTCGCCAGGACCGGGCTGCCGGTTCCGGGCGTGCTCGTGGATGCCGCAGCCGTTACGGAGGGCAAGCCGTCACCGGTTCCCTATCTGCTGGCCGCCGAACGGCTCGGCGCCAGGCCGGAGGACTGCCTCGTCATCGAGGATGCGCCATCTGGAGTCGAGTCCGGGCTGCGGGCCGGTATGACGGTGTGGGGCGTCAACACCCCGGTCCCCGTGGACGGAGTCCACCGCCACTTCGCGACCCTGCGCGAGGCAGCATCCGACATCCTCGCCTTCACTTTGGAACCGGCGCGCAGTGCGTGAAGGGCTACCGCACGAGGCTCAGCCCTTCTTGACCCTCACACCGTGTCAGGCGGTCAGCTCGGAGACATCATGTTCACCATCGGAGACTTCGCCCGGCATGGCCGCGTCTCAGTACGGATGCTGCGTCACTACGACGCGACCGGTCTGCTGCGTCCGGCCCACGTCGACCCTGTCAGCGGCTACCGCTACTACAGCGCTGCCCAGCTCGCTCGCCTGAACCGGATCATCGCCCTCAAGGACCTCGGATTCGTCCTCCAGCAGGTTCGGGACATCGTGGAGGAGAAGGTCAGCGCGGACGAACTGCGCGGCATGCTGCGGTTGCGGCGGGCTGAGTTGGAGACCGCCATGGCTGCCGCAGGAGAACGGCTGGTCCAGATCGAGGCGAGGCTCCGAGCGATCGAGAGCGAGGGGCACATGCCCACGAACGACGTTGTGATCAAGAGCGTCCCCGCCGTCCGGGTGGCGGAGCTGACCGGGACTGCCGCGAGTTTCCAGCCCGAGGACATCAGCCCGGTCATCGGGCCGCTCTACGACGAGCTGTTCCGGCGCCTGGGCTCGGCGGGTGTCTCCCCCACGGGACCCGGTGTGGCCTATTACGAGGACGCCGCGGAGGGCGGCGGGAAGATCCGCGTCCATGCGGCCGTCCAGGTCTCCGCCCCGCTCCAGGAGGGCGCCGTCCGCATCCTCCACCTGCCACCCCTGGAGCAGGCGGCAACCATCGTGCACCACGGTTCGATGGACACCATGCTCCCCACGGCCCAGGTTCTGGCGCGCTGGATCGACGCCAACGGCTACCAGTTGACCGGGTACCCCCGCGAGATCAATCTGGAATGCCCCGAGGATCGGGACGAATGGGTGACGGAGCTGCAGGCACCGGTGATCCGGGTCTGACCTATCACCCCGGGCCCCCTGCCCCTTCGCCGCACCGCCCGGCCTGGTGCCGGGCGCCGCGTCACCGGGTGACCTCGCGGTTGAAGACCGAGCGCGACCACAGATAGCCGAGCAGGGCGAGCCCTGCGCACCAGGCAAGCGCCAGCCAGCCTTTGTTGCCGATCGGGGTGTCGAGCAGCAGTCCGCGCAGCGTCTCGTTGATCGGGGTGAAGGGCTGGTATTCGGCGAACCAGCGCAGCCCGGTCGGCATGGAGTCGGGGGTGACGATCGCGCTGCCGAGGAAGGGAAGGAAAGTCAGGGGCAGTGGGGCGTTGCTCGCGGCCTCGACGGTCTTGGCGCCCATGCCCATCGCGGCGGACAGCCAGGCCAGACCGAACGCCAGGAAGAGGAGCAGGCCCAGGGCGGCGACCCACTGGAGGGGCGAGGCGTGGGGGCGGAAGCCGATGGCGAGGGAGACGCCGGTGACCAGGACGAGTACAGCGGAGACCTGGATGACGCTGCCGAGGACGTGGCCGGTGAGGACGGAGCTCCGGGAGATCGACATCGTGCGGAAGCGGTTGATGATGCCTTCCGTCATGTCGGTGCAGACGGACACGGCCGTCGCGACGGCCCCCGACGTCGCGGACATCAAGATGATGCCGGGTACCACGTAGTTGATGTAGGCGCCGCGGTCGGTGCCCGTACCGATGCCGGTGCCGATCGCGCCGCCGAAGACGTACACGAACAGCAACAGCATCAGGATCGGCATCACGACGATCGAGATCGTCATCGACGGGTAGCGCTTCATGTGGATGAGGTTGCGGCGCAGCATCGTCATCGCATCGCGCAGCGCGTACGAACGTGTGGGGTTGGCGGCCTTGGGCGAGGTGAGGGTGACGGTGCTCATCGGTTCGACTCCTGGTGAGTTGCGGGGACGGTGTGGCTGTTCTGGCGGCCGGTGAGGGTGAGGAAGACGTCGTCGAGGTCGGGAGTGTGCACGGTGAGCGATTCGGCCTGTACGCCGCTGTTGTCGAGGACGTCCAGGACGGCGCGGAGATTGGCGAGGGAACCGTCGCTGGGGATCTGAAGGGTGAGTGATGCGTCGTCGCGGGTGGCGATGCCGAAGACCCCGGCCGCGGTGGCGAGGTCGGTCTCGTCGGTGAACTGGACCCGGACGTGCCCGCCGGGGATCAGCCGCTTCAGCTCCTCGGCGGTGCCCTCGGCGACGAGCCGGCCGTGATCGAGGACTGCGATGCGGTCGGCCAGGTGGTCGGCCTCGTCCAGGTACTGCGTGGTGAGGAAGATGGTCACGCCTTGCTCCGTGACCAGATCGCGGATGAGCTCCCACATGACGCGGCGGCTGCGCGGGTCGAGGCCGGTGGTCGGCTCGTCGAGGAAGATGATCCGTGGCCGGCCGACCAGCGTCATGGCCAGGTCGAGCTTGCGGCGCATCCCGCCGGAGAAGGTGGCCACGTTCTTACGGGCCGCCTCGGTCAACTCGAAGCGCTCCAGGAGCTCGGCGGCGCGCCGGCGTCCTTCGCCGCGGCTCAGGTGGTGCAGGTCGGCCATGAGGAGCAGGTTCTCCTCGGCGGTGAGCAGCCCGTCGACGGCTGCGAACTGACCGGTGACGCCAATCTGGCGCCGGACGCCGTCGGGGTCCTCGGCGAGTTCGTGGCCGCCGACCCGGGCCTGGCCGGCGTCCGCGGTGATCAGCGTGGAAAGGATCTCCACGGTGGTCGTCTTGCCGGCGCCGTTCGGACCGAGCAGGGCGAAGACCGTGCCCTCCGGTATCCGCAGGTCAATGCCGTCGAGGACCACCTTCTCGCCGTACGACTTGCGCAGTCCGACGGCGGAGATCGCGGCCGGACGGTGGCTGCCGGGGGTGGCGGCGTCGGGGGCCGGAGCTGGGAGCGGGGCTGCGGGGGCCATGACGGGTCCTCTCCTTACGTCGAGCGCCGGTATGGCGCCTCGATCGCTATCGATGTCGCCAGAGTGGCACATGTATGGCGCCATGTCGAGCACGTATGACGCCATTTACGGGAAACCTGTGGCGCCGGCATGCCTGAACCTCGGGATGCGAAGGCCGGATTACGCGAAGGCGCCCCCGCGCAGGCCCGGAGGCCGGCAGCGAGGGCGCCTTGGCGGTGGACGGGGCGTGGAGACGCTCCGCCGATGAGGCGGGGTCTCCTGCGGCCCCGGCCGGGGGACTACGCGCGGCGGATCACAATGTCGCCCACGCTGGTGCGGCCGTAGACCTCGACCGTCTCCTCGGACGTGTCCGGGCCGTCCGCTGTTCCCAGCTCGTTGCGGACGCGGCCCGCCTTGGACCGCACGTCGAGCCAGGCGGCGGTGCCCTCGGCGATGCCGATTTCGAGGCCCCCGGCAGAGGTCTCCAGCGTGATCCGTCCGCGTGCGACCGCGTCGACGCGGATGGCACCATTGGCCGACTTCGCGGTGACCGAGGACTCGGCGCGCATGACGTTGATCGGTCCGTTGGACGACTTGACGTGCAACTCGCCGCCGATCTCGCCGATCACCGTCGCCCCGTTGATGTTCTTGATGGTCGCCGCACCATCGATCCGGCTCACCCGCACCCGGCCCGACCCGTAGATGTCGGCCTCGCCCGTCGTGCGGTCGACGCTGACATCGCCGTGCGTGGTCTTCAGCTGTACGTCGGCAGCTTCTTCGAGCTCGATGTTGCCGGC
The DNA here is from genome assembly GCF_055580545.1 of Streptomyces sp. NPDC031670. Lineage (NCBI taxonomy): Bacteria > Bacillati > Actinomycetota > Actinomycetes > Kitasatosporales > Streptomycetaceae > Streptomyces > Streptomyces sp. NPDC031670. The sequence continues at coordinate 226,153 of NZ_JBVILC010000013.1, read as the reverse complement.
GGCGACCGTCAGACGGCAGTCCCCGAACCGCCCCTCGCCGATGAGATCGCCGAGGCCCGTACTGCCGGTCAGCTCCGAGCCCGCAGGTAGTTCCACGGTCACGTCGACCGCACCGTACTTGCCGAAGGGGGAACGTTTCCTGGGCCCCTTGACCAGGAGTTTTCCGTCCGCGCAGGTGACCACGGTCTCCTCCGCCGCCTGGATGTCCTGCTTGTTGCCCGGGTCGCTGGGCGTCACCGCGACCACGGTGTCGACGCGCTTGCCCGCGATGATCCGTGCATGTCCGACCTGGATGTCGACGGTGGCGGAGAGGGGCTGGGGGGTGTCGAAAGTAGGCATGGCTGTGCCGTCCTTTGTGTCAGTGAAGGTGCGTGCGCGTGTTCGGTTGGAACGCAGTGGTGCGACGGCGACTTGGGACAACTGGCGGGAGCCGCGGCCGGGTGTGGCGGAAGCCGCTCCCGGTGGTGGCTAGCGAACCCAGCCCGTGAAGCCCTGACCGCCCCCGGTGCTCCGCCCGGTTGGGCTTTTGCGGCTGTGGTCCGTCGTGGGTTCGAGGGCGGCGGCGACGGCCCGGACCAGCCAGGCGTTGACCGAAAGGCCCTCGCGGTTCGCGGCCTCCTCGACCCGGACCTTGAGCTGGGCCGGCGGCCGGAAGTTGATGCGTGAGGTGGCGCCATCCTCGATGTCTACGGGGGCTGCCGCCGGAGGCTGCGGCGCCTGCACTGCTGTGCGGGCCTCTTCGAAGGCGTCGGCCGTCGGTGGCGCCGTCACCACGAACTCGGGGTTCAGGCCCCGCAGGCGTACGTCCACCGAGCCGGGCGCCAAATCGCGGGTGACCTCGTCCATCGCGTCGGACAGGGCGTTGAGCAGGGTGAGCCGGGCCGCCGATTCGAGCGGGGTGGTGAGCCGCTGGGCGAGGGCACGGGCTTCTTCGCCACCTGCCTCGGCGGCGAGCGCGAGCTCGTGCCGGAGATTATCCACGTACGGAGTGAGGTCCATGACGCAATAATGGCACCGCCATGGCGCCATGGCAAGCTCTATGGCGCCATGGTGTGGAGCTCTGTCACGGATGTGGCGCCAAGGGCCACATCGGCCAGCGGGCGGGAGGGGGCGCCCGTTCGTACGGGCACCCCCCCCGGGAGACGCCAGCCGCCCCGCTCCGGTGCTTGTCCCTGAACCTACGAGCCCGCCAAAGCGACTCCGCCCTGCGCCTCGTCGCGGCGCACCATGACTGGGCCTCTGACGCTCAGCCGGTGTGGACACGGGGACGGCGGACGCGGTCGGGCTCGGCCTCGCGCAGGACCTCTCGGGTGACCGGGGCGACCTCGCCCTGGCCGAAGAGGAAGAAGCGCAGGAAGTTGTGGAAGGGGTTGCCCTCGGTCCACTCGAAGTAGATGTGTGGAATGCAGCCCGTCGTGTCACGTACGTGGAGGAGCAGTGCCGCAAGGGCGTTGGGGATGGACGAGGACTCCAGGGTGAGCACGCGGTAGCGGTTGTGCAGGACCTCGCCGCGTACGGTCAGGCCCGCCTCGAACTCGGACGGGTCGAGCACGGTGACCTCGACGAAGACGAAGTCCTCCTGATCCGGCATGTCGTTGTCCGTCCGGATCTGATCGATCTTGTCGCGGTACTCGGCCTGGTCCCGGCTGTCGGGCTCGTTGGCGATGAACCGCATCTTCCGGCTGGCCATGTCCCGTACGAATCGTTCCGCCGTGTCGTCGAGCGTCACGCTGGTCACGCGCAGCTCGAAGGCGCGGGCCAGGCGGGAGAGCAGGGAGACGAGGACGATGCCCGCGATGAAGCAGGCGCCGATCTTGACACCGTCGGGGCGCTCGATGACGTTCACGACCGTCACATACAGAAGGACCGCCGAGACGACCGCGAAGCCGACGGTCCAGCCCCGCTGCGCCGCCTTGCGCGCGGCGATGGTCACGGCGATCGCGGCCGAGGACATCAGGACCAGGACGCCGGTGGCGTAGGCGCCGCCCTGGGCGTCGACATCCGCTTCGAAGATCCAGGTGACCAGGAAGGCGACCAGGGTGAAGACGATGACCATGGGGCGCACAGCACGGGCCCAATGCGGGGCCATGCCGTAGCGGGGGAGGTAGCGGGGCATCAGGTTGAGCAGTCCGGCCATCGCGGAGGCGCCGGCGAACCACAGGATGGCGATCGTCGAGACGTCGTACACCGTGCCGAAGGCGTTGCCCAGGTACTTGTGGGCCAGGTAGGCGAGAGCGCGACCGTTGGCCTGGCCGCCGGTCTCGAATTCCTTCTTCGGGATCAGCCAGGTGGTGATGAAGCTGGTGGCGATCAGGAAGACGCTCATGATCAGGGCAGCCGTTGTCAGCAGCTTCTTGGTGTCCCGGATGCGGCCCTTCGGCTGCTCCTCGGTGTCACCAGGATCGCCCTGGACGTGCGGCATGACCGCCACGCCTGTCTCGAAGCCGGAGAGACCGAGTGCCAGCTTCGGGAAGACGAGCAGAGACATGCCGATCATCACGAAGATGTTCCCGTGTTCGGCGGTCAGGGCGGTGGTCCAGTCGGTGACGACGTGTCCCTCGGTGAGTACGTGCCACATGCCGACGATCACGACCATGACGTTGAGCGCGAGGTAGGCCACGACCAGGGCCACCGCGACGCCGATCGCCTCCAGGAACCCCTTGAGGAACACGGCGCCGAGCAGCGCCACGAGGATCAACGTGATGAGCATCTGCTTGCCGTGCAGAGTGCTTTCCAGGTGGGGGTTCTCGATCAGGTGGGTGGAGGCGTCCGCCGCGGAAAGTGTGATGGTGATCAGGAAGTCGGTGGCGGCGAACCCCAGCAGGGTCAGGACGAACAGCTTGCCCTTCCAGAAGGACAGCAGCCGCTCCAGCATCGCGATCGAGCCCTCGCCGTGCGGGCTCTCCTCCGCCACGCGCCGGTAGACCGGCAGGGCGCCGGCCAGGGTGACGACCACGAGCACGATGGTGGCGACGGGGGAGAGGAGTCCGGCCGCCAGGGCTGCGATGCCGGGCTGGTAGCCCAGGGTCGAGAAGTAGTCGACGCCGGTAAGGCACATGACCCGCCACCAGCGCTGGCCCTTGTGCGGGTGCTCCGGCTCGGCGTGCGGCCCGGTGTGGCCCCCGGGTTTGCCCATGTCGGACAGACCCTGCAACATCCACGTCCGTATCCGGCTCGGAGGCGGGTGTTCGGTGGTCGCCATCGGCGTGCTCTCCTGACGTGCGGCTCAGCGTGCGTTTTCGGCCATCACGTGGACGGCGGCACCAGCGTATGCAGAGAGTGACGGGCGGGCGCGTGGATGACGCGTCCGAGGGCGTCAAGCTTCCGTTAAGAACAACCCCGTGGTGGCGACAGCGCATCGAGACGAAGAGGTCCACGGCGAATACGTACACGGGCTGAGTCGTTTGGACGAGCGGGGCGGCGAGTCAGGAGCGGACACTCAGTGTGATGTCCTGCGGTGGCTTGTGAGGTCTGGCGACCTCGTGCGCACGGATCCCGTCGCCGGCTTCGGCCAGGCCCTCCACCAGTGAGAGGAGCCCCTGCTTCTGCCGGAAGCCGTCGGAGCCGGACCGGGCGATCACCTCGGCTCGGTGGGGTTGCCCCAGCACCGCCCAGGCCGCGGGCGAGAGTGCTCAGGCCGACCTCCCGACACCGCGGCTAGGACCAAGGCACTTCATTGCGTTGGCCGTTGTCGGCGGGAATGCGACATCACCCGTGAAGGCAAAGGTGCAGTCGCAGATCTGCCAGCCACCTCTCGATGAGACCTGCTGGACTGATCGCGAAACGCGCTGCCTTTCACAGGACGGAACGCCATGACCACCACTGCTTCAGCCAACGGCCAACTCCAATCCTCCCGGTCCCCGCTGAGGGGGTGGCTGGCCGTGGTCTCGGTGATGCTGGGACTCTTCGCCATCGTCACCACGGAGATCCTGCCGATCGGTCTGCTGACCTCGATCGGATCCAGTTTCACCGTCTCGGACGGGATGGCCGGACTGATGATGACGATGCCCGGCTTCCTGGCGGCGATCGCCGCTCCACTGGTCACCGCGGCCACGGCACGCCTCGATCGCCGACTGATGCTCTGCATCTTCGTACTCCTGCTGGCACTGGCAAACTTTCTTGCCGCCGCGGCACCCGACTACTGGCTCGTTCTGACCTCCCGGATCACGGTCGGGATCACGATCGGCGGCTTCTGGTCGATCGGGGTGGGGTTGGCGGAGCGACTGGTGCCGCCGGCTTCGGTCGGCAGGGCAACTGCTGTGATCTTCTCTGCGGTCCCGCTGGGATCCGTCCTCGGCGTGCCGACCGGCACCTTCATCGGAGATCTCGCTGGATGGCGAACGGCCTTTACCGTCATGGGAGCTTTGACGGTTGGCGTACTGGTCATGCTGCTCTTATTCGTACCGCCGCTTCCTCCGGTCCAGGCCACCCGACTGAGCGTCCTCGGCGGCATGCTCCGCAGCGGCGGCACCCGCTTCGCGCTCCTGCTGACGTTCCTCGTGGTGCTGGCTCACTTCGGTACCTACACCTACGTAACACCATTCCTGGCGCAGGTCACCCACGCCAGCGACGGTCTGGTCACCGCATTCTTGCTGCTCTACGGTGCCGCCGGCATTATCGGCAACTTTTTGGGCGGCGCCTGGGTGACCGAGTATCCGCGGACCATCCTCGGGCTCGCGGCCGGCCTGATCGCCGCGGTGACCCTCCTGCTTCCAGTGTTGGGCCGCTGGGAGACGGGAGCAGTGATATTGCTGCTTGTGTGGGGCGTCGCGTATGGCGCCGTACCAGTCGCGTCGCAGACTTGGTTCTCCAAGACTGCGCCGCACGCCCCCGAAGCGGCATCGGTCCTGTTCACCGCTTCCTTCCAGGCAACAATCTCTATTGGTGCACTGGTAGGGGGAGTCGTCCTGGACCGCACCTCTCCGTCCGCGGTCATGCTGCTAGGCGGTTGCACCGCGGTTCTCATGGTCCTGGCAGTAGGCGCACGTTCCGTCGAGCGCCTCACCGGTCCGGGCTGCGCGGAGCGGTCCTGAACGTACACCGCAGCCGCAGTGGGCGCGTTCACGCTCGTCACAGCCATCGCCGAAGGCCGCCGGCGGCTCCGCCGGGCGGCAACGCGCCCCAGCTGTGAGGACGGTCAGCAGGACAGTGAGTGAACGCGCGCGGTCTTCGGCTTGAAGGTGTTTGGCGTGCGGGGAGGTTGAGGTGCCGGGCGTCGGCCGACCGTTGCGACGGGTCTGGGCCGACCGGCGCCCGGGTACGTCCCGCGTACGGGCCCGACGTACCTGGGGTCAGCCGCGCACGCCGAAGTCGACGCGGTCGGCGAGACCGGCGGCGGCGAAGGCGGCGATGAGGTCGTCGCGGCCCTCGGTGAAGTGGGCCCAGCTGTCGTAGTGGACGGGCACGACGCGGTCGGCGTCGAGTATCTTCGCGGCCTCTGCGGCGTGGGCGCTGTCCAGCACGAGCAGGCCGCCGTCGAAGACCTCGGAGATGCGCGGCGCTCCGGCGAAGAGCAGGGCCGTGTCCACTCGGGTGAAGCGCTCGGCGATCTCCTTGACCGCGTCGAGGGAGGCGTTGTCACCGCTCACATAGACGGTGGGCAGGCCGTCGCCGGTCAGGACGAATCCGACGACCTCCCCGCAGATCGGCTCGACCTCCTCGCGCTTGCCGGGGCCGTGGATGGCGGGCACGCCGGTCACGGTGACCTTGCCGGGTCCGCCGTCCCGGCGCTCCAGCTCGATCGACTGCCAGTCGGCGAGGCCGGTGGCCGCCGTTCCGAGACGCTTGCCGCCGCTGGGGGTGGTGAGCGTCAGGGGGATGTCGGCGAGCAGGGCCCGGCCGGAGGTGTCGAGGTTGTCGGCGTGCTCGTCGTGCGAGAGCAGGACCACGTCGACGCGCCCGAGATCGGCCGGACTGCCGTCAGCCGCCGCCGTCTTGGTCAGCACGACGGCCGGAGCCGGGTGGTCGCCGGGGCCGTCGAAGGTCGGGTCGGTGAGAAAGCGCAGGCCGCCGTAGTCGAACAGGGCGGTCGGGCCGCCGAAGACGCGGACGGGGAAGGGGGCGGTCTGCGGGGTCGCGGAAGACACGAGAGGATTCCTCACGGATAGAGTGCGTATTAACCGTGAGGTGACTGTAGGCGTGCCTCACGGATGAACGCAACCCGTACCATGAGAACCATGGAAGAGTCCGTGGGGGAAGAAGCCGCCATCCCGTCCGCGCCGGGCGAGGCGGAACACCCCGCCCTGGCCCTCGCCAACAGCGCCCTCGCACTGCCCGGCGGACACACCGCCGACCTCCTGGGCACCCCGGCGCGGGCCGAGCAGTGGCTGGTGCAGCGCGATCTCGCCCCGGTCGGCGCCTGCCTGTCGGAGGTGTGCGCGACGCAGCTGCGGTCGTTGCGCGAGCAGGTCAGATCGCTACTGGCCTCCCGCGTAGCCGGGCAGCCCGCGCTGCCCGCCGCCGTCACGGCGATCAACGACGCCATGACCCGCGTCCCGACCGCACCCCTGCTGTTGTGGGACGAGAAGAGCGGCCCCTATCGCGCCACGCCTCACCCCACCGCCGCGATCGTCGAGCACGCCCTGGCGGTTATCGCCGCCGACGCCGCCGACCTGCTCACCACCCCCGACGCCGCCCGTCTGACCGCCTGCGCCTCCCCTCCCTGCAACCGTTTCCTGCTCAAGCACGGCCGCCGCCAGTGGTGCTCCACCCGCTGCGGCGACCGCGCCCGCGCCGCCCGCGCCTACGCCCGGCGCACCGCGACGGAGTGAGGACGCCACGCCGCCGACTGCCCGGACAGGGTCAGCTTGATGCTTCAGCTGTAGATCGCGATCTTGTGGGCGGGGCGGGCCGAAGCGGGCTGCCTGTTACCGAAGTCGCTGGCGCGCGCCCCCGCCTCGTGCTGCTGACGGGCAGGCGCACGGCAGGCAAGTGCGCACAGCAGTCACGTCGGCGCTTGACCTCGACCCAACTAGAGCTTCTAGGTTCGTTCCAGAGCCGCGGGAACTGCCCAGCGGCGTCCTTTGGAAGAAGTTCGCCATGACCGAGCGCACAGCCCACATCGAGATCCCCGACCGCTACCGCTATGCGGTGATCCCGCACATCATGGTCGATGACGCCGCCGCGGCGATCGATTTCTACCGGCGAGCGTTCGGCGCCCGCGAGGACGTCAGGATCGATGCTCCAGGCGGTGGGATTCTGCACGCCGAGATCACCATCGGACGGTCGGTGCTGATGCTGGGCGACTCCGGCGAGGGCGAGCCGAAACCGGGCTCCTTCGCCGCACCGGCCTCGCTCGGCGGCAGCACGTCCGTGATGCTGCATGTATATGTGCCGGACGTGGACAGTCTGGCGGAGCGCGCAGAGGCCGCCGGCGCCGAAATCCTCCAGCCGCCGATGGACATGTTCCACGGTGACCGCACGGTCATCCTCAAGGACCCTTCGGGGCACATGTGGGTCTTTCTCACCCACATGGAAGACGTCCCGGAGGAGGAGCTCCGGCGCCGCCTGTCCGCCGCCGGGTGACCGGTCGCGGCGCGAGCCAATGGCGTGATCAACGCAGAGGGGTGCCTTCGCGTGATCGGAGCCTGGCCGAACTCGCCGACGGCAGCCATGTCTCGCGGAACACGGTCGACGGGCGCAAGAAGCCCGAGGGCAGGAACCTCCCGCCCGCGAAGAAGCCGGACAGGCAGATTCCTCTCAGTGTGCGTGTGTCTGGCGCAGAGGAGGAGAGAGACCAGAGGCTGTCAGCGCGGAGTTCCACTTCCGTACGGTGCGTACAGGTCCAGCAGCCGGGTCCGGGCCTGTTGCAGGCGGTGGGCGAGTACCTGGCCCACCCACAGCGCGACGCAGGAGCCCAACTGCCGGTCGCTGTCGCACATGAGGCTGTTCATCAGCCGGTTCTGATAGAGGCCCGGCAGCGCGATCGTCATCCGGTTGGCCTGCTTGGTCACCATGGGTTCCTCCTCGGCTCGTACGGCCCTGGTTCCGCTACCAGCCTCGGTGTGCCGGGGGGATCGGGGCAGGGGCCGACCGGCCCCTCGTGGCGGGCCGGTCAGGTCCCGCCGCTGCGGCGTTCGGGCTCGCAGCGCGCGGCGGGGGACTCGGCGGCGATGCGCTCGGCCCAGGCGGTGATGGCGGAGAAGTCGCGGAAGTCGCCGCCGTGACCGGAGGTGATCAGCGAACGCGCGACACGGCCCTGGGCGTCGTCGCGGACGCGGCCACCAAAGGTTTGATGGTCCACCGCGTCGAGGCGGATCATGGCGCGCCGGGCTCCGGCCACCGGCGGTATCGACCGCTGTGAGGCCGAGGTGTCCAGCGGGCCGCTGCTGAACAGCCACACCGGTGTCCCGGAGACCTGGGCGGCGCTGCGCCGCGCGAACCGGCGCGCGTCGCGGTGCCAGCGCCCGGCGTACACGGCGCCCCCTAGCACCACGACGTCATACGGTCGCACGTCACGTACGTCCGCGGCCGGCCGCACCTCGGTGTCCAGGCCGTGGCCCCGCAGCACTTCGCCGATCCGCTCGGCGATCTGTGCGGTGGAGCCATGCTTGGAGCCGTAGGCGACAAGCGCTCTTGGGGTCATGACGTGCACCTGCTTTCACTGCTTGCGCATCCAGTCGTCGGTGATGCCGCGTGGTCTGCGGGTGGTCCTACGCCGAGCGTTGCTCTGTGGCACAGCGGTCGCCAGAGGCCGAAAGACCCATCCCAGGGCCCGTTGAGGCCCCGTCGCGTGCCACGGCTGCCGCGGGCCACCCGGCAACCGCGCCTCCCGGCCGAGGGGGCTCGCGTCCGGAGTTCGCCGGTTCACCGCAGCCAGCCCCGGTCGCCCACGAACGGCAGGCGCTCCCACATCCGGCCGAGGCCCCAGGTGCGGCCGGCGCAGAAGACGGCGAGCGTGATCAGGACAGCCGCGTAGACCACGTGGTAGTCGACCAGCGGGTTGGTGGACGCGCTGAGGGAGCCGTCGGAAAGGTGCCGGGCGGGCGGCCATTCGGCCGTCCACATCAGCGCCATCAGGGCTGTGCCCGCCACCGCGGCCAGACGCAGCGCGACGCCGCTCGCCAGGGCGAGGCCGATGCCGAGCAGACCCAGCATGAACAGCCAGTCGGCCCAGGTGTCACCGGCCCAGTCGTGGAAGGTGGACTCCATGGGACCGGCGGCGACACCGCTGAGGAAGCCCTTGGTGGGCGAGCCGCCGTCGATCCATCCCTTGCCGGAATGCGTGGAGTAGCCCCAGCCGAAGGTCTTGTCGAAGAACGCCCACAGGAACGTGAACGCCGTCACGAGTCGCAGTCCGGCCAGCGTGCGTGCGAGAGCCGGCGATGACGCCTCGGCGCGGTCGGCGGTGGCGGCCCGCTTCGTGCCTTCCGCTCCGCTCTTGGGCCGGAAGGTGAAACGGTTGCGTACGTGTGCGTGGGAGTGCTGGGAGTGTCCGTGTACGGCCATGGTCCTCCGCTTTCTCTTCATGTCCACGCCCAGTGCGCCGACATGGACAATGTGGCGCCCGGCGCGGTCCCTGAGGTGGGGGCGTTCGGGCCACCCTGCGGGGCTGTTGGTCCTTTGGGTCGGGGCCGGTCGGGGCCGTTCGGCCCTCGCGGCCGACGCGGGACGGGGCGCAGGGTGGAAGCGCTCACCAGGCCGCTGTCCATGGGAGGACGCCATGCCCCGTACCGTGATCGCAGGAATGGACGGCTCGCCCGAGTCGAGCGCCGCTGCCCTGTGGGCGGCCGGCGAGGCGGCGCGGCGCGGGCTCTCCCTGAGGCTGCTGCACGTGTGGCAGGCGTGGCAGCCGGCCTTCGGGTACGCGCCGCTGGGTGCGACCGCGCTGCTTTCGGACGCGCCGGACGGCGAGGAACGCCGGGCCCGGCACATGCTGGACGAGGCGTACGAGCAGCTGCGGGACCGTCACCCCGGGGTGGAGATCACGGCGGAGCAGATCCCCGGGCAGCCGGTGGACGTCCTGCTGGAGGCCGCCGACGAAGCCGAGGCGCTGGTCCTGGGGTCGCGGGCGCCCAGTGCCCTGCGTGGTTTCCTGACGGGCTCCGTCTCGATGGCCGTCCTCGCCCACGCACGGCGGCCCGTCGTCCTCGTACGGCCGGAGGCCATGGCCGACGAGCGGGCAGAACTGGAGGGTGGGACGCGCGAGGGTGGAGCACCGCGTGAGGTGGTGCTCGGGCTGGACCTCTCGCATCCCTGTGACGCACTGATCGACTACGCCGCCGAAGCCGCCCGGACGCGCGGCGCCGACCTGCGGGTCGTCCACACCTGGAGTCCGCCGCCCGTCTTCGGGTACGACCCGGCCGCGGTGGACCCGCGGCACATCGTCGCGCTGGGAGCCGCCGAGGCGGAGGGGCTGGAGAATGTCCTGCGGCCGTGGCGGGCGAAGTTTCCCTCGGTGCGCATCGAAGCCCTGTGTGTCGCGGACCGGGCCGCCGAGCGGCTCGTGGAGACGGCCGAGGATGCCGCGCTGCTGGTGGTGGGGCGGCGGATACGTGGCGGAATCACCCACGTCGGACCCGTGACGCACGGGGTCCTGCACCACGCCCGACCCCCGGTCGTGGTGGTCGCGCACCGTTGAGCGGACCTTCACGGAAGGGAAAGTGGAGCCTGCGCGAGGCCTTCTCGCAGCGGGCCGTTTCGCCTTCGTCGCAGCCGGGCGGTCGGTGAGGCCGTGCCGAGGGGGCGGCGGTCACGGTGATTCGCGTATGTGACACACAGACGGTGACGGCCCTCGTTCGTGACGCCACCACCGCACCCTCGCTGCACAACGCGCAGCCCTGGGCGTTCGTCTTCCGCGCGGCGGACGACGTGCTGGGACTGCACGCGGACGCGAGTCGGCAGCTGTCGTACGCGGACCCGAACGGATGGGCACTGCACATCAGCTGTGGGACGGCGCGGGACAGCCTGTTCATGCTGCGCGTGGCGATCGCTCACCAGGGCCGGCAGGCCGAGGTGTCGCTGTTGCCCGGCCCCGGCCGCCAGGCGGACCGGAGTCGGAGCCCGGAGTGGGCCCGCCGCGTTGCTGGGCGGTGCCTGCCCGGCCGCGGTGTCCGCCGCGCCCCCTTCGCGTCAGGCCTTCGGGTGCTCGCCCTTCTCCGGCTGTGCGAGTTGGGAGGCGAGTACCGCTGCCTGGACCCGACGCTGCACTCCCAGCTTCGCCAGCAGGCGGGAGATGTGGTTCTTGACGGTCTTCTCCGAGAGGTAGAGCCTCTTGCCGATCTCGCGGTTGGTGAGTCCGTCGCCGATCAGCGCGAGGATGTCCCGTTCGCGCGGTGACAGGCCCGCGAGCTCGGACGGTACGGCGGGGCTCTCGACCGGGTCCGCCCGAAGCGAGCGCATCAGGCGGGCCGTGGTGGCGGGGTCCAGCATCGACTGGCCCGAGGCGACCGTGCGTACCGCCGAGACCAGGTCGGACCCCTTGATCTGCTTGAGGACGTATCCGGACGCCCCTGCCATGATCGCGTCGAGCAGGGCCTCCTCGTCGTCGAACGAGGTCAGCATCAGACAGGCCAGTTCCGGCATCCGGTCGCGCAGCTCCCGGCAGACCGTGATGCCGTTGCCGTCGGGCAGCCGTACGTCCAGGACGGCGACATCGGGGCGCAGCGCCGCGCCCCGCGCGAGGGCGTGGTCGACGGTGCCGGCGTCGCCGACCACCGAGATGTCCGGCTCGGAGTCCAGCAGGTCCGCCAGGCCACGGCGCACGACCTCGTGGTCGTCCAGCAAAAACACCCGGATCGGGTTCTGCTCGGTGAAAGTACGTGGCTCTGGCATGGCGACCTCTCGTTCCCCGGCGGTGGACAGGATGGCGAGCTGCCCTTGTGCCGATCATCACGCGCGGGGGCCGAATGTACTAGGGCCGACAGGCCCAACTCGCCCGGTGAAACAGGCACGGCGGGCACCACGTGCCATGTGCCGCGTGGCCGTCCCGGCAGCTTGTGACGGGCTGCGCGCGCCGCTGCACCAGGCGGCGGAGCGGTGGAGCGGCGGAGCAGTGGAGCGGCGGACCTGCGGGCCGCTCTGCGGGTCCCGGCGGCGTGCACGGCCAGCTGCTCACGCGCCTGAGGTACGGGCCGGAAGGCGCGGCCACCCCTCGCCGCGCCGCGGACGGGGTGCCGCGGCAGAGCGCGCGTGCCGGGGACGGACCGGCACCCTGACTCAGCTGCCCGAAGCCGCGGCCGGGTCCGTGCCCGCTGTACCGGCCACGTCCTCGGGCCACTGCGGGTGGACGTCGAAGAAACCGGTCAGGCCCGTGCAGTGCAGGATGCGCCGGAAGCCGGTGCTGTCGGTGACCAGCCGCAGCCGGCCGTGCCGAGCCCGGGCACGGTTGTGTGCCCGGCACAGTACGCCCAGCCCGGCGCAGTCGATGAAGGACACGGGGCGCAGATCGAGCAGAAGATCGGGGTGCGGGTCGGCGGTCAGGTCGTCCAGGCGTGCTGTGAGCGGCGTCGCCGTCAGGATGTCGATTTCGCCCCGCAGGGTCACGACGGTCGCGCCGCCGACGACGCGCTGGGCACTGTACGGCGCGGACCTCGTGTGGCTCTCGGTCATGAGGAGAGGTAACCGGTGCCGGGCGGCCGTGCGGAAGGGCTGTTCGGTCCCTGTCGGACGGTCCGACAGGTCCTGCGACGGTCCGACAGGTCCTGCGCGCCCCCGTAGGCGCTGGCCGACGGCACGGGGCCCGTCCGATGCGGCGATGGGGCCGGACGGCCCAAGCACGGCTACACCACCGGGAGAGGCTGGACCTGTAGGGGTGGGGTCCCGGGCTCCTGGCGCGGAGGCGGCCGGGAGCCGCAGCCGCTGTGATCGTCGGTCGGCCATCCTAGGAGTACGGCCGCCGTACCGGCACGCGGGGTCGGTCCTCCCGTCCGCTTCTGCGCAGCCTCCCGCACCGCGCGCACTGCCCCGCCATCGTGGTGCCGTACGGCTCAGAACCATTCAGACGCAGCGCACGGAAGGGTCGGCAGTGAGGCGTACACCCGTGATCAGGTCGGGGCGGATGCGGACGGCGTAATCCATCCTTTGCGTACTCCAGGGCCGCAGGAGCGTGCGGTAGCGGGCCAGTTCCCGAGGGTTGGTGACCAGGCGGGCATAGCCGGTGACGACCACGCTCCAGCCGAGGTGGGTGCCGGGGTCGATGTCGTCGGCCTCGTAGGCGACGACGGCACCCTCACCCACGGTCTGCCGGGTGTAACGCGTCAGCGCGGCATCACCGTGGGTGCGGATGACGATGTCTCCGTCGACCACGGCGTGGTTGACCGGGCGAACGGTCGGCAGCGCGTGCCGCGTAAAGACGATGCGCCCCAAGGACACACTGCCCAGGAGTCGCATCGCGGTGTCGCTGTCCAGGGAGACAGTGCTGCGTCCCTGCGCGTCGTTCGCCGGTTGGTCGTAGCCGGTCATGGTGTTCCCCGTAAGGTCGGTCATACACACGGTCCCGCAGCCGGACGTGACCTGTGGCCGAGCAGCCCGCACCGCGTGGAAGCGGCGCCGGGGGATCGGCGCCGCTTGTGATGCCACTGTCGTTGGGTGGGCGTTGTTCCCGAAGGTGCCGAAGGTCCCCTGGTCGGGGGCCGATTGTCCTTCGCGTTGGCCTTGGTAGGCCGTCGGCGGCGGCCTTGCACGGGGCATAGGCGTTATTGGGGCGAAGAGACGGGTACCGCGACCGATTGGCTGTCGCGCTGTGTGGTCGAGCACTAGGGTGGAAGGTGACAGAACCGTTGAGGGTCTGTTCATCGAGGGGACCTGGAGGACTTCAGGTGGAAAGCCCCGAGGAGGCCCGCGTACGGCTCCCTCAGCTGCGCCTTGACGAGCTCCTGGAGGAGTTGCAGGCCCGCTTGGACGCGGCCCGTGGCACCCGCGACCGTGTGCACAGCCTGCTGGAGGCGGTGCTGTCGGTCGGCCGCGAGCTCGACTTGGAGCAGGCCCTGCGCAGGATCGTGGAGGCGGCGGCGGTGCTCGTCGACGCCGAGTACGCGGCGCTCGGTGTGATCGGCCCGGACGGCAGACGGCTGTCGGCCTTCCACACGGTGGGGGTCAGCGACGAGCAGATCGCCCGGATCGGCCCCTACCCGGAGGGCCACGGCATCCTCGGCGAGCTGATCCACCACCCCGAGCCCCTGCGGCTGGCGAAGATCTCCGACCACCCGTCCTCATACGGATTCCCGGCGCACCACCCGCCGATGAACACCTTCCTCGGTGTGCCGATCCGGGTGCGTGAGCAGGTGTTCGGCAATCTGTACCTGACCGAGAAGCGCGGCGGCGCCCAGTTCGACGAAGAGGATGTCTCGGTCACGCTCACACTCGCCGTGGCGGCCGGAGTCGCGATCGACAACGCCCGTCTGTACGAGGAGTCGCGGCTGCGCGAGCGCTGGTTGCGGGCGAACGCGGAGATCACCCACCGGCTGATGTCGGACAACGCGCGCACCGATGTCCTCGATCTGATCGCCAGGCGGGCCGGGGAGATCACCGGTTCGGCGCTGGCGGCGGTGGCGCTGCCCATGCAGGATCCCGGTTCGCTCGCGGTGGAGATCGCGGTAGGGATGGACGCCGAGGCCCACCGGGGACTGGTCCTGCCGATGGACAAGAGTCTGATGGGGTTGGCCTTCTCCGGCGCCGCACCCGTCACCAGCGACGATGTCTGCCAGGACGAGCGAATCTCGCTGGAGCCGCCACGCTTCGCGGGGCTGGGCCCGGCCGTGGCCGTGCCCATCGGCACGGGCGAAGTGGGTGCCCGCGGTGTGGTCCTGCTGGCGCGCGAGGTCGGCCGACCGGCCTTCACGGACAACGAGACCGAAACGCTGCAGACGTTCGCCGCCCAGGCCGCCGTCGCGATGGAACTGGCCGAGCGCCGCCGGGACGCGGAGGAGGTCGCGGTACTCAAGGACCGTGACCGTATTGCCCGGGACCTGCACGATCTGGCCATCCAGCGGCTGTTCGCCACCGGCATGACCTTGCAGAGCGCAGGCCGCTTCATCGAACACGAGGAAGCCGGCGAGCGCGTGGCACGCGCCGTCGACGACTTGGACGAGACCATCAAAATCATCAGGTCGACGATCTTCGGTCTGCGCAGTCGCGAGGGGGCCGGGCAGGTCGGTCTGCGGGCGCGCGCCGTCCGGGTGGTGGGGGAGGCGGCGCCGGTGCTGGGCTTCGCTCCGAGCGTGCGGATGGAAGGCCTGCTGGACACCGACGTACCCAAGGAGATCGCCGACCACGTGGTGGCAGTGCTCTCCGAGTCCCTGACCAACATCGCCCGGCACGCGCGGGCGACGCGGGCCGAGGTCGTCCTGGCCACCGACGGGCGCGAAGTGCGTCTGTCGGTCACCGACAACGGTGTGGGCATCCCCGCCGGTGGCCGTCGCAGCGGGCTGCGCAACTTGGCGGAGCGGGCCGAGCAGTTGGGCGGCGGCCTGGTGCTGGCTGACGCCAAGGACGGTGGGACCGTGCTCGTGTGGTGGGTACCGTTGCCGAAGGCGTAGGGCACAGGATGGGCCACTGGCGCCTGGGGCTGCCGCCCGTCGGTGCGCATCGGGTCGTGGCATCGACGCTCGGCGGCGAACATCTTCGCGGGGGCGAACACCTCCGCGGGGACCCCTCCGCCCTCCCCGCCATGGTGGAGGGGCCCCCGCTCTGAGTCCCCGCCCAGCACCCCCGGAGCGGTTCAGGAGTGGGCCCCGGCTCGAACGGGGCCAGGGCGTGTTGCGAACAGGGCCAGGGCGTGTTGCGAAAGTCCCGCCTGCCCCGCGACGCCCGGCACGCGCGCTCGCCGCGTTGTCGGGATCGCCCACGGCATAGCTGTGGCGGTAGGCCGTCCTTGGCACTCATGCCGGGGTCGGGTGGTCGAGGAGGACGGTGCGGTTCGTCCGGAGCCAGGAACGTTCGGCTTTCATCTCTTCCGCGTCGCCGCGGGCGAGGAACGTCGCCCACGGCTCCTGGCCGAGGCTGCCCAGTCGTTGGATGCGGGCTGTCTCGCGGGCTTGGAGGCCGTCCAGGGCGTCGAGGACGGCTGCCGGGTGGGCGCGGTAGGCGGCGCACAGGGCGCTGAGGCGGTTTCGCAGGGTGTGGTCCCCGGTGATCGCTTCCCTTCGCTGCTGCTCAACGGGGCGCAGGGGCACGGTGTACCAGGCGAGTTGTGCGAGGTCGTCGAGGGCGTGACCGGGCGCGGCGAAGTCCCAGTCGATGAAGCCGACGAGCCGGTCACCGTTCCAGATGGAGTTCCATGGCCCCAGGTCGCCGTGTCGGATGATCATGCCGGGCCGCCATGGCTCCTCCTGTCCGCGCCAGCGTGCGTCGGCGGGGGGACGGAAGTCGCGGACCGCTGCGTGGTATTCGCGTAGCCAGGATCCCAGTTCCTGGATGCCGGTGGTCGAGCGCAGGGCGGGGGGCCAGGGGCTGAACGCCGGTTCGCCGTGCAGCAACGAGACGACCTCATCGGCGCCGTCGGTGCCGAGGGCGCGCGGGGCCCCGCTGAAGCCCGCCGCCTCCAGGTGAGCCAACAGGGCGTGCACTGCCGGCGTCCACTCGCCGACGGGCCGGCGGATCGTTTCGCCGACGCGCCGCACGGTCGTCACACTGCCCTGGTCCGTGGCACCGTCTTCGATCATCGTGCCAGCCTAGACCGTCTCCGGCATGGCCATTTCGAGCAACCGCCTGTGGGCGGCAGAGGGCGGATGCCGGTCCCGGGAAGGCCGGGAAGGCCAGGAAGGCCAGGTAGGTGCCTGGTTCCGCCGAGCTCGAAGCGCTCCTGAGCTCGCGTGCACGCGATCCGGGCAGTTCGAGCACTCGGACATCACCCCCCGCCGCGGACGCGGGCGAAGTTTTTTGAGGATTTCTCGCGACGCTGTCACACATCGGGGCCGACGCGGTTCAACCGAGTGTGAGGGTGCGCGGCGACGCCGACGCCTTCACACCGGGTCGGTTCACCGGCCGTCCGTCGAAGCCGTGTCACCACGCATAGGAGTCCCCGATGTCCATGGCCTACGTCATCGTCGCCGTCCTCACCGCTGCCTGGATCGGTTTTTCCGGGTTCTCACTCCTGCGCCGGGCGGAGTTCGTCACCCAGCCGCTGATCGACTACGGCGTCCCGCGTTCGTCGTGGACGCTGCTCGGGCTGGCCAAGGCGGCTGGGGCCATCGGCCTGCTGGTCGGCCTGGCGGTTCCCGCGATTGGTGTCGCGGCCGGCGTCGCCCTGGTGCTGTACTTCCTGGGCGCGGTCGTCACGGTGCTGCGGGCCCGCTCGTACAAGACTGTCGTCTTCCCCGTCCTGTATCTCGCGCCCGCCGTGGCCACCCTGATCCTCGGCCAGGCGGCTTGAGGGGGAGTGGTGTGTGCCTGGCCCCCGCCTGCCGGCAGGCGCACGCTCGCGCCGCCGGCAGCCGGGTTCACCGGATGCGTGCGGTCTCAATACCGGGAACCTGGTACACCGGGAATCTGGTACACCGGGACCGGATACACCGGATACACCGGATACGTCGAGAAGGCTCGGAATGGGTGTACTGGTTCCAACCGCCCCCGATCCGGGTACGCGGGGCCAGTGAACCGTCCGTCCTGCTCTGCCAGCGCCACAGGAAACCCTGCTTGTCACGCGCCAGCAGATCGGGGTGTCTGGCGCTCCCGAGGGCGCCCGGCATGAAGATGCTGTCGTACGGGCTCCAGCCGCCACCGATCCGCTTGAGGTTGCCGTGCAGCCACAGGTTCAGCGTTCCGTCGTCCTTGACGTGGTACGAGCCGTCCTGGGAGCCGGTCATCTCCAGGTCGATGGAGACCCCGTACTTGAAGTGCTTCCAGACGTACGCGCCGGAGCGGGCTCGAAGCCGCCCTTTCCGTCGGGCGTGTATACGTACATCTGACCCGACGGGAGGATTCCGGACAGTGGATGGATGTGGCGAACCCACTCCGGGCGCACAAGAGTCGGACCTGCCGCGCCGATGAAGCCGATGAAATTGAGCGCGCCCGGTTGCGTCGGCCCTGCGGATCCCCCCACGAGGTCTGGACCACAAGAATATCGACCGGCCGCCCGGCCGACCTGACCGGGGCGCACCTCATACCAACGTTTGCCTGCCTCCCGCCAACATGACGGTGGTGAGGGCCGCTGTGGCGATGGCTTCGGGGTGAGTGTCATGCCGTCCAGCCATCATGTGGCAGATGCACGACCGCGCCGGATTCCCCCCCTCTCTCTCACCGCATCCCCCTTCCGTGACTGACGCCGAGCGTCACCACTGCCTCACAAGCGTCTACAGGGGCAGGGTCAAGTCGAACACAATCCCGTCACGTCTTATCGTTCGGTCATCCACATGCGGTACATGATGCTCAAGTCAAGAACGAGTCAATGGAACTGGAATCCGTTGCTTCCCTATGAACACATGTGCCAACGTAGGGATTGCGAACAGCGGCGAGAAACTGACCCTTTCCGTCGGCCTGTTGAACCGCTCATTACGAGTCCAGCTTTGAGCTCTCACGGGGAGATGAGTTCGATTGCCCGGGCAGTTAGTAATTGGCATTGCCATTGCCGTGATCTATGCGGTCGTTGCCGCAGTCGTTCTCAAGTGGGGACGCAAAAGCAAGCAGGGCACGCTCCGCAATAACCCCACGGTAGGTGTACGCACCCGTGCGACACGCAGCGACGACCCCTCCTGGCGCAAAGGCCAAGAGGTTGCGCAGCGGCGCTACGCGCTGCTGCCTCCGGTCCTGGGCGTCGGCGCCATCGCCGCTCTTGCCAACGGCTTCGCCGGCGGACCCTATTGGGTTTTCGTCACCCTGGTCGCGGTCACTGCGGCAATCGATGCGGTGATAGCCGCCACGGCCGTGTCCGCAGCCGGAGCAGCGGCCCGCCGCGAGGGTCGAGGCCGAGCGTGACCTCGCGCTGTACGGGCGTGCGCCCGGTCCGACGCGCCTCCGCCCCGTGATCCGGGGGTGGAGAGCGAATCCTCCACCCCCGGCCCTTGATCGCCGTTGGCCACTGAACGGCACCCGCCAGGGTGCCCGGCCCACGGATCCACCGTCCCAGGCTTCGCGGCAGACGCCGCTTCTTCGCATGCCCGCTGGGAAAGCGCTTGCCGCATGGGCTCTGCGGACGGTTCCACCGCACGACGACTCGCAGAAGGTATCCAATGAAGCTGAGACGCACAATCACACTGTCCTGCGCTGCCGCAGTCCTCGCCGGGGGTGTCGCGTACGGTTCCGCCGCGATGGCCGCCACACCGGCCGCCGGCACCTCAACCACCGTCGCCCAGCATCACGTGAAGTACTCGGATGCCGACATCGTCGGCCTCCTGGTCTTCGCCAAGGGTCGTGCGGCGGACGACCACAAGGGTCTCGCCGGACAGATTCGGGCCCACCGATCCGCCCAGAGCGAGAAGGCCACGCTCGACGAGATCGCGCAGTTCACACGTCAACTCAAAGCCCTGGACAAGGACTTCCACGACAAGGTGACCGTGCCCGTCCAGGTCCAGGATCCCTTCC
Source organism: Streptomyces sp. NPDC031670 (assembly GCF_055580545.1). Classification (NCBI taxonomy): domain Bacteria; kingdom Bacillati; phylum Actinomycetota; class Actinomycetes; order Kitasatosporales; family Streptomycetaceae; genus Streptomyces; species Streptomyces sp. NPDC031670. Next base: position 206,695 of record NZ_JBVILC010000013.1, on the reverse strand, counting down.
AGGCCAAGGAGGGCATGGAGCGACTCAACTCCGACATCACCAAGTTCATGGTCCAGAACAAGGCGGAGGCGAAGGACGGTGACGCCCACGCCAACGGCTGGGTCTGGCACGACGCCAACGTCTTCATCGAGATCAACGCAGTCGGTGCCATCAACGCTGTCGCCTACGCCAACGTCGGAGCGGCCACGGAGGTGGCCGTCGCCCTCGTCGTAGTGCCGTCCGCCGTGAGCTACGGGTTCGACATGCGCCAGCCCAACAGCCTGGACGCCGACAACACGGTCGCCGCGGTGGCCGCGGGCCTGTAGGCACCGCTCCGCGAAGAGTCACTGCTGTGCACGACGGCCCTGCCGCGCTCCGGCGCGGCAGGGCGCCGGGGCGTGCTCCGGACCGCGCCCGTCCACGTACTGCATCACGTATTGGGGTTCATCAGATGGCCAGCGCCTCTACCGGCGAGGGTTCCCCGCGCCAACTCGTCGTCTTCGTCGTATCGTCCCTGCTGATCTTCGGCTACCTGGCTTGCTCCCTTTTCTATACGCTGCCAAGCAATGCGTTGAGCAGCAGACATTCGAAGGGTGCCCGGTCGGCTCTCAACATCCTGACTCCGGAGAACTGGGCCTTCTTCACGCGAAATCCGGAGACCGTGCAGAACGGTATCTACGCCGTTGCTTCTGACGGCACTATCAGAAACCTGCTGCACACCCCCCAAGGATCACCTTCGAACATCTTCGGGCTGTCCAGGAAGCAGCGGGCGCAGGGCCCCGAATTGGGCTTCCTGAATGCCTCGGCCGCGCACAGCTGGACAGCCTGCTCCGGCGTGCTCTCTGAATGCGTCAAGAAGGCGGCAGCGCGCACACCCCACACACTGCGCAACAGCAGTCCGGTGCCCACCGTCTGCGGAGATTCCTATCTGACCCAGGAGCAGACCGTCCCATGGAGCTTCCGTCACGAAGTGCCCTACACCAAACGCGTCGTCGAGGTAGCGCACCTGGACGTACAGTGCGACTGAGCATTGCGGGGCGGGACCCCGTCAACCATGTCGCGCACCTGGTCGGAGGGCACGACCTTCGCTCACGCTGGTTCGGAGTCGGTCGCAGCGTCATCGCGATCGCGGAGCTCAGTGTCCTGTTGCTGACGCCGATGAAGGCGCTGCTCGTGCCAGTGGTGTCGATGGGGGACTTCCCGCGCTGCAACTCCGTGCGGGCCGCTTCGGCCCTCTGCCTGGGTGGCGATGGGGTGAACGACGAGGTCCGGCGCTGGGTGCTCGTCGCGGTGCTGCTCGCGGTGGCGAGTGGGTACCGGCCGCGCTGGACGGCCATCCCGCACGCGTGGGCCACCTACTCGATCGCGGTGAGCATCGCGGTGCCGGACGGCGGCGAATCCATCGCCATGATCATGTGTTTCCTCATGGTGCCCATCGCCCTGGCCGACGACCGCACCTGGCACTGGCAGCCGGCCACGAGCACGCTGACCCCGTCGTGGCGGGCACTGTCCTTCGTGGCGTTCCTCGCGATCCGGCTGCAGATCGCGTTCCTCTATCTCGACAGCGCCATCAGCAAGTTCGGTGTGGCCGACTGGGCGAACGGAACAGCCGAGTACTACTTCCTGCGCGACAACATGTTCGGCGTCGGCGCACCCTGGGATTCGCTGCTGCTGTGGCTGTCCAAGAGCCCGCCCGTCGTGGTGGGCCTCACGTGGGGTGCCCTTCTGATCGAACTGGCCATCGGCGTCTGTCTGTTGTCCTCACACCGGCGGCGCCGAGCGGCCATGGTGATGGACATCTTGCTGCACGGGTCGATCGTGCTGACGATGGGTTTGTGGAGTTTCGCACTCGTCATGATCGGCTCGTCGATCGTCTGCGCCACACCGGACCAGGCGCCTCCAGCCCCCGTGCCCGACGAGGAGGCGCAGGCTGCCGCGCCGGACAGGGAGCCGGCCCCCGTCGCATCCGTCTGAGGTGATTGCGGTCCCTGAGGCCCCTGAGGCGACTCACGTACCTTACGTGCCTTACGTACCTGACGTGCCGGAGCGCGCCGCGTTCCGGCACGACAGATCAGACTTGTCAGCTGATGACAGGTTCGCCGATCCGGAACCTGCTCCCGTTGCGTGGACCAAGGTGCGCCGCGATGTCGACGCGGCGCGTAGCATCCCGAGTCACAAACCGCGTGTCCGCCTCGGCGAGCCGCGCGCCGCTTTGCCCCCGGTAGCGGAAGAACACACTGAGGTGGTGGTCGCCAGGGCCTACGGGAATCTCCTGGCTGCCCCACTTCCCCGCGTTTTCCCTGCCGTCGAGTTCGATGACGGGCCGCGTCAGAAGACGGTGAAACAACGCGGCAACGGGCGATGGACTCACTTGGATCGCTACAACTGCCCTGTGATGCACCATGGTTGGAGCCTACCCACGTGACCCTCAACAGAGGATCAAAAGCTGTCGAACAACGCGCAATCGAGTCAGGGTGCGCGCTGGACCGGTCGCCAGCGGAACTGTTCGGGTTATGGCGTGAAGCAAGGCTCTCTCCGCTGCTCGGAAGAACACGGGAGAACACGGAAGGCGGGAAGGGGGACGTCCGAGTGGCGGGCATCGTCTCGTCGCCGGAGTGGTCAGGGGGTGGGTGCGGTGTCCCAGCCGAATTTGGAGCGCATACGGCCTGAGGCGATGTGGTGCAGGGCTATGGCGTGGTAGGGGACGGTGTTGTGGGGGATGGAGCGGAGGGGGAACCAGTCGAGGCCGTCGCATTTGGCGGGTTCGGCGTTGTAGGGCTCTCCGTGCCAGGTGAGGGCGCGGTAGAAGACGCCGAGTCGGGGCTCTTCGCCGGGGGCGCGGTGGTCGATGAAGTGGGCGAAGTCGAGCTGGTGGTCGTCGACGCGTACGCCGATCTCTTCCCAGCCTTCGCGCAGGCTGCCGGTGTCGGTGGGTTCGTCCGGTTCGAGGTGGCCGGAGGGGACTTGCCACAGGCCGGCGGCGTATCCGCCCTTGCGACGGGTGAGGAGTACGCGGCCGTCGCGAATGAGGACGAGGTGAACGTCGCAGATGCGGCGGTGGCGGCTGGGCTGGGTGGTCTGTGGTGCGGTCACGGTGATCGGGCTTCTGTCGTGGGGCGGGTGAGGGCACCGATTATTTCGGGGCCAGGCGGCTTCGGGGCTGCCTTTCACCGATCGGGTGAAGCGCGTCTCAACAGGGTTCTCCACGCAGGAATGCCTGGGTCCGGTCGAGTTGCAGGTGGATGAGTCGGGTGACGCGGCGCGGCGGTTTGGTGAAGAGTTCGTGCTGTATGGTGCGCGTCTTCTTGTCCCAGGCCCAGATGCCGGCGATGCGGCCCGCCACGGTGATGGTGGCGCGTACTTCTCCGATGGGATTGAAGGACCGCGCGGTGTGAGCGGGGTCGTGGCCGACCACTTGAGGCCCAGGTCGGTGATGTGGGCGCAGATGTCGCGGACCTTGTTCTTGTTGACGATGAAGTTGTCGTCGACGATGGCGAAGCCCTCGATTCCATACCGGTCGGCCATGTCAGCAAGTTCACGGCGTGCGCTGACCCCGGAGCGGTACTGGATACGGGTCTGGGAGGCGGCGCAGAGCCGGCAGGGGAAGGGGCAGCCCCGGCTGAACATCACATGCGCCATCCGTAGGTCCGTGGACGACAGCCGGTCGGTCATCACCAGATCCTCGACGGGCAGCAGATGACGGGCCGGTAAGGGCAGGCTGTCGATGTCCCTCATGAGCGTTCTCGGTGCGGTGCGCACGGGTCGCCCGCGTCGCTGGTAGCAGATGCCCGCCACGTCGTCGAAGCGGTGGGTGTCGGCGCGTGCGAGGAGTTCGAGGAGGGTGTCCTCGCCTTCACCGACGTCGACGGCGTCAGGTTCGATGTCGGCGAGCGTCTGCTCGGGATAGAAGTTGGGATGGACACCGCCCACGAGCACGAGTGGGTCGCAGCCGTAACGGAGGAGGGGATGGTGAACGCTAACGCCTCGAAGGCGCTGAAGTCCCGGACATGGTCGCCCAGGCTGACCGTGAACACGGTGACGTCGTGGCCGGCTGCCTCAGCGGTCGCGGCGAGGTAGAGCACCCCGAAGGGCGGGAACTCCTTGCGCTGTTCTTTGAACCGGGCCAGATCGAGGACCTCCGGATACACCAGGGCTACACGCATGGCTCCTCCAGTTCTCCGCAGCGGAGTCGAACGGGACCGGCGCACGACAGCCGGCCTACGGGACGGCCGCTGTCCTATGCCCCGGGGCGCAGGCGGTGCGGGCATGTCCGGGAACGGACCGCCGGGGCGGGCAATCCCCGTTGATGCCGTCTCTAGCAGGGGCCGACGGCCCGCCCAAGGCGCGAGTTGGCCACTTCGTCGGGTATTGGACTTGTCCCTTGCCTCGGTGGCGCGGGACGTACACCGACGTCCCCCCTGTCCTGACCTCCGGTCCCGTGGGCGGGTCTACCGTGCGCCCCGAGCGGTTCCCGCCGTCGTTGGGCGCTGTCGCTGATGCGGATCAGGAGGGCGACCATCAGCCAGTTGGCGACCATGGAGGAGCCGCCCTTGGCGAGGAAGGGCAGTGCCTTGCCGGTCAGCGGTATGAGGCCCATGACGCCGCCGGTGACGACGAAGACCTGGAGCAGCAGGGCGCTGGAGAGGCCGACGGCGAGGAGCTTGCCGAAGGGGTCGCGGGCCAGGAGGGCGGCGCTGAGGCCCCGTTGGACCAGCAGGCCGTACAGCATCAGCACGGCCATCACGCCGGTGAGGCCGAGTTCCTCGCCGACGGTGGTGAGGATGAAGTCGCTGTTTCCCGCGAATTTGATGAGCTCGGGATGGCCCTGACCGAGCCCGCTGCCGGTGATGCCGCCGCTGCCGAAACTGAACAGGGCCTGGCCGAGCTGCTCGGAGACGCCGGCCTCCCTCCCTGCCTCGGTGAAGGCGTCCATGGGGTTCTGCCAGGCGACCACCCGACCGTGGACGTGCGGCTCGACCGAGCCGACCACACCTGCCCCGAGCACAGCCATGAGCAGGCCGCACACCACCCAGCTGGTCCGCTCGGTGGCCAGGTACAGCATGATCACGAACAGCCCGAAGAAGATCAGCGACGTGCCGAGGTCCCGCTCGAAGACCAGTACGAGCAGGCTGAGCACCCAGATGGTCGCGATGGGCCCGAGCTGGCGGCCCGGTGGCAGCCGCATGCCGAGGAAGCGGCGGCCGGTCAGGGTGAGCGCGTCGCGGTTGACGGTGAGGTACCCGGCGAAGAACACCGCGATCATGATCTTCACGAACTCGCCGGGCTGCACCGACAGCGGGCCCAGCATGATCCATCGCTTGGCGCCGAACTGGTCGGCACCGAAAAAGGCAGGTGCCATCAACAGCACCATGGCGACGGCCATCGTCACGTAGATGTACCGCTGCAGCCAGCGGTGCTCGCGCACGACCAGCAGCACCCCGACGCACACGGCGACCGCGATCACCGTCCACACCAACTGGCTGTTCCCCGTCGGGGCGATCTTCAAATCCGGCCTGGCCACGTAGGTCACGTCGAGCCGGTGCAGCAGTACCAGGCCCACACCGGTCAGGAGCAGGGCCACCGGCAGGATCAGCGGATCCGCCCGCGCCGCCCAGCGTCGGACGGCCAGATGCGGCACCAGAGCCAGCAAGAAGACGGAGACCGCGAACCCCGCCAGCCCCGACGGCAGCCGGCCCTCCATCGACAGACCCACGTACGCGTAGCCGCCGACCGAGATGGACACAACGAGGACGAGCAGCCATGCCTCGGTACGCCGCCGGTTCGGTGCCTGCGCCAACGCCGCGAACGACATCGTGTGGGCGACGTCCTGCCCGGCCCGCTGGTCCCTCTGCCGGCCGGCCCCTGTTAATCCCCGCACCGATCCCCCTCCACTTGAACGCCCCCCCATACCGACAACCGCTGCGGGACGGGTTGCCCGGCGGCGGTGACGTGCCGGGAGACGATGATCAAACCCGACTGGTTCCCCGGTGTGCTGCTTCTCATCGAAACGTGCCAGGTCGCGAGAGCCGGCAGTCAGGCCGTGAGCCTGCGGTGGCAGACCTGAACAAGGCCGAACCCAGCGAAGATGTGGTCAAGGCGATCGGTGCGCGGGGAACCGTGCGGGCAACCCGCCACCCACCTACCCGCGGGCGAACGTCCGGCACCCTGGAGGCACACTGAAGTCGTGATCGACTTCATCGGCACCGCGCCCGCGCCCGGCACCCTGCCCTCCCACTGGCACGCCGGCTGGCCCTCCCCGAAGCACGACCCCGCCCCCGAGATCCAGATCCACGCGTACACCGAGCACACCGTGCTCCTGCGGCAGAACATGTCCGTGCACTTCGAGGCGCCGTTCCTGTTTCTTCTCTTCGGCAACGAACGTGCCCTGCTCCTCGACACCGGGGCCAGTCCGGATCCGGCCCACTTCCCGCTGCGGACCACCGTGGACGCCCTGATCGAGGAGTGGCTGGGCCGCCACCCCCGTACCGGGTACGAGCTGCTGGTGGCCCACACCCACGGTCACGGCGACCACATCGCCGCCGACGCGCAGTTCGCGGACCGGCCCGGTACCACCGTCGTCCCGCCCGGACTCGACGACGTGACCCGCCACTTCGGCTTCACCGACTGGCCGCGCCGCGCCGTCGAGCTCGACCTCGGCGGCAGAGTGCTCGACCTGGTGCCGGGGCCTGGCCACCAGCCGGCCGCGGTCGTCTTCTACGACCGGCACACGGGCCTCCTTCTGACCGGTGACTCGCTGTATCCGGGCCGGCTGTACGTCGACGACGCCGCCGCGTACGCCGAGACCGCCGACCGGTTGATCGACTTCTGCGCCGCCCGGCCGGTCAGCCACGTCCTGGGCTGCCACATCGAGATGACCACCACCCCGGACGAGGACTACCCGCGCGGCACCACCCACCAGCCGGACGAGCCACCGCTCCAGCTCACCGTCGCGCATCTGCACACCCTGCGCCGTGCGCTCGCCGAGACCCAGGGCCGTCCGGGCGCGCACCCGTACGGGGACTTCGTCGTCGTGCACCGGGGGTAGCGGTCGTCAGGCACGAGGGCGGGCGTGATCGTAGCGGTCCCGGTCGCGCCCGCCCTCGTCTGCGCCCCGGGAATGGGGGGCGGGAATTGGGGGGTTTTCCCCAGCGTGGGCGGGACTGTGGCCGCGTAAAGTCGCAGTGACTGATCATCGACCCAACTCGTTCCAGACGGGGGAACCTCATGCGACGTGGGCGGACGCGTCTCCTTGCGGCAGTGGCTTTGGCCGCTCTCACCACCGGAGGGCTCTCCGCGTGTTCGACCCTCGGCGAGAAGAAGACCTTTGAGGACGAGGCCGAGGTGCACCAGAAGATCTCCGCGATCCGTCTCGACACCGGGAACGGCGGGGTGAAGGTGGACGCCTCGGCCGGCGTTTCAACGGCCTCCGTGCACCGCAAGGTCAACTACCTTGGTGACCGGCCAAGTAGCACCTCGTTCAGTGTCGAGAACGGCGTCCTGACGCTCTCCGGCTGCGGTAAGCACTGCGGTGTCGACTACGTCGTCAAGGTGCCGGCCGGTCTTCCCGTGACAGGAGGCACCTCCAACGGCGGTGTCACACTGACCGATGTCGGCAGGGTCGATGTGCACACGAGCAACGGCGAGATCGTGGTGAACAAGACGACGGGCCCGGTGAAGTTGCGTACGTCCAACGGTGATGTGGACGTCAAGGCCGCCAAGGGCGGCGGCATCGACACGCAGACGTCGAACGGCGAGGTGACGATCCAGACGGCCACCCCGCAGAACATCAGGGCCCGCACGAGCAGCGGCAGCCTCACGGTCACGGCCCCGCCCGCCGACTACCAGATCTCGGCGAACGACTCCCACGGCGAGAAAAGGGTGGCGTTCAGGAACGACCCGTCGGGCAAGTACCACTTGGATCTGTCGACATCGAACGGTGACTTGACTGTGGAGTCGGCAGGTCAGTGAGCTTCTTGAGTGAAGCCACAGCTCACAGCCTCGCGGCCGTCGCTCTTCCGTCCGCCCTCCACGAAGGCTTCGTCTTCGGCGCGGGCGGCGCGGGCGGCGCGAGCGGCGCGGGCTGCGAGGATGCTTTCGCTCTGACCGGTGGAGGCGGACTGGCCGGCAAAGGCTCAGGCGTCCGCGTTCGCCCTGCTCGTATCAGCCCGGAGCGGCGATGGAGAAGCGGCGCCGGGAGCGTCCCCGCACTCTGATTACCAGGATGCGTGCCCGGAATTCGCGAGTTCGAGGGAACCCCTCAGGAGGCCGCGCCGCTGAGCACGGGGGCGTGGCACTGCGGTGAGGTGGTGCCGGTCCCGTGACCCGGCCTGTCCGGGCGCGCAGCGGCACTCGCGAAACCCGAGGCCCCGTGCCGCAGCCAGTGCCCCCGTGCAGCTAAATGCACAACAACTTGCTGCACACGGCACGGGTGGCGGACAGGTTCGTAAGTGCGGCACGGTGATGAACGTGCTCGCCGAAGGGTCGCACCAGCACCAGCATCAGCACCAGCGCCAGGGCCGTCGACGTCGATGTCGCCGACCCGCTCCCACCTTCGGGGCAGCGCAGCCGGGGGATCCGAGGTCCGCCCGCCCGAATGATTCGTTTCCGACGCACAACCATGCGCTGAGCAGGACGAATTGAGGATCGATGCAGAGTCTTCGCACGCTGACCGAGGAACGAACCGACGTCGGGGCCGAACGGTCGGTGCCGACCGACGCCGTGGGCGGGCGGTACCGCACACATATCGCCAGCACGCCCGATGAAATCCTGCGTGCACTGCCGCTGACCGCTGCCGCCGAGCGTTCCGTGAGCGCCGGGCGGCTGATGATCCGTCATGTACTGAGTGGGCAGGACGACCGTCTGCTCGTCGTTGTGGGGCCGTGCTCGATCCATGATGTGGAGGCGGGGCTGGCGTACGCCAAGTCGCTGGGCCGACTGGCCGGGCGCCTCGTGGACGACTTGGCGGTCGTCATGCGCGTGTACGTCGAGAAGCCGCGCACCACCGTCGGCTGGACCGGGTTGCTCGCCGACCCGGCGTTGGACGGCAGCCTCGACCTCGACCGGGGGTTGCGTACCGCTCGTGAGCTCATGCTGAGGATCGCCCAGCAGGGTCTGCCCATCGCCACGGAGTGGCTGAGCCCGGCGGCACCCGCCTATCTGGCCGACCTGATCTCCTGGGGGGCCATCGGCGCGCGGACCGTGGAGAGCCAGGTGCACCGGCAGCTGGCCAGTGGTCTGCCCATGCCGGTCGGCATGAAGAACGGCAGCAGCGGCTCGGTGGGTGTGGCCGTCGACGCCGTACGCTCCGCGGCTGCGCCGCACGCGTACCTGGGCTTCGACCGGGCAGGCAGGCCGGTGACGCTGCGCACGAGCGGGAACCCCGACTGCCAGGTCGTCCTGAGGGGCGGCGCGGGCCGGCCCAACTACCGGCCCGAGGACGTGCGCGAGGCGGTGGAACGGTTGGCTGCCGCATCGCTGCCGACCGGCCTGGTGATAGACGCCAGCCACGGCAACAGCGGCAAGGACCACGAGCGCCAGGCCGAGGTGGCCCGCGAGATAGCCGCTCAGGTCGCGTACGGCGACCCGCACATCCGCGGCGTGATGCTGGAGGGCTTCCTCGTCCCCGGACGGCAGGAACTCGGCCTGGACGAGCCCGTGTTCGGCCAGAGCGTCACGGACGCCTGCATGGGGTGGGAGACCACCGTCGCCGTGCTGCACGACCTCGCCGCGGCCGTCCGCAGCCGCCGTACCTCCCGGGCCGACGGCCGGTGACCCGCCCGCCCCCCAATACTCCGTGACGCGCCGGAAGAACAGGAGAAGTGAGCGTGCTCGACATCCCCGCGCTGGGTCCCGCCGGACCTTACCGGACACGTAAACGCACCACTGTGGCGGACGCATCGGGTGTCCCGGCCCTCGAACTGAGCCTGGTTCCCGCCCTCGTCGTCTCCCACTGGATCGACCAACTCCGTGCCAACCCGCCCCTGCCGACCGCGGAGACGGTGGCCCTGCTCGGGAAGGCGGCCGATGTCTTCGAGGACCAGGAGATCCTGGGGGACGACCTGGCGACCCACGAGCGACGCGTGGCGCAGCTGACGGGCACGCCGCTGAGGGTCGTGCGCGAGTGCGACCGGCTCATCGTGAGCGCCCTGCGGGACGCGGGCCGGATGGCGTCCGTGTCGCGGCCCACGGGGTGTGCCCCGCTCGGCACGACCGTGGACGCCGCGCCTTCGGCGGGCGCCGCGTGGCGCCGGGCCGGCGATGTCTTCGCCGTACAGGCGGCTGGCAACAGCCCGGGTGTGCACGCGATGTGGCCGGAGGCGCTGGTGCTGGGCCACCGCGTCGTGGTCCGTCCCTCCCAACGGGATCCGCTCACCCCGTCGCGCCTGGTCAGTGCGGTGCGCACGGCGGGTTTTCCCGAGGGGCACCTGGTCCTCGCGCCGTGCGACCACACGACGGCGGACCTGGTCGTGGAGCGTGCCGACCGCGCCGTGGTGTACGGCGGGCACGCCACCGTGGATAAATACGCCGACCGAGCCGACGTGCGGACGCAGGGGCCGGGCCGATCGAAGCTCGTGGTGACCGCCGACGCGGACCGTGAAACCGGCCTGCGGCTCGCCCGGGAGGGCGCCCTCTACCACGCCGGGACGGCATGCACCGCGACCACGGGCGTCCTGGTCGAGCGGGACGCCGCATCCTTCGCCGCCGAGCTGGCCGCCGCCCTGGCACGGGTGGCGCCCGCCCCGCCGACGGACGACGACGCCCTTCTGCCGTGCATGCCGGCGGAGGATGCGGAACGCCTGGTGACGGCGGTAAGGGACCGGGCCGAGGGCGCGGTCGTCCACCTGGCACCGAGGGTGGAGCGACTCGGCGGACCCGGCTGCCTCGCGGCGATCACGCCCGCGGTCGTGGAACTGGCGTCCGCGAAGGACCCGCGGCTCTCGTACGAACTGCCCTTCCCCTGTGTGTGGGTCGCCCCCTTCGACCGCGGCGCCCCCGAGGTCCTCGACGGCTCCCTCGTGCTGTCGCTGCACACCGGGGACCGGGAGTTGCTCGACCACGCCCTCGACCTCCCCGGGGTCTCCAACGTGTACCGGGGCAGGCCCACCTCCTGGACCCACCCGGACGTACCGCACGACGGACACCTCGGCGCGTTCCTGATGCGCGCCAAAGGACTGGCCCACACCGACGGCATGAGGAGTGACACGTGAAAATCAATTCCCGGAGCGGTCTCGACTTCATGGAGCGGATCCAGCAGGAGGTGACCGCCCACCGCCGCGCGTCCCCCGCCGACGATGCCTACTACAACGCCAAATTGGCGGAGGCCTGGCAGCGCGCCCGGCAGACGCCCGCCTACGGATCGCTCGGCGCGTTCTCACCGCAGGGCTTCCAGGGCCTGCCGGTCACCTCCAAGGACGACCTCAAGGCCCGGCCCCTCGAATACCTGCGGGTACCGGTCGACGAGGGTTTGAAGTACTACCAGACCACGGGCACGACGGGCGTTCCCACCCCCACGCCCCGCACGGCCCGGGACATGATCGCCAACACCGTCTCCGTGGCCGAGGCCTGGCGCGGGATGCTGGCGGGCGGTGGTCACCGCGCGCTGATCCTGCTGCCCTCGGACATCGTCCCGGTGGCCGATCTCATGGTCGGAGTCTGTGAGTTCCTGGACGTCCCCCACGTCAAGGCCTACCCGTACACCACCGGAATCTCCGACTGGGACCGCATCGTGGGACTGTGGGAGGTCTTCCGGCCCACGGTGGTGTTCGTGGCGCCCGGTGTGCTCCTGGAGTTCTCCCAGGTCCTCAAGAGGCGTGGTCTGCTGCCGCGGCTGCGCGAATCCGTCGAACTCCTCATGCTGCTCGGCGAGGTCAGCACCCCCGAGCTGCGCGCCATGACCGGGTCGTGGTGGAACGCGCGTGCCTACGACGCGAGTTACGGCAGCACCGAGAGCGGCACGCTCGCCGCGTGCTGTGAACAGGACCGGCTGCATCTGCTGCGCAGCGCCAACTACTTCGAGATCGCCGACGAGAAGGGTGTCGTGCCCGCCGAGGCGGGCCGCGACGGCCGGCTCGTCGTCACCCCGCTGAACAACGACGCCCGCCCCCTGCTCCGCCTCGACATGGGCGACGAGGTGTCCCTGTCCGGCGGCTGTCCCTGCGGCGCCGATGCCCAGGTGGTGACCGTCCACGGCCGCGGCGGCGACGGTACGGAGATCAAGGGCAGCCGGGTGCGCACCCGCGATCTGGAGGGGGTGGTCTATGAGAGCCGGGACGTCATGGGCTATCTGATCGAGGTCGTCGAGGACGGCACGTGGGCCAGGCTGCTGCTGGAACGGGACCCGGGCATCGACAGGGACGCCGAGCCCGCCAAGAACGACCTCATCCAGCGGCGCACGGGCGAACGCCTGGGCTTCCGCTGGGACGAGGTCCGCTTCGTCAACCGGCTGCCGGCCACGACGAAGAGCGGCGGCTCGCAGAAGAGCTGGAAGCGCTCCAACTTCCGGGTCGTCGACGAGGGGGTGCCCGCATGACGTACGACGTGCTGCGGCGGTCCTCGGGCGTCGTCTCCGGGGACTCCGACCTGTGGTGCACCTACGCGGCCATACGCACCCTCGCGTGGCTCGGCCGCACGGGCGATCTGCCCTCTCCCGAGAAGGCCGCCGCCTTCCTCGCCTCCCGGCAGAACCCCGACGGGGGTTTCGCGTGGTCCGCCGGGATGAGTTCCGACGCCTGGGCCACCTACTACTGCACCCAGGCCCTGGCCGACCTGCCGGCGGACAGCCGGGGCGCGGTCCGCTCGTCGAGTTCGGAGTGGGTGCACAGTGCCGCGCACACGGACGGCGGCTTCGCGATGACGCCGGGGCAGGCGTCCGACGTGTGGGCGACGTACTACGCCGTACGCACCCTGGTGGAGATCCACGGGGAGCAGCCGCCGGAGGAACTGTTCGGCTGGCTGGCGGCCCTCCAGGCTAAGGACGGCGGACTGGCGTGGAGCCCTGCCCATGCCAAGGACGGCGCCTCCGACGCGCGGGCCTGCTACTACGCCGTCACCGCGTGGAGCACGGCCACCGGCGGCACGGGTCCGCTGCCGTGGGACCGTGAGCGGCTGACGAACTGGCTGAAGGACCGGCAGAGCGCGGCCGGGGGATTCACCTTTCAGGCGGGGGACGGGACGGACTGTCTGTGGGCGACGTTCCGCACGGTCAGCGCCCTGAGCCGGCTCGGCGAAGCGCCACGTGACGTGGACGGCTGTGTCGCCTGGATCAGGGACCGGGTGGGGCCCGGCGGCTCCTTCTCACGCTGGCCCGGCTATCCGGTGGAGGACGTGTGGGCCGCGTTCTGCGCGGTGGGCGCGCTGCGGGAACTCGGCGCCCGGCTCGACGACATCGACGACGGCGTGGTGGAGACGATCCTGACGTTCCGTACCGGGCAGGGCGGCTTCACCTACCGTGCCCCGCAGCTCGCGTCGGACGTCCTCACCACCTCCGCCCACCTCCTGGCCGGCCGCCTCCAGGGTTCGGCGGCACGCGACGCCCTGCGATGGACGCAGAGCTGCATGCTGCCCAACGAGGACGGCATCATGTATATGCCTGGGCGGGGGAGCGAGGTTCGGTGCACCCTGTGGGCGCTGTCCGCGGGGGCGTACGAAGACGACGCCTCCGCCCGCGCCAGGATCGCGGACTGGCTCACCAGCGCGATCCAGAACCCGGACGGCGGGTTCGGATACTGGGAGGGCCGCGCCCCCGACATGGTGTCCACCTGCTCGGCCGCCGAGATCCTGCACCGGAGCGGCGGGGACCATGCCGCCGCCCTGCGCGGCATCGCCGACTACGTGGCCGGTTGCGCAACGGAGCCCGGCCGGTACGCCAACGTGCCCGGCGGCCCGGCCACACTGCGCTCCACCCTCCAGGCCCTGCGGGCGCTGCGACGGGCCACCGGGGCCGAGAGCGACCGTGTCGGCGAAGCGCTGGCCCGGCACCGGGTGCGGGGCGGCGGCTACGCCAACGAGAACAACCGGGTCCCGGACCTGCTGAGCACCTACGAAGCCGTACTGACGGCGGACGCCTTCGCGCTGGAGTGGGACGCCGAACACCTGACGCGCTTCCTGGACAGCGTCCGCACGGCGCACGGCGGATTCGCCTGGACCCCGCTCATGCCGACGAGCGGCGGCCCCCTCGCCGACTGCCTGGGGCGGCGCCTGGAACTGCGTCTGTCGCCCGACCACCACCCCCTCCCGCCGCTGGCCCTCTCATGAAAGGCGCCCGACCTTGCCGACCGTCGAAGTGACCAGCAACCCCCTGACCCCCTCGGCGCGCCTCAAAGCCGCGCTGCGCCTCACCCGGTGGATGGCGGCGCACGGTTCGCGGGCCGCGCACGTCGTGGTCTCCTTCCGGACCGCCGAACCCATGGCCTACTTCGCCGGCGGCATGCCGCTGACGGCGTACGAGGACGCCAGCGAGCCGGAAAGCCGGGCACGTTGGGCCTCTGTCGTCTGCCGCATCCACCCCGACCGCGACCACGCGTACTGCGACGAACTCGCCTCTGAGGTCGCGGAGGCGCTCGGTGTCGAGCGGGACGGGGGTCATCTGACGGTCCGGTTCGAGCCCACCCGGCCCGACCGGGTGTTCTACCTGCACGAGGGAACGATCACGAGCGGCGCACCCGCGACGGTCGGCCGCGACACGGAGAAAGGACTCCAGCATGCCCGCCCCTGACCAGAACGAGATCAGCGCCCGCATCGAGAACGTACTCGCCAAGCGCTTCGGCGACGCCGTCCGTTCACTGCCGCCCCAGGCGGACCTGTCCGACGCGTTGCCCGGCTTCGACAGCCTGGCGGCCCTCGAATACGTCACCGCCGTCGAGGGCGAGTTCGGCATCGAGGTCGACTTCGTCGGAGATGACGTCCGCTACTGGTTCAGCACGCTCGACCGGACCGCCGAGTACGTGCGCGACCGGGTCGAGGACCAGGCGGCATGACGAAGCCGGTGGCCCGTGCGGCGGTCCCGGGGGCCGGCCGGGACGAGATGGCCTTCGACACGTCGGGCACCACGGGCGCCGCGCGGCGCTGGCTCCGCTCGCCCCGGCAGATGGAGGCCGAGGTCGAGCTGGTGGGAAGCCGTCTGATCGGACCGGTGGACCACGTGATCAACTATGCGCCGCCCCGGCATCTGTTCGGCGCCCTGTTCGGCCAGTGGCTGCCTCGGCGCGCGGGGGTCCCGGTCCACCAGGCGTGGACCGACCCCTTC
The DNA here is from genome assembly GCF_055580545.1 of Streptomyces sp. NPDC031670. Classification (NCBI taxonomy): domain Bacteria; kingdom Bacillati; phylum Actinomycetota; class Actinomycetes; order Kitasatosporales; family Streptomycetaceae; genus Streptomyces; species Streptomyces sp. NPDC031670. Next base: position 191,472 of record NZ_JBVILC010000013.1, on the reverse strand, counting down.
GCGCCCCCGCCCGTCCCCTCCGGCGCACGTGTCCTGGTCGTGTGCGTCCCGATGGCCTGGAACCTGCTGCACCGCTACCGGCCGGCACTGGAGGGGGCGCGCTCGGTCGTCGCCCTGCACAGCGCAGCCGCCCCGCCCCCGTCGGCCCACCGGCTCGTCCACCGCGCGGGCCCCCTGCTGCGCGCGTACGAACTCCTCGGGTCGACCGAGACCGGAGGCATCGCCCACCGGCCGCTGGCCCCCGAGGGACGCGCCGCGGCGCCGTGGCAGGCACTGCCCGATGTGACGCTGCTGCGGGACACCGACGCGCCCGGACCGAAGCAGCGCCTGGTGCTCAGCAGCCCGCGCCTGGCCCGCCCTTCGGACGCGGCCCGGCCACCGGCCCGGTGGTGCACCGGCGACCTGGTGGAGTTCACCGGTGACCGCGGCTTCCGGCTCGTCGGCCGTGACAGCTCCCTGATCAAGGTGAACGGCGTGAAGGTCCATCTGGACCGGGTGGACGAGCAATTGAGGACCCGGCTGCCACAGGCCGACTGCGTCGCGCTGCCACGGCCCGGCGACCCGCTCGCCGGAGAGGGCTACGCGATCTTCTGGTCCTGCCCGCACGGCGCGGTGGACGCGATGGCCGTCCGGGCGGCACTGCGAGACGTTCCGAGCCCCTCGGAAATCGTCGAACTGGCGGCCATACCGAGGACCGTCAGCGGAAAACCGGACCGGGCCGCCCTGCTCGCGGCGCTCCGGTCGCGCCCCGCCCCCCTCTGAGGAAGCGGCCGACCCCCCCTCTCGAACGGTACATACCAGGAGGTTCAATCCTGTCCAGGCTCATCGTAGTGACCGGCGCCAGCGCCGGCATCGGCAAGGCCACGGCGAAGCGGTTCGCCGAAAACCACGACAAGGTGCTCCTGATCGCCCGGCAGGAGAAACGGCTCACCGAGGCGGTACGCGAGATCGAGTCCGCCGTGCCGGGAGCCGATGTCGAGCCGCTCGCCCTCGACATGTCCGACCCGGGCTCGACGGACGTGCTGCGGGACCGGGTCAAAGCGACCGGACTGCCCGTCGCCGCCCTGCTGTGCTGCGCGGGCGCGGTGCCGCCGAGCGGCGACCCGGACACCGATGGCATCGGGTCGGTCCTCGCGGAGTGGCAGGACGCGTACCGCTCGAACGTGCTGACGTCCGTCGTCGCCGTGGAATCGCTGGCACCCCTCCTGGCCGACGGCGGCGGCATCGTCCTCTACAGCTCCATCGCCGCGTACCGAGGATCCGGCGGGACGGGCGGATACGGCGCCGCGAAGGCCGCCCTGCACTCGTACGTCCACCTCCTCGCGACGCGCCTTGGGCCACGCGGCATCAACGCCAATGCCATCGCGCCGGGCTACGTCGCCGGTACGGACCTGTTCGGCGACGGCCTCCCCGCCGCACGGGAGAAGAGTCTCGTCCGCCAGACCACGCTGGGACGCGCGGGAACTCCCGCGGACATCGCGGAACTCGGCTTCTACCTGTGCTCGCCGCCCGGCGGCTACATCACCTCGCAGATCCTGCAGGTCAACGGCGGCTCGAACCACGGAACCTGATGACCGGCCAAGTTCTGGCAGCAGCGTTTGCGACACCCGAACACGACGGAGAAAGCACGGTGACACCATGAACGCCCGCGAACAGGCCGACGCCCACATCCGAGCCATGATGCGTTGGCACTTCGATCCGGCGACGGGCTCGCGGTTCTGGCTGGAGCGCCGCGACCGACTGGGTTTCGACCCGGTAGAGGACGTGCGTCGCGTCGACGACCTGCTGAGGTTCCCCAACCTGGTCGACGAACTCCGTGACGTCCCGGTCGAGGACCTGATCCCGCGCGGCCTGAAGGCGACGGAGCGGGTGCTCGCGGTATACGAGAGCGGCGGCACCACCGGAGCGCCCAAGCGCTTCGTGATGTTCGAGGACTGGTTCGACCAGTACATGGAGTGGGAGAACGCCCACTACCGCGACGACGGCACCGGCCACGCGCTGGCGGTGGCGCCCAGTGGCCCCCACATGCTCGGCGAGTACTCCCGGCGGATCGCGCAGGCGAGGGGCGGCATCCGCTTCTCCATCGACCTGGACCCGCGCTGGGTGAAGCGTCTCATCGCCGCCGGTGACACCGCGGGCGCGAGCGCCTACGTCGACCACCTCGTCGACCAGGCCGAACTGGTCCTGCGATCCCAGGACATCGCGTTCCTGATCACCACACCACCCCTGCTCGCGCGGATGGCGGAACGGCCCTCGGTCCGCACACTGATCCAGGACAAGGTGCGCCTGGTGCTGTGGACGGGAGCGCACATGGACGCCGACACCCTGGACTACCTCGCCACGGAGCTCTTCCCCAAGGTCCGGTTCAGGGGCTCGTACGGCAGCACCTCCGTCCTCAGCGGCACGGTGGAGCGCCCCGACCCCGAGGGCACGGGCGGGACGGTCTTCGACTCCTACGCCCCCTTCGTCCTGTACCGCGTGGTGGACCCGGTCACCGGCGAGCCGGTCCCGTACGGGTCGGAAGGGGCCGTGGTCATGAACCACCTCACCCGGTACGGGCTCGTGCCCAACAGCCTGGAACGCGACCTGGCCACGCGGGTCCCCAGCCCCACCGGAGTCGGGGACTCCCTGAGGGACATCCATCCCGCCGCCGAGGTGGACGGTCAGAAGATGATCGAAGGCGTCTATTAGAGCGCCGTCCCCTGTCCTGCCTGTCCTCGATCTCGAACCCGACTCCGACTCCGCTCCGGAAAGGAGCCGCATCCATGCCACACGCACCCACGCCCCGGCACCTGGAGATCGACGGCGAGGGCCTGTCGCCCCGCTCGGTCGCCGCGGTCGCGCGCCGCGCGGGCGGCGGGACGCGGGTCACGCTCGGCGTGGCCGCCGTCAAGCGGATGAACGCCTCTGTCGGTCTCAAGGAGACCCTGCTGGCTCAGGAGATCCCCATCTATGCCGTAACCACGGGCTTCGGGGACAGCTGCGTCCGGCAGATCTCGCCGGACAAGGCATCCGAACTCCAGCGCAACCTGGTGCTCTACCACCTCAACGGCACGGGACCGGCAGCCGTGCCGGCGGTCGTCAGGGCGGCCATGCTGATCCGGGCCAACGCGCTGGCCCGGGGAGTCTCGGCGATCCGGCCCGAAGCGGTGTCGACCCTGCTGGAGTGCCTCGACCGGGACGTCCTGCCCCTGATCCCGGAACGCGGCTCGGTCGGCGCGAGCGGAGACCTGGTCCCGCTGTGCTACCTGGCCGCGGCGCTGATCGGCGAGGGACAGGTGCTGCACCGCGGCACCGTGCGCCCGGCGCTCGACGCACTGCGCGAGGAGGGCATCGAGCCGCTGCGGCTCGGCCCCAAGGAGGGCATCGCCCTGATCAACGGAACCTCCTTCGCCGCCGCCTACGCCGTCCTCGCCGCGGCGGACGCGCGGGAACTGGCCTTCACCGCCGACCTGGCGACGGCCATGACCATGGAGGCCGTGCACGGCAACGCGTCCGCGTTGCACCCCTTCATCCACGCGAACAAACCCCACCGCGGGCAGGTCCGGTCCGCGGACACCATCCGCACCCTGCTCGCCGGCTCGCGCCTCGCCACCTCCTTCGACGAGATCCTGGTGCGCCGGGAGAAGCTGGACGGGCAGAGCTACCTCCAACTGAACGAGCGCATCCAGGACAAGTACTCGGTGCGCTGCGCTCCGCAGATCGTCGGCATCGTCCGCGACACGCTCGACTGGACGGAGGAGTGGCTCACCACCGAGATCAACTCCGCGACCGACAATCCGCTCTTCGACGCCGAGGAGTCCGGCCTCCATCTCGGCGGCAACTTCTACGCCGGGCACGTCGGGCAGGCCATGGACAGCCTGAAGACGACGGTCGCCAACCTGGCCGGCCTGCTCGACCGTCAGCTGGCACTCGTCGTGGACGAGAAGTTCAACGAGGGTCTGCCGGCCAACCTCGTCGTGGCGCGTGGCCCGGACGACCCGGAGGCGGGACTGCACCACGGCTTCAAGGGCATGCAGATAGCGGCCTCCGCCATCACCGCCGAAGCCCTCAAACAGACAGGGCCGGTATCGGTGTTCTCGCGCTCCACGGAGTCGCACAACCAGGACATCGTCAGCATGGGCACCATCTCGGCCCGCGACGCGCGCACCGTCAACGGCCTGGTGCGCGAAGTGGCCGCCATCCACCTGCTCGCCCTGGCCCAGGCGATCGAGCTGCGCGGCGTCGAACGGGCGTCGCCCGCCATCCGCGCGGTGCACCGACTCATCAGGGAGCACAGCGACTTCGTCTCCCACGACCGCCGACTCGACCAGGACATCGTCTCGGTCGCCCGGCTGATCGAGACGGGCGCGCTGCGACGCGCCGCGGGGTTCGCGGACGACGACCCCGCCTGAAACCGACCGGAGCACCGCGATGCGGCGGTGCACGACCGAGGAGTTCCTCCCCATGATCAAAGATTCCCTGCCCAGGAAGAAGCTCGCCCTGTCCGGCGCCGTGGGCGCCGCGGTCCTGGCCCTGGGCGGCTCCGGTGTGCTCACCTCTCCCGCGCAGGCCGTGACCGAGCCGCGCACCCCCAGGATCCTCGACCTGGCCATCGGCAACGACGGAGTCGTACGGACCGATGTCGGCGCCCCCGGCCTGAGCGCCGGAGACGAATTCGTCTACTCCGACAAACTGCTGCGCGACGGCAAGCAGATAGGCGAGGACGGCAGCTCCTGCCAGGTGACCAAGGTGGACGGCGCCAAGACGACCACCAACTGCGTGCTGTCGCTGCAACTGCCGGACGGGCAGCTCACCGCGCAGTCCTTGTGGACCGAGGGCACCGACACGGTCCGGATGGCCGTGACCGGCGGCACCGGGGCCTACCGAGGCGCCTCGGGCGAACTGACCTGCAACAACATCCAGACCCCGCACGAGACGTACCACATCGTCCTGGACCGGTGACCGGCTTTCGCCGCTCCATCACGGCGTGGGCGTCAGCTCTCGTGCCGTGGCGCGTAGTTGGTCTGTTCGCGGGGACTGGCCATGTCGAGGAGCAGCATCGCGTCGTGGTCGGGGGTGCCGGGCATCGCCTGGTAGGTGACGAGGCGCTGGCCGTCCGTACGGAAGATGGCCATCACCTCGAAGTGCAGACACATCGGACCGACCTCCGGGTGCTCGAAGTGCTTCTCGCCACCGCTGCGCGCCTGCACGTCGTACCGCTCCCACAGCCGGGCGAACTCCGGGCTCTTGACCACCAGTTCGCCCACCAGCTGGGCCAGGGCCGGCATGTCCGGGTCGGCGCCCGCCATCGCCCGGAGGTGGGCGGCGCTGTGTGCCGCCATCCGATCCCAGTCGCGGTACAGCTTGCGGCCCATGGGGTGCAGGAACATGTAACGGGTGATGTTGCGCTGCTCCGGCGGCCAGTCGGTGATGCCGGGGAAGAGGCGCAGACCGGGCCGGTTGGCGGCCAGCAGGCCGTTGACGCTGCTGACCACGTACGCCGGCGACGGGCGCAGGGTCTCCAGCATGACGCGGACCGACTCCCGCACGGTGTGCGCCGGGTCGGGGGAGGGCGCCGGGGCCTGGCCCGCGGCGAGCGCCACCAGCTCGTGCAGGCGTTGCAGCGCGTCGGCGGGCAACCGCAGGGCCTCACCGAGCGCGGCGACGACCGCGGGCGAGGGCCGGGTCTCGCGCCCGCGCTCCAGCCGCGTGTAGTAGTCGACGCTGACCCCGGCCAGCGTCGCCAGCTCCTCGCGGCGCAGCCCCGGGATACGGCGGATGCCGGTGCCCGGCCGGAGCCCTACGTCCTGCGGACGGATGCGCCCCCGCCGGGCGCGCAGGAACCGTCCCAACTCGGTGCCTTCACTCATCGGTCCATTGTCGCAAAGGTCGTCGCGGGGAGGGGGGCCCTGTCAGGGCCAGGAACACCGTTCCCCCGCACGGTCCGGTCTGCCGGGAGCCACGCGTTCCGGGAAGGCTGGTGGCGACCGCCACGATCCCGCTTTCCGATTTTTCCGCCGCCGAGTCCCTGTCCGGCAGGGACGGCACAGTGAGGAGGAGTACCCGATGAGCGTCACGCGATCCGGGCCAGGCACGTGGCAGAAGGCCGGCGCGGAGGCCCCGGACGGGCCAGGACCGGCCGGCTCCGCGACCGCGGTCCTGGCCGCCGCCGTCCTCGGCTTCTTCGTGATCACTCTCGATGTCTCCGGCGTCAACGTTGCGTTGCCCGCCGTAGGGGATGACCTGGGAGGTTCCCTCTCGGGCCTCCAGTGGGTGGCCGACAGTTACACGCTGATGTTCGCGGCGCTGATGCTCTCCGCGGGCGCGCTCTCGGACGCGGTCGGCGCCCGGCGCGCCTACGGCTGGGGTCTCGCCGTGTTCACCGTCGCCTCGCTCGCCTGTGGTGTGGTGCCGACGCTGGGGGCGCTGACGGCCGCCCGGGTGGTGCAGGGGAGCGCGGCAGCCGTGATGGTGCCCGCCTCGCTGGCGCTGATCCGGCAGGCGTTCCCCGACCCGCAGGCGCGGGCCCGGGGGATCGCGCTGTGGACGGTGGGCGGCGCTGTCGCCATCGCCGCGGGACCCGTCCTCGGCGGGCTGCTCACCACGCAGTGGAGCTGGCGCGCGGTGTTCTTCCTCAACGTGCCCGCCGGTCTGGTCGCCTTCCTGATGCTGCTGCGGGCCGGGCCCTCCCCGCGCCGTCCCACCGTCTTCGACCCGCCGGGGCAGCTCACGGCGGTGCTGACGCTGGCCGGACTGACCTTCGCCGTGATCGAGGGCGGCCACCACGGTTTCACCGCCACCGTTCTGGCGGCGGCCGGGATCGCGGTGCTCGCCGGTGCCGGGTTCGTGGCCGTCGAGGCACGGCGGCGCTCGCCCATGCTGCCTCTGGGACTCTTCCGGCAGCGAGGTGTGAGCGTGCCGGTCGTCGCGGGCTTCGCCTGCAACGCCGCCTTCTACGGCGGAGTGTTCGTGCTGAGCCTGTTCTTCCAGGAGCAGCGCGGGCAGTCGGCCTTCTCCGCCGGGCTCATGTTCGTGCCGATGGCGGTGATCACCGCCAACTTCAACTACCTCTCACCGAGGGCGGTTTCCCGCTTCGGGCCGCGCGCGGTGGTGGTCGCCGGACTGCTGGTCGGGATGGCCGGTTGCTGCGGGCTGGCCGTTGTCGGCCCCGGCACGCCGTGGTGGCTTATCGCCCTGCCGATGATTCCGCTGGGCATCGGCGGCGCCCTCGCCATGCCGGCGCTGACCTCCCTGATGCTCGACAGTGTCCCCGCCGAGCGGGCGGGCACCGCGGCGGCCTTGCTCAACACCAGCCGCCAGATGGGCGGAGCGCTCAGCATCGCCGTCTTCGGCGCGCTCCTCGCGCGCGACTTCGCGCCGGGCATGCGCGAGAGCCTGCTGCTGGCCGCCGCGCTGCTGGCGGTCAACGCCGTGGGCGCGGCTGCGCTGCTGCGAGGACGTGAGGAGGACGCGGTCTGACGGGCGTGCCGGTTGCGGGGGGGGGGGGGGGGGGGGGGGGGGGGGGAGGAAAGAAAAGAAGGAGGGGCGGCGCCCGCTCCTTTCCCGTTGCTC
>NZ_JBVILC010000013.1:0-183908 GCF_055580545.1 Streptomyces sp. NPDC031670 | reverse complement strand
GAGGAGATGTTGTGGGGTCTTTTTTTGTGGGGGGGGGGGGGGGGGGGTTTTTTTTTTTTTTTTTTTTTTTTTTTCTTTCCCCCCCCCCCCCCCCCCCCCCCCCCCCCCGCAACGGGCACGCCTGTCATCACCTTGCGCCTTGCGCCTCGCGTCTTGCGGCGACGGCCACGCAACTAACTGCAGCACAACTTGCTGCACCGCGCCGCCGTGGCGGACCGCCCGCGGCGAAAGGCAGGCTGCTTGTCGTAGGTCCGGGCCGGGGCGCTCGGCGTGAAGACCGAAGCGGGACACGGTCCCTTCCGGCTCCTCCCTTCGCGGTCCCGGACGGCCGGCTCCTGCCCCGGCCGGTGGCGCCTTCGCCCCTTGAATTCGCCCACCGCTCGTTCCCCGGCCGGCGAAGCCCTCCGGCCGCTTCCGCACCGGCTCCGAACACAGCAGCAATGGAGGCACAACGCATGACAGTCCAGCGAGTTCCCGTACTCGTCGTCGGTGGCGCCTACACCGGGCTCACCGCGGCGCTGAGTCTTGCCGCACGGGGAGTGCGACCCCTCCTGGTGGAACGGCGTCCAGGTCCCTCGACGCTGCCGAAGGCCTGGGGGCTCAACACCCGCTCCCAAGAGCTGCTGCACACCCTGCCCGACGTACGCCGTCGTCTGGAAGCGGCGCTGGGCGACGCACAGTGGCCCCGCATCAGCCACGGCGACTGCCTGGCCGACCCGCGACGCCGCTTCCTCGATCCGGACGCGGGACAGCCCGACCCGGCCGAGCTCTCCCCGGTGCCACCGCTGGCCTGGATCTCACAGGCCCAGGTCGAGGAGATCCTGCGGGGGTGCGCCGAGGAGGCGGGCGCGGAGCTGCGCAACGGCACCGAGCTGGTGGCGCTCGCCCAGGACGACGAAAAGGTCACCGCGACGCTGCACGAGGTGTCCACCGACCGCTCGTACACCGTCGAGGCGGACTACCTGGTCGCGGCCGACGGGAACAACAGCCCGGTCCGGGATCTGCTCGGCATAGGCGTCGAAGGCGGCGGGACGATCGGCCACATGTTCATCATCACCTTCGAGGCCGACCTGACCCGGTACGTCAAGAAGGGGGCGGTCGAGGTCATCGGGATGCCGGGCAGCGGCTCCAGCTTCATCCTGGACGGTTCCACGCGGCACACCCTGTGGGTCGACTACTTCCCCGGACGCGGGGAGACGCCGCAGGACTTCACTGAGGAGCGCTGCCTGGAGCGGATCCGCCGGGCCATCGGCGACCCCGGCATCGAGGTGACCTTCGTCAACGCCCGCTTCTTCCCGATCAACCACAAGATGGCCGAACGGTTCCGCGCGGGCCGTGTCTTTCTGGCCGGTGACGCCGCACACGCCTGCCCGCCCAACGGGGGACAGGGCGGCAACCTCGCCATCCAGGACGCCTACGACCTCTCCTGGCGGCTGGCCCTGGTGCTCACCGGGCAGGCAGGTCCCGGTCTGCTGGACACCTACGAGAGTGAGCGGCGGCCCGTCGTCGACATCACGCTCAAGCGCGAGGTCGAGCTCGCGAAGGTCTCCGAGGGGCGCGTGCCCGCCAGCTACAACCCGGCCGATCCCAACGCGCCCGTCCCCATGCCCAAGGAGTACCTGGGCTTTCGCTACCACTCCGCGGCCGTCCGTACCGAGCCCGACGACGACGGCAGCCTCCAGGAGGACCCGTGGCACCCGACCGGGCGCCCCGGGGGCAGGGCCCCGCACGTCGTACTGGCAGATGGTGCAAGGGAGTTGTCGACGCACGACCTGTTCGGCCAGGGCTTCGTGCTGCTGGCGGGGCGCGCGGCTCCCGACTGGACCGTCGCCGCCGAGAAGGCCGCAGGTGCCCTCGGGGTCACGCTGTCCGCGCACCGGATCGGTGAGCGTTACGCCGATCGTGACGACGTCTGGTGCGAGCGTTACGGTGTCGGGCCGACGGGTGCCGTTCTGGTCCGTCCCGACGCCGTGGTGGCCTGGCGTGCCAGGAAGGGTGTGGAGGACCCGGAGGGCGAGCTGGCGCAGGCTCTCACGGCGATCCTCGCGCGCTGACCCGAGCGGGGCGGGGGCGTCCCGGCCGCCGCGCCGGGGCGCGAAGGCCGGGAGAGTTCACTGGCCGTGGTGTTCCGCCCCGGCCCGGTTCGCCCCGGCTCGGTTCGCCCCGGCTCGGTTCGCCCCGGCTCGGTTCGCGTCCGCCCGGTTCGCGTCGGCGCGGAGCATCCGGTCGCGCACCAGCCAGCCGGCCTGGAAGCGGCTCCGGGCTCCGAGGTCGCCGAATAACTCCGCGATGTACTTGCGGCACGTCCGCACCCCGATGCCCAGGCGTTTGGCCACGGCTTCGTCCTTGTAGCCGGCGGTGAGCAACTGGACGATCGCCGTCTTCGTCTCTTGCGTCAGCGATTCCGGAATCCGCTTGTTGCCCCCCGTCCGCTCGAAGGCGGAGCTGCTCGCCCAGGCGCTGACGGTCATATGGGCCATGAAGTCCACCAAAGCCTTGTGCTGGACCAGGTGGGCCGTCTCCGCGTCCCCGTCGTCGAACAGGAAGGCGACGGAGCGGTCAAAGACGATCAGCGGCGGCAGCGAGGCGGCGGTGGTCCGCACCTCGCCCCCCGCGGCGAATATCCGCGCGGTACGATCGCGCACCTCCGCGTCGCAGCGGGACAGGTGGGGGAGCAGGACCCGTACGCCAACCGTGGGCGCCATCGGTTCGCCGTCCCCGCACACGACCTGCTCGGCCAGGGCGGAAGTCTGTCGGCCCAGGGGCTGCACGGCGAGTACTTCGTCGGTGCAGCGCGCCGCGGCGGCCGTGAGGGCATCGCGGATGTCACGGGCCCCCTCGATCGTGAGCACGGGGCCGATTCCCTCGCCCTCGTCGAGGGAGTCGCCGAAACCCGACAGGGTGTCGAGCTGGGCACGCAGGGCCTCCAGCTGGGCCTGCCAGGTGTCGATGACGCCCGAAAGCGGCTTGGCGTACTGCAGTTTGACCATGTCGGGGTGGACCGCGGTCCACTCGCGGCGGTTCTCCTGCCCGGAACGCGCCAGCCTCATCCCGCTCAGCCGGGACAGGACGCGCTCCGTCCGTCCCGTGCCCCACCCCAGCCGGCTGGCGACTCTTTCGAGTTTGGCCCCACCGGTGGTGACGAGGAACTGGTAAGCCGCCAGCTCCTCGTCGCCCAGCTGCGGAACGATCTGGGCGATGTCCATGATCTTCCCCCTCGTTGCTGCCGCGACGGTGTGAAAAAGCATAAACATGAGCACAGTTATGAACGCAAGTACAGAGTTGTATGGGCCACGTAAGCCCCAACGTGCGTGCAATGTCCGGTTTTTGAGGGGGAGGGCGGGGGTTTAGCGCGCGCAGCGGGCGGGCACCTCAGGCGATTAATGGTGTGAAGTTCATTTTTGAATCGTGCTGCCCAGAGCTCCGAGTTGAACCCCCGCCCGCACGTTGGGAGTGCCGTACATGCGTACAGAGCCGTCGAGCCCGATGCCCGTCGCGATCATCGGGATGGGTTGCCGGTTCCCGGGCATCGAGAACGTCGACGCCCTGTGGGACGTCCTCGTCACCAACTCCGACACGGTCACCCCGGTGCCGCCCGATCGCTTCGACATCGACCTCTGCCACGACGCCACTCCCATGACGCCCGGCCGGACCGTGTCCCGGCACGGCGGGTTCCTCAGCGACCCGTTCGGCTTCGACGCCGCGTTCTTCGGTGTCCCGCCCGCGCAGGCCCGCCTCATGGACCCGCAGCAGCGACTTCTGCTGCACGTGGTGTGGGAGGCCCTGGAGTCCGCCGGGGTGCGGCCCTCCCGGCTCGCCGGCAGCCGGGGCGGGGTGTTCGTCGGCCAGGCGACCTCCGAGTACGCGGAGACCGACCCGCTCCCCGACGAGCCCGATGTGCACGGCACGGTCGGCGCCAGGCTCCGCGCTGCCACGGCCGGGCGCGTCTCCTACGCCCTCGACCTGCGCGGGCCGAGCCTCGTACTGGACACGGCCTGCTCCTCCTCGCTGGTCGCCGTGCACGCGGCACGGCAGAGCCTGCTCACCGGCGAGAGCGACCTGTGCATCGCCGCCGGCGTCAACATCATCCTGTCCCCGCGCGACGCCATCGCCTACTCCCAGGGAGGCCTGCTCTCACCCGGGGGACGCTGCCGCTTCGGCGACGCCCGCGCCGACGGCTTCGTCCGCAGCGAAGGAGTGGGCGCGGTGGTGCTCAAGCGCCTTGACGACGCACTGCGGGACGGCAACCCCGTCAGTGCCGTCCTGCTCGGCAGCGCCGTCACCAATGACGGCGCCGGCAGTGGACTGCTGCTCCGCCCGTCCGTCGAGGGCCAGGTGAACATGGTGCGGGAAGCCTGCGCCGACGCCGGCGTCAAGCCCTCGGAACTCGACTACGTCGAAGCCCACGGCACCGGAACCGACGTCGGCGACGCGGTGGAACTCGGCTCGCTCGCCGAGTCGGCAGGACAACGAGACCCCGACCGGCCCCTGTTGACCGGATCGGTGAAGACCAACATCGGCCACGCCGAGGCGGCGGCGGGCATCGCCGGGCTGATCAAGGCGGTGCTGATGCTCCGGCACGGTGTCGTCCCGGCGTCCCTGCACCTCGACGAACCCCATCCGCTTCTCACGCAGAACGGTTTTCCCGTGCGGGTGGTGACGGCCAACCAGCCCTTGGTGGCGTCCGGTTCGCGACCCCTGGTCGGCGTCAGCTCCTTCGGCCTGTCCGGGACCAATGCCCACCTGGTCATGACCGACCACGCCTGCGAAACCACGAGCACCGGCACCGTAGCCCCCGAGACCGAGACCGAGCCCGATACCGCGCCCCTCACCGGTCCCCACCTGCTGGTGCTCAGCGCGCGCACGGCCGGATCCCTCAGCCGCCTGGCCGCCGACTACGCGGCCTACCTCGAACCCGGCGGCGCCGGGCGCGGGCACCGGCTCGCCGACATCTGCGCCGCCGCGGCCACGGGGCGCGACACCCACCGCCACCGGCTCTGGGTCATCGGCGACGACCACGACGCGCTGGCACGCAGGCTACGCGCCCTGGCCGCCGGCGAGTCCATCCCGGACGGTGGGACGGCGGACGCCGGCTCGTCGGGCGACAGGCCGGTGGTGTTCGTCTTCGCCGGACAAGGAGCCCAGTGGACCGGAATGGGCCGTGCGCTGTACCGCTCCTCGCCCGCCTTCCGCAAGACTCTGGACGCCTGTGACCGGGCCGTGCGCGCGGAACTGGGCTGGTCGGTCATCGAGCGCCTCATGTCGCAGGACGAGCTCCCAACAGACGTCGACGTCGTCCAACCCGTCCTGTGGGCCGTGCAGGTGGCCCTGGCCGCCGCCTGGAGCGAACGCGGCGTGCGGCCGGATCTGTGCATGGGGCACAGTATGGGAGAAGCAGTCGCTGCCCAGGTGACGGGCGCCCTGTCACTGGAGGACGCAGCGGCGGTGATCTGCCGACGCAGCCGCCTGATGCAGCGTACGGCCGGACAAGGCGCCATGCTCGTCGTCGAGCTCTCGGCCGCCCGGGCCCGCCGGCGTGCCGAGCCCTACGGGGACGCCGTCTGCGTCGCTGTCGAGAACGCTCCGACCTCCACCGTCCTCGCCGGAGACCCGGGCCCGCTCGCCGCCCTGCGCGCCGACCTGGAGCGTGACGGTGTGCTGTGCCGCCCGGTGAAGGTCAACGTGGCCTCGCACTCGCCGAGGATGGAGGCGGTCTGTGCCGACCTGGCACGGGAACTGGCCGACCTCTACCCGGTGTCCGCGGGGACGGGCATGGTCTCCACGGTGTACGGCCACGAGGTCGACGGGACCCGACTGGCCGCCGACTACTGGGTGGACAACCTGCGCTGCCCGGTGCGCTTCGCCGATACCCTGTGCGCCGTGGCGCGGGCGGCGGACAGCGTCTTCCTGGAGGTCGGCCCCCATCCCGTGCTGCTCGCGGCCATGGACGACAGCCTCGCCGCGGCGGACCTCGACAGCGCAGCGCTCGCCTCCACGCACCGCGGCTGCGACGAGCCCGTCGAACTGTCCCGGGCGACCGGCCGGCTCTTCGCCCGGGGCGGGCGCGTGGACTGGCGACGCTGGTACGGCGCCGCCCGCCGCCATGTGCCCTCCCTTCCGACCTACTCCTGGGACGCGGTTCGGTACCGGCGCGAACCCACCCGTACGACGGCCACCGCCGGGCCCGCCGCGACCCGGGTCCGACGGATCGACCTCGCGGAGTGGGGCGCGAGCGCCGCATGGGGCGAAGGCGTGGCCGTGCACGGCGTCGCGACCGTGCCGAGCGCCGCCTATCTGGCCGCGATGCTGGAGACGGCGGGCGAAATAGGGTGCGAGGGCCCCTTGGAGCTGCGGAACGTACGCCTCGGTGACGCGTTCGTCCCGCTGGAGGCGGTCGGCGAGACGACCCTCGAAGTCACGGTGGAGGGGCACCGGCAAGACCGGCCGGAAGACGGTGCGGTCCGCACCGCGACCGTACGGGCCTCGGTGCCGGGGGCCCAGGCCCCCCTCCTGTGCGCCTCCGGACAGGTGGCCCCGGCGGAGGACGACGAACCGGGCCCGCCGCAGGACGCTCTCGACACCGCGCTCGCACGGTGCCGGGACTACCTGGGGGCACCGGACTTCACCCTGCTGGCACAGCGGCACGGGTACGACATCGACGAGCCGTTCCGGGGGACGGAGCACGTATGGCGGCGCGAGGGCGAAGCCGTGGCCCGTGTGCGGCTGAGGACACCCCTGCCCCACGTCGGCTGGGAGGCGGGCCTGCAGACCGTCCTGGCGGCGCGCCCGGGGGCCCTGTCCCACAGCGCCGCAGCCTACGTCCCCGTCTCCTTCGGCGCGGTCCGTTTCCACGCCGAACTGGAACCCGAGTTCTGGAGCCTCGCCACGGTGCGCGCCGAGGAGGACGGGGCCCGCCTCGTCGCCGACGTCCTGCTGATCGCACCCGAACGCCGGGTCCTGGCGCGGTTCTCCGGGATCTGTCTGCGGCGCATCACACCGAAGCCCTCAGCCGCGATACCGCTGCCGTCCGTACCGGCATGGGTGCCCGGTCTCGCGCGGTGGTGTGCGGCGCCGCTCACCCGCCTCGCCGGGAAGCTGACAGCGACGCTCGCCGACGCCTCTGCCTTGAACCCGCCGCGCCCGCAGACCCTTCCGTACGGCGGACCGGCAGCCTCGATGACCAACCCGGGTGAGGCGGACGGGCCTCCGCGCCCGCCGACGCCTCCCTCGGGCGGCGCCCACCCCGAGAACGCCACCCACGCCCTGACCCAGTCGGCCGCCACCCTGCTGGGTATGCCGGCCTCCGACATCGACCAGCGCCTGCCTTTACGGGAACTCGGGCTCGACTCCCTCATGGCCACCCGGCTCCGGGTCCAGCTCCGGCGCAGCCACGGCATGGAGATCACCGCCGGGCGCCTCCTCGGCCGGGAGAGCATCGCCGACCTGGGAAGGAGCCTCGCTCAACAGGCCGCACACACCGGGACCGGTACGGAAACCGTGTGACGCCCCGTCAGTGCCTCCCGGCCAATTCCGCACAGGGCGTTGCCGTGGGGGAGCACGACGGCAGTAAAGTTGGACCAGGGTATAAAAAGCTCGCGACAGGACACCCCCGACGGACGACTGGGCCGGGGCGCCCACCTTCGTCACATGGGACTGCCACGCGGACTCGGTGAGTCCGGAAGGAAACAGGAGGGACGGACATGGGCGCGCAAGCGGCAACGCCGCCGCCGATCGGCCGCCGGGAACGCAACAAGCAACGTGTCAGAGAGCGGCTGTACATGGCCGCGGTCGAGTTGTTCCTGGAAAAGGGGTACGACCACACCTCCATCGGCGAGATAGCGGAGCGGGCCGACGTCGCCCGCGGCACCTTCTTCAACTACTTCCAGCGCAAGGAAGACATCATCACCTGCTGGGGCGAGAGGAGGCGTGCCGCGCTCGTCACCGCCCTCGACGAGGACAGCATGTTCACGTCCAGCTCGGTGGGGCGGCTGGAGCAGTGCATGGCGGTCCTGGTCCGCATCAACCAGGACGAGCGCCGGCTCACCGTCGCCATGCTCACGGCGTGGGTGAAGGCGGGACGCCCGATCCTGGAGGAGCCGTACGTCGCGGAGGTGTTCGCCAGGATCGTCGACCGAGGGGTGCGCAGGGGCGAGTTGGACCCGGGGACGTCGCCCATCATCGTCGGCAACATGCTGCGTGACGTCTACCTCGGAGCGCTGTACCGATGGGCCAGTCACCCGCCGGAGGAAACCGACTCGCTGGCCGAAGAGCTCCAGCAGATCCTGCGACTCGTTCTGAGGGGCATGACCAGCACGAGGGTGCCCTGATGCCGGCCACACCGACGTGGGCCGCCGCCGGGGCGCCGGTTGCGGCTGTGTCCTGGGGCGGTCCCCAAGTCCGCCAGTCGCGGCAGCCATGGCCTGATGGGCGGGCGGTCAGCGGCTCGGGAGGAAGCGTGGAAGCCCGAACCAGGACAGCATGCTGTTGTCGAATCGGGTCATGGCGCTGACGCGGTGGTCGGCGAGGGTGAGGACGTAGAGGCCGGTGCCATGGCTGATGCCGTTGGGGGTGCGCAGATACGCACCGAACGCCGGCTGGCCGTTGGCCCGCGTCGGTACCAGGTCGTACCTCCGGCCGGCACGGAAGACTGCGGCGCAGAAGCGGACGGCGGGGCCCCTGCCCTCGTACTCGAACGGCACGGGCGGCATCGAGATGAAGACATCGTCGGTGAGGAGACCCACCAGCGCGTCGAGATCGGCGGACTCCCACGCGCGGACGAACCTCGCCACGATCGCGTCCTCGGAGGCTGAGCCAGGGGCCGGAGGGCAGTGGGCGGCCGGCGTCTCTCGGCGCCGCAGAGCGGCGCGGGCTCGTTTGAGGGCGCTGTTCACCGATCCGACGGTCGAGTCGAGCATGTCGGCCACCTCGGCGGCACGAAAACCGAGGACGTCACGCAGCACGAGAACGGCGAGTTGGCGAGGCGCCAGCAGCTGCAGAGCGGTGACGAACGCCAGGGAGATCGACTCGGACTGCTCGTAGCGGGCTTCCGGCCCGAGCGGCGCGTCGGCCACGGCCCGCAGCAGGCTGTCGGGACAGGGCTGCAGCCAGGTGACCTCGCCGAGCCGGGTCGGCTCGGGCGGTTCGACCTGGGCCACGTTCCACTCCTTGGCCCGGCGCCGACTTGCCGAGCGACGCGCGTTGAGGCACCGGTTGGTGGCGATGCGGTACAGCCAGGTACGCATCGAGGCGCGCTGCCCGAACCCTTCGATGCCCTGCCAGGCTGCCAGTAGCGTGTCCTGCAGGGCATCCTCGGCGTCTTGCAACGACCCGAGCATTCGGTAACAGTGCACCTGCAGCTCCGCGCGATAGGGCTGGACCAATACGCGGAACGCGTCACTGTCACCGTCCCGCGCCCTCGACATCAGATCGCCGCTCGCCATCCCCGCCTCACCCTCTCCCTCGCCACCTAGCGCGTCCCTCGGGTATGGACACCGGCCGGCCGGTGAATTGGGCGGTCGGTGCGCGCCCAGTTCTGCCGATGCGCCGGTGTCTACATCGGGAGCAGTCCGGCCAACCGAACAGGGGAGCAACCTCATGGGAACGATCGTCGTCTTCGAGAATGTCTCGCTCGACGGAGTCACTCAGGACCCGACCGGCGCGGAGGGCGTCAGCCACCAGGACTGGCGCGTCGGGCTCACCCCAACCGACCGCGCAGCATGGGACAAGCTCATCCTCGACGACGCGCTGGGCGCGCAGGCCCTGCTGCTTGGGCGACGCACCTACGAGTTCTTCGCCGCACGGTACCCCTCGCGCACCGGTCAACTGGCGGACAGGATGAACAGCCTGCCCAAATACGTCGCCTCCACCACGCTCACAGATCCTGTCTGGAACAACTCGGCGGTGCTCGATGGCGACGCCGTGGATGAGGTGGTGAAGCTGAAACATACGGTCCACGGTGAGATCCGCGTCTACGCCAGCTCCCAGCTCGTTCATACGCTGCTCCAGCACGACCTCGTCGATGAGCTGCGGCTGGCGGTCTTTCCGCTCGTAATGGGCGGCGGCAACCGCCTCTTCGACCAAACCGGCATTCCAAAACACCTGCACCGCACCGACACCCGCACTGTCGGTGACAGTCTTGTTTACCTCAGCTACCAGACGTGACTGGCCCGTCGCGGGACTGTGGCATTCTCTGAGCGCTCGGCCAGCCCTGCCGTGGCGAATTCGCATCTCAGCGGGGCCGGCGCAGCGTTGAGCGCTCCAGGGCAAATGCGCCCTGGCGCGGACTAGAAAATGATCCGCGGGCTCTGTACGTTCATGTAGTACTGACGCCCGGAGCCGAAATCCGCCCAGAAGCCGACCTGCACAAGTACCTGGCCCCAGGTCTTGGGGAGGTCTATCGAGGTCAGGTTGAAGTAGTGGTTCCCGGAATTACCTGGGACCCAGTGACCGGTCAGCCTGTCGACACACCCGAAGTCGTACAGCCACTTGCCGTTCGTGTCCACGAGTTGGGCGCAGGGGTCGGAGAGGAACGCGTTGTTGACTCCGATCCCCGCAGTGATCGTGGAGCCGTTTTGGGTGATGCAGGCGTCGATGTTGGCGCCTCCCCAGTTCGCCCATGAGTGGTTCGGAGTGTTGTCGGACCGGCACAAAAATCCGGACTCTTGCGCTGAGGCGCCGGGGGCCACGGACACGATGCCGGCCAGGGTGGCACCGAGCGCGGCTGTCGTGGCGAGGAAGCGTTTGAACATGAGGTCTCCTTTTTATTCAGCTGGTCCGGCTTGTTTCTTCGCCAGGAAGGGACCACGTGCGACGCACGTGACTTCTTCGGCTGGTCCCCGTCCGGAGTCCGACTCTGCCGGGAAGCGAAGTTGACCAGCGGCCCCCATGGGATCGGGGCAGGTCAAACGGGTCAAGCGGCCGGACAAGCGGAGTTGTCCGCGGACAACTCCGCTCCAGGCCCGCCCCAGAGGTCGGGACAGATCCTCTCCAAGGCGCAGGCGAGCATCCCGCACCGTGCACCCGTCATAGACGGTGCGATTGGTGAGGCAGTGGCGGAGGCAGCCCAGCATGCGGATCCGGACGAGTCCCGACCGCCCAAACAAGAAAGATAGCAAGCTTATATGCTCATTCCCTCTTATGGGTGTAGTTTCTGCAGCCGGTCTATATGTCTTCTTCATTTCACGCTGTCATATTCCTGCCAGATCACCCGGCGCTCATCGCATTTACGCGGGAAGGCAGGAAGATGGGCAGATTCACGTTAGCGACTGCGGCGTCGGCCATCGCGCTGACGGCTTCGGGGTTGCTCGCAGCCGCCGTAGGCCCGGCACATGCCGAGGCGGGGCAGGACAACATCAACATGTACAAGCAGGAGAAGACCCAATGGTGCTGGGTCGCCTCCGGTCTGACAATCGCCAAGTTCCAGGGTCTCGGCAGCACGCAGACGGACTTCTGCAACCGCGCCCAGCCCGCCTACGGTTGCAACAACCAGCCCGCAACGCTTGACGACATGGCCAGGGGCTGGGGGAGCCTCGGCATGGCTCATACCGGCTCGGGCCTGAGCAGCGCGGCCACGTTCAACCAGGTCTACACCGACGTCAAGGCGGCCCGTCCCGTCGGCGCACGCATCGGATGGACCTCCGGCGGTGGCCACATGAACGTGGTCTACGGCTTCGACACGTCGGACAACAGGATCGCGGTGGCCGACCCATGGCCGGACACGACCACGTACACGTGGTGGAACTACAACGACTACGTGAGCAACAGCTCGTCCAAGTGGACCCACTCCCGCATCGGCATCTCCCGCTAAGGCAGGCGACATGCGCGAAACAAGAACGTCCAGCGGTCGGGCGGCCTCGCGCCTGACCACCCTCCTGGTCCTGTGCGCGTCCGCGCTGCTCTCCATCGTCGGTCCCGTCCACTCGATCCCGTCCAAGGACCCGCTCCCGGCGGACATCCCGGACTACCAGGCAGCTCTCGACCTGGTGAAGTCGGCCAATGTCCGCAACGCCGTCTGCCGTTTCCTCAGTGTCCCGGTCCCCCAGGGCGACGGGGTCGGGACGGCACAGCAGATCCCCGACAAAACCGATCCGTGCGAGGGCATGCCGGCGTTCAGCGTCAAGGACCCGCTGGCGCTGAACGAGATCACCCCCGGCTTCGTCGCGGGGACGTCCCAACCGATCGCCACGGAAGCGGTCAAGCTCAGTAACCTGGTCTCCGCGCTGAGCGCCCCGGTCAACGGGCGGAACGCCACCGTCATACTCGCCCCCACCCAGGGCGGCGGCTGGCATCTGGCGGCCGTGCGCGAGGGCGACAGCGATGCCACGTACGCCGGTAAGGCCACGCTGGGGACCCTGGTGTTCACCGAACCCCAGATCCGCGGCTGGTACCAGCTGAAGCTCACCACGGTCGAGCCGCTCAACGACCAGGCACGGCAGGGCCTGGGCGGACAGGCGTCGGTCTCACTGAGCGACTACCAGAAGCTGGTCAAGTCACGTTACGCCGACAAGTTGCCCGGCTCGGAGTACGACACCAAGGGCATGTCCAGCGGCTACAGCACCGCGAAGAAGACGCAGGACGCCAAACCTTCGGCACCGGTGCTCCTCGGCGGTTCGAGCGCGGCGCTGGCGCTCGCGGGCGGCGCCTTCATCCTCCTCCGCCGCCGACGCAGCACCACGCACTGAACCACGCCCTCTTCGCCCCGGTCCCCGGCATTCGGCCGGGCGCCGGGGCGAAGCCGTGCACCGCAGCACGCAAGATCTCTCGACCACCCACCCACCTACTGGTGCGGGACCGCGGAGAACCGAGGAACGGAGGGTGACCACCGGACGCCGGAGATCAAGTTCTAGGCACGATCGCGCGGGAGGCGGGTCGCGCCCCGGCGGGCGGGCCCGGTCGGCGCGGGTTCGCCGGTGAGCATCCAGCCCCACGTCGTCAGCGAGATCCGGGAGATCCGACCCCGCCCAGGCCTGGCGCCAGCACGTTTGCCTGGGTCACACCCCCAGCTCCTCCGTTACGGGCAGGCACTCGGCGAGCAGGTCGACGATGTCGCGCCAGGCTCGCCGTGCGTGCTGTGGGTGATAGCCGACGCCGGGGACCGTGGGGTGGTCGACCGGGGGGTGGTGGAAGGCGTGCAGGGCGCCGCCGTAGACCGCGAGGCGCCAGTCGACGCCCGCGGCTTGCATCTCGGCGGTGAACGCGTTCCGTTGCGCGGGCGGCATGATCGGGTCTTCCGATCCGACCCCGGCCCACACCGGGCAGCGGATACGCGCAGCCTCGCCCGGTCGGCCCGTGGTCGTTGCGTTGACCGTCCCGATCGCGCGCAGGTTGACGCCGTCGCGCCCGAGCTCCAGCGCGATCGCGCCCCCGGTGCCGTAGCCGACGGCGGCTATCCGGTCGGGGTCGGTCCGCGGTTCGGTGCGCAACACGTCGAGCGCCGCGTGGCCGATGCCTCGCATCCGGTCGGGGTCGGCGAGCAGCGGAATGCACCGGGCCAGCATCTCCTCGGGGTCGCCCAAGTAGCGCCCGCCGTGAAGGTCGAAGGCCAGCGCTGCGTATCCCAGCTCGGCGAGAGCATCGGCCCGGCGGCGCTCGACGTCGCTGAGCCCCATGCCCTCTGGCCCGAGCAGCACCGCGGGCCGGCGGTCGACGCCGGCCGGGAGCGCGAGGTGCCCGATCATCGTCAGACCGTCGGCCGGATACTCGACCGTACGCGTCGTAATCGTCGTCATGGGTCCGGACTGTAGTGATCGTCGAGCCCGGTCCGGCCGGTGTTCACCGCTGGCAGAACAGCGCGGATGTGCCTCTGAAATGCGGCGAGGAGTTGGTTCACCTCTCGGTTGTCAGGTGCGGTCGTGGAGAGTGATCTGGTAACCGTCGGGGTCCGCGAAGGTGAAGGTCCGGCCGAAGGGGCCGTCAATCGGCGCGGAGACGATGGTGTGACCGTCTGCGACAAGGGCGTCGTGGATGGTCTGGACGTCGGTGGCGTGGAGCCAGATCGCCGCACCGATGCCGGGCTGGGCAACAGATGCGAGATCGGTGCCCGGAACGACGTCGCGGAGCGCGAACGCGATCGGCTTCGTCTCGAAGACGACGGCGTGCGGAGGTCCGGCCTGCGAGCGGATGAGGCCGAGATACTGCTCGTAGAACGCCTGCGAAGCGTCGAGGTCGCTCACTTGGAGCGAGATGAAGTCGGGGCCGGTGGCGGGCATGATGATGCTCCTTCTCTGCATGTCAGCTTTCTGACACAGGTCAACCTATGTCAGAATGCTGACATGAAACAAGACGGTGTCGGCGTCGACCTGGAGACGTCACTGGGCTACCTGCTGAAAGAGGCGTCGAGCGCCCTGCGCGTAGCCATGGAGGAGGTGCTGCGGCCCCTCGGGATGAGCGTGACGCACTACTCCTGCCTCGAACTGCTGGCTCAACGGCCGGGCTTGTCGAACTCGGAGCTCGCGCGGGGCGCGTTCGTGACGCGGCAGTCCATGAACGTGCTGCTCCAGGCCCTGGAACGAGACGGCTACGTGACCAGGCCTGCGGAGG
Source organism: Streptomyces sp. NPDC031670 (assembly GCF_055580545.1). Taxonomy (NCBI): domain Bacteria; kingdom Bacillati; phylum Actinomycetota; class Actinomycetes; order Kitasatosporales; family Streptomycetaceae; genus Streptomyces; species Streptomyces sp. NPDC031670. The sequence continues at coordinate 169,370 of NZ_JBVILC010000013.1, read as the reverse complement.
CACCCGTCGGGAAGGCTCTTCCGGCGCGGCTCACGCCTCGCGGCCGACGGAGCTTGGAAAAGGCGACCGTAGCGGTCCGGTCCGTCGAGCTCAGAATGCTGGCCGGTATGACCGAGACGGAGCAGTCAGACGCGTTCCGGGCCCTGCAGAGCATGGTCCACTCCCTCCGCAACGGCAACGGCAACGACGGCGCATAGCCCGTGTCCTGGCGCGCTTCCGCCATCCCCGGGCAGGAGTGGATCCGCGCCCAGGGGACCGGTGCCAGACGCGGGTGAGGCGGGCGAAGGCGGTGGGTGTGTTGTCGGTGGTGTGGCTCAGGCGTTGCCACCACTGAGGGGTCCGGTTCGCTCGGTGCGACGCGCGGTGATGGCGAAGGCTGTTCTGCACGGGTGTACCGGTCGGCGCGGCGCGGGTGGCGCCGAATGACAGGACACGCCGTTCGCGGGCTGAGACAGCGCGGGGGTTCCAGGCGTGTCGGGTCTCGGCCTCGTCACCGGCGATCGACGATCGTTGATCGCCGGTGACGAGAGCCCGAAGCGGCGGCGCGAATCCGCCGGGACCCGGAGCGACAGGTTCAGGTGGTACATCCCCACTGCCCGGTATGCGGCAGGTCGATGTAGGCCTCCGCATGGGCCGCCACTGCGAACAGCACATGACCGTACGTTGTGACCTGAGTGGGGCGTGGGGGAGTCGATGTCGACAACGAGCAGGAACGACTTATCGATCTGTGTGGGTCGTGAAGGGGAACCCCGGCTTCTGGAGCAGGCGTTGGACGACGCACGGAGGGGGCGCGGTACGGCCGTGCTGCTGGCCGGCGAGGACGGCGCCGGCAAGTCCCGGCTGGTGCGGGAGGTGGCGGAATCGGCCCGCAGCCAGGACATGCGCGTGCTGCTCGGCCGGGCCAGCGCGATCAGCCCCGCCGTACCACTGCGGGCCCTCAGCGAGGCCCTGGCCTGCCTCTTCCGTGACGGCGTCACCCCGGACAGCCCGACGCTGGGGCCGTACCGCGCCGCTCTCGGCAGTGTCGTACCCGAATACGCGCACTTACGGCCCGCCACCGGAAAGCGGTCCGTCGAGGCTCGGCAGCGGGCCCGAAGTGTCCTCGGCGTCCCCGGCCCGCAGGACTCGCCCGTGCTCCTCGCCGAGTCCGTGCTCCGTCTCCCGGCAACCAGCCGGCAGCCCCGCGGACCCGTCACGAGGCTGCCGGTGCTGACCAGGGTGCGCAGCAACTCCGAGGCGACGAACTGGTTTCCGCCGCTGTCCCGGTACAGCCGGTCCGCGACGTGGTGCGGCACCTCGTCACTTCCGACGCCGAGGTGGCACGCCGCCAGCCGTGCCACCTCGGTCCGGCTCAGCCCCTGCAGGATCAGCAGTGTGCCCGAGTGCCGCTGTGCCAGGTCCCGGGCGAGGTCCCATGGCGCGCCCGGGTCGGACCGGAAGGTGACCAGCAAGACGGTGCCCTGCGCGGCGATGTTGTCCGCCAGGTACGCCACCACGCTGCTGGTGCTGGTGTTCTCGCGCTTGGCGTTCAGGATGGCTGGACTTGGTCGAAGAGGGCGAGGGCTTCGGCTGGGTCCGGGCTCACGAGGCGTTCCAGACCGGCCGTCGTGATCTCCGCCCACCTGCCGGCCCGTGCCCACATCTGTTCCTCGAAGGCGCGGACGGTCTCGTCCAGGTCTCCGGGGTCGGTGGCGATGGCCTCGGCGAGTTCGGCGCCTTCCAGCATCGCCAGGTTCGCGCCCGCCCCCAGTGGGGGCATCAGATGGGCGGCGTCGCCCAGCAGCGTCACTCCGGGGACGTGGGTCCAGGTGTGGGACACGGGCAGGACGTAGAGGGGCCGGTGCACGAAAGCGGTGCCGTGGCGGAGGAGATCGAGGACGGGGGTGGCCCAGCCGTCGAACAGCGCCAGCAGACTCCATCGCATGGCCTCGATGTCGGTCAGGTCCTGGTCCGCGTGCCAGTCCAGCGGCGCGCGGAACCGGGCGTACACCTTGACGTGACCGCCGCTGTTGCGCTGGGCGACGAGAGCTCGGTTCACTCCGTACACGGCCAGGGAACCGTCGCCGATCAACCGGGCGAGGTCGGGGTGGCGGGTGTCGATGTCGTCGAGGGAGGTCTCGACGTGGGTGACGCCGGTGTAGTGCGGTGTCACCGACGAGACTGCCGGGCGGGTCCGGGACCAGGCGCCGTCCGCGCCGACCACAAGGTCGAATGCCTCCTGGCGCCCGTCCGAGAAGTGGACCAGTACGCCATCCCGGGCGCCCGGCACCACCTGTGTCACGCACCGGCCCCACTGGACGTCGAGGGGGCCGAGCAGCAGGTCACGGAGGTGTCCGCGGTCGATCTCGGGATTGGCCCGGTCGTCGGGGCGGGGTTGCCAGTCGCGCAGGACGGTTCCGTCCGTGTCCAGGATGCGCATGGCCTGTCCTTCGGGACGAGACAGCGCCTGGAACTCCGCCAGCAGCCCCGCCTTGTACAGCGCGAGCTGGCCCATCCCTTCGTGCAAGTCCAGCATGCCGCCCGGGGGGCGGGCGTCGGGGGCGGGATCGCGTTCGAGGAGGGTGATCGGGTAGCCGTGGCGGTGCAGGACGCGGGCGAAGGTGAGGCCGGCAGGGCCGCTTCCGACCACTGCGATGCGATGTCTCATGTCGATACACTGTATTGCGCATAGACAGCGCATGGCAACGGTACGGTGTGAGCATGACTGTCTGGGACCGGCCCGAACCGCCGACTCGCCCCGTGCCGCTCGACCGGGAGCGGATTGTCGCCGCTGCCATCGCACTGGCCGACGAGGGCGGTCTGGAGGCGGTGTCGGTGCGCAAGGTCGCGGCCCGCCTGGACGCCGGCCCGATGCGGTTGTACGGATACATCTCCACCAAGGAGGAACTCTTCGACCTCATGGTGGACGAGGTCTACGCCGAGATCCTCCCCCAGGAGCAGGCCGGTGACTGGCGCGAGGCGCTGCGTACCGTCGCCCAGCGCACCAGACACGCCGCTCTCCGGCACGAATGGCTGGCCGACCTGCTGGGAGGCCGCCCGGCTCTGGGCCCGAACGCCCTGGCCGTGGGCGAGGCAACGTTGGCCGCCCTGGACAGCCTCACCGACATCGACACCGCCATGCGCGCCGTGGAGACGGTGAGCGCCTACTTCATTGGTGCGATCAGGCGCGAGATCGCGAACCTGCGGGCCGAGCGCGCCACGGGCCTGTCCAAGCACGACTGGCAGCGCGCCCACGGCCCGCATCTGACGAGAGTGCTGGCCACCGGCCGTTTCCCGGCGCTGGCCAAGGCGGTGTACGACGGCACGGACGTGGACGCCGAGGCATCCTTCGCGACCGGCTTGGACTGGGTCCTCGACGCCGTGGCCGCCAAACTCACCCCATCGTCGGCATGACGCCCGGCCCGTGCCGAAGGTGGCCTAGCTCTGGGTCGTACTTCACGGTGACGGCCGAAACCGACAGTGACAGCCTCATCGCCGACCTCACCAGCCTGGACCCGCCGTCGGCGGATGACGAGATCGACAGGGCGATGAGGGAGGGGCTGCCGGCTCCGTCCTCAGTGGCAGTGCGCACCCCCTAGCCCTGGAGGGCGGAGAGCCAGTCGGTCAGCAGCCGGTTGACCTCGTCGGGGCGTTCCTGCTGGATCCAGTGGCCGCAGCCTTCCAGCAGGTGGGAGGCGGACAGGGCGGGGAGGGTGGTGGGGTAGGCGCTGATGGCGTCGGCCATCCAGGTGGTGGAGGCGTCCAGGGTGCCGCCGATGAACAGGGACGGCTGCTTGATCGGGGCTCCGCGGTGGAGGGCGAGGTCTTCCCAGTCACGGTCCATGTTGCGGTAGCGGTTGAGGGCGCCTGTCAGGCCGGTGCGCTCGAACTCCGCGGCGTAGACGCCGAGGTCGTCCTCGCTCAGCCAGCCCGGGAGCGGGCCGGTGGGGAAGCGGTCGCGCAGTCGGCCGCCATGGGCGACGAAGTGCGGGTCGGGCTCGCCCTGGGCGGGCATGGTGTCGGCGGACAGCGCCGCGTAGAAGCCGGCGAGCCAGCCTTGGACGTCGGGCTCGATCTCCGCCTCGGCGCGGCCCGGCTCCTGGAAGTAGGAGACGTAGAACTCCTGCTCTGGGCCGCCGATCTGGCCGAAGACGTCGCTCGGTCGGGGGCCGCCCGGCGGTGCGTAGGGGACGCTCAACAGGCCGACGGCGCGGAAGACTTCGGGGTGGAGCAAGGCGGAGGAGGCGGCGATGTTGGAGCCCCAGTCGTGGCCGATGACCACCGCACTCTCCTCGCCGAGGGCGCGCACCGCGGCAAGGTTGTCCTGCACCAGGTCGAGCATCCGGTAGGCGTCCGTCGCGGCCGGCTTGGAGGAGCGGCCGTAGCCGCGCACGTCGATGGCCACCGCCCGGTAGCCGGCGGCGGCGAGGACCGGGAGCTGGTGGCGCCAGGAGTACCAGGACTCGGGGAAGCCGTGGATGAGCAGGACCAATGGGCCGGTGCCCTGTTCGACCAGGTGCAGGCGGCCGGCCGGGCTCTCGATGGTGCGGTGGCGGAACTCGGCGGTCGGCTCGGGCTGCATGGGCTTCTCCTCGACTCAACGGCGGATGCGGCTACCCGTCGATCATCGGACGCGGCTGCCTCTCACCGCCATCGGCATTGCCATTCTGGCAAATTCGCAGGAGAGGGGGGACTGGGCCAGAACCGCCGCCGGCTTCGTCGCCGCTCTACGTACCACCATCGGTGACGACACCGACGATTCCCGGTTTGTCGAACTCGTCGGAGAGCTCGCACTGTCCAGTGAGCGGTTCCGCACCCTGTGGGCCCGACACGATGTCCGCAACCTCGACGGAGGCACCACCACCGTCCACCACCCCGTCGTCGGTGAACTGCGGCTCCACCGCGACAAACTCCCCATCGACGACGTCATCCTCGTTGTCTACTACCCCGACAAGGACAGCGACAGCGACGAGAAGCTGCAACTCCTCGCCGCGCTCTCACAGACCGAACACACCGACACAGCAGACCACGGGTCGGCAGACGCCCCGCACCCGAAGACACTCTGACGAAGGCCGCCCTCCTGGCCGTACAGCCAGAAAGGCCGCGCCACGATGTCCGCCATCTGCGGACCGCCTCGGCGCCCTGGCAGGACTACCGAGACCTGCCAGTCGCGGATCACCTGCACCTCCTCCGCAGCGCGGCCTCCGCGAACGAACACGACGGACGCAGGGACGCGGCCTTGGCGACGTGGAGAGGTCAGCGCAGGCCAGCGCAGTGGATTCGCCACACACCCGAGATGAGCAACCGGCGGCTCCTGAGCTCACCGGCGCGCTATCCCCTTACGGGTCGGGTGAGGATTTCGGCTCCGCTGTCGGTGATGGCGATGGTGTGCTCGCTGTGCGCGGTCCGACAGCCCGTCGCACTGCGCAGTGTCCAACCGTCGGCGTCGGTGACGAGTGCGGCAGTGCCGGCCATGACCCAGGGCTCCAGGGCGAGCAGGAGTCCGGGGCGCAGCTTGTATCCGCGGCCGGGCCGTCCGGTGTTCGCGACGTGTGGGTCCTGGTGCATGGTCGAGCCGATGCCGTGGCCTCCGAACTCGGTGTTGATCGGGTAGCCCGCGTCGCTGAGGACCGTGCCGATGGCGTGGGAGATGTCGCCGATGCGCGCCCCAGGCTTGGCGGCGGCGATGCCGGCGGCGAGTGCACGCTCGGTCGTCTCGATCATCGCGACGCTCTCCGCCGGTCTGGCCTTGCCCACGAGAAAGCTGATCGCGGCGTCCGCGGCCACTCCGCCCCTGGCTACGGCAAGATCGAGAGTCAGCAGATCTCCGTCTGCCAGCGTGTAGTTGTGAGGCAGCCCATGGAGCACTCCGTCGTTGACGGCCGTGCAGATGTAATGCCCGAACGGACCGCGCCCGAAGGACGGCGCGTAGTCGACGTAGCAGGACTGCGCTCCCGCCTCGGTGATCATCTCCTTGGCCCACTGGTCGATGTCCAGCAGGTTCGTCCCGACCGTGCTGCGCTGCTTCAGGGTGTGCAGGATGTTTCCGACCAGCGCGCCGGTGTCCCTCGCCCGGTCGAGCCGCGCGGAGTTCAGGATCTCAATCATGGGGACCTCTCATGTGCGTCCAATAACTATACCGGTATAACTATACCGGTGTGAGGATGGGGTCAAGGTCAGACTGCTGCTCACTCACGGGTGCGGTCGCCTGAGCAGAGAGCAGGCGGCGAGCGCGGTAACAACGGCGCTTATCACGACTGACCGAGCGGCTTGTGGGCCGCCCGAACCTGCCGGTGAGGGTCGTCTGCGCTCGGAACCCGATGCGGTGGTGGCTCTGGTGACGCCGGGGCCACGGTCAGGCCCTGCGATGCCGGTTGCTCAGCGGGAATGCCGACGGGCAGCTGTTGGCGCCCGCGTCTCGGCGCCTACGCCGGGGCGCAGGCGCACACCGTGCGTCCGTCGTGTCGCCATGCGCTCGACATGGCGGGCAGTGCTTCTGGGTCACTGGATGGAGGGGTTTGCCTGCCGCCGGCTCGGGCGGCGGTCTGTCCGCCTCCAGCATGGGAGCAGCGCACCGGCGGCAGACGGTTGCTTCGTGCGTGAGCGCAGGAGTCGTCTGCCCGACCAGAAGGCCAGGAGGACCAAGTGGCGTAGGCAGTACGGCACTTGCCCGGGAACGGTCGGCCTTATTGCTTACGCCTGTAGCGGGCGGTTGGTGAACGGTGAGGGGATGATGATGAGCACTGCCCATGTGGCAGCCACAGATGACGAGGACTCCGGCCCGCCGATCAGCACGTTCGCAGGGACGGGGGAGGCGGGCTTCAGCGGGGACGAAGGCTTGGCTGTAGAGGCTGAGTTGAACCATCCGTACGGTGTCGCGGTGGACAGCACCGGCACTGTGTACTTCTCTGAATACAGCAACCACCGGGTCCGCAAGGTCACGGCGGACGGGAAGATCAGTACGTTCGCGGGGGCTGGGGAGGCGGACCGCGGGGACGACGACGGCCTGGCCGTCACTGCCCGGCTGAACTACCCGCGTGGGGTGGCGGTGGACAGCGCCGGTGGCGTCTATATCGCCGATGCCGGTAACCACCGGGTCTGCAAGGTCACGGCGGACGGGGAGATCAGCACGTTCGCCGGCACAGGAGCCGCGGGTCCCGGCGGCGACAGCGGTCCCGCCACCGCTGCCGAGCTGGACCGTCCGTACGGTGTCGCGGTGGACAGCACCGGTGCCGTCTACATCGCCGACCACAACAACCACCGGATCCGGAAGGTCACGGCGGACGGGAGGATCAGCACGTTCGCGGGGACCGGGGAGGCGGGATCCGGGGGAGACGGTGCTGCGGCGGAGTCGGCCCAGTTGAACGGGCCGCACGCAGTGGCGGTGGACAGGTCCGGCGTCGTCTACATCGCGGACAGCGAGAACCACCGGGTGCGGAAGGTCGCGACGGACGGGAACATCAGCACGTTTGCCGGCACGGGCGAAGCGGACTTTGGCGGCGACGGTGGGGCGGCGGAGTCGGCCCAGTTGAACCACCCCGTCGCGGTGGCGGTGGACAGTGCCGGCTGCGTCTACATCTGCGACCAGTACAACCACCGGGTGCGCAGGATTGCGGCCGACGGAAGGATCAGCACGGTTGCCGGCACGGGCGAGGCGGATTTCGGCGGAGACGACGGCCCGGCCAGCTCGGCCCCGCTGAACAACCCGTTCGGACTTGCGCTGAACAGCATCGACGCCCTCTATATCGCCGACCACATCAACAACCGGATCCGGAAGATCGCCTCACCCAGACTGCCCAGGTCTGGCACGGTGGTCTGCTGGGCCAACACCCGCAGCAGGCTGCGGATGGCTGTCGCACGCGAGTCCACCAAGGACGGGGCCGAGATCCACCAGACCCTCCCCGTTCCCAGGGGGCATCAGCGGTGGCGACTGGTCGTGGTCGGCCAGGACGACGGCGAGGCCCTGTACCGGATCGAGAACGTACGCAGCGGCAAGGCCCTGGAGGTCGTCGGCGGGCAGGACTGGGCCGGCGCTGTGGTCGCGCAACGCGCCTATGAGGGGGATGACGCGCACCATCAGCAGTGGAGGCTGATCCCGGTGGGTTCGGCGGCAGACACTCCGCATGTGTACGAGATCGCGAACCGCAACAGCGGACTGCTCCTGCAGGCCGACACGAACGCCCGCACGGCGATCAGGCAGGACGGGGCGGCAGGCGACCACCGGGGTCGGCAGTGGCAGCTGCTGCCCGCGTGATGCACCAAGGGGGCAGGGGCGCCCTCGCCCCTGCCCCCTCACAACCAGGGTGTCACTGGGAACCGGGCGGCTTGTCGGCGGTCGCCTTGGGCGCCTTGCCGGCTTCTGGCGCCTCGGGTTTCGCCGGCGTCTCGGGCATGCTGGTGTACTTGCCCTTGTCCGGCTTGTTCTGCAGGTCCTCGTTCTTCTTCAGGTCGGGGTTGTTCGCCATCTTCGCATTCGACTGCTCCATGCCTTCGGACGCTGCCGTGGAGACTGAGCCGAGATCCTGGGTGTACCCCGTCGGGCCGGCTGCGTCCTGGGTCTTTTGGATGAAGGAGCCAAGGAGGCCCATGATGAGGCGCGCTTCGGGTGACTGTTCCTGTACGACCTTCGCGCGCGAGGAAGCCCCGTGGATCGCCTCGGCGGACAGGGTCGCGCTCTTGTCATCGTACGTGTTGTCGGTAGCGTCCTCGAAGTCGGTGTCCGCGCCTGGCTGCGTTCGGGCGTCGTGGGTCACGGAGAAGAACCCTGCGCTCTGGCCGGCGAAGTTGAAGATACTGTTGAACACTATGGTGGTCACCTCTGCTCATCGTGGTGGTGGTGGCGTCGGCTCAGGAATGCTTGTGCAGCGTGCGGTTGCTGTCGGTGAGGCTCTGGCAGTCGAACATCGTGTGGTGCACGTCCAGGACGGAGACCACCTCGGCCAGCCCGTGCAGGTGGAAGCCGCCGCCGACCAGGTCGAGGACGCTGATGGGGCGGGCGACCAGCCGATCGAGGCCGGGATGGCGGTCGGCCTGCGGGGGAGACAGGACCGCCACCGGCACGGCGTAATACACCGCGATGAACCCGGAGAAGGTGACCGGGATCTCGTAGTAGTAGTGCTTCTGGCAGCGCCGTTGGGTGACGACGGTCTCCACGCGACCGCCCGGGGGGACCTCACCGGAAATCTGCGATTTCGAGGCCCAGCTGGTGCTCAGCGAACCGCTCACGGAGCCTTGGATTCCCAGTGCCAGCGAAGCGTTGAGCATGGCGGTGCCGGTGGCACTGCCTGTGGTCGTGAAACCCACCGACTCCGTCACCGTGTTCGACATGGAGTTCGTCGCCGCGTTCCGCACCGCGTTCTCGGTGGTGTTCGCGTTGTCCGCTCCGACGCTGTCCCTGCTGTTCTTGTTGGTCAGGGTGTTCGCGTTCTTGTTCGCCATCTCGCTCTGGCACTGTGCCTGCATCTGCGCCTGGAGGTCCATCCGCAACTGGTTCTGCAGCTGCAACTGCAGTTGTGCGCTGATGCTGCCGCCAAAGGTGAGCTTGGCATCCCCTTGAAGCGACCACTTGATGTCGTTCGACACGGTGAAATCGACCGAGTCGGTGAAGGTCATCTTGGACGTCTGGCTGCGGTTGACGTAGGCGCGCGAGGAGCACATGTCGGGCGGGGGCTGGCTGATGTCGCACCGCTCCTCGATGAGTGGCTCCCCGAGGTGCATGTAAGCGATCCAGCCCAGCTGAAACGCGGTCACAGTACCGGGTAAGGTGCCGTAACGCTGCTTGTTCACGGAGAGCCCGATGGGTTTGTGTGGCACTCCTGAGTCGTCGACATAGACCAGGCCGGGGTGGTTCAGCAAAGCCTCCCAGTCGATGTGGAGTTCCCTCAGGTTCTTCTTCGTCAGCGGCTGGCGCTTGGTCCGTCCCAGGTTGTACGCGGTGGAATACATTCCCCATCCTCGACTAATGTGTCCGAATGTCGCTCGGCGAATTTGACCGGAATGTGTGCGCGTTCTGGTGAGTCGAAGCTAGCACGTTCTGTAAAGTCCGGGAAGGTCTCGCCGTCCATCACACTCAATCGAGTGATAAGCGCTACGAGTCTTTCAACTTCCCTCGTTCGGCGGTAAATTCAAGAAGTATCGACCGCGTGGTCTGTGTATCCGATGGCTTTTCCTGGAGTCTGGCATCGGATTTCTTCCCGCGAATTAAGTGCCTTCCCCGGTTGCGCGCCTGCTTTAACGTCGCGCTGTCAGTGGCATTAGTCGTGCAGTAAATCCGCGCTGTCGGCGCAGTGGTTTATCGATGAAAACACTGAGCGCCCGACGCGTTGCTCTCCGCATCTAGAACAGGTGAGGTTCCCCGCGATGTACACCCAAGAACGCACCACGATGTCGAACCTGGTGGTCGGCGGCCCCGTAGCAGTCAACAGCTATGACAACGCGATCGTGGCGGCACTGGTCGAGAACCGGCCCGTCATGCTCGTCCACGCCTTCAACGGCGGCTACCTGCGGCCCGCCGAACTGGCGGACTCGATCCACGACAAGGGCGTCGAGCTGGCCACCGCGCTGGACCCGGCCACCAAGGAGGCGAAGGGCCACCTCTGGTACGTCACCCCCGCCGGCTTCTTCGGGCAGCGCCCTCTGTACTTCCTCGAGAGCGCCGCCGGACAGGCGCCGCCCACCCCCGCGGCTGCTGGGCAGATGCCGTCCGCACCCGCAGGCGCGGGGCAGTCCGATGCCGGGCGCGGCGACGACGGCACCCGGAAGCCGCAGCGTCGGCGGATCACCGTTCACCAGGACGCTCCCGCGAGCCCGGCCGATGCCGTCCAGGTGGGACTGCCGGACAAGGTCGACGACAAGTGGCGCGGGAAGAACGGCGCGCCCGAGGACACACAGCTCTGGGTCGTCACGGTGACGCCGTGGGGCGGGATCACCTTCGTGCCGATCACCCACCCCGACACCATTCTCGGGTTCAAGGACCACGCGGTGGCCGCCCACAGCGAGGTCCGCCTCACCTACAACTGGGGCGGCGACTTCACCGGGACGGTCATCAACACCTTCTACCCGCGGCTGCCCAACGAGTGGAGCGTCCCCTACCACCACGTCTTCACGTGACCGGCAGCCACCGACGCGTCAGGCACATCCCGCACCCACACCCGCACCGCCTGGAAGGGGCAGCACGATGCCCGTACCCACGCAAGAGCTGAAGCTTCAGATCGTCAACGCCGCCACCGGTAAAACCCTCGGCGTCAGGGACGCACCCGGTGGCGACGAGGCGCTCGTCGTCCGCGACCTGCTCGACGGCGGTCCGAGCCCGGAATGGTGGCAACTCACCCCCGTGCAGGACGCACAAGGCGCACAGACGCAGGACGAGCAGGCGCATGTGATCCGTAACGCGGTCAGCGGCAAGGTGTTCGACAACCCGGCCGCCGCGGACCGCGGTGTCCGCCAGTGGAACGCCGCCAACAACCAGAAGGCGCAGCAGTGGCACATCGTCCCCGTCGAGGGCGAAGCCGGCTGCTACTTGATCGAGACCAAGACCGACGGTGCCGTCCTCGACCTCGCCGACCCCGGCCTGGATGACACCCCGGTCGTCCTGCGCGAGTACGACGAGAACGCTCAGAGCCAGCGCTGGCGGTTCGTCACGGCCGAACCCGAACGCACCAGCGACCCCGTGCTGCGCTGGGCCCCACTGAGCCACTGGAACAGCCGCCAGTCCTGGCGGCTGACCCGCGCGTCCGCACTGCGCCCGGTACCCGGCGCCACACCGTCCTTCACCGACATGCTGCTGGTCCTCGAGGCATTCGGGAGCGACCCGGACGCCGGGGGGTGGAGCAGCGACGGAGCCAACCGCTCACCCGATGGGCACCCCATCCGGTGGGCCGAGCTCGGCGCTCGGTTCCTCGCCGACACCACCGGAGCCGGGGGAGCGGACATCGTCGGCCTCAAACCCGCGAAAGGGGTGGTCACGTCCTCCAGCCACGGCGATGGCACGTTCGGCGATGAGCGCGTCCTGCTGTCACCAGCACCCTCCGCGAGCAACGCAGACCTGTGGACCCTCGCGGACACGACGGGCGGCGGAAAGGCCGACATCGTCATCCTGTCTGCCGACGGCCTCCGTGTATTCCCTCGTGATGAGGACGGGACGTTCAACCCCTCGGGCGGCGAGCCGCTCATCGAGGCCTTCGGCCACGGCGTCCAAGCCGGCGGCTGGTTAGCCGACAAGCACCCCCGCTTCCTGGTGGACACCACCGGCGATGGCAGGCTCGACATCGCCGGTTTCCACGAGGACGGACTCTGGCTGTCGCTCCAGGATGAGGACGGCGCCTTCGCACCACTCACCGACGAGCCTGCTCTCAAGGCGTTCGGCCACAGCGAGGAAGCGGGCGGCTGGTTAGCCGACAAGCACCCCCGCTTCCTCGTCGACACCACCGGTGACGGACGCGCCGACATCGTCGGCTTCCACGACGACGGAGTCTGGATCTCCCTCCAGGACGAGGACGGCATCTTCGCCGAACCCCTGTACATCCTCGATGACTTCGGGGTCGACCAGGGATGGAGCACGCCTGAGGATCACCCCCGGTTCCTGCTTTCGACCACGGGTGATGGAGCGGTGGACATCGTCGGCTTCGGCCCACAGGGCGTCGTGGTCGCATACGGGCGCGGTGACGGCACCTTCGAGCCGGCGCGACTCGTCCTGAATGACTTCGGACTCGCCCAGGGATGGACGGGCAAGAAACACCTGCGCCTCCTGGCCGACGTCACCGGCGACAGCACCCCGGACATCATCGGCTTCGGCGACGAAGGCGTCTGGGTGGCGCACAACCGCGGCGACGGTCAGTTCGACCAAGCCCAGCTGGTGTGCCGGGGCTTCGGCTACAACGACGACGCCGGCGCCTGGCGAGTCGACCGCCACCCCCGCTTCCTCACCGACATCACCGGAGACGGACGCACCGACATCATCGGCTTCGGTGGCCCCGGCGTATACGTGGCCCGCAACATCTACCGTCGCTTCAGGACCCGCTAGCCCCGCCGGCCCCGCAGACGTGCGGCGCGGTACTGCCCCCGGCAAGGGGAGATTCCGGCGCGCTCATCGATGCCATGAGCGCGGAAGGCGTGACCGGCCTCCCGCATCGCACGAGTAACGACGACAACAACGCGCCATCCCTACCGACCGTTCCGTGACGAACAGACCAGTCCCACACACCCAGATGTGCCCCCTGGTGCGGCCGTCATCCCCGAAGGAATGAGGAACGAGCTGTGAGCACCCCGTCCTACCCCCTGGCCAACGCTCCCTATGCCCAAGCCGCGGCCGTGGTCAATGGGGATGGCACCGTCGTACGGGCCCAAGGTGTCGTCGAAGTCCGACGGATCGCGGACGGCAGCTACTCCGTGGAGGTCAGCAAGGACATCGACCTGGACAAATCCGTGCCGCTGGCCTGCCTGATCGGCCGGGTCGACTCGTCCGTCCCGGCCCAGGTCTGTATCAACCCCCACGCGATCAGCGGCGACCCGCACACCTTCGGCGTAACGACGTACGCGGGTGCTGCCCGCGTGGACAGCCCCTTCACTGTGATCGTTCCCTGAACCTGGAGGACATGCCATGGCCGATCCCGTCCCGCTGTACGCCCCCTACGCCCGCGCCGCCGCCATAGTGACCCGCGAGGGGATCGTGGAGAAGACGAAGAACGTTCTCCGCGTGGAGAAAGTCGGCGCCGGCACCTACAAGGTGATCATCGCCGAGACCGTTGACGTGACCCACGCCGCCCTGCAAGTCACCGCCGACAGCAGGGCGAACTGGGGAACCGAGGTCTACGCCCACAGCCTGGGACCGCATGTCGTGCAGGTCCTGACAGGGAAGAACGGAACGGAGGCGGCGCAGCCGTTCCACATCGTTGTCCTGTAGCGCCGGGAATATGAGTCAGGTCCATCGCATGCCGGTGGCGGAGAGCCACTGCAGTGAGGCCGACCAACCGCCGACCGGCTCGCTCTCCGTGTCCAGCGAGCCGGCAGTTCTGCGTCGAGGCCGCGGCCACCCGCCCCCGCTACGTCCTACTTCTCCTCCGGCTCCCAGGCGCGGAGCAGGTCGAGCAGCCCTGCGTCTCCGTCAACACGCAGGGACTCGGCCTGGATACGGTCGTACAGGTAGAGGACCAGCTCACTGGCCGTGCCGTGGATGGCGGCGCCGGCTGCGTCCGAGGCTCCGCCGGTCCGGGCGCCGGGCGCGGGGAGGCGGGTGGTGCGTGCGCCGTCGCCGTCGACCGTGAGGCGCCAGGAGGGGCCCTCGGCGGTGTGGAAGTCGAAGGCTGTGGGCTTGTGCGGCCAGGCACTCGGCGTTGCGCAGACGGTGAACAGGAACTCCTCGACACCGTCGAGCGCCAACTCGACCGGCAGCGGCTGCGGGGCGCCACCGGTGAGCTGGGTGTCGTACGTGTGCACCGCGGTCTCCTGGGCCCGGTGCCGGGCGACACCGCCGGAGGTCTGCGGTGACTGCGACGCAGGCCACCATGTCCAGCAACCGCCCTCCGGCCCTGCCTCGCGCAGGGCGCTCAGCAGAAGCTGTGTCGACGCGGCCAGCCAGGCGAGCAGGGCCTCACGCTCCCGCGGTACCTCCAGAGCGGCGCGCGCGGCGGCGGCCTCGGCCGGGGGAGCGTCGGCAGGCCCCGCGCCGACGATGGCGGCCCAGAAACGGTCTCCCCCACCCAGGTGCTTCACCAGATCGAACAGCGTCCACTCGGGGCAGGTCGGCACCGGTGCGTCGAGACTGGGCGCGGCGGCGACCGCGGCGCGGAAGGCGGTCGACCGTTCATCGATCAGTCGCAGCAGGTCAGGGAACTCAAGATTCTTTTCCACGCTGGATGTCTATCATCGTGCCTCGGTGCTCGAACAGCGATTTTCACACTCGCCGCCGGTTGGCCGTTCCCACGGTCAGTTCGCTCGAAGACCGGCACCCCCAAGACCTCCCTGCACCGCTACTACCTCCAGGCACAGGAACGGTGCTGAAAACCGGGGGCCTGAAACCTTGGAGGGTGGCGGTTCAGAGGATGCCCAGAAGCTCTCCCAGGGTTCCCCCGAGTACCCGGTCACGTACTTCACCAGGAGGGGTGACCCGTTCGACGGCGGTGCGGGCGAGCACGGGATCGCCATAGGGGGCGTCCGAGCCGAACAGTGTGCGTTCGGGGATCTCACGGATCGCCAGCTGAACCGCGAAGATGATGTTGGCTGTGGACAGCTCCAGGTACATGCTCGGTGTGTCCCGTACCAGTTCGATGGCCTCCATCCAATTCATGCCACCGAGTTGGCTGACCACCAGGGGAACCGCCGGGTAGCGCGCGGCGAGGCGAGACAGGGTGCGCAGGTCCTGCGCAGTGGTGGGGGCGAAACCATGGACGACGACAGGCAGCCCGCCATGGTCATGCGCCGCGGCGAGCACGGGCTCGATCCGGGCGGCCTCCCCCGCGGGGGGCGTCAGTTCCCCGATACCGTGCAGTCCGCGCCCGACCACCTCGCGGTCGATCAGGGCCGCGATGTCCTCCTCGGGCAGGTCGAGCGGCACGGAGCCGAACCCGATGAACCGGTCCGGGTGCGTGGCCAAGGTGTCGTGCAGCTCAGCCCAGGCGGTGCGGTAGCCGTCGACGCTGTTCTCACGGCCGGCCAGGGCATTGTCGAGGACGCTCATCTCACGACGCAGGGACGCAACATCAGTGGCCCGTTCCGGATGCGGTCGGGTTCCGAAGAGCACCGTGCGGTCCACTCCCGCATCGTCCAGGGCGGAGAGGTGGCGTTCGACCGGGTCGTGGACATGGCTGTGGGCATCGATGATCACGGTTCCTCCGGGGGAGAGCGGACCGCCGGAATGTGGCGGGGGGACCCACTGTTGCTCCTTGACACGGTTGGAAGGTCAAGCTGAGGGGGGAAGACGAACAGTGCTCATCGGAGAACTGGCCAAGCGGACCGGGACCAGCGAACGCCTTCTGCGCTACTACGAGCGGGTGGGGCTGCTCCGGCCCGAACGCCGGCCCAACGGGTACCGGACCTATGACGAGACGGCCCACGAGGTGGTCCTGCGGATCCGGGCCCTGCTCGCGGCGGGACTGCCGACCCGAGTCATCCGGCAGGTCCTTCCCTGCACCAACGCCGAGGCCGCCGTACTGCCATGTCCCGGCGTCCTGGACGCACTCCGCGCCCAGCTGCGTGCCCTTGATCAGCGGTCGGCCGAGATCGACGCGGCCAGGGATGTCCTGCAGCAGACCATCACTACCGCCGAGACTCTCAACGCACCTCCCTCACCTCGAGCCCCGGCAACGGACGTAGCGCGAGCGGGCATTGGCACCGGCTCAGAGATCCACTGCCGACGTGTGCAGGCGACTCCGGGCATTCGTGCAGACGACTCCAGTACCTGACAACGGATCAAGCACCGCCCATTAGCGACCTTCCGGTACCGGCGGTGCGCCGACTCGGACCGGGTCCCGGTACATGAAGCGCTCTGACGCTGGGGATGGATCCTGTGCCCGTTTCTGTCCTGGGCCGTCGGCGTCGGCCGCCCGGCCAGTGAAGGAGAGCGCGCTTCGGGAGGGGTTCGTGATCAAGGACGGGTTGACCGGAGTCGGACCACGGCGCCACCGCACCGCTTGGCTGATGTGCCGGCGCTGGTGGTACGTCATCAGGACCGAGGCGGTGCTGAGCTGGCGGTTCAACGTGGTGGACTTGCCGGCCGCGGTGGTGCCGGGGGTGCTTTTCACGGTCGCGGCGTGGCGGAGTCTGCGTCTGCCGGCATCGGATCTGGCGTGGCTGCTGGTCAAGAGCCTGGTCTATTTCTGGCTGTTCCTGTCCGTGCACACCCTGTCGAACCAGCTGATCGGAGTGGAGGAGGACCGCGCGAACAAGCCGTATCGTCCTCTTCCCCGCGGGCTGGTCACGGTGCGGGGGACGGCGCACCGCCTCGTGGTGATGGTCGTGTTGTTCCTGTTGGCTGGGCAGTTGTGGGGGGTGCTGCCCTGGACGGTCTTGTGGGTGTTGCTGGTGGGGGTGCGTACGTACGAGAACTTGATGCGCTGGTGGTTCGTGAAGAACCCCGCGATCGTCGGGGGTGCCTTCGCACTGCTGGGAGCGGCCTGGCAACTCGTCGGCCCGCTCACGGCCACGGCTTGGTACTGGGTGGTCGCCGGCTCCGCGTACTGGCTGGTCGGGTTCGTGGAGGATCTGCGGGACGTCCCCGGCGACATGACAGTGGGCCGCCGGACGCTGCCGATGGTCGTAGGCGCGCCCGTGGTGCGGACGGTTGTGAGTTTGGTGCTCGTCCTCGTGCCATGCGCGGCGCTGTGGGTTCTGGCACCAGGGTTGACCGTCCCCGTGATCGTCTGGCTCGCCTCACTGGCCCTCGGGTGCCTGCTGGTTGCGGCTCGCCTGTGGGTGCTGCGCAGCCCGCGCCAGGACGCGGTGACGTATCAGCTGTACTGCTGTGCGTGGTGCTGGCTGCTGTGCGGACCGGCGTTCTCGGCATGAGGACACGGGATGCCGCGGGGCGACCGTCGGACTTACCGAATGGAGTCTTCCGTGACGACCCCCGGCGCCACCTCCCCTCCCACTGCGCCCCTCGGGCCGCGCTCCCTGCTGTCGCGGGCCGTCGTGCGGTGGGCTCTGCTCGGCGTGGCCTTCGTGATCCTGCAGTTGTACGTATACGCGGCCTGGCTGCTGCGGGGGGACCCCGCGCCCGTGGGCACCGGGGCCGACCCGGTACCTGGTGGGGTGCGGGTGTGGGCGTGGCTGTTCCAGGTCCTGGTGCCCTGCGCGTTCGCCCTGTGCCTGGTGCAGGTGGCACGTGACTGCCGCGCCCGGCGGCGGCTGTCGTTCGACGCACTGCTGCTGGGCGGATGGTTCCTGGTCTACTGGCAGGACCACATGCCGGTGCTGTGGCGGGCGGACTTCTTCTACAGCTCCTATCTCGTCAACCTGAGCTCCTGGGCACCGCAGGTACCGGGCTGGGTGAGCCGGGGCGAGGACCGCACACCCGCACCGCTGCTGTTGACCTCCACACTCTTCCCGCTCCTGGGCCTGTGCACCGCCGGGGTGATCTGCGCGGTCCTGCACCGGTGCGGGCGTCTGCCGGGCCTGAGCTCGCCCCCCGCACTGATCGCGGTGGCCCTCGTGACGGGCATGGTCCTGGACCTCGCGTGCGAGTCGGCGTTGCTCCTGACCGGACTGATCTCCTACCCAGGCACGGTGGGCGCCCTCACCCTGTGGCCCGGCCGGCCGTACCAGTTCCCGCTGTACGAAGCCGTACTGCTGGGCTCGGTGTGGGGTGTGGCGGGCTCACTTCGGTTCTTCCGCGACACCGAGGGCCGGTCCGTGATCGAGCGTGACGCGACGGGCCTGCCGCCACGGGCGGCCGACAGCCTGCGGCTTCTGGCGGTGGCGGGTGTGCTGAACTTCCTGTTCCTGGCCTACGCCCTGCTCTTCAACACGATTTCCCTGCACGGTGATCCCGTGGACCAGGACCGGCCCAGCCACCTCTCGAGCGCCGCCTGCCCCGCGCCGGGCCGGCTGCCCTGCACGCCGTCGGCGGAAGGAGCGGACTGGTGACCGGCAAACCGGCCGCAGGGCTGGGTCACGCCGTGATCTGCGGCGGCGGATTTGCCGGACTGGTCACGGCACACGTACTCGCCGACTTCTTCGACCGCGTCACCATCATCGAACGCGACCGTCTCGCCGACGGCCACGTCGTACGCCCTGGGATCCCGCAGGCCCATCACGTGCACGGCATGATGGCGCGCGGCGCCCAGATCCTTGAGGAACTCTTTCCGGGGTTGCGGGACGAATTGCAGCAGGCTGGAGCCCCCGTCTTCGACCTCGGTGCGGCCTTCCCCGTGCTGACACCCGCCGGATGGACCCCACGGAACAACACCGGCGTCCAGGCACAGTCCTTCAGCCGCACCACGCTGGAAGACCGGATCCGAGCACGGGTCCTGGCCCATCCGCACATCACCCTCCTCGACGGCCATGTCGTATGCGGTCTGTCCGCCACACCCGCGCGCGCCGCGGTGAACGGCGTCCTGGTGCGTCCCGCTGCGCCCTCGCCCGCCGCAACAAACGAGCCGACAACGATCCTGGCAGACCTGGTGATCGACGCGCAGGGCCGCTCGTCCCAGCTGCCCCGCTGGCTCGCTGAAACGGGATGGACGAAACCCGCGACCTCCGTTGTCGACGCCCGCTACGCCTACGCCTCGCGTCTCTACGCCCAGCCGGCCTCACCTCCGCCGCAGTGGGTGTGCACCCTGCAGATGACCTACGCACCCGACGCGCCGCACGGGGGCGCGGTCGCAGCAGTCGACGGCCGACGCTGGATCGTCTCCCTCATGGGCGCCGCTGGTGCTCTCCCGCCCAGCGCGCCGCATGAGTTCGAAACGTTCGCGGCCGAACTGGACAACCCCCATATCGCCGACGCGATACGCCTGGGTGAACCTCTCGCGCCCGTACGGCGGTTCACCAACCTGGCGAACCGCTGGCACCGCTACGACCAACGGAGAACCCGTCACGCCGAACGCCTGATCGTCCTCGGGGACGCACTGTGCACGTTCAACCCCGTCTACGGACAGGGCATGACCGTCGCAGCCATCCAGGCCACCGTCCTCAGGGACCTGCTGCGCACCCGGCGCGCCAACGGATGCCTGGACGGCGTCGCACGCGACTTCCAACGGCGTGCCGCCCGCATCGTCCGACTGCCCTGGCTGATCGCCACCAGCAGCGACCTGGGCTGGCAGAACACCACCCCCGGCCCCTTCACCCGGGCCGTGCGCTGGTACCTCGCCCGAGTGCTGGCGCACATTCCCCGAAACCCCGACCTCTACCGGCGCTTCGTCCTCGTCCAGCACATGCTCAAGGGCCCCGCCATCCTGCTCACCCCCCGCGTGCTGACCACTGTGCTGCGCTCACCCACCACCCCCCGAAGGAGCCCGTGACCCCACCCGCCCCCAACCGGTCCTGATCGTTACGCGACCGCGTTCAACAGATCGGCCACCCACTCCGGCCGCTCCAGCGCGATGAAGTGACCCGCCCCGGGTACCTGCGTGTAGTCGGCGGCGGGCAGGGGTTTCTTGTCGGCTTCCCGGTCCGACGGCCGGGACCAGTCCTTCTCCCCGTAGACGAGGTGGACGGAGGCCCTGACGTCCCGGTAGCGCGCGCGTGCGGCGATGAGGCCGGGGAGGTTCTGATATACGGCCCGAGCGACGACCGGGTAGCCGGGACGGCCGCCGACCTGGAGGAGCTCGTCCACGTAGTCCTCCCGGAGCGCCTTCTTGTCGCCCAGCCCGCCCCGCAGGATCCTGCGCAGGGCGGCCTTGGGCTCTACAGCGGCGACCACCGGGCCCACGCCTGGGGCGAGCACCGCACTGACGACCATTCGGGCGAGGAGGCCGGACGGGGCGATGCCGCCGCGGTGATCCGCGATCAACGGCACAACGGAGCGGAAGTGCTCGGCTCGCGTGCGCACGGTGTGCAGGAGGACCAAGGGGGCACCACTACCGGCTCTGAGACAGCGCAGTGTCCCCTGATCGCTGTGGCGTCCTGAGCGGGGCGCGAGGGTGTGACTGGTGGCCCCCGGGATGCGGATCGTGGGGCGTGCCTCCTGGCTGGGCATGTCGTGGACTCCTTCACGCACGCTCGGCCGAGGAGGCGTCGGCGGCCACGCTCACCTACCGAGACGGCATCTGCATCGGCATCGACACGCTGTGCAAGGCGGCGGGCGTGTCCAGGCGCTCCATGCACCAGTTTTTCGAGAGCAAGGACGAGCTGTGGGGACGGCGGAGGCCGGCCGAAGTGGTCGCGGCAGGCCCGGCATCAGGGTTGCGCCTGCCGACAGTCGGGCTGGAGTCCGATGGCGATCAGGGTGTTGATCAAGCCGCCCGCTACGTGGGCCCGGCATCCTCGGCCAACGTGGCCCGCGGTCGTCGAACCATGGTGGTCAGGGCGTCAACGTGGCGCCGATCGCAGGGTTCTTGGTGTTGCTGAGGAAGGGTGTGGAAGGCAGTTTTCCGTCGGGGCCGCGGTGGGCGGTTGTCGAGGTGGGGTCGGTGAGGCGCAGTACCCGCGTCGTCCAGCCCAACTGGTCCCAGGAGTTACCCGTGTGCTGCGCCTGGTCGCCCAGCCAGGAGTCGGAGTGGTTCGCCAGGGCGAGATTGCGCTGAAGGGTTGCGGCGGACGACAGGAACGCGAAGCCCGCCTGCCCATTGTGGAAGGCCGTATCGTTGGTCAGCCGGGGGGCTCCCGCGTTGCCCACCTCGGTGAACCCGAAGCCGGCGTTGTCCCAGGCGGCGCTGTCCGAGGCAGTGTCGGAGGCCGTGAGACCCGAATCGCCGCCGAGCTTGAAGCCGCTGCCTCCGCTGGAGAAGGTGGCGGTGCCCCAGCGATTGACGCCGTTGCCGAACGACCAGGTGTGCTCGACGGTCACAGCGCCGCTGAATCCGCTGAGGTCCACTCCGTCGCCCGAGTTGTCGTACATCCGGCATCCCTGGATACGGTTGCCCTCTCCGGGGCCGTCCCTGAACACCAGGCCATCGACGTACCCGCCGGTGGGACCGGATTCGTGATTGTCGAAGAAGTCGCTGTTGAGCACCAGGTTGTCGCGTGTGCCCGCGCCGCGCAACAGAAGTCCTGTCTGGCCGTTGCCGTGAACGCTGAGCCGTGCGAAGACGTCGTTGTGGCAGGAGGCGCAGACGTACGGGGCGTTGGGGGCGTTGACGATCTCAAGCCCCTGCACGGTGACGTACCCACCGCTCTGGACGATGAACCAGGCACTGGCCGGGAGCCGGGACCCGTCGAGCACGGGATGCTCATCCCGGTAATTGCTCACCGTGATCCGGCGGTTGGCGGTACCGGAGGCCTTGAGCGCGATCGTGGCCTCGGGGTGATACGTGCCTCCCCGGACGGCGACTGCCTGGCCCGGCTTGGCCTTCGCGGCGGCCCGGGTCACGGTCGCGAAGGGCCGGGCCAGGGTGCCCGGATTCGCGTCGTCCCCGCCCGGGGCGACGAAGTAGTCAGCGGTCGCGACGCCGGCGTAGGAGCGGGGCGCGGTCGACGGGGTGGGAGACGGCGTCCGTGTGGCCGTGTCCGAGACCGCTGAGGTCTGGCCGGGTGGCTGCGGGACGCTCACGATCGGGGCCGGGCTCCGCGTCGCCGGATTGGCCTGCGGGTGTGGCAGGGGCGCCAGATGGATCGCGACGCCGAGAACAGCAGCGAGGGTCGCGGTGCCGCCGACGATCACGGCGGACTTCGCCGTGACCCGTCCCAGACCATGTCGGGGGATGCTCAGCAGCGAGGCCACCGGCCCGGTGGCCACCCCCTGCTGAGCGACGAGGTTCGGGATCCGCGCCGCCAGCACGGCCGGAACCGCCAAGGCGCCGATCCGGATCGGCAGGTCGTCGATCGAACGCCGGGCCCCGGCCGCTGCCTCGCATCGCGGACATGCGGCCATGTGCCGGCTGAGCTTGGTGAGCTGCCGTTGTCCGGCCGCCGCCGGGCCAGCTGCGAGAGATTCGAGTTCGGAGCACCGCGGCCGGGCCCGCCAGGCGGCAAGCACGCAGATGGCGACTCTGAGCTTGGCCTTCATCCGCTGAATCCGCACCGCGGTGTGCGGGACGCTCAGGTGCAGTGCGTCGGCGACCTCGCTGCGGGTCAGTTGCCCGGCGGTCTCCTGCCACCACAGGGCCAGCGTCCGGCGCTGGTCATCGCTGAGCCACCGGCTGGCTTCGAGCAGATCACTGCCAGCCTGGGACAACGCCTGCCGGTCGACGATGAGTTCGGCCAGGTCGCGGGCGGGATCGAGGACGTGGGCCTCCTCGACCAGAGGCTGCTGACGCGCCACCGTGGCCTTGCTGCGCCGTCCGTGATCACGTATCTGCCGGATCGTTATGGCCACGATCCACGACCGGAACCGCTCGGGTTCCCGGAGTTGAGGCAGTGCCCGCATCGCGGACAGCATGGTCTCCTGGACGACATCGTCGACGTCCGCGTGCCCGTGGAGAGCCCGCCCGACGATGTTGTGGACCAGGGGCAGATACTCGCTGAACAGGGCAGCCCGCGCCCGCGCGTCTCCGGACCGGGCAGCGTTGACCAGGGCGGTCCCGGACAGACCGGTCGCCGGCTCAGTCGCGGTATCGGTCGCCGTACCAGCCGTGGGCCCTACCGAAGCGTTACGCAATGCACCCTCACAGAATGTGATCCCTCAGCGGAGGCGCTCATGATGGCACGGCCTGGCAGAGAGACCGACCAGAGGGACCATGTCGGGTCGGGGCGGGCAGGTCACGCGAAATTCGTGGCCTGAACGCGTTATGGGTTGCTGAAGTGGTCCGTCTCCGTAGTAGTAAACGGAGAAAGGACTGGCATGAACCACAGTCGGCACAAGCGGGGCAGACGAACCCGGTGGCCCATCGCGGCGGTGGGTGGAGTCGCCGCTCTCGTCCTCGCGGGAGTGGGTTTCGCCGCGGCGACCACCGTCGGCGCGGGATCAGGTGACTCGGCGAGCGGTGTGAAGGCCGGCACCTACACCCTCACGGTCGCCAAGAGCGGGCTGTGCATGGATCTCGTCGGCGGCAGTGCCTCCAGCGGCGGGCTCGTCCAGCAGTGGGGTTGCGGCCAGGGGCAGAGCAACCAGCGGTGGACCCTGGTCGATCGGGGATCGGGCAGGTTCACCATCACGTCGGCCGTCAGCAAGATGTGCCTCGACGTCCCGGGCGCCTCCACCGCCAGTGGGACCCGGTTGCAGCAGTGGGGCTGCGGGACCGATCAGGCCAACCAGTTGTGGACGCTGAAGACGGCGCGGGAGGGCACCTTCCAGATCGTCAATGTCAACAGCGGTCTGTGCGTCAGCGACGCGAAGGCGAGCACCGCGCCCGGCGCGGCCGTCACCCAGGAGACCTGCACCGCCAACAGCAACAAGCGCTGGAAACTGACCCCGGTCGCCGGCGGTCCGGCCGCGACGCCGTCGGCCACCACATCCGCCCCGGCCACGCCCTCCGGCACGACGATCACGGTGGCCGCCGACGGTTCCGGTGACGTGAAAACGGTGCAGGAGGCGATCGACAAGGTTCCGGCGAACAACACCAGGCCGGTGACCGTCGCCATCAAGAAGGGCACCTACCGGGGCGTCGTCACCATCCCGGGCACCAAGCCCTACGTGACACTGAAGGGCCTGGGGTCCGCCGCCTCCGACGTCGTGATCGTCGAGAACCACGGGGCGAGCGTCAGGAAGCCGGACGGGACGACCTACGGGACCTTCGGGAGCGCGACCGTACGCGTCGACGGCCACGACTTCTCGGCCTCGAATCTGACCCTGTCCAACGACTACGACAACACCGTCACCACGAGCCAGGCGCTGGCGCTGAGCCTGTCCGCGGACCGCGCCGTCCTCACCAACGTGCGGCTCCTCGGCCACCAGGACACCCTCCTGGTCAACGAATCGGCGCGCGCCTACGTCCGTAAGTCCTATGTGGAAGGCACCGTCGACTTCATCTACGGCGGCGGTATCGCGGTCTTCGACCATTCCGAGATCCACCAGTTGGGCAACGGCGGTGTCATCACCGCGGCCAGCACCCCGCCCGCACGCACCTACGGGTTCCTCTTCTACAAGTCGAACATCACCGGAGAGGCGACCGGGAGGAAGGGCAGTCTCGGTCGTCCGTGGCGGCAGGACGCGCAGGTGCTCTACCGCGAGTCCACCCTCGGGTCATCGGTCGACACCGCCCAGCCCTGGACCGACATGTCCGCCTCCCTGTGGACCAAAGCCCGGTTCAGCGAATACAAGAACACCGGGCCCGGAGCGACGGTCAACTCCCGTCGGCCGCAGCTGAGCGACGCCCAGGCAGCGGCCTACACCCCGGCGAAGTACCTGGCCGGCTCGGACGGCTGGAACCCGGCGACCACCACGGCGACGAGCCCCGCAACCGGCACGGTCTGCAAGCCCACCGGCTACGGGGCGAAGGGTGACGGCAGGACGAAGGACACCGCGGCCCTGCAGAAGGCGATCAACGCCTGCGCGGGCAGGGGCACGGTCGAACTGGCCCGTGGCACATACCTCTCGGGCGCACTGACCCTGCCGGGCGATCTCACCTTCACCATCGATTCCGGAGCGACCCTGCTCGCCTCCCAGGACCCGCAGGACTACCCCCTGGCAGGAACCAGGAGGTCTCCGCTGCTGGGAGCGTCTGGCGTAAGGAACCTCACCATCAGCGGTGCGGGCACGATCGAGGGTCAGGGCGCCCCGTGGTGGGCCAAGACCTGGGCGGCGATCAAGGCGGGCCAGACCCAGCCGTCGCGGCCCAGCCTGATTCTCGCGACCGACACCTCGAACGTGAAGATCATTGGGATCACGCTGAAGAACGCCCCGAACGTGAATATCTCACTCACGAAGGTGACGAAGGCCGACGTCGACCGGATCACGATCTCGGCGCCGTCGGACGCGCCGAACACCGACGGAATCGATGTGTGGTCGTCGTCAGCCGTCGCGGTGACCAACAGCACGATCGACACCGGGGACGACAACATCGCCATCGCCTCCTCGTCGCAGGGCCCGTCCCACGACATCTCGCTGAGCAACTGCGTGATCCTGCACGGCCATGGACTGTCCATCGGCAGCTACACGGGCGGCGGCGTCTACGACATCAACATCCACGACAACACCCTGACCGGCACCACCGCCGGGGTCCGGCTCAAGACCGCGCGGGGCCGTGGAGGCGACGTCCACGACATCACGTACAAGAACCTCACGATGACCGGCGTACGGACCCCGATCATGATCACGGGGTACTACCCGCAGGTTCCCGCGGACGGTGACGTCACTCAGGCGATCACCAGCACCACGCCGCACTACCACGGCATCATCATCGCCAACGTCACCGCGACCGGCGCCGAGACGGCCGGCCAGATCATTGGCGTGCCGGAACAGCCGATCACCGGCCTGACGCTGTCCTCGGTGTCGATCAGCTCGAAGACCGGGCTGACGGTGCGCAACGCGACGGTGACCAAGGCCTCCACCATGGTCAAGCCGGCCTCGGGCCCGGCGTTCATCGCGCAGAGCAAGGCCACCGTCAAGTAACGGAGGTAATTCCCCCCTCCGGTCGAGGGCCGGGCCGACAGGACACTGTCGGCAAACGGGCCGGCCTGTCCGGCCGGCACCAACGCCTGCCTTCACCCCGCACGCCGCCCTAGCGGGGGGGGGGGGGGGGGGGGGCGAGGTGCCCGGCAGTCCGCCAGTACGACCGGGGCGCGGAACAGCCGCCCACGCAAAACGCTCGGCTGGGAAACCCCAGCCGAGCGGCTCGCTAAGCTCCTGGCAACAGCCAACTCATCACTTGTGTCGCAACGACCCTGGAATCCGCCCTTGCCAGCGGGGCTTCGCGTTACAGAAGCTCCCGGTGTGGGACCGGAGGCGGTTATTGGGCTGCGCTCAGGAACGACTCAACTGATTTGTAGACCAGCCAAGGTGGGAGTGTATGCCCGTCGGGCAGCGAATCGCTTCCTGCACGGCCACCGGTCTTGTGGGATCCGCCGTCGGCCGGGTGGGCGGTGGCTTACGTTCCGGTGTCTGAATGGGGCGCGGCCCCGAAGCGTTGCCCGCCCACTTGTGGTAGGGCGCTGCTGACCATCCGTCTACGGCGTCCGACGTGCCTCCGCCGGGGCAGCCGCGAAGCTTGGACGTTACCGTCCGGGAACGGGACGTTCGTGCGGAGCCCGACCGGTCGAGTTGTCGTGAAACTGCCGCGGCGCACATCCGTGACGGGGGAGCCGTGCGATGGCTTCATGCCGCCGCGTCGGTCATGCTCTTCGGCCCGGTCGGCCGCGGCACGATGTACATCGTCCACGCCCTCGCTCACCTCGTCGTCTGCCAGGGCGGGCCAAGTCCGCGTCGCCAGGACCAGCCGCATTCGCGCGGAACTGGCCGGCGGCCACCCGGATCGCACCAGGGAGAAACATCTGGGAACTGGTACGGCCCGACGCGCTCATCCTCGACGACCTCGCCGCAGCAGGTTGCCGCCGCTCGTCACCGGACCTTCGCGGGGAGCAGGGGTCCGTTGACGGGACGGCCTCGACCTGCGCGCGATCACGCCCCGGCAGGCCTCGTTGGCCGACCGAAGACCTCGAACGCCTGCTCCTCCGTACACCGCGCGTTGAGACATTCGTCGGCCCATTCCGCCGCTTGCTCGAACGACGAGTTCGCGGTGATGCGTGCCATGGCGGAGGGAATGTCGAGAAGGGTGCGGCGCAGCTGGACGCCTGGACCGAGCAGGGCCCAGTGGGCGCCGGGCCTGCCGAACGGCATACCGATGCTGCCGGGGTTCACGACGAGACGGCCGGCCGCCAGGCGAGTGAAGGGCATGTGGGTGTGGCCACAGACGACAGTGGTGATCTCCGGATCGACATCGGCGAACACCTGCGCCCACTGCTCGACGGGAGTGTCGACCAGGAGCACCTCCTCGTCGTCGCTGGGGCTGGCATGGCAGAACAGCACCGCACCGAGCCCCTCGACCGTGAGGGTGAGTGAGGTCGGCAGCGCTTCGAGGAAGTCGACCTGGTCCTCGCGCAGGCCGTCGGCGGCCGAGGGGCCGATGGGATCGGGAATGGAGTCCCGTAGCCCGCGCCGGTACTCGACCAGTTCGCGGTCGGCGTTACCCCGGACCCACACCGCCCGGTCACCGAGGGCCGCCAGCGCGTCCAGGACCGCGCTGGGTTGGGGTCCGCAGGCGATGTCACCCGTGAGGACGATCAGGTCCGCGTCGGCGACATCGGGTTCCGCAAGGACCGCCTCCACCGCTGGCAGCACACCGTGGATGTCGGACAGGACTGCTACACGCTTCACCATGGTCTCAAGCCTCCCAGACACGCGTTCACTTGGTGATCCAGCACGGTTTGAATCCGTCAGGGGTCCGGTGCGGTCGAGGAGGAGCATGTTGGAGTCGGTCATCGAGGTCCTCACGGACGCCGACGACACCGTGACGGAGGCGATCGTCACGGCGTCGTTGCAGTTCTCGAGGCAGGGCAGGCGGTCGCCGGGCCGGGCGAGCACTTGGCACTCCAGCACCCAGGGCTCGCCCGGGGGTGTCAGTGGCCGCTGGACGAGGCCGTCATCCGGGCCCAGGTGGAGGGGACGGTACCTGTGCCCACCGCACCCACTGACCACCTGACGGGATTCACCGTCATCTGTGCGGGCGCCGGTGTTCTCCAGGTTGACTCCGGTCCGGGAGACAAAGCCGGGCGATGACTCCGCCGCCGCCAGCTCCCTCGCCGAGGTCTGTGCCGAGAATCCCGGGGCCTTCCTCGGCACAGGCGAGGCCCGCGAAGAGGGGGCGCTGGGCCCCGCAGACCTCGCTACCGTGGAGCGGGCGTTGGCCGACCTCGGGTACGTGAGCGTCCCCGAGGAACTGCTGGAGAGCGACTACGAGGGTCCCGGCGCGCCGGAGCACTTTGCAGCACGGTACCAGCGTCAGCCGCTGCTGTTGAAATAGTAGGAGGCGAACTTCAGGGTCGGCGGGGCCCTCCGCGTCGGCCGCCAAGATGAACTTGTCGCCCGAGCAGCCGCGCTTGGTGAAGAACTGGAGCGTCTTGTCAGTTTGTTGATCGGTGAAAACGCGAACGGAGTCGTCCCGTTCGCCACTTCTGGGACACGAGCGGGGGCGGGGGCGCTCGCACCCCGCCCCCTCTCGTGCCCGGGCTCTACTGAGGTCCGCACGGTACTTTGTCGGTCGGCTTGGTCGTCTTTGTTTCTGGCAGCGGAACCACCGCAGACTTCGGCGCAGGTTACGGCTGTCCGTTCGGACATCCACGAGTTCGCGCGGCTTCTACTGCGCCACCGTCGGGCCGGACGGTGGCGGACCGGCGTGACCGCTCGCAGGGCGGGACACCGGCCTGTGCTCCTCCCGGCCGTCCGGATGGCCGCCCTGCTGGGGGACGGATCCACGCCCTGTTCCCTGCCCGGGTGCCATGTTGCGTCGACCCGTACTGCGCCGGAGGAGATGAGGCAGGAACGTGTAGAAGCGATCGGGGAGGAACACTGCGTCCGCAACGATCATCGTGCCCGAGAAGAGCGGCAGTCCGAGAACCACGGCGATGGCGACGTGCATGCCCAGCAGCACGGCCAGGACCGGGTACTTGAGCCGGCCGAAGAGCACGAACGGAAAGGCGACCTGGGTGAGAACGGTCAGGTAACCGACGACCGCCATCGCAAGTGGATACTGGTCCATGGCGTGGGAGAGGGCGGGCCACGGCTGGAAGAGCTCCAGGTTCAGCACAGAGTGCAGGGCGGTGCCGTCGCCCCAGAGTGAGCCCTGGACCTTGTACAGACCGGCCGATCCGTACAGGAAGCAGACCTGCACCGCGATCACGAGGACGCCGCAGTTGTGCACCACGGTGACCAACGTCCGGCGTGCCGCACACAGATCCTCCGCCACAGGGCTCCGCGTCCGCGCAACGACCGTACGCGCCGCCTTGATCCGCTCTCGGCGTGCGTCCAGCGACCAGCGCCGGCCGCACGCGGTGAGCGTGAGGTAGAGGGCCATCAGGAGCAGGAGATTGTCGCCCCCGTCCGTCATGAAGATCGCCCTTGCATGGAAGGAGACCACCACGGCGGCGAACAGCATGGACGTGGCCCGGGTCCGCCAGCCCAGCATGAAGAGCGCGGAGGTCAAGAGGGCCAGCACATAGCAGAGCTCGAAGTAGGCGCGGCGGTCCGACAGGAGCAGGAAGCTCCACCAGCCTGTCTGGTCGAAGAGCTGGGCCGCCAGTGAGGGTGTCCACGGGGAGCCGGGACCCCAGATTTCGTACCGGTGGGGGAACTCCCGCAGGAGGAAGACCAGGTAGAGCAGCCCGTAGCCGATCCGCAGAACCGACGTGGCGTACAGGGACACCGGTCGGCCGGTGAGAAGGTCCCAGACGCCTTCGGTCCGTGCGAGGAGCAGACGGTGGACTGTGGCGGGGGCCCATGCCCCGCCCACGGACCCGCCCGGTACGGCCGTTGTGGCCGGGAGTTCGCGGACCTTCTCACTTCCCATCAGAGGTCACCTTCCACCACGGCAGGAGCCGGTTCTCCACCGGCGTGGGGGGCCGCCGCCCGGCCGTCGTGCCGGGCGCGGCGACGGGCACAGTGACGACCCGGAGCTGGATGAACTCGAATGTGCCTCCGCGGTGGCCGGCGACGCGGTCCGCGGCGATGTTGCTCAGGTACTTCTGCATCATCACGGCTCGCGGAGAGCGTGCCGTGTCGTCGGCCCCGTGTGTGTCGACGTAGGAGGTCCAGGCACGGCGCAGGAGGTTCTGAGCGGTGTGGCTGGGAAACGGGTCGTGTTCGACGGCGGCACGGTCCAGGGCGGTCAGGTCGATCCAGGGGCTGACCCGCGTCGATCCGTCCGGCGCGCTGTGTGCGGTCCTCGCCCACACCCTGCGGTTGGCGGAGTCGGGATTGGGGGCGAAAAGTCGCCAGTTCTGTTCGAAAAGGGGGTACACCCACGCATCGACCTGCCGGCTGTACCGCTGTGAGACGGGGTTGGCAGGCGCCACGTGGAGAAAGACGGCACCGAGATGAACCACGGTTGTCACCACGCACATGAGGACCGCAGTGCGCAGCCCTGCTCTCAGAGCGCTGGCACCCCGGAACCGCTTGGGGGGCGGGTCGGCGTCCTTTCGCCGTTCCCCCGGCAGCGAGCCGCCGTCGGTCCGTCGGTGCTCCCTGACGAGTGCTGAATCACTTCCGCTCGACACCGCCCACCTTGCTTTCTCATGTTCGCTGCCCGGCCTCAAAGGCTTTCCGTGGATTTCCGTGGACCGGCATCGGCGGCGTGCGGCGGAATCGAGGGATTCCGCCGCACGCAGTCATCCGCTGTACGGACTCGCAGTCTGCCGACTAGCCTTCGTGGTCTTCCTGACCCTCGGACTTCGGCGCGTTGCCGTAGCCGTAGTTGCCGTAGCCATAGCCATAACCGTGGTTGTGGTCGGGCCGATCACCATGACCGTGGTCCGGCTTGTCCGGCGCGCCCTGATGATCCTCGCCCGGCTTGCCGTGGTGGTCATACCCGCCACTGTGGTCCGGTCGGCCGTGATCCCCCGGCTTGTGATGGTGTTCACCGGGTTGGTCACCGCCGTGCTGACCAGCGGTGTTTCCGGCCGTGTTGCCCGATGTGTTGCCTGATGTGATTCCTGTGGTGGCGTTGTTGCCCGCGGTGTTGCCCGAGGTGTTCCCGGCGGTCGCACCGCCCGTCACGTTGATGATCGGCCCACCCAGGAGACCGCCGTTGACCAAGCCACCGCTGACCAAGCCTCCGCCGACCAGCCCGACGCTGGTACCGGTCGTGGTACCGGGCGTCGGTCCGTTCGGGGTGCCGGCCGTCGTTCCGGTCGTGGTGGTACCGGTCGTGGTACCGGTCGTGGTGGTGCCTGTCGTGGTGGTACCTGTCGTGGTACCGGACGTTGTTCCGCTGGTGGTACCAGTCGTCGTGCCACCGGTCGTTCCGGTCGAGCAGGGGTTGAGGAAGATCCGGTTGGTGTCGAGCGTCACGGCGCCATTGCGAGCCAGCGCCCGGCCCTCGATGTTGGTCCCCGTGGTCACATGGATGTCCGTCAGAGCCATGATGGTGCCCACGAAGGTGGAGTTCGTCCCGAGGGTGGCCGAACTCCCGACCTGCCAGTACACGTTGCACGGCGAGGCGCCGTTCGTCAGGAGCACGCGGCTGGAGGATGCCGTCGTCAGGGCCTCTGGAATCTGGAACACCCAGACGGAGTTCGGGTTTCCTCCGGCGTCCAGGATCAGATCGCCGGTGAGACCGACACCCGAGGATGCGGTGTAGACGCCCGGAAGCAGCGTGGTGGCGTTGCCGATGCCCGCGGCGAGTGCGAAGTCCGTGGCCTGGCCCGCGGCATTGTTGTATGCCGTGACCAGGTCGGACTTGGCCTGAAGCGCCACGGCGTCGGCGGCGTGCACTGCGCCGAGCACCTCACCGGGCGGGAAACCGGTGATGGCGGGGTTCGGGTGCGTCCCGAGGTCGTGACTGATTACCGTGGGGCCGGTGTTGGTGACTCCCGCGCCCGCCAGAACGGAGAAACTCGTCGCCGTGGCCAGCGGTACCGGCGTGGCGATGGCGACTGCCTGGACGGGCGACAGGACGACCATCGCGGTGGCGACCGCGGCGGCGAGGGTCGAAGCCAGCAAGCCCGGTAGGGTGCGCCGGCGAGCCATCTCAGGGATTTTCAGCTTCATCAAGAGGCCATTTCCTGTGGGGGCCGTGGCGTGCCGGGCTGTAACCGAAAGCCCGGAGAGCCTTGATCTGCTTAGGCATATTACGGAGGAATATGCGCAAGTTCACGGAAAACGTAGGGAATTTTTGGTTTGAGGGTGTTTATCCCTCGAATGCGGGATAATTATTGAGGAATCCATATTTCCGATTATCTGGTGTGTTCACGCGGATGCGCGGATACGCTCTTGGGAGCTGTGTGGGTGGTGATCTTGCCGACGTGGACAGCATTTGCCGAGCGTCGAGCTGCCGTGGTTTCGGGTGCTCTCGAAAGGTCGAGGTGCGGGTCGACTCCCGGAATGACGCCACCGGACGTGCGCGTGAGCAGGTATTTCACCGACAGCAAAACCGCCAGGAAACCAGGCCCCGGAATCGCCGGCGCAGCTGGTGCGGCGGGGCACGACTTATCGTGGGAAGGGGCGCGTTCGGCGGCAGTATCGTTTCTCGCAGGTAGCGGACACACAATGAAGTAGTCCGACGCCCCTCGCGCTCCGGGGTTTTTCGGACGCGTTTCACCGGGCCGCGAAACCCTGAGGGTCCTCCTGCGGCTGGATACGACTCAAACCAGGGAAGACCGTCTCGCCGATGCGTGATGGCCGCGTTCCCGCCGCTTCGGCGCCGAGTTGTCCGACGTCGTCAACGTGCTGACCAGGCACCTCGGCCACCATCACGCGTCGCATCGGTCTGTACGCCGCCGCCTGGGATTTTTTCGGGCGGCTAGGGGCGACCACGTCAACCAGGCGAATCAGACGGGCATCGGCACCGGACGCCTGCCGGTGTGCGAAATGCCCTCGGTGCTTACGGACCGTGCTTCCGGAAATCCCCTCACTTGCGGCGACGGTCCGTGCCCGAGGGGCGGCTGGTCTCCAGCCAGGACCGCGCCGGTTCTGCCGCGCTGGTGGTGTCCACGGTGAGCTCGAGGCGGGTCCCTCCCTCGGTGTCCGCTGGATAGCTCCGCTGTTCTGTGGTGGCGAAGCAGTGACGGAGAACCTCCGCGACGCGACGGGCGACCTCGGGGGAGGCGGAGACGATACGTACGTCGGCGTGTCCGTCGGGGGGCGTTTCCTTGGGCTGCATGACGACCTCGTTGTTCCCGCCTGGGCATGGATCCGTGGACTGGATCTTTCACCCTACTCCGACCCGTGTGACCAGCGAGCTTTCCGACTGCTGCATGCCGCGCAGTACCGTGAGACGAGGAAGTGACTCCGTATTCCCCGCAGACAGGCGAGTGTCATGTCCGACTCCGGTTCGCCGCGTGTCACCAGGCTCCTGCCGGACGCCGTCCACCAGGCGGTCAAGCCGGGGACGGCTGTCGTACGGCTACAGACCAGGCATGACCGCGGGGGCGTTCTCGACGGGGCGTGGTGTGCCGTGCTCCCGTGATATCGCGGCCGAGCTTCCCGCCCTGGTCTCCGCACTGACCGAGTACCTCGGGCCGATCACGCGCGTCGGCCTGGACGCCGGAGCCTGGGACGCGCTGCCAACGCGACTGCTCGTGGACGACCGCGTCGTCCGCATCGACTCCTTCCCGGTCGGCGACGACACCGTCCTCGTCACCAGGGGCGATCAGGACCACTTCTCCCTCCTCGTCATCCCGCCGCACACGACGCCCGAGGCGGCACGTGCCTCGATGGCCGAAGCCGTCCGCGCCGACAACATCACGCAAGCCCAACAGATCCTCATCAACACCGGCACCGACCCGGCAGCGCCGAAGACGTGACGTCGGCCGGCCGAGGCGGCCGTCGTGCCACTCCGGTGCGGGCACCGGGAGGACCGGTTGCGGTCGGCCCAGGGCAGGGGCCCCAGGGGGCGGACCACCCGGGCCAGCGATCAATCCCACCCACGGCCGGTCGTCCCCGCGCAAGGTGCCCGTCGCCGGGCATGTGGTGAACGCGGGCTGGTTCTTGCTGGAGCTCGGCGCCACAGCAGCCCAGACCGTCGTCCGCCTCGCGCCGATCGTGCACGCAGCCGCCGACGCCCGCCCCGGCCTGTGTACCGCCGCCCCTCCCCATATCCCACAGACGAGCCCCAGCACGCGACGAGCGGGCCGCACCGCATAACCCGGTGCCGACCCCCAGTTCATGCGACGTCAGCAGTCGCGGACAGGTTCAAGGAACTCCAGCCGGTTGCCCAGCTTGTCGAACGCATAGAAGCGGTCGTGGCCAGGAAAGTCGTCATCCCAGGTGATGCCTATTCCTTTGTCTTCCAACCGCTTGGCGAGCGCCCGCAGCGAGGTCACAAGGATGCCCGGATGCGCCTTCCTGTTCGGGCGGAAGTCCTCTTCGACCCCCAAGTGGACCTCCAGACCGCCACCTCGGAACCAGCACCCACCACGATCCGCCAGTACCGGCGGCTTCTCCATCTCTGCCATACCGAGAACGTCTCCCCAGAACTCGCGGCAGAGTTTTTCAGCGCCTGGAGGGATCGCCAGCTGCACGTGATGCAGGCCGTCCAAGGCGTATCCGAGCGTTCCCTGAGCCATATCCGCTCCTTCGCTAAAGAACCTCGACGTCAAGATAATGAGAGGTGAACACTCCTGACAAGAATGCGAACTCGAGGGACGGCGCGGCAAGTTGAGAAGTTCCGCACCGAGGTGGCCTGGTGGGACGTGCCCGAGCGGTACAGCCCGTGGGCCGCTGGAGCCCTGGACCAGTGAGGGCATCTCCTTTGGCCTGCGCTCGGGGCGACTGGCGGGGAAGCGGGCGCTTCGGAGCGCCCGGGCTCAGGGGACGATCGGTGGCGCCGGGAGACGGGCGATTACGCCGTCGCCATCGGAGCCGGGTTCGGGATGGAGGCCGGTGGCCTGCCGGCGGGGTCCTGCTCCGGCAGGCGCTTGTGGCGAGCCGCGGCGCCATGGCCCCAGGTCCTCAGGGGAGGAACGTCACTGCCGGGAAGGCTGGGGACGGCCCGTCGAGCAGGTGTCCCTGGCGGTGGCGCAGGTGTGCGTCGAAGAACGCGAGCGGGTAGGCCTGCTGGATCTTCACGGCCTGGTCGGGATCGAGAGTGCCGATCACGTCCTGCAACTGCTGCCTGCTCCATCCGAACAGCTTCGCCACCTGGGGGAACAGCGCCTCATTGTCGCCGTACGAGATGTGGACGGCGCCCTGGGCCTGGATGTTCAGCCGCCAGCCCCGCAGGTGCGACCAGAACGCGGCGGCCTGGGGGTCCGTGGTCCGGGTGAACTCGGCGGACATCATCATGAACGGCCGGTCCAGGTCACCGGCGAGCGGCGGGTTCATCTGCATCGGGCCGTCGAGGCTCAGCCCGGCCCGGATGCGCTCGTCCGCGAGCATGGCGCAGGCGGTGGCCGTTCCGCCCTTCGACCAGCCGAACGCGCCCATGCGCCGCGGGTCGAGGGAGCCGAGCAGCCCGGCCGGCAGCTCCCGCTGGGCGATGTCCGGATTGCACCCGGCAGCGAGCTGCTCGACGCAGTCGAGGACGAAGCGCAGGTCAGCAGCGAAGTCCCCAGGCAGCGTCGGCGCCTTCTGGTCGTTCAGCGGGACGGCGACCCGGCCGTCGGGGAACTCGGTGTATGTGTCGTACTGGTGGGCCACCGTCACGACCACGTATCCGTGGCTGGCGAGCTCCTGGACGATGAGGGTGTGGTCGCCCTGGTGGCTGTGCGCGCCGTGCGAGAACACGACGACGGGCAGCCGTCCCCCCAACTGCCGTACCGGAGCGCCCACGTGGCCGGCAGTGAGCGGCGCCAGGGGGACCAGGTCGCTGAACCCCACGTCGGCGAGGAACGCCTGAAGGGCGCCCGCCGGCATCCAGGGCGCCACCGGGTAGCGCTCGACGTTCCGGGCCGGGTACCAGACGGTGGCCATCAGCTCGCGGAAGTGCCCGGGGCCTGCGATGCCGTCGGGGCGCGACCGGTCGGCGAGGTGCAGTTGGACCGTGCCCACCGGGTACGGCCCGTTGGGCACGGGCAGCGTGAGCCGTTGCGGGGCGGGCGCGGCGCCCGGGCCCGCCCACGCGGGGCCGGCGATGGCGGCAAGCGGCACGGCGGCCCCGGCGGCCAGCGCGGCTCCCAGTATGCGGCGGCGCGTCATGCTTCTCTGGGTGATGAACGACGTGGTGGTCATGGGACCTCCGTGGTCACGGATCGTCAATCGTGCCGCGACGGCCAGTCCGTGGGCACGGGGGAAGACTGCCACGGGCCCCTCCTGTGCAGCATCCGCCCACGGGTTTACATCCCGAGGCCGATGCGGTCGACGGTGTCGTCCTCCCGGTGTCAGGCCGGCAGCCATCTCTCCGCACCACACCAGATGTGGCAGCGCCGGCTGGACCAGAAGCGGCCCGGCACGGGCCGCCCAACGGCGGAGGAGCCACTCTCAGACCCCGCCCGAAACGGCCAGTCATGCGTCCAGGTCCCGGCCGGGGTGCGGCCCGAGGTAGGGGAGCTGACCCCCGCGCAGTGGCGGCGCTTCGTGGAGGCGGTCCGCACCGCGCACACCCGGGGCGACACGAACCGCCTGGTGCTGTTGCACCTCGACAACGTGACCTCCCCTCATAGGGGTGCCGGTCTTCCCTGGCCGACGCACCCCGGGGGCCTGGTCGCCTGGTACCGATCGGGAAACGGCACGTACCTGAAGTGGACCGTCAACCAGTGGATCAGGACCAACTCCGGCATCTGCGGCGCCTACACCTGACCGGGGACCTCCAGCCGCTCGATCGCCTGCATCACCATCACCGCCTGAGGCTCTGACCGACAGGTCCCGGAGCACGACTGACCCGGCCGGCGCGCAGGTCCCCGGGTGGTCGGCCGCCCGGGGACGACTGCCGCCTTCGCCCCTCTGTGTCCGGGCGCTGTCCGCCGCGCCCCCGTGCGTTCGTACGCCAACGGCTCAGCTGGTCGCACCCGACGGCCCGAACCCTGGCGGCAACTGGTTTGTGCGATTGGGACGCTGGTGCTGCCCATCAGGCGGAGGTGTAGCCACGGTTGTGGATGTGGTTGAGGGTGAGGTGGGTGAAGGCGCGGGTGGCTGCGCTCCGGTAGGCGTTTTCGCGTTGTAGGAGGGCGACGGTGCGGGCAGGGAGGGCGGGCTCCAGGGGGATGGGGGTGAGGTGGGGGTGGTCGTGGGTGACGGCGTCGGGCAGGACGGTGGCCAGGTCGGTGCGCTGGACGATTTCGGTCAGGGCCTGGATGGAGTTGGCTTCCACCGCGATGCGCGGCTGCACCTGGTGGGTGGTGAAGTAGGTGTCGATATGACTGCGGGTGGCGAAGTCACTGCTCAGTAGGGCGAGTTGGCGTTCGTAGAGGTCCCGTACAGGCAGTGGTCCCGGTTCACCCGTGTCGGGTCGGCCGGCGCCGGTGACGAGGCTGAGGGTTTCGGTGAACAGGGCGGTGGCGGTGATGCCGGGCAGGTGGGGGCCGTGGAAGGCGATGCCGAGGTCGAGGTCGTCGGCCAGCAAGGCGGCTTCGATGCGGTCCTGGGTCATTTCCCTGACGTCCAGGGTGATGCCGGGGTGGCGGGTGTGGAGTTCGGCGGTGAGGGGGCCGATGAGGTAAGCGGTGAAGGTGGGGGTGAGGGCGAGGCGGAGGTGGCCGCGGGAGAGATCGGCGACGTCCAGGACGGCGCGTTCGGCAGCCGCGAGGTCCCGCAGGGCCCGGCGCGCGTAGTGCACATAGGTCTCACCGGCGTCGGTGAGGCGGACGGTGCGACCGGTGCGGTCCAGTAGCTGGGCGCCGACGGAGCGCTCGAGCTGTCTGATCTGCTGGGAGAGGGTGGGCTGGGAGATGCGCAGGTCTTCGGCGGCGCGGGTGAAGTTCGCGTGCTCGGCGACAGCGAGCAGGTAGCGCAGGTGACGGAGTTCCAGAGCCATATCCCCAACTATAGATGTCATCTATTGCGGAGGTTGGTATTGACTCTTGGACTCTATAGGTGCAGGTCGTGCATGGTGAATCTCGTCAGCCCCACGGGGCCCGACAACCACCGAAGGGAGCAACCATGCACAACCTCACCGAGGGCGCCGCGCGTTTCAGGCGGGATGTCTTCCCGGCCAAGGCGGAGCTCTTCGCGCACCTGGCCACTACTCACCAGCCGACGACGCTGTTCATCAGCTGTTCCGACGCCCGTGTGGTGCCCGAGCTGATCACCGGTTCCGAGCCGGGCGAGCTTTTCGTCATCCGCACCGCCGGAAACCTGGTGCCCGCGTACTCGCCCGGCATCGACGGCATCGCGGCCAGCGTCGAATACGCGGTCACCGCCCTGGGCGTCAGCGACATCGTCATCTGCGGCCACTCCGCCTGCGGAGCGATGACCGCCCTGGCCGAAAGCCACGACATGCGGGCCCTGCCGACGACCGCCGACTGGCTGCGCCACGCGGAGGCCGCACGGGCCCGCACCACCACGGCCGGGGTCGACCCGCTCGTACGCAGCAACGTCCGCGCCCAACTGGCGAACCTCGTCACCCACCCCCCGGTGGCCCGCGCTCTGGCGCAGGGCACGGTCACGCTGCACGGCTGGTGCTACGACATCGGCAGCGGCACCGTCGAGGAACTCGACGTCGTGACCCCCTTCGCCGCCGCAGTCTGACCCCCTTCCCCCGGTCTCACCCCCGCAGTCTTCGCCCGTTCGAGAGGAAACCCTCCCCATGGTGCACGCCCAGTTCGACAACACCGCTCGTCAGGCCCTTGCCGCCAAAGCCGTCGACGCCAAGGTGCGCAAGGACCTCACCTGGCAGCAGATCGCCGACGCCGCGGGCCTGTCAGTCGCCTTCGTCACCGCCGCCGTCCTCGGCCAGCACCCGCTGCCTCAGCAGTCCGCCGAGACGGTCGCCGAGCTGCTGGGCCTGGACGCCGCCGACGCAATGGTGCTGCAGACCATCCCGATGCGCGGCTCCATCCCCGGTGGCATCCCCACCGACCCGACCATCTACCGCTTCTACGAAATGCTCCAGGTCTACGGCACCACGCTCAAGGCCCTGGTGCACGAGCAGCTCGGAGACGGCATCATCTCCGCGATCAATTTCAAGCTCGACTTCAAGACAGTCGCCGACCCCGAGGGCGGCGAGCGCGCGGTGATCACCTTGGACGGCAAGTACCTGCCGACCAAGCCCTTCTGAACCGGCCGGTCCGCCGACCAGGCCCCGGGGGCAGCTCTGCCGTCTGCCCCGGGTTTCGCCCTGACCGGCCCCGGCGCGGCTGACGGCAGCGGTCCCCGATGCAGCGCCGACGCGAAGCAGCTGTGCGACGCGGCTCCTCCTGCTACTGCCGATAGCGGACAAGGGCGGCCGAGGCCCCGTGCCGCTCCTGGCATTGCGTACGACGTCGCGCAGTGGGACGACCCATGGCGGTGCCAACTCGGCCTCCGACGACGGTAGATGAGCTTTCGGAGGCTGCCGGTGAACGGCGAATGCCCCAGTGCCGAACGGTCCGTCACGGCCCCTCACCAGGAGAGCGTGCCCACCCCTACCACGCCCCAACTAGTCAAGCCGGTGTCGCCGGTGGGACGCGCTGGGTCGGCACACCCACCGGCAACCCGCCGTCGGCCGGGTTACGGCAGGGACGGGCGGCGGGCCCGCACACTCCATCGGCCGTCGGCGCGGTAGAGGTGGACCGGGTGGTCGAAGCACTTGCTGACCTGATCACCGGTCAACACCTCGGCCGCCGGTCCGGAGGCCAGGCAACGACCGTCCCGCAGCAGCATGGCGTGCGTCGTGCCGGGAGGGAGCTCCTCCAGGTGGTGGGTGACCAGCACCGACGCCAGCTCGGGATGGGTGTGCTGGAGTGTGTCGATCCGCTCGATGAGCTGTTCCCGCCCGGCGACGTCCAGGCCGGTCGCCGGCTCATCCAGCAGCAGCAACCGCGGCCTTGGCATGAGCGCGCGGGCGATCAGGGCCCTGCCCCGCTCGCCCTGGGACAGGGTGGGCCAGCGTGCGGCGCGCCGTTCGCCCAGACCGAGCAGGTCGATGAGGCCCTCGGCCGTGGCGGCCTGCTCGGGCGTCGGATGCCAGCGGGGCACGCGTTCGACGGTGTTGGTCAGCCCGGTCAGTACGACGTCGTGGACCCGCAAGGGTGTGCGCGGTGCGTGGCGCGGGTCCACATGGCCGACGTACGAACGGAGTTGACGCATGTCGACCCGCCCAAGGCGGTGGCCCAGGACTTCGACGGTCCCTCGCGTCGGGTGGGTGAGCGCGCCGAGGAGGCCGAGCAGGGTGCTCTTGCCGGCGCCGTTGGCCCCGAGCAACGCCCAGTGCTCGCCGGGCCGTACGGTCAGGGACACGTCGTGGAGGATGTGTTTGCCGTCGCGGACGAGGTCGACGCCCTCCACGCGCAGGACCGGGGGAGTGGTGGAGATGCGGGAGTCGGTCACTGTTGGGCCCGTCCGGCGCGGTTGACGGCGGCGAGCACGGCCTGCACCGACGCGGCGAGAATGGAGGTGTCCCAGCCGGCTCCCCACATCGTGGCCCCGTCCACCCGGCACTCCGCGTACGCGACCGCGGGACTGCCGGGCCCCACGCCGGTGGAGTGCTCGGCGTAGTTGAGGATGTCGACGGTGATGCCGACGCTCCCGAGGACCTGGGTGAGGGCGGACAGCGGCCCGTTGCCGGTGCCCTCGTAGGAGCGTTCCTGTCCGTTGACGGTGAGGGTGCAGCGGAACCGGTGCTCTCCGGGCCCGGTTTCGGTGGCGCTCCACGAGTTCAGGATGATCGGACCGTCCTGGGCGGGGGTGATGTAGTGCGTGTGGAAGAGGTCCCACAGGTCCTTGTGCGAGAGCTCCTGTCCGCTCGCGTCCGTGGCCCGCTGCACCGCGCCGGAGAAGTCCGGGCGCATCCCCTTGGGCAGGTCCAGGCCGTGGTGGGTGTGGAGCAGGTGGGCGATGCCGCCCTTGCCGGACTGGGAGTTGATGCGGATGACCTCCTCATACGTACGCCCGATGTCACCCGGATCGATCGGCAGGTACGGAACCTCCCAGGGCGCCCGCTCGGCCGGGACGCCCAGCTCCGCCGCCCGCTTCGCGTGATGGGCCATGCCCTTGGAGATGGCGTCCTGGTGGGTCCCGGAGAAGGCCGTGTGGACGAGGTCGCCGACGTAGGGGTGGCGTGGGTGGATGGGCAGCCGGTTGCAGTGCTCCACCACCTCGCGCACGGCGTCGATGTCGGAGAAGTCGACCATGGGGTTCACGCCCTGTGCGTACAGGTTCAGCGCCAGCGTGACGAGGTCGACGTTGCCGGTGCGCTCGCCGTTGCCGAACAGACAGCCCTCCACCCGCTGCGCCCCTGCCAGCACGGCGAGTTCGGCACAGGCGACGCCGGTGCCCCGGTCGTTGTGGGGGTGCACGGAGAGGATCACCGCGTCACGCCGTGCCAGGTGACGGTCCATGTACTCGATCTGGTCCGCGTACACGTTGGGGGTGGCGATCTCCACGGTGGCCGGGAGGTTGTGGATCACCGGCCGGTCCGGTGAGGCGTCCCACAGCTCGGTGACGCTGTTGCAGACCTCCAGGACGAAGTCCGGTTCGGTGAGGTTGAAGACCTCGGGGGAGAACTCGAACCGGATGCCGCCCCCCGACCGCTCCTCGGCACGCCTCATCAGATAGCCGGCGGCATCCAGGATCATCCTGTGGAGCTCGTTGCGCGAGCGGCCGAGGACCACGTCGCGCCAGGCCGGCGCGGTGGCGGTGTACAGGTGCACGACGGTGCGGGGCAGTCCCTCGATGGAGGCGATGGTGCGGTCGATCAGGTCGTTGCGGGCGGCAGTGAAGACGGAGATGGTCACGTCCTCGGGCACGGCGTCACTGGTGGCGAGGTGGCGTACGAAGTCGAAGTCGGTCTGGCTGGCGGAGGGGTAGCCGACCTCGATCTCCTTGTAGCCCATGGTGACCATCAGGTCGAACATCCGGCGTTTGCGCTCGGTGTCCATGGGCTCGGCCAGCGCCTGGTTGCCGTCGCGCAGATCGACCGGCACCCACAGCGGGGCCCGCTCCAGTCGGCGCGACGGCCAGGTCCGGTCCCGCAGCGGCAGCGCCACCCGGTCGTGCGCGGACCGGTACCGCTCGTGCGGCATCGCGCTCGGCCGCTGCGGGTTCCACGTGGGAGCGCCCTCGGGAACAGGCCCCGAGGGGGTGCGCAGCGTGGCGAAAGCCGGGGTGTGGGGTGTAGCCATGAGACGGAACCACTTTCAGTCGGCCAACCGGTGACCGGCGCGTCTCGACACCCGCTGCGGGGTGCCGGTCGATTCAGGCCCCGCAGCGGCAACCGAGAAGAAGAAGCTCGCACAGCGACATGCCGGGTACAGTAGCCACAACGAACTCCTCAGACAACCTGACATGTGGAAGTGAAGGTGAACGTCGGATGCCACTGGGCGCACTGCGGCCAACTCCCCTGGTCGAACAGGCCACTGAGCGGCTGCGCGAGCAGATCGTCCAGGGCGAGTGGAGCGTGGGAACCAAGCTCCCCGGCGAGAACTCGCTGGCTCAGATCCTCGGCGTAGGGCGTTCGACCGTGCGCGAGGCTCTGCGCGCGTTGGCCGGCGCGGGTCTCGTGCAGGCGCGCCAGGGCGCCGGGGTCTTCGTGATCGCCACCAAGCTCCAGGAGGACTGGCTGACGAGCCTGCGGCGCGCGGCCGTCACCGACGTGTACGAAGTCCGCATGCTCATTGAGGTCGAGGCCGCGCAGATGGCCGCGCGGCGCCGAACCGACGTCGACCTCGTCGCCCTCGACGAGGCGCTGGCCCACCGCCGCGATGCCGCGGAAGCGGGCAACGCCGAGTTCGTCGACGCCGACATCGCCCTGCACTCGGCCGTGGTCGCCGCGGCACACAACCCCGTACTCACTGGCCTGTTCGCCGAGTTCGTGCCCGTACTGCGCCAGGGGCTGATCGACCTGGTGGAGCTGCTCGACCTGCGCTCCGGGGACCCCAACCACGGCGACGACGGTCATGCCCTGCTCGTGGAGGCCATCGCGCGGGCGGACGCCGAATCCGCCGGGCGCACCTTGCGCGAGGAGCTGGAGCAGACGCTCGAACGCCTCCGGGCGAGCTGACACGCGGTCAGCTCGCGACCTGCTCCGGAGGGAAGTCGGCGCTGAGAGTCACCTCCCGCCAGCCGTCGAAGGTGGACCTGAGGGAGTCGAGCTTGGCGGTGGCGATGTCGTATGCGGCCTTGCCCAGCAGCAGGCGCAGCGGGGGTTCTTCGGCGGTGACCGCGTCGATGACGGCTTGGGCTGCGCGTGCCGGGTCCCCGGGCTGGTGGCCGTAGGTGGCCAGGGTGCTCGCGCGTCGGGTGCCCGCGGTGGAGGCGTAGTCGGCGATGGTGGTGGCGGACTGGCGCATGGAGGGCCCGGACCAGTTGGTGCGGAACGCGGCGGGTTCGACGATCGTGACCTTGATGCCGAGGGGGGCGACCTCGGCGGCGAGGGACTCGGAGAGACCTTCCACGGCGAATTTGGTGGCGTGGTAGTAACCGGTGGCGCCGAAGCCGACCAGGCCGCCGAGGGAGGACATGTTCACGATGTGGCCGGTGCGACGGGCTCGCATGCCGGGCAGGACGGCCCTGGTGGTGTTGACCAGGCCGAAGACGTTGGTGTCGAACAAGGCGCGGACCTCGTCGTCCTCGCCCTCCTCGACGGCGGCGAGGTAGCCGTAACCCGCGTTGTTGACCAGTACGTCGATCTGTCCGAAAGCGGCCTGTGCCTGGGCGACCGCGTTGGTGATCTGTTCGGGGTCGGTGACGTCCAGCGTCAGGGCGATGGCGCGTTCCTCGTGCCCGGCGATGACGTCGGGGGCCCTGCCGGGATCCCGGGCGGTGACCACCGCCCGCCATCCGTGTTCCAGCACGGCGCGGGCCAGCTCCCGGCCCAGGCCGGAGGAGCAGCCGGTGATGAACCAGACGGGGGAATCAGCGGAGGTCATGCGAGTTGTGCCCTTCGTCTTGAGTATCCGGGATGTCGGTGAGGGCGAGGCTGCCCAGCAGGGCCAGCGACTGTCCGGCAGCGCTGCCGGGTTCGGCTCGGTAGACCACCAGGTGCTGGCCGGGTGCGCTGTTGACGGAGAAGGTCTCGAATTCCAGCGTGAGGTCGCCGGCCAACGGGTGTCGAAACCGTTTGGCCGAGGCCGTTTTGGCCCGCACCTCGTGGCGCGCCCACATGCGTGCGAAGTCGGGGTTACGCACGGAGAGTTCACCCACCAGGTCCTGCAGCCGCTCGTCGTCGGGGTCGGGGTTGGCGGCCCGCAGTGCGGCCACGCAGCCCTGCGCCACAACGGACCAGTCGCGGTAGAAATCCTGTGCGGCAGGGTTGAGGAACATCGCTGTGATCAGGCTCGTCTCGTCGCCGAGCCAGGAGAACAGCGCCTCGCCGAGGGCGTTGACGGCCAGCAGATCGAGGTAGCGGCCGT
The DNA here is from genome assembly GCF_055580545.1 of Streptomyces sp. NPDC031670. Lineage (NCBI taxonomy): Bacteria > Bacillati > Actinomycetota > Actinomycetes > Kitasatosporales > Streptomycetaceae > Streptomyces > Streptomyces sp. NPDC031670. The sequence continues at coordinate 124,790 of NZ_JBVILC010000013.1, read as the reverse complement.
AGACCAGAGCCGGTGTGTCCGCCCAGGTGTCCAGCAGGGACACCAGGTGCGGGCCGGCGTGTTCCCGGGCGGCGGCCCAGGGCCGCCCGTGCTGTGGCGGATCGACGAGGGCGCGCAGGTGGGCGGCTTCCTCGTCCTCCAGCAGGAGTGCGGCTGCCAGTGCCCTTTGGACCTGGGGTGAGGGATTGCGTTCGCGTCCCTGTTCCAACCGCACGTAGTAGTCGGTGCTCACGCCGGCGAGGACGGCGACCTCCTCCCGGCGCAGACCAGGGGTGCGGCGTGTCCCTGCGGGCATCCCGTGGTCCTCGGGGCGCACCAGCGCGCGCCGGGCCCGCAGGAACTCGCTCAGCCGGTGGTTCTTGTCCATGCCTGCCACCGTAGAGGCCGGCACCACCGGCAAGGTGGCCCTGTCCCACCCACCCGGACGAGATGGAGGAACCGCGGTGAAGTTCAGCCGGTTGGTCCCGGCGGTCAGGAACGTGGCCCGGCCGGGGACCGTCTTGCACTGCGGCGAAGCTCTCCCCGAACCATGAAGGAATCCATCCAGTGGCTCTCTCCTCCCGCACACGGCGCCGCTCGACTGCGTTGGCGCTCGTCGCCGCGGTGACCCTGCTTGGCCTCGCGAGCTGGTACGTGTTCTCGGGCCGAGGCACAGGGCTGCTGCCGCAGAGCAGCTGGGGGCCGTGGCGGGAGAAGCCGCAAGTGAACCAGTGGGGAGTGCGGGTACGGGTCAACTCGTGGACCAACGCCGCTGAAGCGTACGTACACATGGGCAAAGCGGAGGACTTCACCATGAAGGCGTACGGCACGCGAGCCAGTGCCACGACGGTGATGGACGGCACCCGGCTCACCCTGACACCCGACGGCAAGATCACCGGACAGTGGCCACAGGAGCACGGCACAAGGTGATCTACGGACCCACCCGCTCGTAGCTCGGCATCGTTAGCGGATGTCGTGGTCGGGGTGAGCCTCGTCGTACGTGTGCCGCGCCTCAGCGATGGCAGCGCGGTGAGCGAGGGACCAGTCGGCAAGTGCCTTGACGAGGTGGGTCAGGCCGGCCCCGGTCTCGGTCAGACGGTAGTCGACCTGGGCGGGGACGGTCGGGTACACGGTACGCAGCACGAGGCCGTCGCGTTCGAGCCGGCGCACGGTGAGGGTGAGCATGCGCTGGGAGATGCCGTCGATGGCGCGTTGCAGTTCGCGGAACCGGCGCGGCCCGCCCGCGAGTTCGACGATCACGAGCACCGACCACTTGTCCCCGATGCGGTCCAGGACGTCGCGGATGCCGCAGGCGGGGTGATCCTCGCGTCCGCAGGGGGCGAGGTCGGCAGGTGTGGTGGTTACCCCGGTGTGCGTGAGTGACATCGAACTGCCTTCTTGTGGCCGGTGGGCGCGCGGTCAAGGATCAAGCGTAGTTGCTGATGAGAACCACGACGGAAGACTGTGATTGATCATGATCTTGGTGACCGGAGCGAACGGGAACCTCGGCGCGGCCACCCTTGCGGCGCTGCGTGTTCGCGGCATTGCTGTGGCGGGCGGCAGCCGTACGCCGGACGAGGGGATGCGGCGCCTCGACTTCGACGACCGCCTGAGCCTCGACCTCCGTGGGGTGTCGACGCTGGCGCTGATCTCCGCGGGTTATGGCGAGGACGACCAGGTCGTCGGGCGGCACGCGGCGGTCCTGGACGCCGCCGTCAGGGATGGCGTCCGCCACGTCGTCTATACGAGCCTGACCGGTGCCGGCGACCACCTCGGTTTCGCGCTCGCGCACCGTGCAACGGAACGCCTGGTGCGGGCGAGCGGACTGCCGTGGACGATCCTGCGCAACGGTCTCTACGCCGAACTCTTCGGTGCTCTCCTGATGTGGTCCGACGACGGTGTGGAGTCCGCGTTCGGTGGTGGCGCCCTTGCCGCGGTCGTGCGAGAGGATCTCGCCGATGCCACGGCAATCGTCGCGGCGAATCCGGCACGGCACAGCGGGCGCATCTACGACCTCGTCGGCACGCCGATCACGGGAAGGCAGGTGGCCGACCGGCTCGGGGTCCCGCACCGCACCATCAGCCTGGGCGAGTACCGGCGCAGGCTCCTCCACGAGACACCGGGGCTGCTGGCGTTCCAGCCGCCGATGCTCGCCTCGATCGCCACGAGCATCCGGCACGGCTTCCTGGACGGTGCCTCCCCCGACCTGGTCGACCTACTTGGCCGCCCGGCCCGTGATCCGCTGGCCACGGCCGTTGCGGTCGCCTCCGCCACGAGACCGGAAGCAAGTATTTAGCAGCGGGCGCCACGCGCTCGGCAACGAACCGAGTCCCTGGACTTCGGCTCCGGGGTGACCCGCTGGCGTCGCCGGGCCACGAGGGACGATGCCGGCGTCCGGGACCAACTGCACTTGGTGCTGCTGAAGAAGCCGCGGGTCGCAAAGAAGCTGGACTGGGGCGAAGGGGCCGTTTGCCTGGAGTCCTTCCTCGGTTTCGGCGAGGAGGCCCGGTGTGCCGCCTCTGGTCCGCGGTGAGCTGGAGGTCCTTCTTCCTCATCATCGTGCTCAGCCTTGTCGACACCGGCCTGCGAAATCCCGCCTTCAACACGCTCATGGATGTGGCAGGCGTATCCGCGCTTCCTCTGTACTGCGTGAACCAGCTGACGCTGAGCTCTGCGCTCACCCCGCGCATCCCCCGGTCCTACGGCCTGCTCTCCCTTACCTGGTCCGCAGCGACCGGTGCCCTGGCGCTGCTCGTCCTCCACACTCGGGGTCCTTCCCACTCTCCGTTGTCGCGCAGGGCGGAGGCCCGGACAGGGTGATCGCGGTGGAGGTGGTGTTTCCCTCCAGGGCCCTGGCTGCCGGGGGCCACGGCACTACCCGGCTTCCAGCCGTGCGAGCCGTCCGACTTGCGACAGGCTTCATCGCGGGGGGCTGTTCAGCGTGCCGGCGTCGAGGGTGTGGGGGAGTGGGGCTCTTCTCGTATGCTCCGGCGCAGGCGAGGCACCTTCATACCGCTCGCCCTCGCCGCTCTCGGGCCGGCCGGCTGCATCATCATCGAGGAGGGCAGGGCCGCGAAGTACTGGGACGGCTATCGGTTCGGCGAGCAGACGGCAACGGATTACGCGAAGCGCGTCCTACAGTAGGGACGCGGCCCATACCTGCCTTGCCCGCCCCGATCAGCAGTCGTTCCACGAGGTGCACGGAGTTCACGGGATTCACGGGATTCACGGGGGCCTTGGGCAGGCGGCGTCCTTGGGCGAGCTTCGCACGGCACGTAGCCTGGGAGGAATCGACAGTTGTCCTGGAGCAGCCCCATGGAGATCACGTGGCGTCGGGTCGAGGAGCGGGACTTTCCGCTGCTGCGAAGGTGGCTTCAGCAGCCCCACGTGAGGCGCTGGTGGAATCACGAGACCACCGTGGAAGCGGTGGCACGCGATTTCGGTCCCGCGGCTCAAGGCGACGAGCCCTCGGAGGACCTCCTTGCCTTCCTAGAAGATCGACCGATCGGTCTCGTGCAGCGTTCACGACTGCACGACTACCCCGAGTATCTGGCCGAGGTAGCGGCCGTCGTCCCTGTGCCTGACGAGGCGATGACCATCGACTACCTGATCGGCGATCCCGGCCGGACCGGCCAGGGCGTCGGAACGGCGATGATCCGCTCCGTCATCGCGCGGACCTGGGCCGAACACCCGGCCGCCCCGTGCGTCGTCGTCCCGGTGGTGGCAGCCAACCGCCGCTCGTGGCGGGCGCTCGAACGAGCAGGGCTGAGCCGGGTCGGGGTCGGAAACCTGGAGCCGGACAACCCGGTCGATGACCACACCCACTACCTCTACCGCATCGACCGGCCGCAGACGCAGACCGGCGCCTGACAGTCGCACCCACGCATCAACCCGAACGCACAGCCTCGCCGGTTCCAGCGCGCATCCGCCAAGTGGGCCGCGGGGGCGCCGGTGCGGGGCGACGGGGGAGTTGGCCTTCTGTTGTGCTGCGCCGCAGGACCGCGCACGGCCGCTGCACGACGCGGACTGCCGGCTCTGCCGGGCCGCGAACCGGGCCGCGAAGGGGACCGGTGAGGCGTTCGGCCGTCCCGCCCACCACAGAGTCGGTACCAAGCCCCGCCGCGGTACGTGAGGCTCCGCCCGCCTGAACCGTCAGGGAGCCGACAAGGCGGGATAACTCACGGACGCGGAACCTCTTTCGTACCGCTGGCCCCCGGACCCCTGGTGTGTTTCTTGCGGAGTTTCTCCGCGACTTCGTGGGCCGAAGCCGGATCATAGACCGTCATCGTCTTGCCCGGCGAATACATCGCGGCGCCCCGGGGCGTGTACTGGTAACTGCGGATGCCGTGGCGGACAACCAGCGCGTCGACCGCGCCGACGGGTACGTGCCACAGGGCAGCCAGATCTGATTGCGTCCACCACTCGTCCGGGCACACGAAGCTCCGATCAACCTCCGTCCGGTGCTCCACCGCTACGTGAGCCGAACCGAGTTGGCTGGTCAACCAGTCCAGCAGTGCCTTGGAGTCGACCTCGGACATCGGGGCCTGAAACCCCGGCTCGCACGCCACCGTTCCAGCACGCGTGTGCAGCACCACTTTGAGTGACTTTCGTTGGCCCGCCCTGAGCCGCTCGACAACGACGACGCGCTGCAGATCAGCCGCAGCAACGGTCGACGAACGCAGGAAGCGAGCGATCACGAGTCGCTTCGCATTCCCCTGAGGACGGAGCTCGATCCACCGCACCATCGTGCTCGGCACCGTGACTATCGACGCCAGGACGAGCCCGATCACGGCCAGGACCGTCAGCCCGAGACCAACCCAGAGGATGGCCCAGACCAGCCCGGACTCCGTGAGTACGGCGACCACCAGAGCCGGCAGCAGGAGGGGGGCCGCGATCCACAGCGGGACCACGACGCTCGCGCCGACCGCGAAACTGAGCTCCCGGACTCGACTTGGCACGAACACCAGCCGCCCACCCGCTGCCCTCGCCGACACAACTCCCGCCAACGGATCCGTGCTGCGAATGGCCATGGGTCAAATGTAGATACGAGCCAAGCAGTTCGTAAGAGGCTGGCACAGCACGGCAGTTCCACGTCCGCGAGGGCCCCCAACTCCCGCGCAAGGTGTTGAACGGATCACCGAACCAGACGGGTCGGAGACCGAGGTCAAGCAGGCCCCTTTCATGCCTCAGCGAGCATCCGGTCGGGGCGTTGATACGCCATCGGTGAAGACGGGCATGCCGAGATCGACCAGTTGAGGGCGTCCGTCTGTAGGGGTGCTTTGGTGCTTTTGCTGCTCTTGAGATTGCTGAGCCTGGACAGAGCGGCAAGCAGACATGAGGGGCGGCCAGAGTTCATCGCCGAGGAAAGCCGCTCATGAGGACCGGCGGGCAGATCCGGTGTCGTCCCCGAACACCGCAGGCCTCGCGGGAGTCCGAACGGCGCCGAGCCCGCCGGGCCGGGCGACGCAGCCCACCGTGGTGGTGCCCGGCCGGGGCGCGGATGGGACGGCCGGGGCGGGGCAAGCGCTGAATATGGACGACGATGCCATGACAAGGCAACCCGAGGGAAAGAGCACGGATTACCGCTGCGCGTTCGTCCTGGGCGGAGGCGGGGCACTGGGCGCCTACGAGGTCGGGATGCTGAGGGCCCTGATCGAGACCGGAATCCGCCCGGACCTGGTGATCGGAACGTCCGTGGGCGCGATCAACGGCGCGGCGATCGCGGCCGAGCCGACGGCGAAGGCCGTGGCGCAGTTGGGTGAGCTGTGGGGGAGCCTGGGCCGTTCGGGCGTGTTCTCCGGCTCGGTGCTCCAAAGCCTGCGGCTCGCCGCCCGAAACCGGACCCACGTCTACTCCTCCGCACCGTTGCGCGAACTCCTGGAAGCCCGGCTCACGGCGCGGCACATCGAGGATCTCGCGGTGCCCTTCCAGTGCGTCGCGGCGAGTATTGAAAGTGCTGCCGAGCGCTGGTTCACCCAGGGCCCCCTCATCCCGGCGGTCATGGCCTCGTGCGCGGTCCCGGGACTCCTGCCGCCGCTCGAAATCGACGGCGAGCACTACTTCGACGGCGGGCTGATCAACAGCATCCCCGTGGGCCGCGCGGTCGCTGCCGGAGCCCGCACCGTCTATGTGCTGCAGGTCGGACGCATCGAGCGGCCTCTGCGAGTTCCCCGGGCACCCTGGGAGGTGGCTTCCGTGGCCTTCGAGATCGCCCGCCGGCATCGCTTCACCCGGGACATGACCGACCTGCCTCCGGAAGTCGAGGTACACCTGCTGCCCACGGGTGCGGCGTCCGGCAGGGGGGAGGACCTCGCCGGCCGGAAGCTCCGCCACCGCGACTTCGGACTTTCCGCGCGCCGGATGGAGTTGGCGTACGAGGCGTCAGCCGCTTACCTGGCAGCCGCAGGCAAGTCCCGCAGGGACGAAGTTTCATGAGCCGCGCGGTCGGCGTACGCGATGTGGCCAGGCGATGCGTCAGCGTGCCCGCGCTCGTCGTCCTGATCCCCGTCGCTGCGGCTCTGCTGCTCGTGACGCTCGTGCTGGCGCCGCTGTCGTTGTTCGCCGGACGGTCCGGGCGGGCCTGGCAGCCCCAACGGCTGGCTCTCTACGCCCTCGTATACCTCGTTGCCGATCTGGTTGGGGTGCTCGCGGCGGGTGGCGTTCGGCTGCGCTGCCTGGGCGGCGGCCGAGACCGCGAAGAGCGTCTGGTGGCGCTCAACTACCAAGTACTGGCGCGGCTGCTGGACTTCCTGGTCACGTGTTCGGGATGGATCTTCTCGCTACGAGTGGAGGTCGAGCCGCCGATCCCGTCAAGTACGGACCGGTCGCGCGAGGGCATAGTGGTCTTTGCCCGCCATGCCGGCCCCGGAGATTCGATCCTGCTGGTACACGGCCTCCTCTGCCGCGCGGGCCTGCGCCCCCAGGTCGTCCTCAAGCAGTTCCTCCGCTGGGACCCGTGTCTGGACATCGTGCTCAGCCGTCTGCCGCACTGCTTCGTCCCACAACGGGCCGAAGCCGGGACCTCGGCGGCCATCGGTCTGTTGGCGGCCTCATTGCGCCCGGGGGAGGCGCTGGTGATGTTCCCCGAGGGCGGCAACTTCACAGAGCGTCGCAGGCGCCGGGCCATCGGCTGGCTCAACCGCACCGGCCAGCTCCGGCGAGCGGCTCGCGCCCGCCACCAGAAGCACGTCCTGCCGCCCAGGATGGAGGGGTCCCTGGCGGCACTGTCCGGGGCGGGTGATGCCAGAGCGGCAGTCGCCTTCGTTGCGCACACCGGGCTCGACCGCATCGACTCGCCAGCCCGCCTGTGGCAGTCGATCCCCCTGCGCACGGCGGTCCGCGCCACTTGGTGGAGCGTGCCCGTCCGCGCGATACCCGCCGGACGGCAGGCCCGTGAGTCCTGGCTGACCGACCAGTGGTCGCGCGTGGACGCCTGGGTCGCCCGGGAGTGGAGCCGCCCCACCCCGGCACCGCCCGCCGCGCCCTAGCTGTATTGACCGCGAGGCATCGCTGACACTTGCCTTCAACATTCAGCCCGGGGCATCCGGCCGCAGCCGGTCACCATCATCAGTGCTGCCACAGTGCACGCCGGCCTGCCAGCTCCTGCTACCGAAGACCTGCCGGGTCGGACACCCTCCATCGCCGGAACATGCGGCGCATACGTGTCGACTGCAGCGCTTCCGCCACGGGCGGACGGAGGCGTTCAGGGGTGCGAGTTGAAGTGGGGGAGGAGGACAGCAGGAGGTAGCCTCGCGCCGTGTCGGACAGCCGCGCGGTAGGCAAATTTCGTTGCGTGTCGGGGGCAGAGTAGTCAGACTCGCGACATGACAGCGAAGATCAGCCGTATCAACCCCGAGCAGTTACATGAGACGCCCGGCTACCACCACATCACCGTGGCGGAGGCCGGCCGAACCGCTTATCTGGCGGGGCAGTGTCCCCTCGACCGCGGCGGCTCTCTCATCGGCGCGGGCTCCCTCACCGTGCAAGTCGATCAGGTCGTCGTGAATGCACTCACTGCCCTCGCGGCGGTGAATGCACAGCCGGAGCACGTGGTGCGGTCGGTGATCTATGTGAGGAGCGATGACAGAGAGGACCTGGGCATCGTCTGGGGCCGGCTGACCGCTTCCGCACTCGGTCCGGCGTTCACGTCTGCCAGCACGCTTCTGGGGGTTGCCCAGTTGGGCTTCGCCGGGCAGTTGGTCGAGGTGGACCTCACCGTCGCGCTGCCCGACTGAGCGGCATCGCTCAGCGCTGGGGGAGCCCCGCCCTTGGCTGTCAGAGTCCGATGACCAAGCCCTCGTGGGGTCTGGTGGGCCCCCGCGACCGCACGATCAACCCTGATGTGGAGTGTTACGGCTACGAGCGCGCCGGCCTGACCACCGTCGAAGTCGACCCCTCCCACCTGGTCATACTTGCCCAGCTCCAGGCCGCAGCGGCGCTGATCCAGGACGCGATCCGGTCCACCGCCCACGGGCCCCGTCAGGCCGACTAGAACGATTAGTCGATATTGTTCGAGCCCTGGTAGCTTCTGATCGCCCCCGAGAGCCTCGGTGGGCGATCGGAGGAGATCCACCCATGAGGTTCGGCGCGAGGACCGCGCTCGCCGTCATCGCCGTTGCCGCCCTCGCCGCCGCCTGTGCTGTTCCCCAGGACAGCGCTTCCCGGTCACACCCCACCGCGGATTGCGCCCCGTACGCCCGTTACGGCAAGCACCCCGCCACCAAGGTCACCGTCTACGCGGAGAACCGGGACCGCGAGGCCGACCTGTTCGAAGAGACCTGGGCGGACTTCGCGCACTGCACGGGAATCGACGTCCAGTACGAGGGCGACGGAGAGTTCGAGACCCAGATCCAGCTTCGGGTCGACGCCGGGAACGAGCCCGACATGGCGTTCTTCCCGCAGCCCGGCCTCCTGGAACGCTTCGCGCGGGCGGGCAGACTCAAGCCCGCGAGCGCCAGTGTCGTGACCCTCGCGAAGCAGGGCTGGTCGGCTGACTGGAACAACTACGCGACCGTGAACGGCACTCTCTACGGCACACCACTGGTCGCGAATGTGAAGTCGTTCGTCTGGTACTCCCCGAAGTACTTCCGGGCCAGGGGACTGAGCGTTCCCCGCACGTGGTCCGAGCTGATGGCGGTCACGGAGAAAGCCGCGGCGTCGGGCGTCAAGCCGTGGTGTGCGGGAGTGGAGTCCGCCGAGGCAACCGGCTGGCCCGTGACGGACTGGATCGAGGACGTCCTGCTGCGCCAGCAGGGCACAAAGGTCTACGACCAGTGGGTCAGCCACAAGATTCCCTTCAACGACCCGCGGGTGATCCAGGCCATGGACACCGTGGGGTCCCTCCTCAAGAACGACCGCTACGCCAACGGCGGTTTCGGCCCGGCCCGGTCGATGGCGTCGATCTCCTACCAGGAGGCCGGCCTGCCGATTCTCTCCGGCGACTGCGCGATGCACCGCCAGGCCTCCTTCTACGCCGATCTGTGGCCGAAGGGAACAAAGATCGGACCGGACAAGGACGTCTACGCCTTCCTCCTGCCCGGAGCCGAGCCGGCCGACCACCCCGTACTGGGCGGCGGGGTGTTCACCGCGGTGTTCGCAGACCGCCCCGAAGTGCGGGCGTTCCAGGAGTATCTGGCCTCCCCCGACTTCGCGAACTCCCGTATGAAGAAGGGCCCTTTCGTCTCGGCGAACCGGGGCGTGGATCCGGCGAACGCCGCGACCCCCGTCGACAGGCTCTCGATCCAGCTGCTCCAGGACCCCAGGACACAGTTCAGGTTCGACGGTTCGGACCTGATGCCGGCGTCGGTCGGCGCCGGGACGTTCTGGAAGGGAGCCGTCGACTGGATCGGCGGCGCTCCGACCCGGCAGGTCGCCGACTCCATCGAACGGTCCTGGCCGAGCCGCTGATGTCGTTCGACGCCGTTGCCCAGCAGCCCAAGCTGCTGTACCTGCTCCAGGGCATCGCCGCCTTCGCAGCGGTGGTCGGCTTGGTCCTGCTTGCGCTGCACCAGGGGCCGGTACGCAGGAGGTCCGCGGCCCTGATCCTGCTGGCCCCCGCGCTGCTGCTGCTCACGGTCGGTCTGCTGCTGCCCGCTCTGCGCACCTTGATGCTGTCCTTCACCGACCGTGGGGGAGAGGCGTGGGCCGGGTGGGACAACTACCGGTGGCTGCTCACCGATTCCCGGGCGCTGGTGGCGCTGCGCAACACAGTGGCGTGGGCGGTGCTCGTGCCGCTGACGGCGACCGCGGTCGGTCTGCTGTACGCGGCGGCCGTCGTGCGGTCGCGGTTCAGGGCGTTCGCGCTGTCGCTCCTGCTGATGCCGATGGCGATCTCCTTCGTCGGCGCGGGCGTCGTCTGGAAGTTCGTTTACGCCTACCGGCCGGCGCAGGCAGGGCAGATCGGGGTGCTGAACCAGCTCGTCGTCGCGTTCGGCGGCGAACCGCGGCAATGGCTTGCCGACTCGCCCTGGAACGTCCTGTTCCTCATGGTGGTGATGGTGTGGACACAGGCGGGCTTCGCGGCCGTCCTGCTGGCCGGCGCCATCAGAGCCGTTCCCGCTGAGCTGATCGAGGCGGCCCGGCTCGACGGTGCCTGCGCCCGGCAGATCTTCTGGCGTATCACCCTGCCGTCGATCAGACCCACGCTGACCGTCGTGGTCCTCGCCCAGGCTATCGGCGCCTTCAAGGCCTTCGACATCGTCAAGACCATGACCGGCGGACAGTTCGACACGGACGTCATCGCCCACGACATGTACGACCAGGCCTTCCGCTACGGCGAAACGGGCCACGGCGCGGCGCTTGCCGTACTCCTCTTCGTCCTCGTCACTCCCTTCGTCGCCTACCAGGTCCGGGCGCGGCGGGGGGCCGGGTGAAGGGCGCGCGGGAGCGTCTGGCCTCCCGCGCTTTCACGTTGCTGGCCGTGGGGATCGCGGTCCTGTGGACGACACCGGCCCTCGCTCTCCTGCTCTCCTCGTTCCGCCCCGAGCAGGAGATCAAGACGACGGGCTGGTGGACCGTGTTCGGTGCGCCGCACCTCACGCTCGACAACTACGGGGAGGTGCTGTCCGGCGGCGGGAACGGGTCGGGGCGTCTCGCGGAGTACTTCGTCAACTCCGTTGTCATCGCCGTCCCCTCGGTGCTGTTCCCGCTGGTGGTGGCCTTCTTCGCGGCCTACGCCCTGGCCTGGATCGACTTCAAGGGGCGCGATGCGCTCGTCATCGGCATCTTCGCGCTCCAGGCCGTGCCGCTCCAGATGGCGCTCGTCCCTCTCCTGAAGCTTTTCTCCCAGGGCTGGCTGTTCCTGCCCGCGTGGCACCTCACCGGTCCCGCACGGTTTGCTCAGGTCTGGTTCGCCCACACGGCCTTCGCGCTGCCGTTCGCGGTGTTCCTCCTGCACAACTTCCTTGCGGGGCTGCCCCGGGAGCTGGTCGAGGCCGCCCGTGTCGACGGCGCGTCGCACGCGACGCTGCTGCTGCGGATCGTGCTGCCGCTGAGCCGCCCGGCCCTGGCGACCTTCGCCCTCATCCAGTTCATCTGGGTGTGGAACGACCTCCTGGTGGCACTGACCCTGTCGGGCGGAACGGCCCAGACCGCGCCCATGACGGTCAGAGTGGCGAGCCTGGCCGGGACGTACGGCAACGAGTGGCAGCGGCTCACCGCAGGAGCCTTCGTGGCGGCGCTCGTCCCGCTGCTCGTCTTCTTCGCCCTGCAGCGTCACTTCGCACGGGGACTGCTCGCCGGATCGGTCAAGGGATGAGAGGCGACCGGGCCGAGGCGGAGCGCGCGGCAGGGTCGGCGAGCGCAAGGTTCAGCCGGCCCGGGCTGCGGGGCCGCGAAGCCGAGCTGGAAAAGCTGCGCGCCCTGGTCGAGGCGGTGCGCCGCGGCGGGGCAGGAGCGATCGCGCTCCTGCTGGGCGAGTCCGGCATCGGCAAGACCGCACTGCTGCGGGAAGCCGTCTCGCTCGCCCGGGCCCACGGATTCGTCGTCAGCCATGGACGCGCCGAGGAACTGCACGAACTGGCACCGCTGGCCTCACTGGCCTCGGGCCTGTTGCACGGCGAGACGCCGTTGCTGGCCCGTGGGGACTTCGCCGACCTCGCCGTCCACCACGACCAGCGCATCTGGCTCGTCGAACGGCTGGCCCAGCTGATCGAGGAGCGCGCGGCGGGCAAGCCCGTACTGATCGCGGTCGACGATGTGCAATGGGCCGACCCGCTGAGCCGGCTCGCCCTGAGCCTCCTGCCCGCACGGCTGCTCGCCTCCCCCGTCCTGTGGCTGCTCACGGGCAGGCAGGACCCGCAACTGTACGGGCAGGGGCCGCGGGCGACGACCCTTGCTCTGCGTCCGCTGTCCGAGACCGCCCTTGCCGAGCTGGCACGCGACGTCCTGGGCGCGCGGGTGCCGGCGCGGGTCGCGGAGCTCCTCGGCGGGGCGGGCGGCAACCCCTTCCTGGCGACCGAGATGCTCTCGGGCATCGCGACGCCGGGCGGGGACGGGCCGGAAGTGCCCGAGCGGCTGGTCCTGGGCGTCCGCGGCCGGCTGGCCGACCTGCGGCCGGACACCCTGCACTTCCTGCGGATCGGCTCGGTACTCGGCCGCGCGTTCTCGCTCGCGGACGCCGCCGCCCTGTGCGCCCGGCCCGCCTCCACCCTCAGCGCCGCAGTGGAGGAGGCGATCGCCGCGGCCCTCCTGGACGACGACGGCGAACGCCTGCTGTTCCGCCACGACCTGCTCCGGGAGGCCGTGTACGCCGACCTCGCCCCCTCCGTACGCCGGGCGCTGCACCGGGAGGCCGCACGCCGGCTCGTCGCGGCCGGCCGGAGCACCATCGACGCGGTCCCCCATCTGCTGAAGAGCGCCGAACCCGGCGACATGGAGGCGGTCGGACTGCTCGGCACGGCCGCCACGGACGTGATCGCCGTCATGCCCGACCTCGCCGCCGACCTGTCCGTACGCGCTCTGGAACTCGTACCGCCCCATGCGCCCATGCTGTTCGACGTGGGCGAGCGGGCCATCGTCGCGCTGACCCGCGCGGGCCGGTACACGCAGGCACGGGAGACCGGCGACGCGCTGCTCGCCCGGCAGCCGTCCCTGGACGTCTTCGCCCGTCTGCAGTGCGTACTGGGCGACGCGCTCTGGCACCTCGACGACGTCCACGAGCTGACCCGCCGCTCGACGGCGGCGCTGGCAGCCGTCACCGACCCGGTGGTCCGGGCCCGGCTCACCGCCCGGCAGGCCCTGGCCCGCTCCCGAGGCCGCGACCTGGGGGCCGCTCGCGAGAGCGGCGAACAGGCGCTCGCCGAGGCGGAGCGGGCCGGTGACCGCGAGGCCCGCGTCCTCGCGCTGTGGGGGCTCGGCGAGACCGCCCTCAACGCGGGCGACTGCGCAGCCGCCTTCGAACACCACACGGCGCTGAGCGTGTTCGACACGGCCTTCCTTCCCGAGGAGGCCGTCGCACGGATCCACCTGGACGACTTCGCCACCGTAGCGCGACTGCTCCGGACGGCGGACGACGCTCCCTTGCGCCCCGCCATGCTGATCTGGGCCCAGGCAACCCTGAACATGGGGCTGGGCCGGCTCGACGACGCGGACGCCGACTTCGTCACCGCCGAGCGGCTCGAAGCGGACCTTCGCGTGCCCGGCAACCTGGTCAACATCCGCGTCAACCGCGGTCTCCTCGCGCTGCTGCGTGGTGACCGCGAAGCAGCGCGTGCACACCTGGATGTCGTGAGAGCGACCGTGGCCGACCGGCCGAACACGGGCAACCACGCCGCGCACCAGTACTTCGAGGCCGTCATCGCCGACGCCGACGGCGACCACGCGGCTGCGTCCGAACGAATCCGCTCCGTGCAACGGGACCACCCCTTCCTGCGGTGGCGTCTCCTGCGCCCTCACATCGCCCAGGCCGTGCGCATCGCCCTGAACGGCGGAGACCGGAAGCTGGCCGAGGACCTCGCGGCCCAGGCCGGCGACCACGCCACCCGCAACCCCACCGTGCCGACCGCCCAGGGAACGGCCGCCCACACAGCCGCCCTGGTGAGCGCCGACCACCAACTCCTGGAGCGCGCGGTCCACATCCTCTCCACCGGCCCCCGGCCCCTGCCCCTCGCCGCCGCGTCCGCCGACCTCGGGCGCGCGCTGCTGACCGTGAGCGACGCCGCTGCGACACCTCCCCTGACCAGGGCGTACGACATCTACGCCCAGGCGGGCGCCGACGCCGAGGCCGACCGGGTCCGGGCCGATCTGGAACGGGCCACAAGCCGCCCCAACCGGCGCACCGGACGCCTGCGGCCACGCGCCGACCAGGGCTGGGACGCACTCACGGCCTCGGAACGCAAGGTGGCCCGGCTGATCGCCGCGGGTCACACCAACCGGTCGGCCGCGCAGGCCCTCGTCGTCTCCCCGCACACCGTCAACACCCATCTGGCATCGATCTTCCGCAAGCTCGCGGTGCGCTCCAGGGTCCACCTGGCCCGGATCGTCCTGGCGGAGGACGACACCGCGACAACCCCCGGCGGCTGAGTACCCTCTGCACCCCCGTGCAAGGTGTGGTGCGCGGGAGGACAACAGCAGGTGCGCGGCCGGTCCTAGCGTGACGGGCATACCGCGCCGCTTCGACGCGCGGACCAGTCGACCCGAATAGAGGAAGCGCCCCCATGCCGTACATCACCGTGGGCCAGGAGAACACCAACCCCGTCGAGCTGTACTTCGAAGACCAGGGGAGTGGGCAGCCGGTCGTCCTCATCCACGGCTTCCCGCTCGACGGCCACTCCTGGGAGCGCCAGCGCGGCGCCCTGCTCGACGCCGGCTACCGCGTCATCACGTACGACCGCCGCGGCTTCGGGCAGTCCTCGCAGCCGACCACCGGATACGACTACGACACCTTCGCCGCCGATCTGAACACCGTGATGGAGACCCTCGACCTGAACGACGCCGTCCTCGTCGGCTTCTCCATGGGCACCGGCGAGGTCGCCCGCTACCTCTCCACCTACGGCTCGGGCCGGGTCGCCAAGGCCGCCTTCCTGGCCTCGCTGGAACCCTGCCTGCTCAAGAGCGACGACAACCCGCAGGGCGTTGCTCCGCAGGAGTTCTTCGACGGCGTCGTCGCCGCCGTCAAGGCCGACCGCTACGCCTACTACACGGCCTTCTTCAACGACTTCTACAACCTCGACGAGAACCTGGGCACCCGCATCAGCGAGGAGGCCGTCCGCAACAGCTGGAACACCGCGGCCCGCGGCGGCTCCTTCGCCGCGTCGGCCGCGCCGGCGACCTGGTACACCGACTTCCGCGCCGACATCCCCACCGTCGACGTGCCGGCCCTGATCCTGCACGGCACCGCCGACCGCATCCTGCCGGCCGAGGGCACCGCGCGCCCCTTCCACCAGGCGCTTCCGTCGGCCGACTACGTCGAGATCGAGGGCGCCCCGCACGGTCTGCTGTGGACCCACGCCGAGGAGGTCAACACGGCCCTCCTCGCCTTCCTGGCGAAGTGACGCCGCACCGTTGACCCGCCGGGGTGATACCGGAGTCCCCGGCGTCACCCCGCCCCCCGGTTCCCGGCACGGGAACCGGATGAGCTCAGGAGAGCAGACACCCCATGCAGTTCGGCATCTTCACCGTCGGGGACCTCACCCCCGACCCCACCGACGGTCGCACCCCGACCGAAAGCGAGCGCATCAAGGCGATGGTCGCCATCGCGCTCAAGGCCGAGGAGGTCGGCCTGGACGTCTTCGCCACCGGCGAGCACCACAACCCGCCGTTCGTGCCGTCGTCGCCGACCACCCTGCTCGGCTACATCGCCGCCCGCACCGAGAAACTGATCCTGTCCACGTCCACGACGCTGATCACCACCAACGACCCGGTGAAGATCGCCGAGGACTTCGCGATGCTGCAGCACCTGGCCGACGGCCGCGTCGACGTCATGCTGGGGCGCGGCAACACCGGCCCGGTGTACCCGTGGTTCGGCCAGGACATCCGTCAGGGCATAAACCTCGCCAAGGAGAACTACGCACTGCTGCGCCGGCTGTGGCGCGAGGACGTCGTGGACTGGGAGGGCACGTTCCGTACGCCGCTCCAGGCCTTCACCTCGACACCGCGGCCCCTGGACGGCGTCCCGCCCTTCGTCTGGCACGGATCCATCAGGTCCCCCGAGATCGCGGAACAGGCCGCCTTCTACGGCGACGGCTTCTTCCACAACAACATCTTCTGGCCGGCCGACCACACCCGGCGCATGGTGCAGCTGTACCGGCGCCGGTTCGCGCACCACGGTCACGGCCGGCCGGAGGACGCCGTCGTCGGACTGGGCGGCCAGGTCTTCATGCGCAAGAACTCCCAGGACGCCGTACGGGAGTTCCGTCCCTACTTCGACAACGCGCCGGTGTACGGCCACGGCCCGTCGCTGGAGGAGTTCACCGAGCAGACCCCGCTGACGGTGGGCTCTCCCCAGCAGGTCATCGAGCGGACTCTGTCGTTCCGGGAGAGTGTCGGCGACTATCAGCGTCAGCTGTTCCTGATGGACCATGCGGGCCTGCCCCTGAAGACCGTCCTGGAACAGCTCGACATCCTCGGTGAAGAGGTCGTGCCCGTGCTGCGCAGGGAGTTCGCGAAGGGACGTCCGGCCGACGTGCGGCAGGCTCCCACGCACGCGTCCCTGCGAGCCGGCCGGGAGGTGTCCGCCGCGTGAAGCTGACCGTCGTCTCCGCGGGGCTGAGCACCCCCTCTTCCACCCGGCTGCTCGCCGACCGGCTGGCCGAGTCGGCCCGCGACGAACTCACCGCCCTGGGACAGACGGCGTCGACCGACGTGGTGGAGCTGCGCGAACTGGCCGGCGACATCGCCAACCACCTGGTGACGGGCTTCCCGCCGCCGCGGTTGAACGCCGCGATCGAGGCCGTGACGGCGGCCGACGGTCTGATCGTCGTGACTCCCGTGTTCGCGGCTTCCTACAGTGGTCTGTTCAAGTCCTTCTTCGACGTGATCGATCCGGATGCCGTCACCGGGAAACCGGTCCTGATCGCGGCGACGGGCGGTACCGCCCGCCATTCGCTGGTCCTGGAGCACGCCCTGCGTCCGCTCTTCGCCTACCTCCGCGCAGTCGCCGTCCCCACCGCCGTGTTCGCGGCGTCTGAGGACTGGGGCTCGGGCGGGGACGAGTACACCGACGGTCTGCCGGGCCGCATCCGCCGGGCAGCCGCCGAACTCGCCGCGCTCATGGCGGCGCGCCCGGTCGCGGAGGAGCCCGAGGACGACGTCACGGCCCTCGAACGGCAACTCGCCGACCTGCGCTTCGACTGAGACGGGCCGCAGGCCGCACGACGGCGGGACCGTTCATATGGTTCATACTGTTCCGCCGTACCGCATGAGGACCGAGCCCGTCCCGTGCGGCCCAGGCCGGCGGAGTGAGCGTGAACCAAGTGACGACGAGGACCGCTCGCGAGGAGCGCGACGGCCTGCGGGTACCCCTGCGCGGCAGGGACACCGAAATGGCGTTCATCGAGGCGCGGCTCGACGCGCTTGAGCGGGGCGAAGGCGGGATCGTCCGGGTCGGGGGTCCCGCCGGCATCGGCAGGTCCAGGATCCTCACCGAGGCCGCAGGGGCCGCGAGGCGGCGCGGGATGCGGGTGTTCGAGGGGGCGGCGGACCGCGACGAACAGTTCGTACCGCTCGGCCCGCTCCTCGCATGCGTACTCGGTGGCGAGGAACCGCTGTCGGGCGCTCAGCGTCTCCAGGATCTCGCCTCGACACCCGGCCAGCGGTTCTGGCTGCTTCAGGAGCTGGGGGAGCGCCTGCGGGAGGCGGCACGCGGGGGTCCCCTGCTCGTCGTCCTGGACGACCTCCAGTGGTGCGACGACCTGACCCTGCTCACCTTCCACACCCTCGCGGCGGGACTCTCGTCACACCCGATCCTGTGGCTGGTCGCCGTGCGTGGCGGCAGCGTGTCGCCGGGAGTGCGTACGACTCTGGACAGGATCCGTCAGGCGGGTGCACACGAACTGGTCCTCGGAGCGCTGGGGGACCGGGCGGTCGCACGGATCACCGAGGACGTCCTGGGCACCCGCGCCGGGCCGGATGTCCTCCATCTCGCCCACCGCGCCCAGGGGGTGCCACGGCTGCTGGTCGAGCTGCTCGGCTCGCTGCACGAGGAGGCGGTGACGATCGACAACGGCACGGCCGTGCTGTCGGCCGGAGTTCCCGCCCCACCCGAGCTCCCTTCTGTCGTGCGCCGCCTCGACGAGCTGTCCGGTGAGGCGCGGGAGCTGGTGCAGACGGCGGCTGCCGTGGGCGGCCCGGTCACCGTGGCGGTGCTGGCCGAACTGCTGGGCAGGTCCTCGGCGGCGCTCATCACAGCGGTACGGGAATCCCTCGACGCCGATCTGCTCGCCGAGCGCGGCGATCGCCTCGCCTTCCGCCACGACCTGGTCCGTGAGGCGGTCGAAGCCGCGCTCCCCCTGTCCCTGCGGCAGTCCCTTGACCGTCAGGCCGCCGGGCTGCCGTCGGGAAGCACGGCCTTTCCCGTCGGTCGTCCGGCGCTGTCGGCGGGGACAGCGGGCCACGGAGACGCGGCGGAGGCCGAGCGGCTGCGCACCGCCGCGGCGGAACTCGCGGCCACCGCTCCCGGACCGGCCGCGGAACGCAGCCTCAGGGCCCTGGAACTCACCGCCGCGGACGCTGTGGAGCGCCCGCGGATCATCGCCGAGACGATCCCGTTGCTGTGGCAGACGGGCCGCGCCGCCCAGGCGCGCGAGCTGGGATCCTCCGCCCTGGCGGCCGGCACTCTCGGGCCCGAGGACGAGGCGCGCATACGCCTGGCCCTGGCGCGCCTGGCCGTACCGTTCGACTTCTGCGAGGCGGTGAGGCAGGCCCGCGCCGGGGCGGAACTGCCCGGGATCTCCGTGGCCGCGAGAGGACAATTGCTCGCCTTGCTCGCTGTCTGCCTGTCGATGTCGGGCGAGCACGCGGCGGCCGAGGAGGTCGCCGCCGAGGCGTGGCAGAGCGCGGCGGCAGCGGGGGACCGCACCGCGGAGGCCACGCTGACGACGGTCCGCTCGGCCGTCAGTTTCCACCGCATGGACCTGGCCGAGGCGTTCCGGCAGGCCGAGCGGTCCGCCGCGCTGGCCGACGCCCTCGGCGTCAGCACCTCGCTGTGGGTGCCGGAGGCCTTGTGGCACGCTCTGCTGTCGCACACCGTCGGACGCACCGCGCAGGCGCTCGCCGCCGCCGAGGAGGGTATCCGGATCACCAGGGAGCAGGGCCGTACGGCCGCCACCCGTATGTGGCTCATGACCCGCTCCCGCATCCTGCTGGAAGCCGGACGGCTGATGGAGGCCAGGGCCGACGCCGAGGCCGCGTCCGAGGCGACCGACGGTCTCGGCCCGGGCAGCCTCGCCGACGTCACGCTCCGATACGTGATGATGCGCGTCGCCCTCCATACCGACGACCGGACGACCGCACGGGCGTACGCGGCGCAGGCGAGGCGCATGCGGAGCGACGGCGCACGTGTCGTGCGGCACTTCGGCGCCTGGATGCTGGCGCTGATGGCCGACTTCGAGGGCCGGCCCGACCGTGCCATGGCCGAACTCGACGAGGTGATGACGTCGCCCGCCGCGGACCGGCCCGCTTACGCCGGCCTGATCGACCCCGCCGACGCTCCGGTACTCGTCCGTCTGGCGCTGCGTGCCGGCGCGCACGAACGGGCCGCGCAGGCGGTCGACCTGGCCGAGCGGCGTGCGGTGCTCAACCCCGGCCTCACGTTCCTCGCCGCCACCGCGGCGCACGCCCGGGGCCTCCTCGACAACGACCTCGCCACGCTGGTACACGCCGTACGGCTGTACGAGGACTGCCCTCGGGTGCTGGCCCGGGCGTCGGCCCTGGAGGACGCCGGACGCAAGCTGGCGGCCACCCGCAGGTCCCAGGCGGTGCCGTACTTCGACACGGCCCTTGCGCTGTATGCGCGAGCGGGTGCCGAGCGGGACGTCGTACGCGTGCGCCGGCGTCTGCGGGCCGCCGGTGTCCGGCGCCGGCCCTCGACGTCCGGGCTCGGCGGTGCATGGCCCGAGCTGACGGTCGCGGAGATACGGGTCGTACGGCTCGTGGCCGCAGGGCTGACCAACCGACAGGTGGCCGAGCACCTCTCCCTGTCACCGCACACGGTCAGTTCCCACCTGCGCCGGGCCTTCACCAAGCTCGACGTCACTTCGCGCCAGGAGCTGACCCGGCTGGTCAAGCACCGTGACAGCGGAGAGTAGTGGCTTCGTATCCCACGTGGGTGCCGTGGCAATGGACGATTCGTGCGATGTGTCGGCGTCGCCGTTTCCTCAAAATGATCAGGAGTCGCGGAACGGAGAAGTCCGCAGGAACCCCTGGTCGAAAGAGGAACAGCGCATGACCGCAAGGCTCGAACGAGCCCGCCCCGGCAGCCCTGAGCTCCAGGCGCTTGTCGACGAGCTCGCGGAGCGGCTCGGCCGGTCCGTCGCCGTCGACGACCCGCTGGTCCGCATGGTCTGCACGAGCCGCCACTTCGGCGACGAGGACCCGGTGCGCATCACCACCCTGTTGCAGGGCCGCGCCGACAACGCGGCCATCCGCCACGTCCTCGCCCAGGGCGTGACCCAGTGGTCCAAACCCGGATTCATCGACGGCCGTGACGATCTCGGACTGCTTCCCCGCTACGTCGCGCCGCTGCGCCGGCGCGGGCATCTCCTCGGCCTGCTCGTGGTGGTCGCGCCCGAAAAGGCGCTGCGGGAGCGGGAGATCGCTGCCATCGCGCATGCCGCGGATGCGATGGCCGCCCAGATGTACGGGGAGCACATCGCCGCCGACAACCGGAAGACGGACGAGAGGGACCTGGCCCTCGCACTCGTCGGTGGCGACGTCGCCGCACGCACCACCGCGCGTCGCCGCGGCAAGGAACTGGGGCTGCTCGGGGCGGCGGAGCACGTCCTGGTCACCGTGGTCCAGCTGAGCTGCGCGACCGAGCTCGTGCGGCTGTCCGAGGCCGCCCTGGGGGCGGCGTTGGAAGGGTTCCGCCAGACACGCTCCGCTCAGGGCCTCATCGCGATCGGCAAGGAGCGGGCGATCCTGCTCCAGCTCCGTGACCGGCCCCCGGGCCCGGACGAGGTCGCCGCCCAGTCCGCGCGCATCCTCACCGAACTGCGCACCTTCCTGGACCCGTCGGCGGACCCCGCGATCGGCGTCGGTGGCCGGCACGTCGGCCTGGACGACGCGTGGACGTCGTACAAGCAGGCTCTCGTGGCGGCCCGCGCCGCCCGTCGGCTGCCCTCCCTGAACAGAGTCGGCGACTGGGAACTCCTGGGGGAACTCGCCGTGCTGTTGCAGCTCCCCGAGCACGCCCTGAACACGTCCCTGGTCCCCAAGCCGCTCCGCACCTTGGGCGGGGCTCATGGCGGCGACCGTCTGCGGGAGACGCTGCGTTGCTTCCTTGAACACGCGGGTTCGATCCGCAGGACCGCGGACACGCTGGGCATCCACCGCACCTCGCTCTACTACCGCCTGCGCCAGATCCAGGAGATCACCGGACTGGACCTCGACGACGGCGCCCACCGGCTCACCCTGCACCTCGGCCTGCGGATCGAGGAACTCCTCCACCCCGGCGACGGCCGCGCCGCCTGAACGCGTACTCGCTTCGACAAAGCGAGGAGGATACGCGGCCCGATTCCTACAGCTCGCGGTGGTGCGGGCGGCGGGCCCCATTCGATGATGTCCGGGACGGCGGGAACGGCATTTACCGCCTCTGACCAGGGGAGAGGTCATGGAAGAACTGATCACGACGGATGGCGCACGGCTCGCCTACCAGGACAGCGGCGGCGACGGTGTCCCGCTGGTGATGCTGCACGGCTGGGGGCAGACGCAGGCGATGTTCCGTCATCAGACCGAGGGGCTGGCGCCCGGCCGCCGCGTCGTCACCGTCGACTTCCGCGGCCACGGGAAGTCCGGCAAACCGTCTCACGGCTACCGTATCGCCCGGCTCTCGCGCGACGTGCTCGAACTCGTCGACCACCTCGGCCTGGCCCGTTTCGACGCACTGGGCTGGTCCATGGGCGTCTCGGTGTGGTGGAGCTTCATCGACCAGTACGGGACCGGACGGATCCGGCGCTTCATCGCCGTCGACCAGCCCGCGGCGGTCGCCGCCGTGCCCTGGATGACCGAGCGGGAACAGCGCGAGTGCGGTGCCATCTTCGACGTGTCGGGGCTGTTGTACCTGGGTGCGGCACTGGCGGGGCCGGAGGGCGACACGGTTCTCGCCGACTTCGTGCGCGGCATGTTCTCCGGCGAGCCCGACCCCGGGATGCTGGCCTTCGTCGCCGAGGAGGTCAGGTCGACACCCGCCTACGCGGGCGTACCGCTGCTGTTCGACCACTGCGCGCAGGACTGGCGTGACGTGCTTGCCCGGATCGATGTACCGGCCCTGGTGATCGGCTGCGAGGGAAGCCATGTGCACCCCGATTCGCAGCGCTTCGTCGCTGAGCGGATTCCCGGCGCGCGCCTGCACGTCTTCGCCTCCGACGTGGCGAGCTCACACTTCCCCTTCCTGGAGAACGCGCCGGCCTTCAACGCCGTGGTGGAGAAGTTCCTGGCCGAGGAGCCGGTGACGTGGGTGTGAATCCCGTCCTGCTCCCCACCAACCCACGGCTAGGAATCCCCATGACTCCCACACTGATGTCACCTGCGCCCCAACAGGTATCCCGGCAAGTATCCGATCCGACCTCACCCGGCTCCCGCTCAGGGGGGCTGGTCCAGATGCTTTCCGCAATGCCGGACACCAACGACCCGAACCACGTCTACCTCGGTGTCCACGTCCGTGGCTCCGTCACCGCCGTCCACGGGCGTGCCACGACCCAGCTGGAGCCGAACGACCTGGTCTTCTGCGACCCGGCCCGACAGCACCCGCTGCGGTTCGACGAAGACTGCCAGATGATCTTCTTCCGGGTGCCCCGCTGCTATCTGGGCGTGACGGAGGCGGAACTGAACCGGGTGCTCGGCGTGCCCGTACGCGGCGGGGACGGGATCGGGGCGCTGGCGTCCGACTTTCTCACCGCGCTCGCCGCCAAGGCGGAGTCGGGCCGGTCCACGATCGGGGACCGGCGTGCCCGGACGGCCGTGCACCTCCTTTCCGTCCTGGTCATGGAGCTCCTCGAAGCGGACACGCAAGACGAGGCCGACGACTCGTCGACGGCCGGCAAGGAGATGCTGTCCCGCATTCACGCCTACATCGAAGAACATCTGATGGACCCGGACCTGTCACCGGAGTCGATCGCACGTGCCCACCACATCTCCGTCCGGTACCTGCAGAAACTCTTCCAGAACGACGGCAGCACGGTGAGCCACTGGATACGCCGGCGCAGGCTCGAATTCTGCCGGTTCGAGCTGGGCCGCTCCCACCGGAGAACCACCATGGCCGCGGTGGCAAACCGCTGGGGCTTCAGCAGCCCCTCGCACTTCAGCCGCACATTCCGCGGCGCCTACGGCATGAGCCCCAGCCAATGGCAGGCGCTGGCCACCTCGGCCTTCGCGCCGACCAACGCCGGTACCCAGGACGGCCGAAGGAGGCCGGACGCGTGTGCGGTGTCATGACAGGGCGGCTGCACGCACGGACAAGAGGAGCCGTTCCCACACCTCTACCGTGGGTGAGAGCCGCACGGACCTCCTGCCCTCTTTCGGGCCGCGCTCTGGGCGCCGTGACGACGCCTCACATGGCGGCCCGATACTGAGAAGAGATTCGCGATGACCAACCCCACCGTCGTTCTCGTGCACGGTGCCTTCGCCGACGCGACAGGCTGGATAGGCGTCATCTCGGAGCTGCGGAGCAGCGGGATCCCGGTGATCGCTCCGACGAACCCGCTGCGGGGCTTGACGTCCGACGCCGCCTACCTCGCCTCGGTCCTGGCGCAGGTAGAGGGGCCGGCCGTCCTCGTGGGCCACTCGTACGGCGGTGCGCTGATCACCGTGGCCGGCGTCGCGGAGAACGTCGTGGGGCTCGTCTACGTGGCCGCCTACGTGCCCCACGAGGGCGAGAGCCTCGGCGAGCTCGACGGCGGCTTCCCCGAGTCCCCGCTGACGGGCAGCCTGAAGAAGTGGACGTACCCACTCCTCGACGGCGGCTTCGGGGTCGAGGTCACCATCGAGCAGGCTGCCTACCCCGGCATCTTCGCGGCGGACGTGCCCGAGGACGTAGCCGACGTCCTGGCGGCGACCCAACGCCCCCTCGCCCAGGCGGCGTTCACCGAAGGCGCGTCAGCGGCGGCGTGGCGCACGAAACCGTCCTGGGCCCTGGTGGCCGGGGCGGACCGCGCGATCAGCCCCGAGGTCCAGCGCTTCGGCGCCGCACGGGCGGGAGCGGTCGTCGTCGAGCTCCCGCACGCCTCCCACGCCGTGGTCCTGTCCGAGCCCACGCGGGTCGCCGCTCTGATCAGAGACGCCGTACGGGCGACGAGCTGATCCGGAGTCGGCCCCGGCCCCGGGCGACGCTGTCGAATGCCGCCCGCTCCCCTCCGTCAGCGTGCCCGCTCCACGCGGCGCTCGTCCCATACCGGCTCCGGCGTCTCGCGTACCCGGCCGTCGCTGCCGAACACCAGGTAGCGGTCGAAGGACCGGGCGAACCAGCGGTCGTGAGTGACTGCCAGGACCGTCCCCTCGTACGCCTCCAGCCCTTCCTGGAGCGCCTCCGCCGACTCCAAGTCCAGGTTGTCCGTCGGCTCGTCCAGCAGCAGCGCGGTCGTCCCGGCCAGCTCCAGCAGCAGGATCTGAAAGCGCGCCTGCTGCCCGCCGGAGAGCCGGTCGAAAGCCTGGTCACCCTGCCGGTCCAACTCGTAGCGGCGGAGCGCCGACATGGCCGCGCCCCGGTCCTGGGCGTGCTCGGTCCACAGGATGTCCACCAGGGTGCGCCCCACCAGTTCGGGATGCGCATGTGTCTGGGCGAAATGCCCCGGCACCACCCGTGCGCCCAGCTTCACCGTGCCCGTGTGCGCCACGTCCTCCCCGGCCAGCAGCCGCAGGAAGTGTGACTTGCCCGAACCGTTGGAGCCGAGTACCGCCACCCGCTCGCCGTAGAAGATCTCCAGAGAGAAGGGCTTCATCAGCCCGGTCAGCTCCAACTGCGTACAGGTGACGGCCCGCACCCCGGTGCGCCCGCCGTGCAGACGCATCCGGATCTCCTGCTTGCGCGGTGGCTCCGGCGGCGGACCGGCCTCCTCGAACTTGCGCAGCCGGGTCCGCGCCGCCTGGTAACGAGAAGCCATGTCGTCGCTGCGCGCGGCGTACTGCTGCAGGTCCCGCACCAACTTCTTGAGTTGGGCGTGCTTCTCGTCCCAGCGGCGGCGCAGCTCCTCGAACCGGGCGAACCGCTCCTGCCGCGCCTCGTGGAAGGTACCGAAACCGCCGCCGTGCACCCAGACGTCGGAGCCGGCCGGGCTCGGCTCCACCGCGACGATCCGTTCGGCGGCCCGGGCCAGCAGCTCCCGGTCGTGCGAGACGAACAGCACGGTCTTGCCGGTGTCACCGAGCCGGTCCTCCAGCCACCGTTTGCCCGGTACGTCCAGGTAGTTGTCGGGCTCGTCCAGCAGGAGCACCTCATCGGGACCGCGCAGCAGCGCCTCCAGGACGAGCCGCTTCTGCTCACCACCCGAGAGCGTGCGGATCTGACGCCACTGCGCCTTCTCGTACGGCACGCCGAGTGCGGCCACGGTGCACATGTCCCACAGGGTCTCCGCCTCGTAGCCGCGTGCCTCCGCCCAGTCGGCCAGGGCCTGGGCGTACTTCATCTGGGCGGCCTCGTCGTCCACCGTCATGATCAGGCGTTCGGCCGCGTCCACGGCCCGCGCGGCCTGCCGGATGCGCGGCGGCGCCACCGACACCAACAGGTCGCGGACCGTGCTCTCGTCGCGCACCGAGCCGACGAACTGCCGCATCACCCCGACACCGCCGCTCGACGTGACCGTGCCGCTGTGCGGCTTCAGCTCGCCGGACAGCAGCCGCAGCAGGGTCGTCTTGCCGGCGCCGTTCGCGCCGACCAGGGCCGCCACCGCTCCCTCGCCCACCCGGAACGACACGTCGCCGAGCAGTGTCCGCCCGTCGGGCAGGTAGTACTCGAGGTGCGAGGCCTCCAGATGTCCCATCGTCGCTGTGTCCTTGTCTGCTGTACGGATAGGGCGGGGGTGCGCTGTGAGGGCAGGCGGCTCCCGGACCTCGGTGCTGGGCGGGCTCGGCCGAGGCCTGCTCACGATTTTCCGGAGTCGTGCAGCTCCCGCTCGGCTGGGTCGGGGTGGGTGGAGCCGGGGGCGCCGGCCGGGGCCGTGAACCGGTGGCGTACGGCGAAGGCGACGGCGGCGCCCACCAGCAGGGCGGCGACCGCGGCGACGAAAGCCGCCCAGGTGCCGTAGGCGCCGACGAGGAGACCGCCGAGCTGAGCGCCGACGGCCGTGCCGACGACGTTCACGGTGATGACCCAGGTGAAGGCCTCGGTGATGGCGCCGGACGGGGCCGTGCGCGCGACGAGTTCGTACTCCACGGCCGTCACCGGGGCGATGACCACGCCGCCCAGGGCGAGAGCCACGCCCATCGACCAGTTGTCCCAGGCGAGCAGGGGCAGAGCGGTGAGCGCGGACAGGATGAGCAGGCCGACGGCGAAGGTGCGTTCGGCGGGCCAGTCCCGGGTACGGCTGCCGTACCAGAGCCCGCCGACAAGCCCGCCGACGCCCCAAGCACCGAAGATCAGGCCGATGCTGTCCGCGGAGCCGTGTTCCTCGGCAAAGGCGGGCAGGACCAGGTTGAACACGCCCATGGACACGGCCGCGCAGACCAGGACGGCCAGCAGCCGGACCAGGCCCGGCGAGCGCAGCGCGCCCAGCAGGTCGCTCTCGGTCTCCTCGGCGCGCCAGGTGCGCGAGGCGTGCGTGGTGGCGAAACCGATGGCCCCCACGCCCGCCAGAAGGCCGCCGACGACCAGGGCCGTGGCCGGGGTTCCCCAGAACAGTACGGCGCTGAGCAGCAGCGGTCCGCCGATGACGAAGACCTCGCTGAGCACCGCTTCCAGGGAGAACGCCGCCTCCCGGCCACTGGGCAGCGCGCTCCACAGCGACCGGACACAGCCGCTGACCGGTGGGATCGTGGCGCCCGCGACGCTCGCGCACACCAACTGCGGGATGCGGGCGTCGGGCGCCGTGCACACCAGGCCGATCAGTGCCAGCGGGTGGACGACACCGGTCACGAGGAGCAGGGGAGTCTGGCCGTATACGTCGACGCGGCGGGCGACGACCGGCGCGAGCACCGCACCGCCCAGCGTGTAGCACGCCAGCAGCAGGCCCGCGGAGCCGTAGCCCGTGCCGCGCGAGGTGGCGAACACGACGAGGGCGAGCGTGACCAGGTACAGCGGGAACCGGCCCATGATGCTCCACAGCAGTGGGGCGCGCATGTCCTTGTCGCTCAGGACGGTGAGGAACCGGTTGCCGGCGGGCGGGGTGGGGGAGTCGGTTTCGGTGGACGGCTCTTCGGTCGGGCTGTCGGATGCGGCGTGGGTCATGGCATTCTCTCGGTTCTCGTGGGGAGGGTCCACGAGGAGGACGGTTGGCCGGGCAGAAAGGTGCCGTTCAGAGCGCGGCAACGACGGCCGCGACCTCCTTGGCCAGCAGGATCTGTTCCGCCTCGTCGAGTTCCGGGGTGAGCGGTACGCACAGGGTGCGGCCGAGCCTGTCGCGAGTTGCGGCGAAACCGTCCCGGCTCAACGGCGCGTAACGGTCGTCGCCGTCGGCCAGGTTCCACGGGAAGCCGTCCGCGTACAGCGAGGCGCGGCCCGCCACCACGGGGTGCTCGGGCAAGAGGTACTTGTCCAGGCTCCAGCACGGCAGCTCCCGTTCCTCCAGCCGCTCTATGGCCCGGTCTCGGAGGTCTCGCGACTCCAGCAGCAGCCGCACGCTGGTCTTGACGTCACCGGGACGCTTGGGGATCACGGTGACGTCCGGGCGCTCGCCGAGTGCCTCCAGCGTCAGGGCGTAGTGCCGCTCCAGAGAGGAGAGGATCTCGTCCAGCCGCCGGAACTGCTGGAGCTGTACGGCGGCCACGGCCTCGTTGGCGCACAAGTTCTCGCCGTAGAACGCGCCGGGGTTCCAGCCCGGGTACTTGCCCTGCTCGCGGGCCGAGCCGTGGTCGGTGTAGGAGCGCAGGACGTCCCAATGGGCGGGGTCGCGGACCACGACCAGGCCGCCCTCGCCGGAGGTGAGGATCTTGGCGTGGTGGAAGCTGAACGTGCCCGCGTAGCCGACGGTGCCGGCGTGCCGCCCGTCCGTGTGGCGACCTCCCATGGCCTGCGCGGTGTCCTCGATCAGGTACGGCACCCGCTCGGGCAGGTCGACGACGGTGCCTTCCATGTGCGCCACCACCACTCGCTCCGCGTCCGCGGGCAGCAGCGAGGCGTCCAGGCCGAACCGTTCATCGACGTCGACGAGGACCGGAACCAGTCCGCAGGACAGCACGGCACCGGCCACCGCGACGAACGTGACCGCCGGTATGTACACGGGGTCGCCCATCCGCGGTCGGGTGCCCATCAGCGCCACGCGCAGGGCCTGTGTGCCGTTCGGGACGGTCAGCGCCCGCCCCGCGCCGAGCCGCTCGGCCGCGTACGCCTCCAGCAGGTCGGCGTTGCTCGGCGCAGGGGCGCTGTAGCGGAAGAGGACCTTGCGGTCGAGGGACCGGCGCAGTTCGGGGGTGTCCTCCAGGGAGAGGTAGTTGGCGCCGTAGGGGAAGGGACGCAGCATCAGCAGGCTTCCGTTCGAGAGGGGTGGACAGGGGCTGGGGGAGAGGCCGCGTCAGAACGGGGCGAGCAGGAGCTGACGGACCTGGCGGGCTACGCGCTGGGCGCCGCGCCGGTCGTCGCCGGCGTGCTCCAGGGCCCGGGAGACGCTGTTCCAGAGCGGCTCGGCACCGCGGACGGCGCGGGCGGCGGAGGTGTCCGGTGCGGCTGCGTCGAGCACCTCGATGCCGGTCGCCTCCGTGATCCCGGCGAGCCGACCGGCCTGGTCCGTGTCCAGCGCCGGGAGCAGCAGCAGCGGGACCCGAGCGGCGTGCGCCTGGTTGACGGCAGTCAGCAGGGGCGAGGAGACCAGCAGCGACGCCTCGGCCAGCAGCCGCTCCGTGGTGGCCTCCTCGACCCCGATGACGGGCAGCGAGCCGGTGCTCTCTCCGGCCGCGGACAGCAGGGCGGACCGTGCGGACACCGGCGCGTCCAGGACCACACCGAGCAGCGGCTTCCCGTCGTACTGTGCCGCTTCCGCGGCGGCGCGCAGGGCCGCGCCCGCCCGGGCGAGGGCCGCGTGGTCGGCGGGGTGCAGATCCGGTGTGGACAGTTGGACGACCGCGCCGCGCGCCGCACGCGCCCGGGCGGCCCGGGGTGGCGCGATCGTGCCGACCGTGTGCACGCCAGCGGCGCGCTGCCCGCCCAGCCAGCCCGGCCGGTGCAGGCAGCGGACGGCCGACGGCGGCCAGGTGTCGCCGGGCGGGGGGCCGCCGGAGGCGACGAACACCACGGGCACGTTGGAGGCGCTCAGGCGCGCGGCGAGCACATCGTCGTCGCACACCACGGCGGCGCCGAGGGCGGGGCCCGCGTCCGGCTCAGCGGTCAGTTCGACTTCGGTGAGGTGGGCGCTGATGTAGCGCAGCGCGGCCTGGGACTCCAGCGTGGGTCGGGCGGCGGCGAGAACGCGCAGCCGCGGCGGGGCGGGACGCGGGGCTGTGGTGGGTGAGGACATGGTGGCTCCGGGCGCGGTCGGTTCCAGACGCGGGCGTGAGGGGAAGGCGGGGCCGTCAGTAGTTCCAGGCCGGTACGGCGCCCATGCGGGCGAGGTCGTCGCTGTAGCCGGCGGCGGTGGCGGAGCAGCCGCCGCACATCGTCGGACCCTGCTGCTTGAAGAGATCCGCGTGGGTGCGGAAGACCGGGCTGTCGAGCATGACCTTGCCGTCGTCGGTGCGCAGCGGCGCGCCGCCGGGGCCCTGGTCCCCCTCCTTGTGCGGAAGGCAACTGCACGAGAACATCCGGCCGTTCTTGCCGTCGAGGTAGATCACGTCGTCCGTGACCAGACACAGCGGCTCCGAGGCGCGCGGCGGCAGGGACTCCTCGAAGAAGGCCTTCTGCTCCTCGGGTGTGTCGCCGTAGAAGCGCTTGCCGAGCGGTACGAGCGTGGTGGCCGGGTCGGCGGTGTAGATGGGCTCGCAGGCGGCGATGACCTCCTCCGCCGACGGATAGCGGATCTCACGGTCCAGCTTGATCGCGGACAGCTCCCACTGCTGGACGCCGAGGTCGGTCAGCACCCGCTGCAACTCCGGCATCTGCGCGAAGTTGTGCGGTCCCACGACGGAGTTGACGCGCGGGATGATCCCCAGCTCCTTCGCCCGGCGCAGCCCTTCCAGACCGTTGTCGAACATGCCGGGGGAGCGGCGGTAGACGTCGTGGGTGGCAGCGGAGGAGCCGTCCAGGCTGACGATCACCTGGGCCAGCCCGGCGTCGGCGAGCCGGTCGACGAAGCGGGGCAGGAACATGCCGTTCGTGATCAGCGACATGCGCATGCCGTGCTCCGTGCCCATGCGCACCAGTTCGACGACGTCCCGGTGCATCAGCGGCTCGCCGCCGGTGAAGCGGACGTACCCCACCTCCTTCGCCACCGCCTCCGGCAGCAGTTCGGCGAAGTCCTCCGGGCTGAACCGGTAGGTGTCCCGGGACAGGGCGAACTCGCACATGAAGCAGTCGGCGTTGCATGCTTCCAGCACACGGATGAACAGGTACCGGTGTCGTTCCTGCATGATCGGTCAGCCTTTCAGGAAGGGAGGTCGGCGGGGCGGTGACTGGTGCCTCGGCGAGCCGCGGTGGCCAGCACGATGTCGGCGACCTGGGCCGCGCCGCCGGTGCCGACCAGCCGGGCCAGGGCGGTCCATTGGCCTTGCTGCCGCTCGACCGCGGTGAGGCAGCCGCCGATGCGCTCGGTCAGGGCCGCGCGGACCGGCGCGGGGGCGCGGGCGGCGCGCGCGATCCCGCCGTAGATCAGTTCCAGGGCGGCGTCCTCGCCGGGCGATCCCCCGTCGTCCGTGACGTCACCGGGTGTGGTGACCAGGCGGGCGTCGAGCACCTCCTGGGCGCGGAACACCTCCTCGGGCCACTCGGCGACCGGCGCCTCGGTGGCCTGCGCGTAGAAGGAGGCGTTGAGGATCTGGCTGATGTTCTGCGGGGGCAGGCACACCGCGGGCACCCCGCGCGTGCTGGTCTCCAGCAGCGTGGTCAGACCGGGGGAGGTGAGCAGGACGTCGGCCTCGGCGATCTCGGTCAGGAAGCTTTGGTGGCCGAGGGCGCCGCTTCGTACGTCGAGGCCCGCCGGAACGGTGATGCCGTCGAACAGCCCCTCGGGCACGTTGCCGCAGAGCGTGACCTGCCGGGCGCCCCAGGCGGCGAGAGCGTCGAGCGCGGCCGGAACCGTCAGGGAGAGGTAGGCGGAGGGATCGTCCAGCAGTGGTGACAGCAGGCCGCCCAGGCTGACCACCGCGCGGCGTTCGCCGGCCGGCCGCATCTCGTGTCCTGTACGGACCGGCCCGGGGACGACCACCGACTCGACCCAGCGCAGGTTCTCCACACGGGCCAGCACGGGCCAGGCCGGACCCGGCAGCCCGGGAACCAGTTGCGCGCAGTAGGCGCCGGCTCGCAGCGGCAGGCTGTCCAGATCGTCCTTCGTCCACAGGAACGGCAGGCTGTCGACGAACACGACGGGGCAGCCGGCGTCCTCCAGCGCCGCTGCGGCGGCCCGGTCCAGGACGCACACGGCGGCGTCCAGGGACCGCTCGTCCACCAGGGCGCGCAGCGCCCGCGCATCCGTGAGGTCGACGTCGTGCCACTCTTCGACACCGTGGCCGCGCACGAGCTCGCGGCCGAGCCGCGAGCCGAGCCCGACGAAGCGCACGCGGTCGCCGTGCTCGGCCCGCAGCGCGTGCACGATCGCACCGAGCTTTCCGGCGCTGCCCCATCCGAACTCGACACCGCACAGGGCGACGGTCACGGTGGTGGGCGGCCGGCCGGGCCCGGCGGCCTCAGGGAGTGTCCGCGGTGCGGTCGTCATGCCGGCACCACCGTTTCCGCGGCGGCCGGCTGTGCCGGGGGCGTGTCGGGGCGGTCCGTCGCGTGCCGGTAGTAGGCCAGGGCCGGGTCCAGCTCCGGTGCGCTCCACGGCCCCGGCCGGACGCCGAGACCGGCCGCCCAGTCCAGGGCGGTGCGGACCGCGCCGTCGAGGCACTGCGCGGACCAGCTTCCGTCGAACGGCAGCCGCAGCACCGGGGAGATCTCGTCGAGTGCCGAAATCATCGGGCTGTAGGTGGTGCCGGGGTCGAGGAGCAGGGCGACGGGCTTGCGCAGCGCGGAGGCCCAGCCCAGTTCGAGCGCGACGCCCGTGGAGGGCGGGGTCCCCGGGTAGGCGAGCACCAGGTCGGCGCACTGCATCGCGCGGAAGTCGGAGGGGACGCACTCCTGTGGGGGCAGACCCCACTCGCCCCACCCCTCGTTGTGGTGGGCGTTGAAGACCGCGTGCCCGGCGTCGAGAAGTGCCCCGCGCAAGGCCGACAGCCGCTGCCGCCACTGCGGACGGACCACGCCATCGGCCGGGTCGATGAACTGCACGAACGGCGCGGCGAGAAAGACACGCAGCCCACCGGTGGGGCCGTCGCCGGTGCGCCGCCCGGCCGCGGTGTGCGCCGCGGCAGCGGACGCCTGGGGCAGGGGAGTGGTGCCGCTCATGCCTGCTCACCCGTCCCGGTCAGCCGGTCGTACTTGAGGGCATTGCCGCGTGCCAGCTCCACGGGGTAGCGCTGCTCGTTGATGGCGAGCTTCTCGCGGGCGGCGGCGAGCAGGTCGATACCGGCCGAACGGGACAGT
Source organism: Streptomyces sp. NPDC031670 (assembly GCF_055580545.1). Taxonomy (NCBI): domain Bacteria; kingdom Bacillati; phylum Actinomycetota; class Actinomycetes; order Kitasatosporales; family Streptomycetaceae; genus Streptomyces; species Streptomyces sp. NPDC031670. The sequence goes on along the minus strand of NZ_JBVILC010000013.1, from coordinate 91,900 downwards.
CGCAGAAGGTAGTTGAGGATGTCGGCAAGCTCGTGGGCGAGTTCGCGGCGGAACCCGGGGTCCTCGAAGGGGCGTGCCGCGGCTTCCTCCGGGGTGAGCCACTGCAGAAGCGCCAGCAGTTCCCCGCTCTCGCCGCCGAGGGCCATCGCCAGGTTCTTGGGGTTCTGGAAGGCGTCCCAGCCGCGTGCGGCTACGAAGGAGTGCAGTTCGTCGGCGTACTGGTCCAGGTCACTCATGTGCGTCTCCGGTGCGGTGGGGCGCTGCGGGCAGGATCAGGCCCCATTGAACGATGCAGGTGTCGGGGTGGTACGCGGCCGGCATCAGGCCCTCCAGGGACCAGCCGCGGCTCTGCATGAGCGCGGTGATGGCGGGATCCGGCGGCTGGTGGGTGTAGAGCTTGCGACCGAGCCCGCGGTACAAGTCGGGCAGCTGGTCCAAGAGGTGGGCGAGGACGGCTGGATGGTCCGCGCACAGCGGCATCAGCTTGACCGACAGGCCCTTCTTCGGGCCGGCGGCGACCACGCCGCGCACGGTGTCCGTTTCGTCCACCGCCACGTGCACGATCTTGAACTTCTGGTTGAGATCACCCTGGCGGCGCCGGTTGTGTCCGGCGATCAGCGCCTCGACCCAGTCCTCGTTCACGCCCCGGTACGCGGGCTGCATGGCGCGCAGCACGAGCTCACGCAGCCCGGGCGCGTCCTGTGGCTGGAACAGGCGGATGTGGGTGCCGCTCACGGCGCCGCTGTGGTCGTCTCCGGCGGGCTCCGTGCGCAGGGTCAGGTCCTTGTAGAGCATGTGCTCGGTGCTGTCCGACTTGTACTGGCCGGGCGCGCCGCCCGCCAGTACGAAGCCATGCCAGAGGAAGAAGTCGATCGCGGCGTTGTTGGCGGCTGCGACCGTGCAGTAGAGCTGCCGGGCGCCGGCCTCGCGGGCGAAGTCCTCCGCCGCGCGCAACAGCGTGGTGCCGAGTCTGGAGCGGTTGCGGTGCTCCGGCACGAGGATCAGCGGACTGATCTTCACCGTGCCCTGGCGCTTGACCACCAGGTGCAGCACACCCAGCCGCTCGGCCTCGGGTGTGTCGTCCGAACACAGCATGAAGGTGTGCTGGGAGTGGGAGAAGTGGCCGAACGGGTCGCCTCCGGAGGCGAGGTGCGCATCGAGGACGCGATCGGCGTGCGCGGCGTGGTCACCGTCGTAGAACGGGCTGAGCGCGCTGGTGAAGAGGGACCTGAGGAAGTCCCGGTCGTCCTCCCCGGCCGCGCGGATGCGCGGGGAACCGGCCCGGGACGGCTCAGTCATGGGCAAGGGCGTGTGTGTCAGGGCTGTCACCGTGTGATCACCTTGGTCTGGGTCGCTGGGCTGCCGTCGCTGTTCACACCGGGTGCCGTCCGGCCGGAAGGTCCCGCAGGGCGCGGGACTTGCGCGGGTACCGGGTGGGCGGGGTCTTCTTCAGCCAACGGTCGGTGCCATGGGACTCCGCATCGTGGGTCGCCGTCTGCCGCGGGACCACACGCCCCGTCGGCACCGCGCGCCCGCTGCGGCGGGCGCCGAGACATCCGGGACAGGGCCTCGACATCACCGCGGCTCTCTCGTTCGTAGCAGGACGCTAGGCGGGGCCGGACAAGTTTGTCAATCACTGATTAAGGATTGTCAAACTTTGGCAAGTGATCTAGCTTCGGAGCTGACCGAGCGGTCGCCGCCGGCTTCCTGGAACTCCCCGTTCCGGTCCGGTCCGGCCGCGTACATAACCAGCCTCCGGTGGGCCTACAGACACCACCGCATTCGACATTCCGGGGGAAGACTCATGATGAACGCCCGTCGTCGCACCACCACCGCCGTCCTGACGGCCGCCGTCCTCGCACTCGGGGCCGCCGTCCACGCCGGCCCCGAGGGGCGTGCGGTACAGGCCGCGCACGTGAGGATCGACTGGCCGCTTCACGGCGGGCACGACGTCCGCGTGCAGTCCGCCACGGCCGCCGTGGCGGACCGCATCGACTGGCCCTGACCTGCGAGGCGCCCGGTTGCGGTGAGGGTGCGCGCCCTGTGCGGTACGGGTCGCGGCGACCGGCCTCGACCTGTGCGGCATCTGCGGTGAGGGGCTGACCGGCAGCAGCCGGGCGGGGCCTGCAGTCGCGGTGCCCGGCCCGGTTTGCCCGGGCGCCGCCCCCTCACAGGGTCAGAGTTGCCAAGAGTTGACAACCCTGTGTCCCACACTGAATATGGTGCCGTTCACGGGGACCAACAGGCTCAGGGATGGCAGGGATGGCTAAGTGCTCGAACAACCCGAGTTCGGACAGCTGTTGAAGACCCTCAGACAGGAGCAGGGCCTGTCCCAGGCCGAGGTCGCGGAGGGAGGCTTGTCCACCGCGTATCTGTCGCGCCTGGAGTCCGGGGCCCGGCGCCCGACCGCCAAGGTGCTCGACCACCTCACTCGGCGACTGGGCGTGCCCGCCTCCGTTTTCCAGGGCATCCACACCTCGTTGCTGGGTCAGGCCCTCGCCTCCGCCAGTTCCTCGGACGACACCGACGACGCCATACGGCTGCTCGGCGAAGCCGTCCAGGCGGGGAGCGGCGAGGATCTCTCCTTGCGCTGGCTGTCCCTGTGGAAGCTGGCCCAGTTGCACGCCAAGCAGGGCAAGCGCCAGGACGAGCTCGCCGCGGCGCGCGAACTCATCGAGCTCAGCGACCGCCTCGCGGTGCCCACCCTCCAGGTGCGCTCCCGCACGCTCCTCGCCCGCTGCCTGCGTGCCGTCGGTGATATCGACGAAGCCCGCGCCGTCGCCCAGACCGCCCTCGGTACCGCCGACAACGGGGCCGTCCCCGTGGCGGACACCATCCGCGCCCAACTGGTGCTGGTCTCGGTCGCTGCGGAGTCGGGCCTGATCACGGAGGCGCGCCGACTCGCCGACCAGCTGCTGGAACCGATCGACGTCCTGCCCCCCGTGCTGCGGGCCGAGGCTCTGTGGTCGGCCGCCAACGTACGCATCCGCCAGGGTGAGTACCCGGACGCCGCCGAGCTGTTGCAGCGGGCCCTGACCGAACTGCCCAGCCACGACGACCTGATGCTGCGGCTGCGGCTGGCCGCCTCTTCCCTGTACCTGCAGATGACCCCGCGCCGGGTGACCGAGGCCCAGCGGTGGCTTGGTGAGGCCGAACGCGCCCTGGGTGTCTTCGGAGGCCCGCTGCACCGTCAGGAACTGCTCGTCATCAAGGCCCATCTCGCCTTTCACCAGCGGGACTTGGCGCAGGCCAAGGGGCTGTGCGAACAGCTCACGGACGCCCTGCCGCAGCTGACCTTCCGCGACCGGATCCGGCTTGAGGTCCTCGCCCACCAGATCCGCATCCTTGAGGGCGACCGGGAAGCCGGCGTCCGCCGTATCGAGGAACTCGCCCAGGAGGCCCAGAGCGCCTCCAACATCCACCTGGCCTCCGAGATCTGGCGCACGCTGGCCGAGACCCTGGCCTGGGCCTCGGAGAGGCAGGCCGCCCCCGGCCTCCGGGAGCCCTCGAACCTCCCTGAAGGAGTTACCCGCTAATGCAGTCCGCGCTCCACGCTGACGCCGACGGGACGGCGGTCCCGGCCTCCTCCCCCTTCCTGACGGTGGACGACCCGGCCGCCTACACCGCGGCCGTCGAGCAGTTCCTCACCGACCCCTCGCCCGCGACCGTCCCGGTGTGGACCGGCGGCCGTCCGGACCTCGTCGCCTCCGTCGGGCGCGCGGCCACGGTGTACGCGGGTGTGCGCCGCCCGGCCCCCCACGCACGCGGCATCCTGCTGAGCCCCGACACCCTGCCCGCCGGGCTCGCGGCACTGATCGCACCGCTGGCCGAGGAGTGGCTCGACGAGAAGGAACTCACCGCCGCGCTCTTCGACGACTTCGGCGCGCGACGCCGTTCGCCGGACGAGGGGGAGGGGCAGCCCGGCGACGGCACCACCGCGGACGGGCCCTGGACCACGGGGGCGGCGGAGAGCCGTCCGGATGCCGGCCCGGCGGACGGGCCTGGCGCCGGGGGCACGGCGAAGGACGGCGGCACCCTGGAGGGGAGCCGGGACGGGGGTATTTCGGGCCCAGCCCGACCCGCACCCGCGCGTTCCCTGGTGGTCGCCGGCCTGTACGAGCACTTCACCCTCGACCCGCTGTGGAACGCCCTGCTGGCCGCTGCCCACCGCGCCGACGTGTCGCTCACCTTCCTCACCGGCCGTGACGCCGCGTCCCTCGCCTGGTTCACCGCCAAGCAGTACGCCCGTATCGCCGTGGACGTCCAGCAGCTGGGCCTGTACACCTCCACCGACCGCCCCCTGGCCCCGGAGGGCATCCACCTGCGCGACGAACGCGACGTGGAGAGCGAGGACATCAAAACCGAGATCCTCGGCACCCGCTGGAGGCGCGTCTTCTTCCAGGGCCACGGCAAGGACGACTCGCTCAACCTCGCCGACTTCACCGTGTGCGGCCTGAACGCGACCGCCCCGCGTGCCCCAGGGCTTCTCGGTCCGGCCTGCGCCTACGGTCCCACTTGCTACAAGCCCATGGACAAGCTGATCCAGCTGCGCGAGGTCCGCGCCGCCGAGATCGTCCTGAGCTCGTGCAACAACGCTCCCTTCGCCGACGCGGCCATGTACGACCCGAAGTACCAGCTGATGCTCAACGCGATCGACGGCACCGCCAAGGACGTTGTCGCCGCGGTCACCATCCATGACTCCGACCGCGTGGAGAACCGGGTCTGGATGGACGCCGCCCTCTCCGGAGCTCCCTCCGCCCCGAGCCTCAACGCCGGCATCTCCACCGCCCAGCCCTTCCCCGCCTATCTCCACTTCGGCATGGCCGCCGACGACGCGGGCCGCATACCCGAGCCGCCGTCCGTGGACCCCGAGCCGCTGCTCCTCACCACCTCGGCCCGCCTCACCGCCTACCTCGCCGGCGGGCTGCTGCCGCCCAACAACCCGCTGCGTCCCCGGCTGGGCAAGCTCGCCGCCAAGGTCGAGGGACTGGTCACCCGCCGCTCACTGGCGGTCCGTGACCAGACTGGCACGACACGCAGTCTCCTGGACGATCTGCAGTCCTTGGACCAGGCCATAGCCGCCCGGATCGCCGAGGACCCGGAGAACGAACTCAGCGACTACCCGGCCCACTTCGGCGACCGCAGTCGCATCGACACATCCTCCGCGGCCCAGGTGATGTGCCACTGCGGCCGGCCCGCCGAGCGGTACACCCGAAGGGCCCTGGTCCCCACCGCGCTCGACACCGAGTGCGTCATCTGCCCGCGCTGCGGGGACGTCTCCCTGCGCCTGCCCGGCGCGCCAACGGTGCGGATCTACGCCGACGACGAGGTGTCCCAGGGCGGCACCCTCCAAGTACGGCTGGTGGTTCGCGGCGCCCGCACCGGCCCGCTGCGCCTCGGCGTTTACGTTCCGCGCTACCTGCGCGCCGACTGCGCGGTGGAGCCGGCCCTGCACAGGATCCGCGTCACGCCCGATGAGGACCGTGAGGCCGAGTTCCTTTTGAGTCTGTCCGCCGACACCTCGCCCCAGGCCTACTACCTGACCGCGTACGCCGTGCAGGACCTCGCCGTATCGATGGCTCGCCGCCACTTCGGAGTGGTACCGAGCTGATCCCCGAGCCCTCCCGGCTTCCGTCATGGGTGGTCGGCGTCGGAAACCAGGGCGGCTCAGGGTACGGCCCTTGAGCCCCCCTGGTTCCCGACGCCCACACCTGCCTCACCAGGCAGCGACCGCCCGCCCCCGGGCCAGACACCCCCCAGCAAGATCCACCTCGACCTAATGAAGTCCTGCCAGTGCCTTGGCCAAGAGGCGCCAGATGTCGGCGGCGAGGTCCAGGTTGCCCTCGTCACGGGCGTTCGACGCCACCCGCTCAAGAGTCTCCGAACCTTCGGTGGTCTTTCCTTCACTGATGAGGAGAAGGCCGTCGAGCGCCGCCAACCGCGATCTATCACGGTATGTAAGCAACAGTGCGGAGTCGTGAAGGGCTTGGTAGCCCGCTCTGGCGTCGGCCAACCGGCCCTCGTGGTAGGCCAGGTAGGCACAGAGAAGCTCCATCTCCTGGCGGTACAGGGGGCTCCCGGTGATCTCCACCGCGTGGGAGACCTCAACAAGTCGGCGGCGCGCCATCTCGGTGTTGGGCGGGGACAGTTGCAGAAGCAGGGAGGCGGTCGCGAGCCTGGCGCGGAGCCAGAGGTTCGGATCGTGGTGAGTGGTGAGCAGCTGCAGCACTTCTTCCAGGTGCCGCTCGGCCGTAGCGTAGTCGCCCAGCCGCACCCGGACGGTTGCCGACGCCCACAGTGCCTCGACCCGCAGGTCGAGCCTGTCGTCCGGGACGAGTTCGCGCAGTTCGTCCGCGTAGGAACTTGCGGTAGTGAGCTGCCCGTCCTCGGCCTCGATGGAGATCATCGTAATGAGAGCAGCGGCGACCTCGGGCGCGTCCAGCGGCGTTCCGCGAGCGATCTCCAGGGCCCCTGTTGCGATCTCCCTCGCCCGACGCATCGCTCCTGTCGCCCGGAGGGAGCGGCCCAGCCGGGACCGGGCTCGGGACCTCAGCTCATCGAGCCCCAGGTCATCACTGAGCGTGACGAGACGTTCGAGGTAGTCCTGTTCCCCTTCTCGGCGTCCGGTCCGTCCTGACAGATCAGCCAGTAGCCAAAGAGCCTGGGCGCGAAGCAGCGGGTCCTCCTCGGGGTCCAGGGCCCCCTGGTCCGCCAATGCCTCCACTGCCGCGTCAGACCCCGCGGAGGTCGCGGAAACGAGTGCACGTGCAAGCGAACTGACGTCACTGGGCCTTCCTGAGAGCTCCTCCACAGTGATGTTCAGTCGCTCGGCGATGTAGGCGACCACCTGCGCGGTGGGCGGCCTGGCGCCGGATTCCAGGCGGGAGAGATAGCCCGTCGAGATGCCTTCACCGGCGAGGGCCGCCTGCGACAGGTGTCGCTCGGTTCTCAGTTGCTTGAGGCGGCGCCCGAAGTCGGGTTGCTTCAGAGATTCCACGTTCCACCGTCAGATCGATTCGCGTACGTGCAGGGCGGCTGTTCCAGATCGCTCAGAGCTCGCCACCTCGTTGCCAGCTTTGGCAAGATGTGGGAAATTGCTGGCACCACAGTCGTGCTAAGGGGCCTGTGCCTACTACTTTAGGACACCCGGTGATGAAGCTTCGCAAGCTTGCCACAGTGATCCTCCTTGCCGGGGGCAATGTGCGTTCCGCCACCTGAGCCGAGGCTGCGGCTGAGGCACTGTCACATTGAGCCGGCCCCGCGAGCTTCGGCTTCCGCCTGCCGCTCTCCTGCCGCGAGGTCGAAAGCTGACGCCCGAGCGCGGCATCGAGGTCCCCTGTGAGACCGTCCGTCGCCGGTACGCCAGGAGTGCGGGGGTCTGCTGTGCCGACGCCGGCCCGCGGCCCGGGGACATGGGGCAATGGGCGCGGTCTCCGTCACGATCACGGGCAAGTTGCCTTCTAGGCACATCTCAGGCAAGAGAAGTTGTCAAGTATTGACATCACTTTGGCAAGTGAAGCAACATCGTCTCCGTGCCGAGGATCTCCCAGCTGTACGGCCGGGGCTCCTTTCGGCCGAAAGGCAACTGTGGCAGGGCTCGACCGCTGCCGCTGGACCACAGGAGATACGGAGGAGGGTCTCGATTGTCAGCCCTTCATGCACACGTGGAGCACCGGACGACGGCGGACGCTGATCGGCGTGGCGCACCAACCCTGGACAACCCGGGGCAGCCGGTCCCCAGGACCCTCGCCGACCACCTGGCGAAGTACGCTCTGCTCACACCCGACACGCCGGCCATCCAGCAGGGCGATGCCGTGCTGACCTACGCCGAGCTCGACGAACAGGCAACGCAGCTCGCGATCCGTCTGCGCGACCTGGGCCTCGCGCATCGAGCGCGGGTCGCGGTGGAGATCCCGCGCTCCATCGACCACTTCGTGGCGCTCCTCGCGATCTTCCGGGCCGGCGGGACCCACGTCCCGATCGATCCGGACCAGCCGGCCGAGCGCAGGCAATCGATCGTTGACGCCGCACAGGCCCACGCTCGCATTGGCCGAGACCTGAAGATTGAACGACTGTCGGCGTTCGCGGCGGCCTCGCTCGATACGCGTGATCTCGCCTACGTCATCCACACGTCCGGCTCAACCGGTACGCCGAAAGGCGTGATGGTCAGCCATGAGGCGTTCCTCCACCACCTGACGAGGGTCCGGGACGTCTACGGCTGCAGCTCCGGCGATCGGATCCTGATGCTGGCGGGCCAGGTCTTCGACGTGTCACTCGAGCAGGTAGGCCTCGCGGTCCTCAGCGGGGCCACGCTTGTCCTGCCCGATGCCGATTTCTGGATGCCGCAGGAGATCCCCGACAGGATCGCGGAGTTCGGCGTCACGGTGGTTGACATCTCTCCGGCCTACCTTCGCGAGACGCTCGCCCATGTCGAACCCCGCGATCCCCGGCTGCGCACCCTGCGGCTGCTGAACATCGGCAATGACGTCATCCGCTACGGGGACCTCCAGGAGTGGTTCGCCAAGGACGTTCCGGCGGATGTCATCTGCTGCTACGGGCCCACTGAGGGCACGATCACCGCCACGGTGTACCGGGTCGATCCGGCGATGGCGGAGGGGAAGGACCCGTCAGTGTCGGTCCCGATCGGGTCGCCGCTCCCCGGAACCCGCGTCCATGTGCTGGACGAACAGTTGCACCCCGTCGAGGACGGTGCCGTCGGGGAACTGTTCATTTCCGGGCCGCGAGTCGCCGCCGGCTATCTGAACCGCGCCGAGGAGACCGCCGCTCGCTTCCTGCAAGACCCGTTCGCGGGTGACTCCGGCACACGCATGTACCGGACGGGGGACATGGTCCGCAGGCGGCCGGATGGCGTTCTTGAGTTCCACGGCAGACGGGACGGCCAGGTCAAGATCCGTGGTTTCCGCGTCGAGCTCGGCGAGGTAGAGCACGCTCTGCGTACTCATCCGGGCGTTCGCGCGGCTCACGCTCAGGCCGAAAAGGACCGCGACGAGGTCGCGATCACGGCGTACGTCGTGGGAGAGGTGGATGTGCGGGAACTTGCCGAGGACCTCCGGAAGCGGCTCCCAGCCCACATGGTCCCGGCGAAGTGGGCAACGCTCGACGCGCTGCCGCTCACGCCCGGGGGCAAGGTCGACCGGGCGGCGCTGCCCGCTGCCGGGCCTATCGTTGCCGACCCCAAGGGGGCCCGGTCCTTCTCCCGCACCGAAGCCGAGCTCTCGGACATCTGGGAGTCGCTGCTGGGCACTGCCCCGGCCACGGGTGAGGATGACTTCTTCGATCTTGGTGGCGATTCGCTGAAGATCGCGCGTCTCAGCGCCCGAATCGGCGAGGTGTTCGGAGTCCGGGTTCCGCTGCGTCAACTCATGGAGCACAGCCGTCTGTCGGATCTCACGGAGCTGGTGGAGGACCTGGTACGGCGCGACTCCGGTCCCGCCGCCAAGGAGAACTTCAAGACGCGCTCCGCGGCGTTCGACGTGACGGTCTCGGTCAGCGATCCGAAATTCCTCGGGACGCCGATCGGTCACCGTCGCACCTGGATGCTGGAACGTTCTCTCAGCGAATTCCAGTCCGACCTGGAGCATCTGGACCGGCTCGTCGCGTCGCAGATACGCGGCGTCGACCGACCGGTCATCAATGGGGCCTGGGATCGGAGCGGAGCTCAATACACGCCCTCGCAGCTGGTCATCGAGGGCCAGGAGGTCATGCAGGACTGGGAGCGCCCGCTGATGCGGGCGATGGCGGCCCACGTCACCGAGAGCCGAGGGCATGTGCTGGAGGTGGGCTTCGGCATGGGAATCTCGGCCACCTATATCCAGGAGTTCGGAGCAGCTTCCCACACGGTCATCGAGCCGAACGAAGACGTCATCGTCGCGTTCGAACGGTGGCGCGAAGGCTACCCGGACCGCGACATCCGGCTGGTTCGCGGGTTCTGGGACGACGTGATCGACCAGCTCGGACAGTTCGACGCGATCTTCTTCGACACCTATCCGACCAACGAGCGCGAGTACCGCGACACGGTCGTGCACAGCACCAACTACGCGGAGAGCTTCTTCGAGGCCGCCGCCGCCCATCTTCGGACCGGAGGAGTCTTCTCCTACTACACCAACGAGATCGACACGGTCGGTCGCTCCCACCAGCGCAGCCTGCTCAGGCATTTCTCCTCGTTCTCGGTGGAGGTGGTGCGCGACCTCGCACCGCCGAGTGACTGCACCTACTGGTGGGCCGACTCGATGGTCGCCGTCAAAGCCGTTAAATGAGAGAGGCGGATACACACATGCCCCCCAAGACGCTCGTGACCCATGTGCTGAGCGAAGAAGATGTCGAGGCGCTCGACGCTGTCATCAATGACATCGTGCGAGCGGGGCACGACCCGAGGTCCGGTGACCTGTACGACCTTGCATGGCGGTATCTGGCCGACGTCCCCGCGGGTCTGCGCGAGGTGCTGAGCGGTTTCCGCAACGCGGAGACCGGTAGCGCGTTCGCGATCCGAGGCTTCCGCCTGGACCCGACCGGGATCGAGCCCACCCCGGTGAGCTGGGCCGAACCCGACTCGTTGCGGAGGGAGGAAATCTTCCTCGCGCTCACCGGTATGTGCCTCGGCGAGGTCTACGGTTGGTCGACCCTCCAGAACGGCAGTCTGATCCAGAACGTCCTGCCTCTGCCGGGCGTCGAGCAGGAGCAGAGCGGCCACAGCAGTGACGTCCTTCTCGGGTGGCACACCGAGGACGCGTTCCATCCGTACCGATGCGACTATGTCGGCCTGCTCTGCATCCGTAACCTCGACCGCGTTCCCACGACGGTTGCCTCGGTTCGGGACATCGAACTCAGCGAGGATGCCAAGAAGATACTCTCCGAGCCCCGATACGTGATCTACCCCGACACCGAGCATCTGGGTCAGACCGTCGACGACGGAACCCATTTCGGACTGTCGGAGATCCGGAAGCTGCGCGACAACCCGGAGCCCGTGGCCGTCCTCTTCGGTCACCCGGATGAGCCTTACCTGCGGCTCGACCCCTTCTACATGTCGACCTTCGGGACCGACCCCGAGGCCGAGGAGGCGCTCAAGGAGATCTGCGAGAAGCTCATGACCGTTGAGTACGACGTCGTTCTCGAGCCTGGCGACATCGTCTACGTCGACAACTTCACCGCGGTGCACGGCCGGCGTCCTTTCCGCGCGAAGTACGACGGAAGTGACCGCTGGCTCAAGAAGCTCACGGTGACAAGGAACCTGCGCGCTTCGCGCGGCCTGCGCCGCTCATCCTCCTGCCGAGTGATCGGCTGAGGTAGGGGATCCGTGCTGCGAGCGGGTGACTCCGTATCCGCTTCGCCATTGAGGACTGCGCCCAGGCCGTGGGCGCAGTCCCCCCCGTCGGTGCCAGGCCATGGGCGGCACCGAGGGACGCGCGGGAGCCTACAGCTCCACTACGCCGAGTTGCTTTGCTTTGCCCCTGGAACCCGCCGCGGGCGACTCATGCGCGATCTCCCGTGACGTATTCGCCCGGACCAGGGCCCTGCCGGCCCGCACGTTCAGCATCCCGGTCGCGCCCGCGTACTCGTCCGAAGAACAGATCCGCTTCAGCGACCTCGTCCGCTTCGTCCTCCCCGGAGAAGTCATGCGCCCCTGTCTCCTGCTCGTCGATGGCCGGCCCGGTACCTTCACCGATCACGTCCTGAGCCGAGACGATCTCGACCTCGTGCTCTTGAGGTTCGAAGAGCACCTCTCCGCACTGCCCGCTGACCACCTCCTGCGCACGGCGGACATCCCCACGTTCACCATCGCCGCCGACGCCGACATCGAGCGAGAGGCTGAGCGCTACCTCACTTGGGTGGCGGGGCTTCCGGCACGACCGGCCCACTTCTGCAACCCACAGGAGCCCCTCCAGGAGATCTCCCAGCAGTTCGCCGGCCTCGTCGGCCTGCCGCACCTCGACGCCGAGCAGGTCGCCTGGGTCCGGGACAAGACCGCAATGAAGCGGCGGTTCCGGGAAATCGGCATCCCCTGCGCGGAGTTCGCTGAAGTCGCCGACGGCGACGACGTCCTCGGCTTCGCGTCCGTGCACGGATGGCCGCTCATCCTCAAGCCGGTCGATGGCTGGTCATCCATCGACACCTACAAGCTCGAAGACGAGCACGACCTCGCGAGGCTCCTTCCCCTGCCTCCCTCACGGCGGTGGATGGTGGAGGAGTTCCTCACCGGACGTGAGTACCAGTTGTGCGCTCTCGTCGCTCACGGACGGGTCCTCGACACCTACGTCTCGTGGACGCCGTGCGCGCTGCTGGAGACCGTCTACGGCGGCATCAACGGCTCCATCAGCCTCGGCGTCGACAATGAACTGGGCCTGGACGCGAAGGAACTGGTCCAGCGCCTCGTCGACGGTATGCGCATCGACCACGGCTACCTGCACATGGAGTTCTTCCGATCGGACGACGGTGGCATCCACATGAGCGAAGTGGGAGCCAGGCTCGCCGGATGCGAGCTGCCCTCCAACCATGGGCTCGCCCGGAACTTCGACATGATGGCTGCGACACTCGACACCTACCTGGGCCGCGTGCCATCGCTGGAGTACTCGGCTCCGCGCTGTGCCGGAGACCTGTTGCTCCCCTACAAGCCCGGTCGCGTCGTCAAGGTCACGCCCCTGGAGACGCTGCTCTCCATGCCCGGGGTGGTTCACGGCCGGATGAACGTGGCGAGCGGCGACTACCTGCCCGATCAGCGGGCCTCCCACGCCTCCGCCGGTTACGTGCAGATTGTCGGCCCCTCCCGGCAGATCGTGGAGGACCGGATGACCGAGGTCTTGGACGCCTTCGAACTGGTGACGGAGGACGTGTCGTGAAGGTCTCGGCCTACGGCCGTCTCTTCGCGAGACCGGACCGGTCTGACGCGCCGCTCGCGCGTCCCGAAGGTCACCCAAACGCGCCTTACATTACCCGACCAGGCAAGGGCTGATGTTTGATGGCAATCCTCACGAACAATAAATTCAGCGATAGAGCCTCTCGATGGCCATCGGGTCCCGTCGTAGCGCTCGCGACCGAAGACGACCGGGAGTTCTTGAGAAGCCTCTTCGCGTCCAGTCTCGACCCCTTCTACGACGGAGATCACAAGGCGCACGCGGACAGGGTCCTCGACGCTCATCTCGCCGCGGGAACTGACAACTACGGCCATTTCTCAGTGGCGCAGCGAACCTTCGTTCTCTGGTCGGACGGCTCGCCGCAGGCGCAGCGACTCGGCGTCCTGCACCTCGCGGTGAAGCGGCAGGGGACTGTCAAGATCAGCCCGCTGATCCTGATTCCGAGTCATCGTCGGCGCGACGGTTTGGGGAGCGTGCTCCTGCGCACCGCTCTGGCTTTCGCCTGGGAGCAGGGCGCTCGGCAGCTCTACTGCACGGTCGCCGCGGAGAACACACCGGCCATCACGTTCTTCACGCGCCATGGGTTCAGGATCGCCGGGGAGTCGCCGAGCCAGTACAAGCCCGGCATGACCGAGCTGATTCTCTACCGCGGGCTCGTCGCGGCAGACGCCGAGTCACCGTGTGACCTGCACATGCGTTTGTTCGAGGACGGTGACGCGGCCGAGGTGCGCGATCTCATCCTGGATTCGATGCCCAGCGCCTTCCAGGGCGTGGACGAGGACTGGGTCCGGGCGCTGTTCGATGGCCACGACCGACGGTTCGCCAGGGACCTCAATCAGAAATACAAGATCATTTATGTGGCGGTCGACTCGTCCGGGGCGGTCCAGGGAACCGTCGCCGCCGGCCCCAAGAAGGGCGACCCGGTGAAGCTCATGCCGCTGTGCGCCATGTCGCCCGAAGCGTTCGGCTTCATGCTCAACGAGATACCCCGACTCTTCGGAACCCTGGGCCGGAAGCTCTATACACATCTCCCGGCGTCGCCCGCGACCACCGCTCTCATGCAAGGGGCCGGATGGAGGCTCGAAGGGCTTATGCCCGCTGCCTATCATCCGGACTGGTGCACCGTCCAGTGGAGCCTCTGCTTGTGAAAACCTCACTGGTGATCAGTCACGGGGGAGCGGTCCGCAGAAGCGGGAAAGAATTCCTGTGGCGGCGGATCGCCAACGAATCCCTGGGGGAATTCGCCACCGCCCGTCGCGGATTGGGGGGCCATGTCCGCCCGTTCGGCGGTGGGAGAGTGCGCATCAGTACCCGCCCTTCTGAGAAGAACAATGCGGTGCTCGCCGTCACCGCTGTTCTCGCGAAAGGCCGGGTGCTGCACGTGGAGATGGAAGAGAGGGTGGGGAGTTGAGAGTTCGTCACGCACCGCGGACCTCGTCCGAGATCTGGTTCCGCTGCCCCCGTCCCATGCCCGGTGCCCAGGTGCGGCTCGTCTGTTTCGCGCACGCGGGGGGCTCGGCTGCGGCCTTCCGCTCCTGGACCATGGGATCCGGCGTCGAGGTGGTCGGTGTCCAGTATCCGGGTCGGGGCGATCGTTTCGGAGACCCGTTTCCCGAGGATCTGGAGCAGCTCGGCCGCGAAGTCGGCGAAGCGATCGCCACGCTGGACGAGCGCCCGACGGCCCTGTTCGGTCACAGCATGGGCGCTCTGGTCGCCTATGAGGCGGCTCGTCATCTTGAGGAGATCGGTCAGGCACCCGTTCACCTGTTCGCCTCGGCGTGCCGTTCGCCGCAGGGCGCCGACAGCAGACCATCCATGGCAGGGCTGGACGACACGGCTTTCGCGGCAGAACTGATGAAGATGGGAGGCACCGATGCTCTGGTCCTCAAGGATCCGGAGCTGCGCGATCTGGTCCTGCCCTATATCCGTGCAGATTTCACCCTGCTTGAGGCCTACGCGCCACTGGGGACACCGCTCGCGGTGACACCGGTGCTGGCGCTCAACGCGGTTGCCGACCCTTACGTGACCGGCGCGGAGATGGCCGGGTGGTCGGAGGCCACCCAGGCCGGGTTCCGGGCGGAGAGGTTCGCCGGAGACCACTTCTATCTGGTTCCGAGGCAGGAGGAGGTGCTCGCCACGCTCCGCGCCGCCCTGGGTGTGTAGGGGCCTCTGCGGGCTTTCACACCCCGAGCCGCAGTTCCCAAGTGTTCACCGCGTAGTGCACACCCATGCCATGGGCCTCGTACAATCGCAGCGCTCCTGTCACGTTTTCGGTGTCGACGCCCAGGCCGACCGTGTCGCGACCGCGCCGCGCGTACACGGCGAAGGCGTGGCGCAGCAGATGGCTGCCGAGCCCGCGGCTGCGGGCCTGTTCCAGGACGCCCAGGGTGCGGATCCAGCCCATGCCCTCGCGGTCGTCGCGGGTGATCAGGACCGCCGCGTCCCCGATGCCGTCGACGGCCGCGATCCACACCAGGGACCAGTCCATACCGGTGTGCGGGGCGATCCGGCCCAGCCACTCCTCGTACCCCTGCGGGCGGAAGTCGAAGTGGCGGGCGAACGTCTCCTGGTGCAGACGGTGGGCGGCCCGCCGGTCGGTCTCGTCGGCGCACGGGCGCAGCCGCACCCCGAGGGGCGGCTCCGGGACCGGGTCGTTGTCCGGGGAGACCGGGCGGGTCAGCACGTGGTGGCGGCGTACCGTGCGCCAGCCGCGGCCGGCGAGCAGCGTGGTGTCGAGGGTGGGGGCCGCGTTGAGGTGCAGGTGGAGTACGGCCTCGCGGGCGCCCGCCTCCGCGGCTAGTTCGCGCGAGCGGGCCTCGGCCAGGTCCAGCAGGCGCACCCCCGCGTCCTGGTGGTCGGGCAGCACGTAGTGGTCGACGTCGATGGCCCCATCCGCGCCCGCGTCCAGGACCGCCGCGTACGCCACGGTGCGTCCGCCCTCGACGGCCACCCATGCCTTGCGTGCCGTGGCGAGGTCCTCCTCGACCTCCTTCAGCGCGGTCTCGGGCGCGCCGATCTCGATCTCGTCGACCGCGTTCAGCAGTGCACACACCGCGGGCGCGTCCTCGCTCGTCGCGTCCCTGACCCGACCCCCGTCATCCATCCGCCCACTGTCGACGCCGGCCGGTCCGCGTCGCAAGGCATTTACCCGCCGGACGCCGGAGGGGTGCCCCGAGCACCGGGGTGTTTATCGGGGGGCGGCGGTGAACTGGTTCCCGTTGGCGCGGGTGCAGGTCACGGGTGGCCCTTCCGTACGCGTGACGGTGTCACGCATCATCGCCGGCCCCGCACGGACCTGGTTGCGGGTTCGCAGTGCCGGTGGCCCCGGCTCGAACGGCGGCTGCCGCCTCCAGCAGGGACCAACCGTCGATCTCCACCGCCCGCCGCCCCATCGGCCGCCATCCCGCCCTCGACGCCGCGTCGAGCAGCGCTCGGACGGCGCCGGGTTCGTGCAGGTTCAGGGAGGCGCCCCGGACGTACCCCACGTCTCCAGAGCCCAGAGGGGCGCCGCCTGGGACGTACCGGCCAGGGGTTTCGGTGAAGACGATGCGCAGAGGGCCGCCCGTGCCGGCCGGCTGCGGGTACAGCGTCAGTGTCTCGCGGCATGACCGGCTGCCCTCCGCCACGCTGTGGCTGTGACGGAGCGTCCACAGATACGCCCGCCCGTCGGCAATCAGTTGACGGGGCCTCTTCGGATGGCGCGGCACCCAGCCAAGGGTACGCGGTCACGAGCCACCAGCGGTGACCGGACCTCGATGAGACGAACAGGACGGTCGTGACATGTAGGTGAGACCGGGCAAGGAGGAGCGGTGTGCTGCTGTGGGCCCGGGGAGGAACTTTGCGCGGGGACGACGCGCTCCCCTCCTCGCCCCTGGACAGCCGGATAGCCCCAACCCCCCGACAGATAGGGACCTCCCATGCGTCTGCGACAGACCGCGTTGTCAACGCGAAGATCACGATCCGCGTCCATGTCCGGCCGATGGCGGCCGTGTTGCAGGAAGCCCTGCGCGGGCTGTGCCGTACGACGAGGACGCCGAGTCCGGCGGCCATGCCAAGGACCGCCAGGTCGGGCATCCGCGGACGGTGCCGTCCTCGACGAGGGCGGCGCCGACGACTTGACCCTCCCGCTACGTCAGGCCTGAAGCTGGAGGCGAACGGAAGGGCAGGTTCATGGGGTACACCGTGGGTCAGGTCTCGGCGCTCGCCGGGGTGACCGTACGCACTTTGCACCACTACGACACGGCGGGGCTCCTCCGCCCACGACAGCGCAGCAGCGCCGGGTACCGACGGTACGACGACGCCGACCTGGCACGGCTGCAACAAATCCTTTTCTACCGGGAGCTGGGGTTCTCGCTCGACGACATCGCCGAGCTCCTCGCGGACCCGCAGGCCGGCGCGCTGGAGCATTTGCGCGCCCGACAGCGGCAGTTGACCGAGGAGATCGCCCGGCTGCAACGGCTGGCCGAGGCGGCACAGCGGGCCGCCGAGGTCCAGGCGACCGGGATTTCGCTGACGCCACAGGAACGCTTCGAGGTGTTCGGCGAGATCGCCTTCGACCTGAGCTACGCCACCGACGCCCGGCTCAGGTGGCAGGACTCGCAGGGGTACCAGGAGGCGATGGCGCGGGCCGCGGCCCACACCAAGGAGGACTGGGCCCAGCTGATGGCCGAGAGTACCGCCTGGCGGGAGGAACTGCTGGCGGCCTTCGACGACGGTGAACCCGCGGACGGCGAACGGATGATGGACATCGCCGAGGGGCACCGGCTCCACCTGAGCCGCTGGTTCATGCCGTGCCCGCTCCGGATGCATCAGCGGATCGCCGACGACATCGTCACCGATCCGCGTGCCTTCGCCCTTCTCGTCCCGCCATCACAACAGCGGCCGGGCCTGGCCGGCTACCTGGGCGAGGCGGTACGCGCCAACGCCTGCCGCCGCGCCCCAGCCGGAACATCTCAGACGCCGTCCACTGCATACGAGGGTGAGTGACCCCATGAAGGTCCTGATCGCCACCGCCGGGTCGCGCGGTGATGTCTCGCCGTACACGGGGGTGGGAGTGGCCCTGAGGCGGGCCGGGCACGAGGTCGCGCTTGCCGCGACGCAGTCCTTCGCGCCCCTCGTCGAGGAAGCGGGCCTGGCGTTCAGGCCGTTGCCGGCGGACCACCGGGCGCACGGCGGCGTGCGGGGAACACGCGCGCTGATGCGTGCGGCCGGTACGTTCGTGGCCGACCTGGGCGCGGCGTTCGCGGATGCCGTGGACAAGGACACGGAACTGCTCCTGCTGTCCACCACCACCGCCCCGCTCGGCTGGCACGTCACCGAGGCCACCGGCATACCGTCCATCGGCCTCTATCTGCAACCCACCGCTCCGACTGGCGATTTCGGCCCCACGGTGGCGGGGACCCGCTCGCTGGGCCGTGTCGGCAACCGGGCCGCGGGCCGGCTCGCGCTGCGTATGACCGACCGTGTCTTCGAGCCCGCGGTGAAGCAGCTGCGCGAGCGTCTGGAACTTCCCCCGCTGACGGCCGCGTCCATGCGCCGGCGCATGGACCAAGCGGGCTGGCCGGTCCTGCACGGCTTCAGCACGGCGCTGCTGCCGCGTCCCACCGACTGGGCACCCCGCCTCCAGGTCACAGGCTCCTGGTGGCCCCACGTCGATGCCACCCGCCAACTGCCGCCGGAGATCGCGGCCTTCCTGGAAGCGGGACCGCCGCCGGTCCTGATCGGCTTCGGCAGCATGGGCGCCGGCCAGGGAGAGCGTCTGAGTGAGATCGCCGTGCGCGCCGTGCGACGGGCCGGGCTGCGCGGCCTGATCCAGTCCGGCAGCGCCGGACTCAGCGCCCAGGGCGATTCCATCCTGACCATCGGCGATGTGCCCCACTCCCTGCTCTTCCCCAGGCTCGCCGCTGTCGTCCACCATGCCGGGGCAGGAACGTCGGCGGCGACGCTGCGCGCGGGGGTGCCGTCGGTCACGGTCCCGGTCGCCGCGGACCAGCCCTTCTGGGCCGCGCGGCTCGCCGCGATCGGCGCGGCGCCACCGCCCATACCCTTCCGCTCGCTGACCGCCGACAGCCTCGCCGACGCGATCGGGAGCGTGTTGCGGACACCGTCGTACGCGAAGGCCGCGTCGGCAGCCGCCCGGCACATGTCTACGGAGGGCGGGACAGGCGCCGTCGTGACGACCGTCGCGCGCGGGACCTAGTACTCCACCAGTACTTCTCCATTTGTGCTGGTCAGGGCTGGGTGGGCGTCGAGGAGGCAGAGGGCGGCGGCGCTGACGAGGTGGGGTCCGACCCGGGCGAGGCCCCCATCCGACCCGTTAGCCAAGCACCCGTCCGAGGAAGCCGCGCAGGTATCCCGTGACGACGTCCAGGTGACTCTCCAGCAGGAAGTGACCGCCGTTGATCAGGTGCACTTCGGCGTCCTTGGCATCTCGGGCGAAAGCCTGTGCGCCGGCCGGGCCGAAGATTTCGTCGTTGCGGCCCCACACGGCGAGCACCGGGACCTCGCTGGTGCGCAGGAACTCGTGCAGCAGCGGGTAGAGCGGGCGGTTGTTCCGGTAGTCGCGGAACAGCGCCAGCTGGACCTCGTCGTTGCCCTCGCGAGAGACGAGGGCGAAGTCGTGCTCCCAGGTGTCCGGGCTGACCACGCTCGGGTCGGGCACGCCGTGCAGGTACTGCCAGCGGATGGCGTCGATGCCCAGCGCGGCGCGGACGGCGGGTTCGGTATCGGGGCCGGGGTTTGCCCCGTAGGCCCAGACGTCGGTCCAGAACGACTCGACGAAACCGTCCTCGTAGCCGTTGCCATTCTGGGTGACGAGGGCGGAGATCCGTTCTGGGTGCCTGAGCGCGAGGCGCCATCCGATGGGAGCGCCGTAGTCCTGGACGTAGAGGGCGTAGCGGTCCAGGCCCAGCTGGTCGAGGAGTCCGGAGGTGATTTCGGCGAGGGCGTCGAAGGTGTAGGTGAACTCCCCTACGGAGGGGGCGGCGGAGTGGCCGAAGCCGACGTGGTCCGGGGCGATGACGTGGTAGTCGTCTGCCAGCAACGGGATGAGTTCGCGGAACATGAACGAGCTCGTCGGGTAACCGTGCAGCAGGACGACCGCGGGGGCGTCGGCGGGGCCCGCTTCGCGGTAGAAGATCTCGTGGCCGTCGACGGTGGCGGTCCGGTGATGCACTGAACTCATCGTAACCCCTTCGAGTGCTTGATCCGGTTAGTTCGCCGTCATGCAAGCACGGGATGGGATAACCTGTCAAAGGATTCAATCTGGTTAGAGGGAAGTGGTGACCGATGGACGTGCTGCTGGACCTGCTCAACAGCAGGCCACTGGTCAACGGCGAGGAACAGGACGCGCTCGGCGACCGGGCCGGCGGCAGGCGCTGGGCACGGGAGCACGGCGGCGACGGCAGCCTCGCGGAACTCGCGCTGCTGCGCGAGGCACGGGACGCCCTACGGGACGTGGTGCGCGGAGAAAGCTCACCCGCCGTGCTGAGCCCGCTGCTCGATGGGGTCCACCAGATTCCGGAGATCACTTCGGATGGTCTTCAGTGGACGGTCAAGACGCCCCCGCACGCCCGGCTGGCCGTCGAGGTGGTCCTCGCCTGGGCCGCCACCGAGCAGCGATTGCCCGGCCGGCTCCGCCCCTGCGCCAACGCCGAGTGTCAGCTGTTCCTGCTCGACCGCAGCCGCGCCAATCGTGCGCGCTGGTGCTCAATGGCTGTCTGCGGCAACCGCGAAAAAGCGCGCCGCCACTATGAACGCACCCGCTGATCCCGTCCCGCGCGCCAACACGCGTTCCCCGCGAGTCGAAAGATGATCACCCGCCCGACCCGCACGGCACGGCCCCCCCAAGCTCGCCGGTGTCAGGACAGGGGCCAGTGGCGCAAGGCGGCGTCGGCCAGTTCCTGCAAGTCGTCGCGCGCGACACCGCTCGCGGCTTGGACAGCGATGCCGTAGGCGAGGGTGGTGAGGTAGCGGGCCAGGAGGCCGGGATCGGTCTGCGGGGGCAGATCGCCGTCATCGACGGCGCGCTGGAACCGCTCGCGGATGCGGGTGTATCCGGCAGTGCGCCAGTCGACGAGGAGCGCGCGGACGTCCTGGCCGGAGTCGCTGGTGGTCAGGGCCCCCTGGACGCCCAGGCAGCCGTGGGGGTAGGCCGCGCGGGTGGTGGTCCGCACGGTGCCGGCCAGGATGGCGGTGGCGACACCGAAGGCGGTCGGCTGCTCCAGTGCCTGAGTCAAATAGCTTCATCACCGGTTCGAGCCTGTACGTCGACGGCGGCCTGAAACATGCGTCCCCACGCCTCCATGAGCAGGCTGATCGCGGGCGGCGGGAGGACCCCCGGCCCGTCAGGGGCAGTTGGTCCAGGTGTGCCCGCAACTGGGGCGACAGCGAGGGGATGTCGGCCGCCGCGAGTTGCTCCGGGCTGAAGCCGCCGAAGAGTTCGTTCTGGAAGATCGTGCTCATCCGGCGGGCGGCAAAGGTGGAGGCGCCGTCGGCCGGGGCCGCGTAGCCCCGCAGCGGTGTCCCGAACAGGAGCTTGAACCGCTCGGGGTGGTCCTCCCTGCTCGGATTCACGGCGCAGCCCATGGAGATGTCGATGACCGTGTTGATGTTCTGCATCGTCTTCGGTCTGTCGATGGACTACGAGGTGTTCGTCACCAGCCGGATCAAGGAACTCCACGACCAGGGCGAGGACACCGAGTCCGCCGTCACCAACGGCCTCGGGCACACCGGACGCATCGTCACCGCCGCCGCCTGCCTGCTCGCGGTGAGCTTCTTCGCCTTCGGTACGGCCAAGCTCAGCTTCATGCAGATGTTCGGCCTGGGCAGCGGGCTGGCCATCCTCATCGACGCCGTCGCCATCCGCGGTGTCCTCGTCCCGGCCGCGATGCGCCTGCTCGGCGACTCGGCCTGGTACGCACCCGGCTTCCTGCGCAGGTTCCACAGCCGGTTCGGCCTCAGCGAAAGCGCACCCGAACCCGCTGCGGCGCCCGAACCCGCAGTCTCACGGGGTTGACTCCGGCCCACAGCGTCCCGGCCCGGCGCGGAGCCCGGCCGGGGTGACACCGCCCAGCCGGCCGCGAGCCCGCTGACGAGGCGGCGCCCCTGGCCGTTCTCCGCGTGCGGGGAACGGCCAGGTGCACGGCTGCGGCGGGGCCACGGTATTCCGGCTGGGGCACGCCATTCCATGCCCGGCGATCGCGGTGCCGGATCACCTTGGCGGAGCACTTTGCGGGCCGGCCTCGTCAGTCACAGGCGGCATGCTCCGGTGTTGCGCGAAGGGTGTCTGCCACCGTCTGACAGGCGAGCCGCGCCACGGCCCGTAGCTCCGTGTCCGAGGCGCCGGCGCGGCTGAGGACGGCCAGCGACTGATTGACTGCGACGACGAACATGGCCAGCTCGTCAGCCAGTTCCTCGGAGGCGGCCGAGGGGCCCGTCAGAGCTGTGCGTACTCGCCGGCGCTGGGTGTCGAGCAGGGTTCGCACGCGAGCGCTGTTGTCCCCCTTGAGTACCGGCGCCTGCGCGGCGGACTGGGCGATGAGGCACCCCGCAGGGACAGACGGATCGGCGATGCGCGCGAGGACGACGTCGAAGAATGCCTCGATGGCGCGTACCGGGTCGCCGGCATGGGTGGCGAGGGCCTGCTCGTATCGAGTGCCGTACGTCGAGGCGTAGCGGTCGAGGCACTGGCGGAACAGCGCGTCCTTGCCGCCGAAGGTGCCGTAGAGAGAGCCGCGGCCCAGACCGGTGGCGGACCCCAGGACGTCCAGCGAGGCGTCTGTGTACCCGCGTTCCCAGAACACGCGCATCGCTTGGTCCAGAGCCGTGTCAACGTCGAACTGCTTGCGGCCTGACATGTTCCTCCTACGTCCCCCCGTGATCCTACACACATGCTGTACCAACCGATCCAAGATTCCTTTACCGATCGTTCCAAGATGGCTAGCGTGAGGGTGCTCGTACCCGAAGTCGGAAGGTGCCGCCGTGATCGCAGATCCTCGGCCAGGACGTCGCATCCCCGCTGCTGCTGTCCGTCGCCGTGGCCGCCACGACGCTCGCCACCGCCCGAAGGCGACCCGCAACGCCGCACTTGTCGCACCCGCAAAGGAACAATCATGAGCTGGTCCACAATCGGCCTGCCCCCACTCGACGGCCCTGGCTCGGTGTCGCAGGCACCGAAGCTTCCGGCCGGATTCACCGATACGTTCACGAGCCACCGCATCGACACCGGCGAACTGCACCTGCACGCGGTCATCGGCGGTGAAGGACCCGCCCTGCTGCTGGTGGCCGGCTGGCCCCAGACCTGGTACGCGTGGCGCCTTCTCATGCCCGCGCTGGCCAGAGACTTCCAGGTCGTCGCGGTCGACCCACGCGGCGTCGGACTGTCCGACAAGCCCGGCGACGGGTACGACACCGGCACCCTCGCCGACGACCTCGCCGCGCTGATGACCGCGCTGGGACACCGACGATTCGCCATGGTCGGCCACGACATCGGAATGTGGACCGGCTATGCCCTGGCCGCGGACCACCCCGACCGGCTCGATCGTCTGGCCGTCGCCGAAGCCGCGATCCCAGGGCTGTCCCCGTCGCCACCTCTTTTCGGCAGCGCGGAGTCCAACGACCGGCTCTGGCACTTCGGCTTCAACCGGCTCGGCGAGATCAATGAACAACTGGTCAAGGGGCGCGAACACCTCTACTTCGGCCACCAGTTCGCGACCAAAGCCACAAAGAAGTTGCCCGACTATGCCGTGCAGCACTACGTCGACATCCTCGCGGCTGACCCGGTCGCCCGGCGTGCCAGTTTCGAGTTCTACCGCGCGCTCGACACGACCATCGCGCAGAACCAGCGGCGCAAGTCACGGCCGCTCGCCCTTCCCGTCCTGACGATCGCAGGAGCGGACAACTTGGGCGAAATGGTCGGCGCCACCATGAGGCTCGCGGCCGACGACGTGCAAAGCCTCATCATTCCCGAATGCGGCCACTACCCGCCGGAAGAGGCACCGGAAGCGATGCTGGCCGCCCTCACCGCTTTTCTGGCCCCGTACCGGGACAACCTCAACAGCCCCCCGGCAATGTCACGGTAGAAGGGCGCCAAGACGTGTACAGCCGCCTGGGAAGAGCAGCTTCAGCCTGAGGTATCCCGAAAACGGACACACCACCCACGCCGACCACCTCCGGCCCGAGCGGTTCTCCCAGCACGCCTCCGGCACCGTCGCGGACCCGCACTCTCATCACGGGAGTCTGCCCGCGCCGGTCCCGGGTGCGGGTACGCGGCGGCGCCATCGCGAACTCGGCCTCGTCCTCGACGATGATCCAGGCCCCGAGCGCCGCCGCGGTCCTTCCAACGGGCTCACGCCCACTTGGGGTCGCGGCCGGTGAAAGCGAGCAGCCGGTCCAGAGGTGGTGCGCTTGCTTCGATGGCGACTTCGGGGCCGAAGGGCATGCCGGGGCCACGGTATTCCGGCTGGATCACGCCTTCGAGCACGGTGAGGGCATGCTGGCAGGTTTGCGGGTCCGGGTCCCATGGCTGGCCGGTGGCGCGGGCCAGGTCCCAGCCGTGGCCGATGGCCGCCGCGGCCTCGGTGTCGCGAGCGACGCTGTCACGGCGGTTCCAGTCGAGCATGGCTCGAAGCCCCGCGAAATACCTCGCTCAATGGCGGATGGATCTCGCGGCGATCCGCCTCCGCGACACCGCAGAGACCGTGGAGGACATCTCGGCGCAGGTGGGCTACCGATCCGTGCCGTCATTCACCCGTGCCTTCGCACGCGATCGCGGATGTTCCCCCGGCGCTTACCGTGCACAAGTGCGTGCAAGCAGAGCACTGGAGCCCCGCGCGCCTGGCCGCCGCCCCTGAGGTCGGCGGCATCGCTGTCCTCACCCAAGCGTGTGCTCGGTGGTAGTGGTGCAAGGAGCATCACCGCGGCGTGCGGCGGGGACGCGCTCCATTGGCAGTGTGAGCGTGACGTGGAACCCTCCCGACGGCGGAATCATCGTGGTCGTGCGGGCGGCGAGCACGGGACGGAGGGACCCTGCCGCAGTGCCACAGACGACATTCTGGTGCCGGGCGGCGCGTCAATGAGCCAGATGCCAGTCGGGTGCGGAGGGCATGTTCATGTGGGGTGCGAGGGAGCGAGCGCGTTGCCACATGCCGTGGGCCTGTTCGGCAGGGCGCTGCTGTTCGCCGTGCAGGGCGTTGAGGATGAGGAGGCCGCCGGTCAGGGCAGGGACAGTCCACTGCATGCAGGCCAAGTGCCGCTGGGCTTTGTCGGTGTCGATGGGGTGCTTGGCGGCCTTGTCGGCGTCCTGCGGGTTGGACGAGGCCGCGAGCTCAATCTTCTTGCCCAGCACGCGGCTGTAGGCGGTGGCCGCGAGGGCGGCGCCGGTCAGGGCGGTCTTGGCGAGGGTGGAGGCGGCAACCCCCTGCTGGGTGACCACCCGCGGGGCGTTGGCGGCGAGCAGACCGCCGGAGCCGAACAGGTGCGTGGCGATCGCCGCGGCGTTGACGGGGGTCCATTTAGCCCAGCCGGAGCTGGCGATCCTCGCTGTGGTGGCCCAGGTGCCTCCCTCGTCGCGGGCGGCACCATTCAGGCCGACCGCGCCCATGAGGGAGCCGCCGAACCAGGCGGCCAATCCGACATCGTGCAGGCTGCGCAGCATCGTGTTGCGTGTCGACATGACCGGCTCCCTTGGCCCAAGTGGATGAAGCCCGGGCGAAGCGGCCGGGCGCGTATCCACCGTTGCCGAGGAGGCGGCCGGCCGCCATCGCGGTTGGTGCGAACGGAGCAGGCCGGCCACGGAAGGGCAGCTGGGCCGGGTGGCGGACGCCTGTGCGCGAGCGGTCGGAGAGGAGGGGGACCGGAACAGCCGGCCCGGGTGAGTCGCCGACGCGCCAAGCCGCTCGGGTACGTCACCAGCCGCATAAGCAAACCGCTGTTCTACTCCAGAGCGCCGCGCTATCCGACCGGCGACACGCCATGCGAAGGCCGCTGGTCGTCCTACTGGGGCGGACGGCCGGAGACGGCGCCACTGGGGTCGGAGACGGCGCCACTGGGGTCGTCGACAAGGGCACGGCGGACGGTGATGCGCTTCCCGCCCGGCTCGCGCTGCACCTCTGAGACCTGGGCCACGGCCATCCGGTCCGGGTTGCCCGGGACAGGCAATGCAGCACTGCCTCGCCCAAGCCGGACGGGCCCGAGGCGAACACCCGCTGCCGTCCGGCCAGGAACGCACGACCCTGGGGCCCCTGTGCTCCCAAATTGCTGCGGCGCCCGGCACCCTGCCGTCTGCGCGTCCTGGTCCGCGCACCGCGCGACGTCACGTGCGATGACCTGACGTCACCTCAGTCGCAAAGAGCCGTCATCCGCGCCTTCATCAGTCCTTTGCTTCGCGGGACGGGCGGTTCACCTTTCAAGTCCGCGCCGAGGTCATAGACGTTGACTGCGAGGACCAGCTGCCGCTCGCCGTCGGCGGTGGCGAGGGACACGCTGGTGAAGCCGGGGCCGCCACCGTCCGTCTCCCAGACATTGATCAGCCTGGTGCCCGGATCCGAGCCGCAGGCCACGTCCATGCGCTGCACACCGAGTCCGTACGCCGGTGCGTCGGGGAACTGCACCGTGGTCAGGAGTTCGCGCTGCTGGGCGGGGTGCAGCAGCTTGCCGGCGAACAGGGCCCGGTGGAAGCGGGCCAAGTCGCTGACCGTGGAGATCATGGCGCCGGCAGTCCAGTCGTACGACGGGCTGAATCGCGTCACGTCACGTCCCGTGACGTCGTACCCGTGCAGATGAGGGCCGTGAATAGCCGGGTCGGTCAGAGGGAACGACGTGTCCTTCAGGCCGAGCGGTGCGAGAATCCGCCGATGGATCTCAAAAGACGCGCTGTGATGTGTGGCTGCCTCGATCACGAGACCGGCGAGTAGGTAGTTGGTATTGGAGTATGACCAGCTCGTGCCAGGCACGAACAGAGGCTTGTGCCGGACGGCGCGGGCGATCACCTCCCGCGGCCGGTATACGTGGTCCCATTCGTGTCGTTCCAGGTAGGGGGCGAAGAACTCCGGCTCGGTGGTGGGGTCGTAGATGCCCGAGGTGTGGTTGAGCAGTTGCCGGATGGTGATGGACGCACCGGCATTGCCGTTTCCCTGAACGACGCCGGGCAGCCATTTCTCCACGCTGTCGCCAACTGAGAGCCGTCCTTCGCCCTCCAGCTGCAGAAGCACCGTCGACACAAATGACTTGGTGTTACTGGCAATCCGGAACCGCTGGTACGGCCGGGCTCGTTCGCCGCTCGCCGTATCCGCGAGCCCGGCCGCTGTCCGTGATTCGCGCTCTCCATGCCTGACATACGCAACGACGCCTGGGAATCCGTCGGTGACCGTCTGCTCAAGAGCTTCCTCAAGGCCGGCGGGCGGCGAGGCCGGCGCTCGCTCCGCCGCAGTCACCGGGACGATCCCTGAGAGCGTCGCCGCGCAAATACCCGCCCACAGGGCCGCAGCCCCTGCACGTGCCTTCACCGATTGCTCCTGCCTTCTGTTGCCTCTGCCATTCCTGCCCTCAGCGTGCTGGGCCGCGCACCAGGCACCCATCCAGCTGACGCCCGTATTGCAACGGGGGCTGGCCCCCGCCTCGCCGCACAAGAACGACTAAGAAGCAAGGACGACTACAAAGAGCGCCATGCCGTGGAGTGCAGCACCAACGGCTGACGCCACCGCGAGGTGGCCAAGCGATACGGCGAACTCGCGGTCCGCTACGAGGCGACCGTGCTGGTCGCGGCCATCAACAAGTGGCTGTGACCAGCCCGTTCACAGCAGACCCTGGCCCGCCTTCTCTTCCAGCCCTCGATTGGCCGGCCGCTCGCGTCCCCAGGCTGCCAGCGGCTGGAGTGCGTCGTTGAGGCGCATGCCGTCCTCGGTCAACGAGTACTCGACGCGGGGTGGCACCTCGTCGTAAGAGACGCGGCGCACGACGCCGTCCGCTTCCAGCTCCCGTAGGTGAGAGGCCAGCACCTTCTCGGTGATGCCGGGAAGCAGCCGGCGCAGCTCGCCGAAGCGGCGGCACGGGTGCTCGTGGAGCGCCCAGAGGATCAGCACCTTCCACTTGCCGCCGATCACCTCCATCGCGGTGTCGATCCCGCAGACGTGTCCCTCTGGTGCGCTCGGCCGGTTCAGCGTCGTCATGCCCTACCCTTCTGACGTGCTCGCTCACCCCAGGGTAACCACCCACTCCGAAGTGCGTACTTGATCACTTCCAGGCCTGCGACCAGCCTGATCGGCATGGCACACAACACTGTTGAGAAGACTTCCGTCACGCTGCTGGGCCTCGGCGCGATGGGCACCGCGCTGGCCCGTACCTGGCTTTCCGCCGGCCACCCGCTCACCGTTTGGAACCGCGCACCGGCCCGCGCCGCGGCCCTCGCCGCCGAGGGGGCACGGGTCGCGGACAGCGCCGCTGAGGCGGTCGCGGCGAACCCCCTGGTCATCGTCTGTCTGTTGGACGACGCCTCGGTGGAGCAGGTGCTGGCCGGCACCGACCTGGCCGGCCGGGACCTGGTCAACCTGACCACCAGCACCCCTGCCCAGGCCCGCGCCCGCGCCGAGTGGGCCCGCGAGCGCGGCGCCCGCTACCTGGACGGCGGAATCATGGCCGTCCCGCCGATGATCGGCGTCCCGGAGGCCGGCGGCTACGTCTTCTACAGCGGCTCGCGAGAGCTGTTCGAGCGGCACCAGGAGACCCTGGCCGTCCCGGCCGGTACCACCTACGTCGGCGAGGACGCGGGCTTCGCGGTCCTGCACGACGTGGCCCTGCTCAGCGCCATGTACGGGATGTTCGCCGGTGCCGCGCACGCCTTCGCCCTGATCCGCAGAGAGGACATCGATCCCGCGGCGCTCGCCCCGCTGCTCGCCGACTGGCTCGTCGCGATGGCCCCGGCGGTCCACCAGACCGCCGACCAGCTGCGCAGCGGCGACTACACCAAGGGCGTCGTCTCCAACCTCGCGATGCAGGTGGCCGGCACGCCGACCTTCCTGAGCACCGCCGAGCAGCAGGGTGTGAGTCCGGAACTGCTCAGCCCGTACTTCGAGCTGATGCGCCGTCGCCTGGCCGAGGGCAGCGGCGAGGAGGACCTGACGGGCGTGATCGACCTGCTCGTGCACTGACCAGCCACTTGCCACCCCAGAAGGCGACCGTGCTGGTCACAGTCCTCAACGAGGCGCTGTGGCCAGCACTTTCACAACACGCCCTAGATGCCGCGTTCGATCATGCCGATGAGGTCCTGTCCTGCGTTGCGGGCCTGATCGGGGTGCGGGCCGCGCACGGGGCTGTGGATGAGGAGGACGGCGAGACCGTGGACGCTGGACCAGGCGAGGAACTCAGCGCCGGGGCGCCGGGGCGCCGGTCTTCGGGCAGCTGGCCGGTTTCCAAGAGTCCGTCGAGGGCGGTGCCAGGAGGTCGAAGGGGGACTTGCCCCCAGTTCCGCGGCGTCGGCGTCGGCGTCTGAGGCGTGGGTCGTGTCCCCGGGAACATGGAAGGCGACGTTGAACAGGCCGGGTTCCTCCTGGGCGAAGCGCAGGCAGCTGGTGCCGACCACGCGGAAGCGGGCCCGGGTGGCTGCCTTGCGGTCGCGGCCGTCTTCCACGGCGGCCTCTCGCCTTTCATGGTGCATGCGACTTGGGTCAAGGCGGTCTGGGAGACGGCGTGCGTGAGCGCGCCGCAGCCGGCGAAGTGGCGATAGGCGGCGTTGGGGGCGTTGGGAGCGACGGTCGCCAATACTCGGCGGAGCCCAGCCCACCGAGAGAGTATGGGCAGGCGATCACCCAGGGGAGGGCCTTCTCGATGCGTCAGAACGCACTCGTAACAGTACCGGGCCCGCGCAGCCTCACATGCGGGGATCTCAGCACGTCGACCTCGCAACCCGGCGCGAACGGGTCGAAACCGTGCTCGACCAGCCGGCGAGACGAAGAGATGCGCGATCGGGTGTCGAGGCTGCACTGCGCGACGACCGCCACCCTGCGCCGCGCGGGCTCGCGCCAGTTCCCCTGCCTGGACGCCGACTCCGCACAAGCCGCTACGTCTGTCCCCTCTCGAGCAGCTCGTTGAGGACCGACATTTTGTCGGGCCGTGCCTCCAGCAGGATGAGGCCGAGCACGGCGACCGGGTCGAGCGCGGGATCGCTGCGGGTGACGTATGTGTGGACAGTGCGGTCGGGCCGGGACGTCTCCCTGACGTCAAGGACGGTTCGTTCTGCGGATGTTACGGAGAAGTGCAGCTTCCTGCGGAATCGAGCACGGCGGATGTGGTACTCCGCTTCCCACAGCAGCACGGTGTTCCCATGACGCTCTCCCACCGGCTGCCCATGTGCCGACAGCAGGGGGTGCCCCTCATTGAAGTCGACGAGCAGACGCGGGTCGTCGCCGACTCGGTCCGTGCTGCCCAACACATGCTGACGACCAGGGCCGGCCTGCGAAGCGAACGCTCCGACGGGTTCGCCGTCCACTTGGAAGAACGAACTGACCATCCACATCATCGACTGGCCCGGTCGAAGCCCACCGCTCGTCGTCACCGGCGCCTCACCCAGTTCCTGGAAAGCACATTGTCGTTTCGCGCATGGTCGCTGAGCCCCCATCGTCTGCTGGGACATGACGTTCACCAACGGAGACGTGAGTATTCCCGACGCGGTTCTTGATGCTGCTGCTGTGCCTCCCGTCCGTGGCTGACGCGTGCGTGCACAACGTTCGGGGTCCTGCTGCCGGGGCCGTACGTCAGGGCGACGCGGCACGGCGATGGCTGTACGGCATGGAACCGAACAAAACGCACGGTGCCCTTGCCTGAACGGGGGATAGCGCCACACCTGTTGCACGCGGCAGCGTCCTTCGCGCAACTGCTGAGCTGCACCGACCCTCACCGGATCACGCTGTACGACAGTTAAGGAACGTTGCCAGGCGGTGTCCCCTGCGGGGCACCAGCGAGGGTCGATGTCGTCGAGGGCTCAAGTCGTGCTGGGGGCATGGCGCCGGCCGTGTCGATGAGCAGTCGGCTTTGCGGCGGGCGATGTTGGCCAGGGCTTTGGCTGGTGGCCGGCTGTGGCATCGAGGACCCTTGCAGCTTCCTGGATACAACCTGCCCTGTGCGCGTACGTGGCCGCCGGTTGGGCACCACGAGCACAACGATGAGCACCCCGTTTGCAACGAGAGTGGTAGGAAGGCGCAACGATGAGCACCCTGCCTGCAACGAGAGTGGTAGGGGGCAGTGTGAGTACTCCCGGTGGTGGAGCTGGTTGTTCAATCCCTTGCGGGATGCCGCAGCTCTGACGCGTTCCCTAGCCTTTATCCACCGAACCGGCGCGGTGCGGGCCGGTTCTCCCAGGGCCGGGCGCTGCAAGTTGCCCGTTGCTGTGTCGGGACAGGCCCGATGATGAGGGAAAGGGAGATTGAGCATGGGAACAAGGATTTTCAAGGCTGCCACGGTCCTCAGTGGTCTGATGCTGTTGGGCGGGGGTGTGATGACGGCGAGCCCCGCGATGGCGACACCGGGAACCGCACCCGTCCGTACGACCGTACAGCCTGCGGACCAAGGTGCCGGTGATGCCTTAGGGACCGCGCAAAGTGCTGCGGTGCACACGACATCTGCGGCGAAAGGGAGTTGGAAGGGGAAGTGCTACCCCTATCACAAGGCGGGCACTAACTGGGCCGGTGGTTGGTGCGACGGAAATGGGCCCAACTGGCAGTACTGGGCCTATGTGAACTGCTCGGGCGGCCATCGCTACTTCGGGCCGCATCACTGGATGGGTGACAGGCGAGGCTCCTACGTAGCCTGCAAGGCGGGGCAGAAGTACAAGTCCGGTGGGCTGTATACGTACTACTACGTCAATCCATGACGTGGGGTGCCCGGCCCGGTCCAGGTGAAGGATGCTGCCTGAGAGATGACCGGAACCTCCAGGCTCCACGGCCCAAGCACCGGCGCCTCACAGGTACCTAAAACCTGATCGTTGCCGAGGCCGCCCGCACACGACGTCTCGTGAGCGCGCTCGCCGCCCACGACCTGCGCACGGCGCCACTAGAGATGATCTACAGGGCTCAGGCCCCGCCGACCTCAGTGCCGTCGGTCGGCGGGGCGCCCCCCTCGGCGCGGTACGGGCCGTTGGTATTCAGCCGGGGCATGTGTTGCGATGTGGGAATGGGCTGGGGCTGGGGTGTTGCAGGTGGGACCTGGTCAGAGTGGTCGAGGTGAGCGGCTTTCGGTGGTGTGGTGGGTTTCGGCTTGGTGGTCTAGCCGGATCTGATCCAAACCGGTTTTGGTAAGGCGTACTCCACCAGGCTGGCTCATGCGGCGAGTTGGGACCGGTGTACGTCGGCTCAGCGGTTCCTGCCCGCTGTGCCCGGGTGGCCTTCCACGATCCGGTCTGGAGGGGAGTCGGTGGGATAGAGCCAACCCGGAGCCGCCGCCCCAGCCGCCTGGCCGTCCAGCGCAATGGTCGAGGATGGAGTCATGACAGGGGAAGTGAGCGGGATCGCTCTGAGTAAGCAAGATCTTCGTGAGGTCACCGCGTTCGCTGCAGCGTGCGCCGAAGCGGTGCTCGACGTGTTCGAGGGCGATCAGCCGGACGACTTGCGGCCTCGAGACGCTATCGGCGCCGCGTGGGAGTTCGCTCGAGGTGGTGAGCGAGGGAAGGTTCTGCGCGACAGAGCGTGGGCGGCGCTCAGGGCAGCCAAGAGCGCAGACACCGGGGCTGCGCGCGAGGCGGCTCGGGCTGCGATGTCTGCGGCAGGCGCCGCCTATCTGCATCCGCTGGCCAAGGCGACCCAGGTCAAGCACATTCTGGGAGCTGGCGCTCACGCGGCCAGAGCGGCCGAACTCGTTGCCGGCGACGATCGGAGTGTTGGTGCCGGACACCTTCAGCAGACGCTGCATCGTGCGACGCCGATCGTCGTTGACGTGCTTAAACGCTTCCCGGCGGCGCCGAGTGGCGGCGGACGGGTTGGTGAGTTGATCCGCATGCTGGACGCTGATCTTCGTTCGCTCACCCGCGCTGAGTAACTTTGAACGCTCAGACGGTGCGGCCTCACCTCCGTCAGCGGTTGACTTCGAGGTTCGTCAGGACAGGCAGGGCGCGCAGGAGCTGGGTGGCGCGGGCGGCGCGGGCGGGTCAGTGCGGAGCTTGGCGAGGATCCGCCCGTTCTTGAGGTGGGCGAAGCCGTGCTCGACTGACGCGCGTCCGATGGCGAGGACTCGGTGGGCGTTCTTCTGACCAGCGGTCAGCTTGTGGGTGCGGCTGGCATGGAAGTGCGTGAAGATCACGGGGTCGCGTACGTCGTTGTCCAAGCTGCGGAAGCCGAGGTCCGCGAGAGCACCGAGGCCGACGGCGCGCAGGTGGGCCAGAATGTGATCGTGGCAGACGGCATCGGTGATCTGAGCCCGCGTCATGCGGCTGGTGTCAGGGACGCCAGGTAGCGGGCGAACTCCGCCGCAAGGGTTTTCGCGGTCGCCCCCAGTGGACCAGCAGGTACGCGACGGGCACCGGTTCCTGCACGCGAGTGTCCGGCACCGGGGGTTGCTGGGTGTGGGCGACGTGGCAGGTACGCCCGACGGGTCAGACCGCCCCAGCGGGGTACCCCATCACACCGGCATACACCCACCAGCGAGATCACCGTCAACCTCAACCGGAAACCACAGCAGCCGATTATTTCCCTATGCTGGCGGCATGATCGATGTGCCGATATCAGCGCTGGAAGTCGCGGTGGTCGAGTCAGGGACCCGTGGCGTGGAGACCCTGCGGGACACCGCCGTCTTCGCTCGTAAGCTCGAACTCCTGGGGTACCAAAGGATCTGGTACGCCGAGCACCACCATTCGCCCGCGATCGGTGCTTTCCCGCCCGTGGTCCTGATCGCTCACGCGGCGGCCTCGACCTCATCGATCCGGCTCGGCTCGGGCGGAGTACTGGCGCCCAACCATGCGCCCATCACGCTCGCCGAGCAGTTCGGAACACTGGCCGCGTTGCACGAGGACCGCATTGACCTGGGTATCGGCCGCGGCCCCGGCACCTTCGACGAGGCCACCGCGCGCGCACTGCGCCGCGGCGCCGGGCCGGCGACGGACGAGCAGTACCACGACGACGTAGCCGCGATCCTGTCCCTCCTGGTCGACGAAGTGCCACTCGGTTTCCTGCCGGAGCCCTGGCTGCTGTGCTCCAGTACCACAGGTGCCGCCCTCGCCGCGCGACTCGGCCTGCCGATCGCCGTCGCCCACCACATCCGGCCCGACAACACCCTCGAGGTGCTGGAGCGCTACCGGGCCGAGTTCGTGCCGTCCCGTTGGTGTGAGCAGCCCCGGGTCCTGGTGTGCGTGGAGGTCATATGCGCTGAGACGGAGCAGGAAGCGGCATGGCGAGCCGGGCCCATGGACGTTGTGAAGGCCGGGCTGCTCAAGGGGCTGAGCGACATTCCCTTCCCCACCCCTGCGGACGCCGCGGCCCATCCCTTCACGCCGGAGGAACGGCAGGCGCTCGCCGGATTCCGTGCACAGCAGGCATGCGGGACGCCCGAGACCGTCGTGCGCCGGCTCGCGCAACTGGCTGCCGAGACCGGAGCGGACGAACTCATGCTGACCACGCCTGTTTACGATCTCGACGCCCGCGTCCGTTCCTACGAACTCGTCAGGAAGCACTGCGAGGCCCCGACAGCACCGTGAGAGGGCGGGACCTCGGCTTTTCGTCACGACTGTCTCGCTGCGAGCAGGCACAACAGAGGCTCTCCGGGATGAGGCAACGCATGCTCTGACGCTTACAGCTCACGACTCGCTCTCGGTCCTCCAGGCCTGAGGCGCTCCACGGTGGACCAGGCGCTCGCGGCGCAGGCGGACCTCATCCAGGGCAGAGCACGGACCTGCGGTAGCGATCCCGTACGCGACCCCTGGGCGGAGCGATGCGCACCGCCCTCGGGGAGGCCGGGCGGGCTGCGTAGAGCGCCGTCGAGTGTGTTGTGTTGCAGGTGGCACACAGGTGCCGCGCGGTGGACGGCCGGTCATCGAGCGGCGTGCCGCAGTAGCCCAGCAGGTGCCCGGGAATCGGCCGGTGCGCGGGGGCGCTCCCACCCCCGCGCCCCCAGCGGGGCGGAAGTCCGGCTCACCGTCAGGGTGCGGCACCGTGGTAAGGACGCGCCAGGCGCGCGTGCAGGTCTGGCACAAGGTATGGGCCGCGTCCGCTCTGGCTGCCTCGGCATAGGCCCTGTCGCGGCAGACAATTTCCGCTTCGGACATCGGCACAAGAACTGGCTCGCCGCTCTCGAACGCGAGCGTGCGTGCCACCGGGAGTGTCGGGCGGCGGGTCACGGGGGTGTCGGGACGCGGGTCAGACGGGGCGGGATCAGCCAGTCGATCCGGCTGCCCGACTCTGGCCCATTCCTCCCGACACCGCCCCCACCGGGAGCCGCTGGCCGGCCAGGACCCGCCGGGACCCGCCGGGCCCTGGGCGGGGGCGGGTAGCCGGTGTGCGCCCGTCCGTCAGACGGGCTGGGTAGCGAAGATGAAGAGCCCTCCGGCGCTGCGGACAGCGGCGTAGCCGTTCGTCGTGAACTGTGGCAGCTCCTCGATCCCGGAGGCCAGCAGCTTCTTGTCGCGGGCGTCGAGTGCGGCGCCGGTGCCGTTCAGATACGCGTAAAGGACACCGTTGCCCGGGAGGGCGCGGGGCGTGATGTTCACTTCGTCCGCCGCCTGGCGCCACAGCTCCTTGCCGGTCTCCGGGTTCCAGGCGACCGCGCCCTTGCCGTACTGCACCACGGTGGTCTTGCCGTCCGGGGAGATGGCGAGGCCGTCGTCATCGATGGTGCCGTTGGTGTCGATGCCCGGCCCCTCGGCGAGCCGGTGACCGCTCTTTACGTCGATCAGCGTCATGACGGCTTCGGAATTGCCGTAGGAGGACCATTCGAGGAGGGCCTTGTCGCCCTGATACGGCATCAGCCGGGCAGTGGTCGCCGTGGACGAGGTGATCAGCTTGGCGATGACGGCCGGGGGTGTGAGGTCTTTGGTGTTCCACGCCTTCTTGCCGGTGCGGATGTCCGTGGCGGTGAGCCACTCGGCGTACGGCTGGAAGGAGGTTTCCTTCTGCGAGAAGTAGCCGAGACCGGAACCGACCGTCCCCTGGAGGTCGATGTGTGAGGCTCGGGCGGTGAGGGTCTGTCCGTCACCGATCGGGATGAACTTGGCGCCGCTGAAGTCGCTGGTGTCCACGAGGTAGCCGTGCCTGACCGGGGTGGACATGTGGGTGTCGCCGTCGAAGGAGGAGCTCCCCAGCTTCTCGCCGGACGGCGCGTACATGGTCAGCACGGTCTGGGTCGAGGCCTTCTTCAGGCCGTTCGCCGGGGTATCGACACGGTTGCGGATCAGCAGGGCGGGCGATCCGTCCCGCCACTCGCCCACCTGCGCGAGGGCCACGGTCGGGGTGGACCCGCCGCTGTTCTCGGGGAGGGGATAGTCGAACTTCTTGCGCAGTTTGCCTGTCTTGGCGTCGAGGAGCCGGGCGGTGAAGGTGCTCTTGCCTGACTGCCCGTCGCGGTAGCCGGTGACGATGACGGCATCCCCGACCGTGCAGACATCGCGCTGCGACGAGTCCTTCTCGGACGCCTTGCTCGCGCAGCTCCCCGCCTCATCCTTCGTCAGGCTCCAGGCCGGCTGCGCTGCCAGACCGGGCACGTGCTTGCCCTGGTAGGCGGAGCCCTTCTGCGCGGCGGACTCCGCTGCCTTTCCCGTGTTTCCGCTGCCGGCCTTGGCACCGGCGTCCGTCCCTCCGGAGCAGCCGGTCACGAGACCCGCGGACAGCACCAGACCGAGTGCCACCTTCGTACGTATGCGATTCAACTTCTTCGTCCGTCTTTCCTCTTGGATGGTCACGCTCGACGGGCAACCCTACTGTGATCATGGTCCGCCCCTGTCCGGCATGCCTGCGCGCCTCGATGCCGAGCACGGGAGACGACGAAAGCTGCTGGAGGACAAGGAGTTCTCGGCCGGGCTGCTCTGCCGGAAGGGACCGGGCGGGCAAGCAGCACCGAGTCGAAGAAGTAGTCCTGCCCCTCCCCGGGTGGGTCTCGGCTGGGTGGCCGGTGAAGCCCGCTGCCGTCATCCGCGTGGCAGTGTCGGCGGTGCTCATGCCGAACTGGAGTGGCCCACCGCCCGAAAAGAGGTGTACTCCCGGAGCGGCCCGCGGCCCGCGGCTCGGTCCGCTCGGTCCGCGTCATCGACAACGGCCGGAGCCGGGATTTCACCGGCGCGCACCCCTGCGAACGCTGCGCGCCGGCCCGGGCTGGGGGGAGGAGGAAGTACGTGGTGTGCCGCTGCCGCAGCGAGCAGGACGTCGCATCCGTCCGCCAGATCACCGGGCTGGCGCCCCGCACGGCAGCTCCGGGACACGGCGGGCAGTTGGCCGGCCACAGCGGCGCACCCCGGGCCCGCCGATCCCTTTCGCTGGGCCCGACGGTGGCAGTGTCTGGTCCCGTGCTGGGGGAGTGCGCACGGGCCTCCCCGGTTTGCTAAAAAGAAGAACCCCCGACTTGGCCACGGTCATAGACCTCGCCTCTCGACGCCTGGCAGGCTGGGCGATCGCTGACCACATGCGTGCCGAATTGGTCACCGAGGCCCTGGCCGCCGCCGAGCGGTGCCGCGGCAGCCTCGCCGGCGCCGTGATGCACACCGAACACGGGCCCAGTACACAAGCCGGGCATTTGTCGACACCTGCCGCCGGGCAGACCTGATCCACAGCATGAGCGCCGTCGGCAGCTCGGCGGACAACGTCTCGCCGAGTCCTTCAACGCCACACGCAAGCGGGAAACCCTCCATGGCCGCAGTGCCTGGGCAGACGAGAGTGAAGCCCGCCTCGACCTGTTCCGCTGGCTGCACCGCTACAACACTCGACGCCGCCACTCCAGCCTCGGACAACGCAATCCCATCGCCTACGAGACAGCAGTCGACGCCACATCAACTACCCTGGCCCAAGCCGCATAACCCGTGTCCAAGATTCCGGGGCCAGCCCCCCCTACTGCTACCCGATCCTCTGGACAAACTCGCCCGGGATGCTCCTCACTCGGTGCCGCAGACACATCACGATCGGCACATCATCTGACTAGCCTTGACTCGCCCTGGCTCTTCGCTGGCGCTTTCGCGGGCCAGCCCCTCAGCAGCTACCACCTGAGGACCCGGCTCAAGCAGTTGGGCATCTATTCCCGTCCAGGCCGGACCTCGGCCTTGATGGGACTATCCACCCCAGCTGTCGGCGGCGGTCCTCACGGAACTTCTCGGGATCCGCCCCGAGAGCGCCACCGCATGGACGCCGCATGGACCCAGTCCGGAGGCAACTGGGCCCGCTACGCGGCACAAATCCACGACCGCACCCACCCAAGAGCATGAGATCTGGGTGTTGCGGGACATGACGTTGTCGACCCAGGCCCTCTGTCTACAAAAACCTCTGTATACAAAAATGGGTGCACCGTGCGGGCCTCAGTCGGATAGCGTGCGGGCTATGGTGAGCCCTGAGTCGGACGAGGTGGGGGCTTTCGGTCACCCCGTCAGCCCCATGAACCGCTGAAGTTCATAGTCCCGCTACGTTCTGCGGCCGGACGAGTGTGCCCTTGGGCGCTGACCGCGGTGACGAGACGCCTCCCTGTGCTTCTCCTCATCTCGGAGCCACTCGATGCCCCTCCCGCTGTACCTGCTTGCTCTGGCGATCTTCGCCATGGGCACCTCTGAATTCATGCTCGCCGGCCTCTTGCCGGACGTCGCGTCCGACCTCTATGTGAGCGTCGGGACAGCTGGCACGTTGACCTCGGCCTTCGCGATCGGAATGATCGTCGGAGCCCCGCTCATGGCCGGGCTTGCCCGCACTTGGCCAGGACGGACAAGCCTTCTCGGGTTCGTGCTCGTGTTCGCGGCAGCTCATGCCGTGGGCGCTACTACCACCAGCTTTTCGGTCCTGTTCGCCACGCGGGTCGTCGCTGCGGTCGCCAACGCGGGGTTCCTCGCCGTAGCCCTCACGACTGCCGCCACGCTGGTCTCGCCCGACAAGAAGGGACGTGCGCTCGCCGTGCTGCTGTCCGGTACGACGGTGGCCACGATCGCCGGCGTCCCGGGCGGATCCGTACTCGGTGAACTGCTCGGCTGGCGAGCCACGTTCTGGGCTGTCGCCGCTCTCTGCCTGCCAGCAGCCCTCGGCATCCTCAAGGCAGTCCCGACGCAACCTGAGAAGAAGGACGCAACTGGGGGCCCTGACCTACGGTCGGAACTCAGGCAGCTGCGGGGACCGCGGTTGATCGTGGTGATGCTGCTCGGCGCACTGGTCAACGCCGCGACCTTCGCCAGCTTCACCTTCCTCGCCCCGGTCGTGACCGAAACCGCCGGGCTGGATCAGCTGTGGGTCTCGGTCGTCCTGGTGCTCTTCGGTGCCGGTTCCTTTGTCGGTGTCACCGTTGCTGGACGCATGTCCGACCAGCGCCCGGGATTGGTCATGGCAGTTGGAGGTCCGCTGCTGTTCATCGGCTGGCCGGCCTTGGCTGTGTTGGCCGACAAGCCGGTCGCTCTGCTCATTCTAGTTTTCGTGCAGGGCGCGCTGTCGTTCGCGCTGGGAAGCACCTTGATCACGCGAGTTCTCTACGAAGCCGCAGGAGCCCCAGCCATGGCTGGCTCGTATGCCACCGCGGCACTGAACGTCGGAGCCGCCGTAGGACCACTCGTCGCTGCGACCACCCTCAATACGTCAGTCGGCGACCTCGGGCCGCTGTGGGTAAGTGGGCTGCTCATCGTGGTATCGCTGCTGATCGCCTTCCCTCTCCGCGGAGTGATCGTGCCTGGCCGCAGCGAGGTGCTCCAGTGACGCATGCGAACGCCCCTCTCCGTACCGAGGGACACCGACGGCTCATCGAACGCTGCCGCAGCCGTCCGATTGCCACATGGCGCGGGCTTCCGGATCAACGAACGCACGGCGGGCCGGTGGCTGGGGATTTCAGCGGGTTCTAAAGCCGGAGCTACCAATTGCGGGGTCCGGGGCGGCCTCGTGCCGGGCGTCGGGGTCGGCGGGCTGGGTGACGGTGCCGGTGACGTGCAGCAGGTCGCCGAGCTGGATCTCGCGCAGGAGCACATTGGCGAGGTCTGGGTTGGCGGTGGTGCGTGCGTACACGGTGTCGGGGGTGTCGGGCGCGATGGTGTCTGCGTCGGCGGGGGAGTGGATGAGGTCGAACGTCGCGGTGCCCCAGCCGGTTCCGGGGACCGGGATCGCGTCGACGTAGCCGTCTTTGGCGAGGTGCGTATGGGCGTTCATCAGCGGGCCTCCGCCAGGGTCCTGGAGGAGCGAGGCGAGCGTCGGGTCGGGTACTCGTTGAGTAAGTTCAAGGGGCTCGCAGGGGTGGCAGATGGAGACGCCCGGTGGCTGGTGTTCGTGCGGGATCCGTAGCGATGGGGGTCGCTGCCGGAGGTGGGGGTGCTGGGGGTCCGCGACTTGCCAACCGCCTTGGACGCGGTGGGACTTCGGCCGGGCGATGTCTTTGTACGGCCTGATTTCGCCGTGGACGCAGAATTGCTGCAGGTCGCTCTGGGCGCCACCCAGGCCCACCGCGGCCCTGACGGTCGGTCGCGAAGAACAAAACGGGCGGGAAGCCGATGATCCCGGTCGGGAAGAGCGACGGCACATCCGGCGCCGGCGCAAGCTCCGGCTGAAGGCCGCACTCCTGGGAAGTCCCCGGGGCGGGCAGACCAGCAAGGTCCACCTCGCCGCCGACCGCAAGTGCCGTCCACTGGCGCTCGTCCTGTCCGCCGGACAGGCCGCCGACCGTCCGCAGTCCCCGTACTGAACAAGGTGCGGGTCCGAGGGCCCCTCGGCCATCCCCGCACCCGGCCGGACGCGGTCGCTGGGAACAAGGCGTACTCGTCCTGTGGCAACCGCGCCCACGTGCGCAGACGCGGCATCAAGGCCGTCATCCCGGAGAATAAGGACCAGGCCGCCAACCGGAAGAAGAAGGGCCGCAAGGGCGGACGCCCCGTCGGCCACGGCGCCGAGCTCTACAAGGAGAGGAACGCCGTGGAACGGCTGATCAACAAACTAAAGGACTGGCGGCGCATCGCCACCCGCTACGACAAAACTCCCACCAGCTACCTCGCTGGCCTCCACCTATGCGCCTCGATGATCTAGATCAAGAGCCTCACCAGGCGCCCGTCGATCACGACTTGATACACGCCCAAGGAGCGAAAACCATTGGCCCCTCAGGCTGTTGATCATCTAGCGTCACCCGGGTGATGAGCGAGACGCAGCTGGATGAGTTCACTGAGCGCGGTTTCGTCGTGATCCCACAGGCGGTGCCGGGCGAGCTTCTGGATCGGGCGAACCGCCGGGTCGACGGGCTGATGGCCGGGCAGCCGCCGGAAGCCGGCAAGGTGGGGCCGCATTTCTACTTCCTGGAGACCAAGGAGGAAGAGGATCTGCTGGCGCCGTTGACCGGCGGCCCGGCGTTCGGGTACGC
Organism: Streptomyces sp. NPDC031670; assembly: GCF_055580545.1. Lineage (NCBI taxonomy): Bacteria > Bacillati > Actinomycetota > Actinomycetes > Kitasatosporales > Streptomycetaceae > Streptomyces > Streptomyces sp. NPDC031670. The sequence goes on along the minus strand of NZ_JBVILC010000013.1, from coordinate 50,555 downwards.
CGAGGAACTGGCCGGTCCTGGCACCCTGGAGGTCCCCTGGCAGGTTCAGGTCGCATTGAACATCCCGCCGTTCTCGCACCGCCCGGGCATCCCGCACATCGACGCGGCCAACGCCGAGCCGGTCGACGATCCCGAGCTCGGGACCTTCACCATGCTGGCCGGTGTCCTGCTGACCGACCAGCTCACCGAGGATTCCGGCAACCTGTGGGTCTGGCCAGGCACACACCGCACCCACGCCGCCTACTTCCGCGAACACGGCACGGGCAAGTACTGCGCCTACCCCCCGATCACCCTCCCCGAGCCCGAACAGATCACCGGCCGGGCCGGCGACCTGCTCCTGGCCCACTACCTTCTCGGCCACAACATCGGCGGCAACTTCACCTCCGACCAGACCCGACGCATGCTCTACTACCGCATCAGCAACCCCGAGCATGCGACCCGCCAGAAGGACTTCCTGCAAGACGTCTGGCTGGAGTACGGGCCGATCAGATCCCGCCTCACCGAAACCTGAAGCAGGCTTCCGCGTCTCGCGGAAACAGATACTGCTCGATCAACTCATGCAGCATCAGTCAACTGTGGTCCCGCCGCGCCCACGCAAGACGATCTGCCAGATCAGCTCCCATGAGGCCGTACCTCACCGAGTGATCACAACCGATACGCGCCCCAGCGCCAGCAGGCCGAGGCCTGGGGTATCCCGCTCGGCCCCAGGCACACACAGACGCGCACTTCGTGCTGCGGGCCTGAGTCAGGATCGGCCCGTCCTGCCTCGACGGACTCGACGGACTCGACGGACTCGACGGCACGACGTCGCCAGCGGCTCGCTGGACCAGCACGTCTACTGGCGCCTTCAGGGGCGGCAGTCGTTCGAGGCACCTATGCCGAGGCCCTGGCGAAGTTCTCCGTTGTCCTGGCCGAGCAGGTCCCGCTGCGGGCCCGGCCTGCGACTTCGCGCTCTTACTCCCCGGCGGGCTTGACTCGTCGGTGCTTGCCTACCTGCTGTGGCCGCCGGTCTGCGTCACCGTCGGCTACCCCGGACAGGACCGGCTCGACGAATCGGAGATCGCCGCGAGGATCGCCTTGTCCACCCACAGGGCGACTCCCTTCCGCTCGCTCTGCGTACCCGGGATCGTGGTGAGGTAGCGAGACGCGGGGAGTCCACAAGTGCCTGGCGCACCGTCCTCGCCCTTTTCGTGCGTGATGCGTGCATGGCGGGGGCTGGCGGCCATTGCCCTTGATGTCTCTTCGTTGTCCGCGGACAACCCCACTTGTCCGGTCCTTGGACGTGAGCTGACCTGCCCGGAGCTCGGCGGAGCTCTGCGGCCAACTCCGCCTCCCTGCAGTGTCGGAGTGTGCAAAGCCACCCCGGGGGGCGCCACTTGCCCGGTCTACCGGAGTCGGTTGTACCGCCTGCCGCGGAACCCGAGAACGCGCCGACGGTCTGCCCGCGGCGCCTCACCGTCGTGGTGTCCCAAAGAAGATCCCGACCACAGGCAGGACGAACCATGAAACCCGTCAAACGGATCCTTGGCACGCTGAGTGCCGGCGTCACCCTGCTCGCGCTCACGTTGGCCGCCGCCCCCGCTCAGGCAGCACATCACGCAGAGGCGGCGGCTCTGAGCTCCACCGCGCTGCGCATCGTCGAGCCTGGCAAGACCACCGCGTTGCCTCGTGGTTCCCAGCAGATGACGCCCGCCGCCACTACCTATGGGCCGAGCCTGATCAAGAACGCCGTCACCGGCCAGTGCATCGACCTGCCCAATTACGGGCCCGGCACCATCAACGGACCGGTCAACGAGTACCCGTGCAACGGTTCGTCCGGGGACAACCAGCTGTTCTACCGGGACTACGTAGGCAATAGCTCCAACGGTTACCCGCTCTACAACTTCCGCAACGTCAAGGACAATCTGTGCCTCGACGTGCCCAACTACGGCAGTGTCGGCGCGGGCACCAAGGTCAGCGAGTACCGGTGCGACCAGACCACCAACGACAACCAGCTCTACGGCCGCGTCGACCGCTCCGACGGCACCTTCTGGCTCGTCAACCTCGCCAGCGGCCTGTGCCTCGACGTAGACGGAGTGCGCACCGGCGGCAACAACGCCCCCATTACTCTCTACTACTGCAGCGACAACGACGACCACCACTGGTACTACGCGTAAACGGAAACGTCCGTCCCTGGTGCCCACCTGGACAACTGGCAGCTGTGCAACGTGACAGAGACCAACGGAGTTCTCGAAGGGTCCCTGTGGCACTGGGGCAACGGTGGGTTGGCGACCATCCCGGCGGACATCGACAACCAGGAGCCGGCCTCCTTGACCACCGCCACCTGGGGAGAGGACGACCTCCAGCGGTTCGACACCTACCGCGACGTACCGGCAGCTCGAAGATCGGTCTGCAGAACAGGTATCCGGCCAGCGCGCCCGGCCTGCCGGGTCTTGGCGCACGTACGATGAAAGCCGCGTTACACCATGCGCCGGCCATGCGCAGCCTCGGGACCGGGGGGTTCAACCCGGTCCCGAGGGGTGGGTGGTCGAGCGGACCTGCGGCTGGCTCATGCTCCACCGGCGGCTGGCCCGCGACTACGAAACCCGGCCCACCTGCTCCGAAGTCAAGATCCATATCGCGATAACCAACCTAATGGCCCGCTGCCTCACCAGCGAGAAAACTATCTCCTGACGCGACCCGATACTGCAGAGCAAACAGCAGATTCCGGGATGAAAAGACGGGAGATATCGACCTCTCAGGGGTTACTGATGACCACCTTGCCGAACGGTGAGCCGGTGGCGTAGTGGCGGTAGGCGTCGACGGCGTCCTCGAAGGGGAAGGAGCGGTCGATCACCGGCCGGATCCGGTGCTTGTCGATGAAGCTGTTCATGGCGATGAACTGGGCACGGCTTCCGACCGCCACGGTGCGGATCGTGGCGCCGGATGCGAAGAGCGCCTGAGGGTCGAGCGATGTCACGGTGCTGCCGACGAAGCCGACGCACGCGATTGTGCCGGCGAGGGTGATCGCGCGGACGGACTCGTGCAGCAGTCCGGCGACGTCGAGGATGCGGTGGGCGCCACGGCCGTCGGTGAGTGTGCGGACCTCGTCGGCCCAGTCGGGTGTGGCCGAGTAGTCTACGACCGCGTCGGCACCGAGGCGCCGCAGACGCTCCGCTTTGACCGGTCCGCTGGTCGTCGCGATCACGCGCGCGCCCAGGGCCTTGGCGAACTGGAGGGCGAAGAGGGAGACGCCGCCGGACCCCTGAGTCACCACGATGTCGCCGGGTCGGACGCCTGTCCCGTCACCGGTGAGGGCGTTCCATGCCGTGACCGCCACACATGGCAGTGTCGCGGCCTCCGCGTACGTCAGGTGCTCGGGTATCGCCACGAGCGAGGTCGCGTCGACCAGAGCGAACTCGGTGAGCATGCCGTTCAGCGACCCACCGCGCTGGTCGAGGTGCTCGACGCCGAACGGCCCGTCCTGCCAGGTGGGGAAGAGCGTTGCGGCCACCCGGTCTCCGACACCGACCGCGTCGACGCCCGGCCCCACCGCCACCACCTGGCCGGCCCCGTCGGATACGGGAACGACGTCCGGCTTGACCGGCAGGACGTACGTTCCATTGAGCACCATGAGCTCGCGAAAGCTCAGCGACGTCGCCCGTACTGCCAGCAGGGCCTGGCCTGGGCCCGGTTCGGGAATGTCGTGTTCGCGGACCGCGAGACCGGCCACTCCGGCCCCGCTGTGTGAAAGGTGGTAACTACGCATCCGGCGCATGGGGCGATATCCCTTGATCGATGTGACGGTGACGGTGACGGTGACGGGCAGGCCGTCGGTGAGGATCAAGGCCGCGGGGCCTCGATGGCATGACCGCGCGCTGCCGACGCGGTGGCAGGCGTCCGACCGAGACGACGACCAACACGCACTTGCCGATCGCGACTCGCGGCTTGACGCGTACGCGTACGCGGACCCGGACGCTGGTGCGGGAGCGGCGTTGGCCCCGGTCCCGGTCCCGGTCCCGGACTCAGTCCCGGCCCCCGGTCCCGGACTCGGCGGCCAGCGGGACCTCGCCGGCCGTCTTGCTGAAACCGAGCGCCTCGACGATCTGGCCATCGGTCACGCGCATGACATTGACGCCGCTCACCCACTCCTCGGGGCCCGGTCCGAAGCGGTAGCTCCACACGATCGTCGCGCGGTCGCCGGCCACGATCACGTCGCGCGGGGTGAACTGCGTGGCCCGGTCGTCGACGAGCGCCGCCCACCACTGCGTGCACGCCTCGCGACCGACGACCCGCTCCCCGCTCGGCGCGGGCTGAACGCTCTCCATGACGCAGTCCTCGGCGATCAGGTCCGCGAGGAGGTCGACTTGCCGGTCGGTGAAGGCGCGGTTGAAGCGATTAATGACCTCGACAGTGCTGCGTGCCGACATGACGACTCCTCAAGTGACGTGTCCCGCATGGCGGTTGACCCGGCGTCGGACAGTTTCGATGGGCGCTGAGCGAGTAGACCGTTCGTTCTATAGCTCAAGAGATAGACCGGTTGATCTACCGTGTCAAGTGCTGGCACAATCACGCCATGAGCACTTCCACCAAGCCCGGCCCCCGCGAGCGACTCCTCTCCGCCGCACAGGAGTTGACCTACACCCAGGGCGTTGGAGTGGGCGTGGACGCCTTGCTCAAGGCGGCCGGGGTCGCCCGCCGTTCGCTGTACGAACACTTCGGTGGCAAGGACGGCCTCGTCGCGGAGGTACTGCGGCGCAGCTCCGCCGAGGATGTCGACCAGTACCGGTCCACCATGGACGCGGCCGGGGACGACCCCCGCGCACGGCTGCTTGCAGTCATCGACCGACTCAACGTCATCGCCGCCGCACCCGACTTCCACGGCTGCCGATACCTCGCCGCCGACCTAGCCCTGACGCAGCCGGAGCACCCCGGGCACGAGGTCACCCGGGCTTATCGACGCACCGTTCAAAGCCTGTTCGCGGACGAGTTCACCGCTCTCGGGCACGCCCGGCCGCAGTTCGCCGCGCAGCAACTCCTGCTCCTCATCGACGGCCTACTCGCCGCCGGCGCGACACGTCCGGACCTCGTGTCCGCCGCCTCCCGCGAACTTGCCGAGCACATCATCGACGCGGGCGCCACGGGAGCGTAGGCGCGTTGGCATATCGCTGCGTCGGCGCGTTCCCCTCAGGGCCGACACACACGAGGTCACCAATGCGCCACGCGGTAGCGGGAGCGACGAGGTCATCGCGTCCGGTTGAGCCAGCCAAGGCACGTCTTCGAATGCTGAGCGAGCCTTCCGAATGGTTTGTGCGTTGAGGGCAAGGGCGGAGACGAGCTGGCCGTAGCGGGCGTATCGAGGCTGAGCACGGCAAGGACCCTGCGGGTGAGCGAGCTCAATGCCTATGCCCCCGACCCTTCAAAGCCGTGGTCCGACAGCTGGCGGAGTGAGGAACCTGCGGTTCGATCGGCGCGCTCACGGGGGAGTGGTAGCCGTCCGGAAGAGGTGACGATCGCCGGTGTGGCCAACGACATGCGGGGCCCGCGACCGGCTGCGCGCTGAAAGCGGGATCGAGGCGCCGGTGCACGTTTTCGCGGCCTCCTTCGCCGGTGGCAGGGCCCGCGCTGCATGCTCGCTTCGGAGGTCTTCTTGGCGGCGGTGGGCGCGCCTGCGCTGCTGGTCCACTGGACCAAGCACACGTTCGTTCCCGTCGAGTCCTCACGCAGGTACGTCCGCGCCTTCGTCGGGCCCATCCGGTTGATGGAGTTGGACGGTGCACAGCATGGGTGCGCCGTGCGCGAAGACCTCCAGTATCAGCATCCGCAGACGCAGGCGTGGCAGGCCGAGGTCATCGAGTGTGTTACTGCCTTCCTCGCCGGCGCGCCCCTCTAGCAGGGCACAGCCTTCAAGGCCTGGCGCAGCTCACGGACTCCGACCCTGCGCCCGTGGGCACGCAAAGGGGTGATGGTGCACCGGAGTTCACCCAGGATCTGATCGAAGGCCAGTGGCTGCTCGCGCATGTGCACCTCTTCGCCCGGGCGCCTTGCGGGAGCCGGAGAACGCTCATTGATAACCGCTGAGTTATCGATCGGCTCACGAAGTCTGCGTTGATCCTTTGGTGACCCCGGGAGAGGCTGTTTCGCGTCAGGGACGACTCGTGCTGTCGGTTCCCGACAAACCATCAGTCATTGGCGCACGGGAGTGGGACCGACGTGAGCGAGAGGCTCGACATGACCGTGACGTACGCGGTGCACAACGCGTTGCGCAGGGAGTTAGGGCACGTCGCCCGGGCCGTCGCCGTCCATCGTGCCGATCTCCGACGTGTGCTGCGGGTGGCCCCGGGCTGGGGGATGTTCCACAGCGCCCTGCACGCCCACCAAGCCGCTGAGGACGAGGCGCTGTGGCCTTCGCTGCGGCGGGCGCTGGCCGGTCGGCCCTTCGACCTGACGCGGCTTGAGGCGATCGAGGCCGAGCACGCGGCTCTCGTTTTCCTCATCGAAGCGGTCGATGACGGACTGGCCGACGTCCACATCGGGCCGGACCTTCTTGAAGAGCTCGTCGACTGCCTGGTCACCGGCCTCGACAAGCACCTCGACCATGAGGAGGAGACCGTCCTTCCGCTGGTTCAGGCGGTTTTGAGTCAGCAGCAGTGGGATCTCTTCGGACGTGCCCATGCCCGAAAGATCGAACCGTGCGTGGCGGGGTTCCTGCCCTGGCTCCTGGACGGTGCCGACGAGCGGACCGTTGCCTCGGTCCTGGACCAGCTCCTGCCGAAGCACGCGCACCACGTGTACGTGCGCAGGTGGCGACCCCAGTACGAGGCGCTCGACCTGTGGGGGACCCGTTACCCCGCCGCAGTTACCCGACCGTGAGGTCCGCGCTCCCCACGTCCCTTGCCCGCACATTCTCCTCTCCCACCCCACCCTCCAGGAGTTCGTCTTGTCCACGGCCGAATCCGCTCGAAGATCCGGCGGTTCCGCGCCGACGTCGGAGCCTGGCTTCTCGGCTCCCTCCGTGCCCCTGCGCAGATGGCTCGCGCTGACGGCCGTGGCCGTCGGCACCTTCGCCATGGTGACCGCTGAGCAATTGCCCATGGGACTGCTCACTCCCATCGGCGGCTCGTTGGACGTCTCCGAGGGGACCGCCGGACTGTTGGTCACCGTGCCGGGTCTTGTAGCCTCCGCCACCGCGCCGCTGCTGCCCGTCCTCATCCGGCGGGCCGATCGACGCACGGTCCTGATCGCCCTGCTGGGTCTGATGGCCGTCGCCAACGTGCTGTCCGTCCTGACCTCCGACTTCGCCGAGCTGCTCGTCTCGCGGTTCCTCATCGGCATCAGCATCGGTGGGTTCTGGGCGCTCGCGGCCGGCATCGCTGTGAGCATGGTGCCCGGCGCTTATGTCGGTCGGGCCACCGCCCTTGTCTTCGGCGGTGCCACGGCCGCCAATGTGCTGGGTGTCCCGGCCGGGACGCTGATCGGGGAGTACAGCAGTTGGCGGACCGCGTTCGCCACCGTCGGCGGCCTCGGCCTGCTCGTTGTCGTCGCCCTGCTTCTCTTCCTGCCGTCCGTGCCCGCCCGCGACCCCGTCCGGCTGCGCACGCTGGCGGCACAGTTCCGCAACCCGGCCGTCCGCACCGGAGTACTCACCACATTCCTGCTGGTGGGAGGACACTTCGCGGCGTTCACCTTCGTCAGCCCCGCCTTGCGGGACATCTCCGGCATCGGTCAGAGCATGGTCGGCCCGCTCCTCCTCGTGTTCGGCGTCGCCGGCATCCTGGGCAACTTCCTCGCCGGTGCGGTCGTGGGGCGCGATGTACGGCGGGTGATCACGATCATCGGCTGTTCGCTCGCCCTGGTCCTGGCGCTCTTCCCCCTCATCGGGACAAGCCCTTGGGGCGGGATCGTGCTGTTGATCGGCTGGGGGCTGGCCTTCGGCGGAGTCCCGGTGAGCGTCCAGACCTGGATTCTGCAGTCGGCACCCCGCGAGGCCGAGGCCGCCACCGCTTTGAACACCTCGGTGTTCAATCTGGCGGTCGCCCTCGGTGCCCTCTTCGGCGGGCTGGCCGTCGACGCCGCCGGCCTCGACGTCGCGCTCTGGGGCGCCGCGGCGGTCGGTCTGATCACCACGATCACGGTCTGGCGCACCCGGGGCACGGCGGCCTGACGCCGTCACGCGCCATGGCCGGGATCGGGGGCCCCCGGGCGGACCCCCGGCAAAGGGCGGAGGCGCCGTCGCGACGGACGGGGTGTACGGCGGACTTGCGGCCGGTTTCGCGGCCCGTCGCTCCCGACCACCTTCGTCGTCGGGAGCGACGGGCACCTCGGGCGTCCCGCGAACGGACGCGCATGATCGAGGCCGCCGTACAGGGCACGGCGGACAACGCCCAGGTGGCTGTGTTCGCCACCACGACCCGCCGTCCTGTGTGCGTCCTCGCCCGGGGACGCCGGCATCGTGGCTTCCACGAATTGACGAGGCCGCCCAGCGGTTGTCGCCACTGAGGGGCAGCGCGTCAGAACTGGAAGGCGCCGAGTTCGCGGACCGTGTCGGCGAGGGCGCGGATCGCCTCGTTCTCTGATTCGGTCCGCCAGATCAGGACATAGGACAGGGTCGCCAGGTCAGGGACGGATAGCCAACGGATGTTCGGCATGCCCCAGTGCCGGATGACGTGGCTGGGGAAGCCGTGGATGGTTTCGCCCATGCCTACCTGGTTGATCATGTCTTCGGCGTTGTTCGTGGGCCGACCGCGCTCGATCAGCCTGCCCCGCGGTGTGTTGAAGGGAAGGTAGCCGTCCTCCCAGTAGTCGGGGATGCCGGACGGCATGGCGTGCTGGAAGTCGGCGAACATTTCCAGCCGTACCGAGGTGCGCTGCGCGAGTGGGTGGTCGGCGGTGACGGCGAGGATTCGGGGGTCCTTCATCAGGACCGGTCCGACGGTGAAATCCGGTTCCTCGACGGGCAGCCAGGCAACCAGGACGTCGAACTCGCCGTTGCGCAGCCGGCCGAACGGGTCGAGATACGTCAACTGGTGGACCTCCAGCTCCCAACGGGGATGCCGCGATCGGAAGGCCTTCCAGTAGAAGTGCAGGTCAGCGACGTTGAACGGCATCATGCCGATACGGAGCCGGCCGGTGACGCCGCGGGCGGCCAGCCGGGCGCGTTCCATGGACGCGTGCAGGCCCGCGTAGACCGGCTGCAGGTCGTCGCGCAGTTGGCGCCCCACGGCGGTCAGGCGCACGGTGCGGCTGGTGCGCTCGAAGAGCGCGGCACCTATGCGACGTTCCTGCTTCCGGATGACCTGACTGACGCGGGCCTGGGAAACCCGCAGCCGTTCGGCTGTCCGGCCGAAGTGCAATTCCTCGGACAGCACCAGAAAGATCTCGATGTCACGCAGCTCCATGACGCCCCCGTGTCCCGCCCGACGCCCCCATGGTCGTTGAGCCCGGGAAGTATATGGCGATCATTCCCGATGGCTGAAACAGGTCCATCGTGCTCGCCGTGCACCGCCTCGCTCGGTGTCACCGAAGGGGAGTGGCACGTCGGCGCGTTCGGGTCGTACTCAGCACGAGCGAGTGGTCGGGGAGGATGTGGTGTAGGAGGCGGCCGTCTCCACGCCCGGTACGGGCGGCAGCGTGGACCCAGCATGTCACTTCCGACCAACAAGCGGTGCGCGATTTCAGCTCCGGCGCACAGTGGTCGGCGACCCTGTCGAGGTACTCCGACGTGTCGGCGATTACGCAGGCGAGTGGTTGCCCGCGGGTCGGCCTTGCCGGCGAGGCCAGGCGCCGAGGCGTTACGGACCCGGTTCGAGTACACAGGCGTACCAGCCGATCTGAACGAGGCCGTGCGCCTGGGGGCTTTGGCGGTGAAATCGACGCCGGAGAACCATCCCGATCGCCCGACCATGCTGGCGAACCACAGCATCGCGCTGCTGGCCCGGTTCGGGCAGACCGGCGATCCGGCCGACTTGGACGAGGCCGTACGTCTGGGCACTCTGGCTCTGAACACCGCCCCCGAGAGTCACCCTGGCCGCACCATCATGCTGACCAACCTCGGTGGTGCGCTGCACCGGCAGTTCGAGCGCACCGGTGCGCTGACAGATCTGAACGAAGCCACCCGCGTAGGTACCCTGGCCGTCGAAAACAGCCCCGGTCACCACTCCGGCCGCGGCGTGATGCTGTCGAATCTCTCGAATTCGCTGCTGGCCCGGTTCGAACGCACCGGCGCGCTCAGCGATCTGCACGAGGCCGTCCGCGTGGGCACCCTGGCTGTGGAGACCACTGCCGAGAGCGACCCCGGCCGCGCCACGTGGCTGTCCAGCCTGGGCAACGCGCTACGGACCCGGTACGCCCGCACCGGTGCGCTGGACGACCTGGACAAGGCCGTGGACATGGCGACCGTGGCCGTGGGACGCACCCCCGTAGACCATCCCGGCCGCCCCGCCAGGCTGGTCAGCCTCGCGGGCGCGTTGAAGGCCCGATCCGAACGCACCGGCTCACAGGCCGACCTGGCAGAGTCCGTACGCCTGCAGACCCTGGCCGCCGAGGCCGCCGGCGACGACAGCCCCGACCGCGTCGCCATGCTGTCCAACCTCGCGGAAGCGCTGCGAGCCCGTTTCGACCGGACAGACGTCCTGGCCGACCTGGACCAAGCCGTGGAGGTGGCGGCCCAGGCAGTCGAGGCCACGCCCCCCGACCATCCCAACCGGGCCTTCATCCTGACCAATCTCAGCAGCGCGCTACGGACGCGGTTCCTGCGCACCGACGCGCTGCCGGACCTCTACCGAGCCGTGGAGGTGGCGACCCTGGCCGTGGAGTCCGCTGCCGACGGCCATCCCCACCGGGCCGGCATCCTGAACGATCTCGGTGCCGCACTGCTCGCCAGGTTCATGCGTGTCGGCGCGCTGACGGACTTGAACGAGGCCGTGCGCATGATGACCCGGGCCGTGGAAACCACCGCCGACGACCATCCCGACCGCGCCAAATGGCTGTCCAACCTCTGCGCCGCGCTGCACGCCCGGTTCGACCGCACCGGGGCGCTCGCGGACCTCGACGAAGCCGTACGCATGGGCACCCTTGTCCTGGCGAGCCTTCCCGAGGACTACCCCGGACGGGCGCTCACCATGGCCAACCTGGGCAACGCGCTTCGGACGCGGGCCATACGCACCGGCGCACTGCCCGACCTGGACAAGGCCGTGCAGATGGGCGGCCTGGCCGTGGCGGCCACCCCTGACGGCGATCCGGACCGCATCAAGGGTCTGACCAATCTCGGCGCGGCCCTGGTCACCCGGTTCGAGCTCACCGGTACCCTGACGGACCTCGACGAAGCCGTACGCGTGGGCACGCTCGTCCTGGGGACCCTCGCCGAGGACCACCCCGACCGCGCCACCCGGATGTGCAACCAGAGCATCGCGTTGACGTCCCGGTTCCAGCGCACCGGCGATCCGGCAGACCTCGATGAAGCCGTGCGCCTGGGTGCCCTGGCGGTTGAGCGCGTCCCCGACGACCGTCCGGAACGCGCCAGGATTCTGTCCAACCTCGGCGTCACCCTGCGGACCCGGTTCGGACACACCGGCGCGTCGGCCGACCTGGACGAATCCGTGCGGGTGGCCGCCCTCGCCGTGGCGGCCACCGCCGAGGACCACGCCGACCGTGCCCTCATGCTTACCCTGCTTGGCAACGGGCTGCGGATCCAGGCCGAGCGCGGCGCCGACCCCGAGGCCGCAGAGCAGGCCGCTGACCTCCTCGAGCAGGCGGCCTCGTTGCCCTCAGCACCTCCGACCGACCGGATCCACGCCGCGCTGCAGGCAGGCACGCTGATCGGGGTCACCGACCCCGGCCGGGCCGCCGATCTCTTCGAACAGGCCGTGCGCCTGCTGCCCGAGATCGCTTCGGACCGACTGCTCCGTGACGACCGCCAGTTCGCGCTCAGGCGTTTCAGCGGCCTGTCCTCCGATGCGGCAGCGTTGGCGTTGCTCGACACCTCCAAGCCCGAAGGCCAGCGGGCCGAGCGGGCTCTGGCGCTGTTGGAGGCCGGGCGTGGAGTGCTGCTCAGCCGGGCCATGGGGCTGCGCAGCGACGTCACCGACCTTCAGGCCGAACACCCCGAACTTGCCCGCAGGCTCACCGAGCTGCGCACCTTGCTGGACGCCGAGTCCGACGGTCGTCTCGTCACCGCCGACCCGGCCGACGGCGCGGTGGCCGGCAGTACCCGCGCCGAGTGGGCGGTCGAGCTGGCGGCGGTCCTGGAGCGGATCCGTGCGCTGCCGGGCTTCGAGTCCTTCGGCCTGCCACCGTCGATGGAGCAGCTGCGAGTCCAGGCAGCGGCCGGACCGGTCGTCAGTTTCACCGTCAGCTTCCACCACAGCGCGGCCCTGATCCTCACCACCGACGGCGTCACCGCGGTGCCACTGCCCGGCCTGACACCGGAGGCCCTGATCGAGCACATCGACGTCTTCCATCGTGGGCTGGACGACGTCCACGGCTCGGAAGACGTGGGCCGCGAAGCGAGTCAGGCCTTGCTGAACACGCTGGCCTGGTTGTGGGACGAGGTCGCCGAACCGGTGCTGGACCACTTGGGGCACCGCCACCCACCGCTTCCCGGTGTGGCATGGCCGCGGGTGTGGTGGGCCACCGGCGGCCTGCTGGGACTCATGCCGCTGCACGCCGCCGGACACTACGAAGACGAATCCGACCCGGGCCGGCGGAGGGTGGCCGATCGTGTCGTGTCCTCCCACACTCCGACTGTTCGGGCTCTGGGCCACGCCCGCCGGCCCCGCCCGGACGTCACGGCGGCGTCCTCGCTGATCGTCGCCATGCCCACCACCCCGGACCTGCCGGCGGAGCTGCGCGGCGCAGAATTGCGGTACGTCCCCATGGAGGCCGCGCGCCTGGCCGAGCTGCTGCCCAGCCCTGTGACGCTCAGCGGCCCGCAGCAGGGCGCGCCGGCGCAGGCCCCGCCGACGCGGGAACGCGTTCTCGCGGAGATGTCGGCCTGCACGATCGCTCACTTCGCCTGCCACGGCGTCAGCGACGCCGACAACCCCTCGAACAGCCGTCTTCTGCTGCACGACCACCGGGATCATCCGCTCACCGTCGCGGCCCTGGCTCCGGTCGACTTACACACGGCACGCCTGGCTTATCTGTCAGCGTGCAACACTTCGGCCAACCACGCCGCAGACCTGCTGGACGAGGCGATCCACCTGGCCGGGGCCATGCAACTGGCCGGCTACCCACACGTGATCGGCACCTTGTGGCCGATCGACGACGAAACCGCCGTCGATGTCGCCACCGGGTTCTACACCGCGCTGCGGGGTGCGGCCGGAGACCTGAACGTCGAAGACGCCGCGATCGCCCTGCACCAGACTCTCAGAACACTTATTGAGGAGCAGGAGATTCACGCGACACCATGGCTGTGGGCGCCCTACATCCATGCAGGGGCCTGACTGCGGCGGCGCTCGCCTTGAGGGTCACCGCATGGCCTCCTATGCCGGGTCGGCGGATTCGCCACGCCGGAAGGGCTGTCCGCCGCGCGCGCCTTGGGGGGTGCTGGTATCCGCGTGGGCAGTGCGTTCGCCTTGTGTGCCGAGTCGGGTGTCGACGCCGCGCTCAAGCAGCGACTGCTCGAACGGGCATGTGCGGGCACGCTCTCGGTACGCAACGAGCCGTATGTCTCCCCTTTCGGTTTCCCGTTCAAAGTCGCACCGGGGGCAAACGCCATGGCCTGCCGAAGTCGACATGTTCGCGTCGGTTTCGGCAGCGGCAGAAAACCTGTTCAAGGACACTGCCAGGGTGTTATCGGGCGCGTCCTTGGCTGAGGGACCTCGGCTCGGCGGTCTCGGCGCGGGTGGGCGGCAGGGCATCGACCGCCGTGGTGAACACGGCCTCGGCCGGCAGGCTCCGCTCCAGGACGAGCAGCATGGCAGCCCCCGCCGTCGAGCTGGCGGCCAGCACCAGCCAGGGCAGCCGGCCGTCGAGCGTCAGCAGCCCGGTGAACAGGGATGGGGCCAGGGTCTGGGACAGGGCCCAGGACAGTTGATAGGTCGCCAGGTAGCGGCCACGCGCATCGGTGGGAGCGGCGCTCACCGAAAGCGCGCCCGCGCTCGGGCTGTGCACCAACTCGCCGATGGTGTAGAGGACCAGCAGTCCGACCAGGCCGGTCATCACGCCCTCGCGGGGCATGGCGCCCAGCAGGGCGTAACCGAGGAAGGCGGCGGCGAAGATCAGGGCGCCGACGGCGGCCACCCGGGTGCGTCGGGCGAAGCGCCTGCCGAGCCTGCCGACCGGCACGCCGGCGAAGGCGCAGAGCGCGGTGTTGACGGCGAACAGCGGACCGGCCACCGAGGCGGGCAGATCGAACTGGGTCACGGCGTACACCGGCAACAGCACACTGAGCGCCGAGTACCCCAGGGCGATGAGGAAGTTCGCCACGGTGAGCCCGGTGTACGGGCGGTCGCGCAGCACCGCGCGGTAGCCGGCCCGCTGCCGGCCGGTCACCAGGCGGGCTGGGTGCGGTGTCCTGATCCGTAGCGCGAACAGTGCCGCGATGAAGAAGGTGGCCGCGTTCAGCCAGGCGACCGCCAGGAAGCCGCTGTCACCGCCGAGTTGGACCAGTCCCGCAGCGAGCAGGCCACCGGCGCCGAGACCGGCGTTGTTCACGCTGCGGGCGAGTGCCATCAGCCGGTCCCGGTGCTCCCCCTGGGCGAGGTCGCCGATCAGGGCCTGCTGGGTGGCGGGGAACGCCTGGGCGCCGGCCGCCGTGAGGGTGGCGACCAGGGCGAAGACCGGCAGGCTGGTGCCGAGCGGGAAGGCCAGGAAGCCAAGACCGCGGATCAGGTAGAGGACCAGCCGCACCCGCCGGGCGCCGAACCGGTCGACGGCCCAGCCACCGACCGGCATGGCCCCCATCGCCAGCAGTCCGGCGACCGTCAGGACGGTGCCGATCGTCGCCAGTGGCAGGTCGGTGATGCGCTGGAAGAAGACCAGGCTGAACGGCACGTACATGCCGGTGCCCACCGCGTCCACCAGCATCCCGGCGATCAGGTTCCGCTCACCGGGCAACCGGCGGTCCTTCGCTTTCATTTTCTCTCCTCAAGTCGACTGCGCTGTCTATGGATCGAGGCCTCGTGGGGCCGGGCGACGCCCGTGGTGTCGGTGCGGCCGACGGTCTCGACGATCGGACCGCCGTGAAGCCGACGTCCGGGCGCGCGGTGGTCCGCAGGCCCTGGGTCGGGCCGGTGGCCGTGGGGTTACCGCGTTTCCTGCCGGGGCCGTTCTCGCCTGCCCGAGGTGGCGGGGGCGTGGATCGCGAGAGCTGGTGGAGTCGGCCACGGGTGTCTCCGGCCAGCTCCGTGAGGACGTACGGGCGGGTGGGAGCCACCGCCCGGCGGCTGCCGCCCGCGGCCACGTCGGCGGCGGCCAGCACGAACAGGTTGGCGAGGTCATCCACGTGCACTATCGGCCACCGGGCGCCGGAGAGCCCACTGTGACCAAGGCCGACACGGGCCCCGTACTGCACGGGGTGGCGCACGAGGTGGTGCCGGTACCGGCCGATACGGTGCTCGTGGGCCCAGCCGACCATCAGGCCGGGGATACCGCCGCCTTGGCCGTACACGATGCCGGGCCTCACGACGACCGCGCGTACGTCGTCGGCGCGGGCGGCCAGCACCCGCTGCTCGAAGCGGGGGCGATAGCGGACAACGGCGACGGCGTTCGTCGGGGCGTCCTCGTCCAGGGTGGCGT
This sequence comes from Streptomyces sp. NPDC031670, assembly GCF_055580545.1. Taxonomy (NCBI): domain Bacteria; kingdom Bacillati; phylum Actinomycetota; class Actinomycetes; order Kitasatosporales; family Streptomycetaceae; genus Streptomyces; species Streptomyces sp. NPDC031670. Next base: position 34,838 of record NZ_JBVILC010000013.1, on the reverse strand, counting down.
CATCAGTGGCCCCCAGCACTCAGACGCCGCTGGTGCAGACGAAGGTACGTCCGGAGCCGCGCAGCCGGGCGGTCAGCACGTCAACGGCCGTGGTGTCCGCGGCGCGTCGTCGGTCGGGGTGGCAAGTTGATTACGCCGTCGATGTCCTCGGTGAGGGCGGCCCCAGCGAGTCCGGGCCGGCCAAGTCGCCGATCCGCGCCGGTGCACCGGCCGGCAGCCGGCTGTCCTCCCTCACGAAGTGGACCAACTGGTGGCCGTGCGCGGTGAGCTGCCGGACCACGGCTGATCCGATGTAGCCGGTGGAACCCAGCACGAGTACCTTCACGATCGATCTCCTGTGCGGATGGAAGAGCAGAAACGGTGGGATGGCAGACGAACAGTCCGCCGCTCGTGAGCCTGAAGCGGCGGCGAGGCCGACGTGAGCACAGATGCGGTCCAGGCCGTCGCCCGCGTGTGGGCGCTGTGGAACCTGATCGTCAGGGCGACCGCCGAGCGCGCCTTCGGCGATCTATTGGGTTGGCTTCTGCACAGCGGCGCCTCCACGTCAACGGGCTGGGGCGCGCCCAGTAGCCGCCCGGCTGAAGAGGCGCCGAAGGCGACGCGCTGACGTCGTCGACGACCTCTAGCCGTCCGGTGTGGCCGACCCTTTCGGTGACGGAGCAGGACGCGGCGCGGCTGGGAAAGAGGTCGACGGGGCGAGCCGTCATCTGCCCGGGGCGGGCGGGGACCGCGAGACTCTGCAGCCATAGGCGGCCCGGAGCCACCCGCTACTGCCCGTCAGTGCCGCTCGGGCGGTTGCGACGCCTCAGTCGCCGTCGCGGCCGAACCGGACCTGGCCGACGGTGTCAGGTGGGGTGTGCATGCGGGGTCCTCCTGTGTTGGATGACGTGGGTGTCGCGGTGTGATGGCCGCGACCGATTCTCCGGCTCCCCGCTCGGCCCCATCAACGCAAAGATCTGCAACCTCCGATAACCCGGGCTTATGGAAAGGCCTGACTGCTGTCGCGAGCGCGTGATGTCGCAGCAGATCCCTTCAAACCGGCTGGTGCTGCCGGAGCGCTGCGCCTCCGCCGCCGTAACGTCTGCGGTGCGGATCCTCCCGGGCTGAGCTGCAGCCGGGATCGGGCAACCGGTGATCTGCGCGTCTGCTTACCCGGCTGCGGTTGGAGGCGCTGCGCCAGTTCGAGGGATGACGATGAGCAGTACGCCGGCGGGCACGGCCCCAACGACCGCGCGTGGTTGGTGAGGCAGACCGGCGCGTGCCCCGACGGCGGCCATGTTGAAGCTGGCGGTCACCTGAGGGGAATGGAGGGTTCGTACAGTCGGGAAAAGGGGATGCGCCGGAGCCCGGCGCCGTACGACGATCGAGTATGACCTGGTATCTCACGGACGACGTCGAAGCCTTCCGGGTGGCCGCGCACCCGTTCCTCGCTGCTGACCCGGCACGCAACACGGTGCTGCTCACCCTCTCCGAGAGTGCGCGTGACGGGCACTGGCCGGGTGCGCGGTTCGGCTGGTGGACCGGTACGGGCCCGGCGGTGGGTGGTGCGTACGTCCAGACGCCGGGAATGCCTGCGGTGCTGGGCACGATGCCGGACGGGGCGGCCCGGGAGCTCGCCGGGGCGCTGCGCGGCGGGGTGCTCGTCGGGGTGAACGGCGCCACCGCCACCGCCCTGGCCTTCGGCGAGGCGTGGGGCCGGTATCGGGTGAACCGGGAGGAGCGGCTGTTCCAACTCGCCGAACTCGCTGACCCGGCACCGGTCCTGGGCCGCGCCCGTCTGGCGACCGAGGCGGATCTGCCGCTGGTTACCGCGTGGATGACCGCGTTCCTCGACGAGGTGGCGCTGCCGCCCGGCCTGGGCGCGGCGGCGGCAGCGGCGAGGCGCACGGCGGCCGGGCAACTCGTGCTGTGGGAAACGGAAGAGGGCCCGGTGTCGCTGGCTGCTGCCTCCGGGGTGCTGGCGGGCCAGTCACGTATCGGTCCGGTCTACACCCCGCCCGCGCTGCGAGGCCGCGGCTTCGCGGCGGTCGCCACGGTGGCCGCGACCCGGCTGGCCCTGGGGTGGGGCGCGGCGCAGGTGGTGCTGTTCACGGACCTGGCCAACCCCACGAGCAACGCGCTGTACCAGAGGCTGGGTTACCGGCGGATCCAGGACCACCTGGTGCTGGACTTCACGGGCGGAGGCGACTGACGCGGTACTCCCACTTGGTGCGCCGGTCGCGTGCAGCCCAGTTGGCCATGCCCGGACCGTTGACCCGGGCGCCGCGCAGCACACCCATCCCGCCCACCGGTGGTGCCCCGACGGGAAGGCCTCGGCACGCTCGGCGTCGCCATGCTTGCGGCGAGGTGACGATCAAGATGTGGGGCGAGGGGACCTTTCTGATGAGCAGTGGTCGGTGCTGGAGTCGTTGCTGCCTGCGGTGGGCACAAGTCGCAGGTGGCCTGGCTGTCGGCGGCTGGTAAACGGTGTGCGGTGGCAGGTTCGGACCGGAGTTCCTTGGCGGGACCTGCCGTTCGAGTACGGACCGTGGCAGACGGTGTATGGACTGTTCCGGAGATGGCAGCGTCGGGGTGTGTGGGCCCGGCTGTTGACGTTGTTGCTGGCGAGGGCTGATGCGGCCGGGCTGATCTTGTGAAGGTCAAGCCGACTCCACCATCTGCGGCTCAGGTCGCGGCGATTCATCAGTGGCTGTGAACCCTCAGTCTGCCGTCGTGCGGATGCCCCAGCAGGAAAGGACGGGCCTGCGGTCATTACGGAGGAACAGCGCGTTCGTGGCATTGGCGCGGGGCGGTGTGTAGGGGGTTGCACCTTCCGTAGCGGCATGTGGTCCGGTGGACTTACGTCCCGGTCCCTTGAGGAAAGGTCCTTGCTCATGCATTCGCCGTTCATGCCACCTCGCCACGTCAAGATCGGTGACGCGGCGGCCTTCGCCGGCACCACGCCGCGGGCGATTCGCCATTACCACGAGATCGGCCTGCTTCCCGAGCCTGAGCGGGGCGGCGATGACCGCCGCCGCTACGGGTACGAGGACATGATCCGCCTGCTGTGGATTCGCAAGATGGCCGACGCCGGGATCGCCCTGGACGACATCCGTGACGCCTTTACCACCGGCACGGCTCCCGCCGGTGCGGACAGCGGAGACGGTATCGCGGGCATCCTGGAGCGGCTGGAGGAAACCCTCGCCGAGCAGGAGGCGGAATTGCGGCGGCAGCGGACCGCCGTGCAGCGGATGCGCACCGAAGGCAGCCGGATGGGCCTGCTCTCTGACTTCGTCACCGAACGCCTCAAGAGCCTGCCTGAGGGCTCCCTGCGTCAGGCGGACCTGGACAGCCTGCTGGTCACTGAGCGGATCTACGGCCCGCTCGGCGCGGCCATCCAGGCCACCCGCTTCGTCGCCCTGGCCACGCATCCCACTCTGCGCAAGGATTCCGACCGCATCGATGACGCCGAGGAGGCACTCGATGACAGCGTCGCCGTCGATGATCCACGGGTGGCTCAAGTGGCCGTCGAGCGGCACGCCTTCGAAAGCGCCCTGCAGTCCGTCATCGAGGAGTCCGGCCTGGGGAAGGACGACGACGCCCTCTTCGACGCCTGGGACACTTTGCACCCTGCTACCGCCGATGACGGCGAGGACGAGGCTGACCTCAGCTCCGGCAGGCGGGAGGCTGACTCCATGAGCGTGCTCGAAGCCACCGGCAAGATGCCCTACGACTTCTCCCCAGCCCGCCTGCGCTGCATGGAACTGGCCGAAGAACTATCCGCCCAAGAGCCACCCGCTACTTAAACACCGCCTAGCGCCGCGATCACATCGATCATTTCTTTTCCCAAGACAGCACGGACTCCCTGGAGCGGGCCGGTGGTGACCGGCGGCAGGTTGCGGTGCCTTCGCTTCGCTCAGGCACCGTCGCCCCTGGTTCAGGGCTCGCTCTCGACACGAACGGCCATCGGTAGATGATCACTGCTGGATATGGTGAGGCCATGTCACGTGTACACGTCATCCTCGCCACTGCCTTGCTCGGTATGACCGCGCTCACCGCCTGCTCATCCAGCAGCGACAACTCGGGCTCTGCCGCGAACGCGCACGACAGCAGCAAGCCGTCAGCGTCCTCTCCCATGCCGAAGCCGATCACGAAGGATCTCCCTCAGGCGGCGCTCACGCAAGCCCTACTGGGCAACGGCGAGACGCTCCCGGGATGGTCCCTGCACGGCAGTAAGCAGGTGATGGAGGGCCAGTACTGCAACACCAACGATGCAAAGGCCGCACCGCAGGGGTGGGTCCGCAGCAGCGACGCCTCCTACGAGTACAACGGGTCCACGAGGAACATGACAGACGTGGACATCTGCCTGTTCGATACCGCCGAGAATGCCCACCGCGCCTACCTGGCGGTGAAGGGCAAGGAGACGAAGAAGGAGCAGGCCCCCAAGCCGGCCGTCGGAGATGAGAGCACGCTCGTCCTCAACCCTGGGGCCGCAAGCGACTCCGTTTACGCGTACAGCCGGTCTGGCAGGGTCAACATCCGTGTCCGGATGGACGGTGGCACTGGCGGTGACCCGTCCGGGGCGCAGGCCACCCTCTCCGCGACGTTGAAGCGGCTTCAGCAGCTCCAGGACGGCCAGCCCGCCACGGCCCGGGCCACGGACGAGAAGGTCGCCGTTCCCGGCACGTAGCCCAGAGCAGCCGTTGTCGCACTCTGTGACTCAACGGCCTGGAGATGCTGTTGAAGCATTGCTCCGGGCGGACGGGGACGGGCGCGCTGCTTCACTGAACAGCGTCGAGGCGATGCTCCCAACGCAGTTCTGGGTGATTGCCGATCCAGTACGTATGGGACGTGGCCGTGATCCGGAGCTGTACGGCGGCGATGTCGGGGTGCCCCGCGGCCTGCCAGGCGATGAGGGTCCGCTCGACCTGTCCCACAGGGCCACGGGGCCGCCCTGGCGGACGACCCAGCCGTCACTGTCAGCCCTGAAGTGTGCGAAGGACTCGCGCTCGGGGTCGAAGAGGTAGAGCAGTCGGGCGCCGTCGCTTGTGGCAACACGGACGAAGTGTGCGCCGGGAGCGGAAAGCTGCGTGAGGAAGGCGGGTACCCATTCCTCCAGCCCGAGCGGTGACACCTTGGCCTTTCGCTCGATGTCGGCGTACGCGGTACGGGCGGACAGGTCACCCGCCACGGGGGTGACAGCCTGGGCGCGAGCCTGCATGAACGAGGAGCGTCCGATAATTGATCCCTCGGCGGTGCCGTCCTCGCTGACGGTGACCTTCGCGAGGCCGGTTCCCCAGGGCCAGGAGCCAACGGTGCTGAGGATGATCCCGCCGGGCTTCGTCTGCCTGACCCAGGTGTATGGGATGCGGCGGACGGCACAGGTGGCGATCACCCGGTCGTAAGGCGCTCGGCGCGGGTGACCGAGGAGTCCATCGCCGGTCACGGTCCAAGTCGAGTAGCGGCTGTCTCCAGGGCGGCGTCGGCGCGTGCCGCGACCTGTGGGTCGACCTCGATCGTGGTGACGGACACCGCCGTCACGTTCGCCGGCCTGTCCGGAGACAGCGAGACGCAGTACCACGTATGGAACCGCCTGGCGATGGTGGCCGGACAGCGTAAGGACTACGCTTCGCGACGCTCCTGGTCGACACGACGCATCGCCAGGGGGGCCGCTCCGCGCCCTCGCAGATCACTCTAGGTAAGGACGGCTCATCCCCACGGGGGGCATGAGCCACCAGGTGGCCTTTCGTCCGCTGCGACGGGGGAGAGACCCTCGATCCAGCGGTGGGACCAGAGCACAGGGCTTCGACGAGGTCGGCTTCCGCCGGGGTGGGGGAAAGCGGCGAGGTTGATCTCGCGGCTTGGTTGCCGTGTGTCGGTGGCAGGGATGTTCGGTGAAGTCTGTGTCGACCCCGACATGGGGAAGGCATCTTGCTCAAGGGGCGTGCAGACAGCTTCCCGGCACGTAGGGTCACACGGAAGGGCGTGAGCCGGATGAAAAGGATTTCCGGAGCACTTGGCACCGTCATGCTGACCGTTGTCCTATTGCCAGGCGGTACTGCGGCGGCCGTCCAGCAGTCACCCGCCGGACCGGACGCGTGGTCGGACTGTCCGCGTGCCACCTGGTGCATGTGGGACGGGGACAACGCCGTCGGTGACATCTACAGTGACTCCAACGAGCCCAAGTACAACGCAAACCTGACCGAGTATGGATGGAATGACCGGGCCAACTCCGTGGTGAACAATTCCACTCGGAACATCTGCGTCTACTGGGACAAGGACTACGGTGGAAACTACGTGCGCATCGCAGCCGGGGCCAAAGTGAACCTCCCCGTCTCCTGGCGCAACCGGGTGAGCTCGTACCGCCAGCTACCAGCCGGTATCAGCAGTTGCGTCTACGACTGATGTGAGGACATGCGCCTGCCGAAGGCGGCGTGGCGCCGCGCGAGTCCTCTCCGCGAACTCGCCCGTCCCGCGTGGAGTCGCCCGGACACGTAAGGAAACGCCGGGCCGAGCATGTCGCCTTGCTGTCCTACCGGCCGAAACTCAGGCACACGAACAGGATGCCCAGCAGCGTGAAGGCCCCAGTAGCCTCGGTAGCGCGGGTGGACGGACCATGGCCCCAGACGTCCTCGGTGGTGACCGTGTCCAGGAGTGCGCTGATGATCGCGGTCGGCGTGGAGGTGATATCCGTGCTGTGCCACAGGCGGTCGCCCACTGGGTTCCCTGTCAAGTTCAGCATGTTGAAGCGGTCAGTCGGGCCGGGCGGGAGCTCGTAGTTCGATCTTGTAGCCGCCGTCTGGGGTGGGTTCGGCGGTGAGGGTGCCGTCGAGGAGTTCGGCGCGTTCCTTCAGGCCGATGAGGCCGTGGCGGGCGCTGGGGAGGGCGACGGTCGGGCGGGTGGGGGCGGTGTTGGTGACGGTGACGCCGAAGTGGTGTGCGTCGTGCCAGAGGTGGACGTCGGCGCGGGCTCCGGGGGCGTGTTTGCGCACGTTGGTGAGGGCTTCCTGGACCGTGCGGTAGACGGTGCGCTGGGCGGTGGTGCTGATGCCGGGAGGGAGCTCGCCGGTCAGGGTGGTCTCGATGCCGCTGTTGGCGATGAGCTGCCGGAGGTCGGCGAGGGTGGGCTGGGGGGTGAGTTCGGTTGCCTTGCCGCCGGAGGCGCGGAGCAGGGTGACCATGTGGCGGAGTTCGTCGAGGGTGTTCGCGCTCAATGTGCGGATGGTGCGGGCGGCCTCGCGGGCGTCGGCATCCTTCGCGGCCATCTGCAGGGCGTCGGCCTGGACGGCGATCAGACTGACCTGGTGGGAGACGACGTCGTGCATCTCCCGTGCCAGCTGGGCCCGTTCGCGGGCGAGGACGGTCTGGGCGTACAGGGCACGCTCGTGCTCCCGGGCCTCCTTGACCTCGACGAGCCGGCGGGCCACGTCGTGCCTGGCCTGCACGAGCTGGCCGAACAGTACGGGCGCGAAGGCCGTGGCCAGCGTGTAGACGAACTGGACAAGCGTCCATGTCCGGCTGCCGTCGAACGCGTCGGACAACGGCCATAGGAGGGTGGCCGCGGTGGCGTTCAGCAGGGCGCAGCCGGCGAGCAGCGGGCGGTTGCGGGTGGACGCGGCGAGTGTGTACAGGGCGGCGATCGGCGCGACCGCGACGTCCATGAACAGGGTCATGGGCACGGTCAGCAGGAAGACGGGCAGCGGGAAGCGCCTGCGCAGGAGCAGGCCGGCGGAGCCCACTGCGGCGCAGGCCCACATCACGGGGGTGCCCTCGCCCAGGAGGTTGATCCAGGCGTCGAGCACGGCCAGCGCCACGAGCCCGGTGTCGACGGCCCAGAGCGGTACGCGCCGCCACCATGCCCGGCCCGTGCTCATCGTCCGTTGTCCCGTGCCGTGTCGTCGTTGTGGGTGAGCAGTCCGGCGCGCTCGGCGAGGAGTGCTGCCTGGACGCGGCTGGTGACCCGCAGTTTGGTCAGGATCGAGCTGACGTGGTCCTTGACGGTGTCCTGGCTGAGGTGGATGCGGGTGCCGATGTCGGCGTTGGAGAGTCCTTCGGCGATCAGGACGAGGACGTCGCGTTCCCGGTCGCTGAGCAGGCCGACACGCGCGACGTCCGCGTCCTGGGGTGCTCCGGCCCCCGGGTGGCTGCGGAGCAGGGCGCGTGATGCCTTGGGCGACATGACGACGCCGCCCGCGGCCAGGGTGCGGACCAGCTGCGCGAGCTGTTCGGGCTCGGTGTCCTTGAGGAGGAAGCCGGAGGCTCCCGAGCGCAGTGCGGTGAGGATGTATTCGTCGGTGGCTGGCCCTTGGTCACGAGGGCGGACTTGGGACTCCAGGTCAGGTGAGGTGGACAGAGCACGGAGCAGCGAACCGCCTGGTGATGCGGCGCTGACGTCAGCCTCACGGCTTCGTACAGTCCGCCGGTATCCGACGGCTGTGCGGTGCCACTCCGCCACCCAGCAGAGCTGCCCCCGCCATGCCGGCGGGGGCAGCTCTCGGGCCACTCCTCTCACCCGGCGGGGCGCCCCGCCGGGGTCAGGAGCTGGGTCGCGGCGAGCTGTGCGTACAGCTCGTCCTCGGCCACCAGCTCCTCGTGGGTGCCGATCGCGGGGACGGTCCCGGCGTCAATGACGACGATGCGGTCCGCGTCCGTCACCGTGGACAGGCGGTGCGCCACCACCAGGACGGTGGTCTCGCGCGCCGTCTCGGCGATGACGTCCCGCAGCGCCAGTTCGTTGACCGCGTCGAGCTGCGAGGTCGCCTCGTCCAGAAGCAGCAACCGGGGCTTGCGCAGCAGGGCGCGGGCGATCGCGACGCGCTGGCGCTCGCCACCGGAGAGCTTCGAGCCGCGGTGCCCGACCAGGGTGTCCAGGCCGTGCGGGAGACGCTCGACGAGGGTGTCGAGCCTGGTCCGGGCGAGGACGGCGCGGATGTCGTCGTCCGTCGCGCCGGGCGCGCTGAAGACCAGGTTCTCCCGAAGCGTGCCGGCCAGCACCGGAGCGTCCTGCTCGACGTACCCGATGACGGCCCGCAGTTCGGACAGCGGCCACTGCCGTATGTCCCGGCCGTCGACCAGGATGCGTCCGCCGGTCGTCTCGTAGAACCGCTCGATGAGCGAGAAGACCGTCGACTTGCCCGCGCCCGAAGGCCCGACGAAGGCCGTCATCCCGGCACCCGGCACCTCGAAGTTCACCAGCTGGTGGATGTACGGCAGCCCGGGACCGTAGCGGAAGGTCACGTCCTCGAAGCGGACCGACGCCGGACGCACCTCGGTCCGCACCGGCCCGGGTGTGGCCGGCGGCTCCGCCGCCAGGCGGTCCACCTCCTTGATCCGGGAGATGGCAGCCGCGCCCTCCTGGTACGCGGAGGCGGCCTCGACCAGCTTGTACACCGGCTCCATCAGGTAGAACAGGTACAGCAGAAAGGCGATGAGCGTGGAGACCGGGATGTCCCCCGACGCCACCCTCGCTCCGCCGACCGCGAGCACCGCGAGAAACGCCAGTTCGACGGCGAGGTTGTCCGCCGTACCCAGCAGCGCCTCCCACTTCGCGCCGCGCACGCCATGGCGCCACGCCCGCCGGGCCGACGCCTCGACCTGGGCGGTCTCCCGCTCCTCGGCTCCGGACGCCTTCACCGTGCGGAACGCCCCGAAGACCCGCTCCAGGCCGGTGGACATCTCCCCGACTGCGGCCTGGGAGCGCTCGGCGGCCTGCCCGATCTTCGGCAGCACCAGGGCAGCGCCCGCGCCGACGACCGCGACCACACCGAGCGTGACGCCGAGCAGGACGACGTCGAGGAAGGCCATCACCACGACCGCCGCGACCAGCGTCAGCGCCCCGGTCGCGGCGTTGACCACCGCCTGGGTGCTCACGGCCCGCAGCAGCGTGGTGTCGGAGGTGACCCGCGACATCAGATCGTCCGGCTGCATCCGGTCCACAGCCGAGAGCCGCAGCCGCAGCAGCCGGCCGATCAGGCTGCGGCGCGCGGCCAGCACGACCGACTCGGCGGTCCGCTCCAGCACATAGGCGCCGAACGCCTCGGCCACCGTGCTCAACAGCACCAGCACGGTCAGCGACAGCAGGACGGTGGTGAGCGTGCCACCGGACGAGAGTCGGTCGACGAGCGTCTTCGTGGCCAGCGGCTGCAGCAGCCCGCCGACGGACCCTGCCAGCGCCAGCAGCAGACCGAGTACGACGGTCCACCGGTGCGGGCGGACGTACCCGTACAGCGCCTTGAGCGTCTCGCTGAAGCGCAGGGACTCGGCACCCGTCGTCTCCAGAGCGGATGCGGTGTTCACAAAGATTCCTTTCGTACGTGGTCTCCCGCGCAGCGCGTGAGCAGCGGCGGGCATCGGTCCGAACGGGTCGTGGCGTTCGACTCAGGGCGCCAGCTCGACAGCCGTCGCGGCGATCGTGTGCACAACAGCAGCGCGCAGGTCAGGGCTGACGACAGTCAGGCAGAAGCCGCTCGCCACGAGCGCCGTGCCGAGGAACTCTCAGAGCGTGCTTCTGCGCTGCCCAACGGTTCCCCTGCTCCGGCCGGCGGCCGATGGGAAGCGTTGGCCTCCACCTTTTGCGCATGCTCTGTCATGCCACCAGCCTGGAAGCCCATGCCTTCCGTCGGCTATCCGACGACCGTCGGCTGCACCCCCGCCAAGTGGCTGGAACACCCAGCGCACGCAGTCATCGCTGGCGTCCCAAGCTCGCAGCGTCCACGGCGTACAACACCGTGTCCCGGTCCGTCTGTACGATGAGTCGGCCGAGGTCCTCGCCGTTGGTGCCGGTAGCGCACACCGGGGCTGTCGTCGATGTAGGCCGCGAAGTCGCCGCCGTACTCGAGCACGGCCCGCTGCCGCCTCGCGCATCCGAGCGCGTGAGTGGAGCACATTCGCTTGCGTTTCTGGCCCACGGATTCATGTGCACAGTTCACGCGGGGACGGCGGCTGCAGTTGTCTGGGCAGCAAGCGAAGTGTCCCATCTCGTGTGGCCGGTTCCGCCCGCAGCTGCTGGTTCTCCGGTGCGAGCTGGTTGAGCGTGCGAACCAGACCCTCGACGTGGGCGCGTAGCCGGGTGAGTTCCTCGGCGTCCTTGGCCCGCAGTTCCTTGAGCTTGACAACCTGCTTGCGTAGCCGCTTCTCGCTGTCCGGCATCTGTCCACAGGCCCGGACCCTGCCCAGGGGCCAAGGACGCTGTTTTGGCAGGAGGCGGAGGGAACGGGCCGCTTCGGTATCGCCGCGTCCGCTGAGCCGCCCTTCGTTGGTGAGCCGCCACCGTCCCGCCGCGTTCGTCTACTCCTGGCGCGGGGGCTTCTCGGAGGTGGCCGGTGGACGGATCGCCCGGTCGATCTCCGAGCTGTAGCAGTGTTTGACCCGCCCAGTCGGCCAGAGGGTGCCCTGCGGGGTGCGGACAAGCACCCATTGACCGGGGTGGGGCACGCCCATGACCTCTACTGGCAGCGGGGCGCCCGTTGCGGGGGGCGAAGGACGTTTGGCGGTCCCGCTGAAGAAGCCCGACGGCAGCGCCAACCGGTAGTCGTCGGACCACAGGTACGTTCGTTCTTGCGGCGGAACCGTCACGGGCGGCCCGACATCGGGGACGAAGGTGTACGCAGGTTTGACATGTGTGTTCAGCAGCATGCGGCGGACCGGGAGCTCGGGGAGCTTGACGAATCGCTGGAGTTGGAAGCTGACCCAGACAAGGGAGAGGTAGGCGCTCACGAAGAACCCGCTCAGGAGGGCAAGGAAGAACGGGTAGGCGGGTATGTCGTCGGGGACGTGAGGAGTCATCACCCGGACGGTCATGAACACGGACGCGGCGAAGGCCACCAGCGATCCTGCCAGCATCCAGGGCGCGCGCGTGAGCCTGCGGTACTCCCGGTCGTGCGCCTTGAGGACGGTGTGGGTGGCATCGGTCTGGGTCGGCCGCGGAGTGGTCGGCCAATTGCTGGTCGCGCGTGCCTCTTCGTAAGCGTTGAGCTGCTTCGCCGACCAGGTGACCGTACCGGTGCCGTCCGGCAGAGTGAACCGCACGCCACCGCCCACGGGCACCGTACCGGTCAGCCGTGACCGCTTGCGGCGAAACCCGAGCGGTTGGGCAGCGAACCACCACCCCAGGACCTCGCCGCCGCTCGCCGCCGCGAGGAGTGCGTCCCGGTAGACGCTCAACGTTCCCCGGGAGCCGGGCAGCAACACGTGCATGGCTCCGGTGAAGTGGCATTCCATGGCGGGCTGTTGGCTCGGCCCCCGGGCGGGCGTGAACACGGGGCATGTGTCCAGGGCGGCTTCGGGCGGAGATTGCCCAACCGCCTCGACCGCCCACTTGGCCGGCGCCGGTCGCCGCGCCAGAGGGACGTCGCCGGTCACGCCCTCGGTCTTGCAGCACGGTCGCTGCCCGCTACCGCGCAACTGATCGTCCACGTAACGCAAGACCTGGTGGGCTGTGACATAACCGTCGTGCCCCACCGCTCCGTGCCGCAGCGCCGCGACGAGGTGCCCGGTGAACAGACTGGGCTCGCCGTCCCAGGGCGCGTCCTCGGCGGTGCCGCGTCGTTCGCAGCTGCTCATGACGAACCGTCCGCGGCCCGCGAAGGGGACTGCCACGTCAAGCCCCTTTGCGTCGGCCGCCCTGCCGCTGTAGCAGCAGTCCAGGACGACGATGATCGCACGTGCGGGGCAGTGGTCCATCAGATCGGTGACGTAGGAATGGCGCACCACACGCAGCCCAAGTCTCGCGAGCGTCGTGTCCCGAGTGCACAGGAAGAGCTGACCGCGCCCGTCGAGCAGTCCGTGGCCGCTGTAGTAGAGGAGCAACTGTTCCTCGCGCGCGGCCCCTTCGAAGAAGTCGTACATCGCCTCCTCGACCTCCTGGCTGGTGCGGTCTCGTACCTCCGTCACCTGCCAGGGCAGTCCCACCTCGGGATCGGCCAGGGCAGCGCCCAGCTCTCTGAGATCGTTGGATGGGCCGCGCAGCGGCTTCAGCCTCGGTTCGTCCGGGAAGTCGGCGTTGCCGATCAACAGGGCCCGGTACGGTGATGGTGCCTCATCCAACGGAATCGCCGTCCGTCGGCGGGTCGCCCTGCGTCGGCGCAGGTTCTTCCTCCCGTTCGACACCACGGAATCTGGAGCGCAGCCAGTGCTCCACGGATGCCTGCATGGTGGCGTTGTCGCTGTTCTTGGTGGTGACCGTCAACTCGCCCTTCTCGCCCCCTTCGTCCCATCGGAGATGGACAGCGCGGTCGCGGCTGTTCTTGAGCCAGTCGCTGATGACCACCCCGACCACGCCGACGGCCCCCGACACGATCACCAGGACCACCTCTGGCAGCCCGCTGCTCTTCGTGCCTGGCTCACCGGCCGTGTGCCGCGTCTCCAGAGGAACTTCCCTGCCCAGCTCGTCCAGGAGAAGACGTACCTGGGAGAGCCACCTGTCGTCATCGGCATCGAAGCGGTCACTGGTCGCCGTGATACGTACGTGCAGCTTCTTCACCCTGCACCACCCCCCGACGGAGAGGGTACTGACGGCAGTGCGACCGCGGGGCTGTTTCGCGGTCTTGCACCACGATGCCTGCCTCCCACCGCCCAAGCTACGAAGCGGGCGTTCCGGACCCGGTGGGCCCGGTGTACGGCCGAGCGCGGCGCTCACGAGTTCGGCGTGCGACGAGGACGGCCTGGGGTGGCCCGGTGAGGGACTGCTCGCGCCCTGCCGCAATCAACCGCCTCTCCGATGCTTGCGCCTGGCTGGGGGGCATGCGCTGCTGTCCCGGGGGCCCAGCCAGTCGGAAGGCTTCCGCCAGCTCTCCCGTGACAGCAAGGACCTGGCGAAGAACCCCGGGCGGCATCACCCGGTTGAAGCCCACCAGCGTCTGTCCGGCCAGCGCCGCCCGGCCCTGGAAGACGCATAGCGGCGGCTGTGGCACCACTCGCTGAGCTGTCCGCACCCTGTGCGTCCCGCTGGTTTCGCGGGTCTCGTACGGGCTCGGACCCACACCAGAACATCGGGGACATCAGTCGGGGGGGGGCTCCACACCCCGGCGCTCAATCAATCCCCACCGTTGTCCGCGGACAACCGCACTTGTCCGGTGCCCGCCCCGTGCATGACCTGTGCGGATCACCTCCCGGCCACGCGGACAACTCCTCGTACCGGCACTGTCGGACTGCGGACCGCAAACAAAGGGCGGCCTCCAGAAGGATGACGCCCGGTGATCACCGCGCTCAAGGCATGCCCTCTCAAGAGCGGCGATCTTGCCGTGGGACGGGGTTGCCGCCCAGCGCTCCAGTCACACCACCATTCGCCTGCCGAGAAGGGGAAACGCATGCGTCTCAATAGGATCGCCGGCACGGTCGCCGCGCTCGGACTGGCAGCCGCCGGAGTGGTCGGCACCGCAAGTACCGCGAGTGCTGCCGTCATCGGCGGGTGCACGCACACGTACCACAGCTACTACGGGGCCGAGTACTACATCTGCGATTCCGGGACCAACCATGTCTACTGGGTTGTCGGCAACGGCAACGCCACCACCGACGAGCGCTTCTACGTCGTTGTGCACGACAACTGCGGGAACACCAACAGGTTCAACTGGAACGACGTAACCCAGTCCGGATACAACAACACCGGCTATTGGACGGCGTGCAACATCGACTACGCCTACATCTACCCGACCGAGGCGAGCAGGGGGCAGGACGGCCCGACCCTCTGGGCTATCTGACCTGTTCGCACGTGCCAGCGCCCCGCCTGCATCTGGCGGGGCGCTTCAACTTCCACAGCCGAGGCCAAGGACTCGTCGAAGGCCGGCGGTAGCCCGCACTACCGGGAGGTGGCCTCGGCGAAGATCGCTTTGCGGGACAGCCCGGCCCCGTTCGGGCCGGGGCGCATCCGCATCCAGACCTTGGTAGAGAGAACGACCTCCTCGCGCCGGGTGAAGTCCTTGACCGCCTGGCCGACGATCTCCTCGCTGCTTCCGGCGCTGTACCCATTGGCCGTGTCGAGGAAGTTGACGCCGCCCTCCAGGGCCTGCTTGATGATGTCCCGGCTGGCGTCCGCGCTCAGCGACCAGGGCTCGCCACCCCGGGACGGCTCGCCGAAGCTCATGCAGCCGAGGGCGATGGCGGCTATCGGTCTGCGGCAGGAACGATGTTGAACGAGCGAGGGCCGGGTGCGGTCCGTGTGGCGACACCGGCCCGCCCGCGAGGGTCAGCTCTGGCGGCTGATGGTGGCCCAGCCGTGTTCGAGGAGTTCGAAGGCGCGTGTGAGGGCGGCCTCGGGATCGTCCCGGTCCCTTGCGAGGCCCGCTGCTTCCAGGGCGAAGCGGGCCAGGGCTGCGCACGCCACGTCGTCCGGCGGGGAGCCGATGTCCGCCGCGATGGCGCCGGCGAGCGCGGTCTGGTGACGCATCCACATGCGGTGGCCGTAGTCGCTCAATGCGGGGGTGGCCTCGACGAGCTCGGCAAACTGCGCGAAGCGGGGATCTGCGGAGTTCGACCGGATCCGGGCGTGCAGGATGTGCTCGCGCAGCGCCGCCGGGATGGACTGCCCCTGGGGCCGCTCGCGCACGGCGGCGACCAGGGCCGCCTCCTGGCCGGCGTCCTGGTCGAAGACCAGCGCCTCCTTACCGCTGAAGTGCTTGAACAGAGTCGTGGTGGACACGTCCGCAGCCTCGGCGATGTCGCGGACACTGACCTGCTCGTATCCGCGTTTGAGGAACAGTGTCAACGCCGCGTCTGCCAGGGCCTGGCGGGTGGCGGCCTTCTTGCGCTCCCGGCGCCCCGTCGTCTCGGTCATGCGCCCAGCCTACCCAATGGATTGACTGGATTGAAAAGTTGACTCGTTGCACTTATGTAATGAGTGTGCTTTTCTGTTGATGCGGCGTTGGGCATCGCCTCGGGCGTTCTCTGACCCGGCCGTCAATCAAGGACTCGGCCGTCAATCAAGCCGGCGCCTCAGTACGGCCTGCCGCCGTCAACTCCTGCCTTCACAGAACGGGGCACCACCATGAACACCACCGCACTGCGCATAGCGATCATCGGCGCCGGGCCCGGGGGCCTGACCTGCGCCCGCATCCTGCAACTGCACGGCATCACCGCAACCGTCTTCGAGGCTGACGCCTCCCGCACCGCCCGCGACCAGGGCGGCACCCTGGACCTGCACGCCGACTCCGGCCAGCTCGCGCTGCGCAGCGCCAAGCTCCTGGAGGACTTCCTGCGCCTGGCTCGCCCCGAGGGCCAGCGGATGCGCCTGCTCGGCTCCGACGCCGCCGTCCTTTTCGACAAGGAGCCCGGGGGTGAGCAGGACGGCAACCCAGAGATCGACCGCGGCCAGTTGCGCGATCTCCTGCTGGACTCCCTGGCCCCCGACACCGTGCGCTGGGGCCACGAGATCACGTATGTCTCTCCGCTCGGCGACGGCGCCCATCGCCTGCACTTCGCCGGCGGTGCCACTGCGGACGCCGACCTCGTCATCGGCGCCGACGGCGCCTGGTCCCGCGTGCGCCGCCTGCTCTCGCCCGAGGCCCCCGCTGCCCCCGTCTACACCGGCGTCACCTTCGTCGAAGCCGGCCTGAACGACGCCGACACCCGCCATCCGGACTTGGCCGCCCTCACCGGCGACGGCACCATGATGGCGCTAGACGACAACAAGGCACTCATCGCCCAGCGCAACAGCAATCAGCACATCCGGGTCTACATCGGTCTGCGCACCGACCGGGACTGGTACGAGCGGGCCGGCATCGACCTTGCCGACACCGCCGCCGTCCAGAAGGCGCTGCTCAAGGAGTTCGCCGCCTGGAGCCCCGACCTGCTCGGCCTGATCACCGATACCGACACCGGCTACATCAACCGGCCGCTGTACGCGCTGCCGGTCCCGCACACCTGGAACCACACGCCGGGGGTCACCCTCCTCGGCGACGCCGCCCACCTCATGTCCCCCTTCTCCGGCATGGGCGCCAACCTCGCCATGCTCGACGCCGCCGACCTCGCAATGGCCCTCGCCACCAGTATTACGATCGACCAGGCGATCCGCGCCTACGAAGCCGTCATGCTGCCCCGCTCCGCGCAAGCCGCCGAAGGCGCAGCCGAAGGGCTCGACAGTGCCTTCGCCCCCGACAGCGCCGAGCAATCCCTCGCCCACATGAACGCCCACCACTGACCGCAATTCCTCCGGCCGATCGCCGACCGTTTCGTGATGCCGACAACGTCCTGCGACTGTCCGCTCATTGCCCTTCAGGGCTTCCTGCCTTCTCCCATGGCATGGCCATCGCCCACCAGGCGATGCGCCGAAGCACCGTCGCCCCTCCGCTGACGGCACGTCTCAACCGCGGCGGGTGCGGCACCGCGTGGAGATCCACGGCGCGGATCTCGGCGGCCCTCCGGGTCCGCGCCGGGCCCGGGTCCCCGTGGGGTGGTGTCTCGTGCTGTAGCGCGCTCATGGTGGGTGCCCTCCGGTACGGGGTGCGTGCATCCCACGGTTATGCGGTCCCGGTACGGCTGGGGGAGGCCCTGCAGAAGGGGCCCCGGACTGCTCGCCGGGGGGCTGGCGACCCTACCGGCGGGTGCTCGTGATCTTCAGCGGGTCCGTGGACGCCTTGCATCCACATCCGCTCTCACCTGCGGCCTTCGCAGCGCAGGCGCAGGGGTGGGAGCGGCGGCGCTGGCCGAGCCACCAGGTCCCCGCGGCGAGCACGGCCAGGACGACGGCGAAGGCGGGCAGCCGGCCGACTACCGCCCGGGCCCCGGCGCCGACGACACCTGCGGTGATGAGGACAGGCGGCGCGCAACACGCCACACAGGCCAGGGCGGCCAGGCCCCCGAGCGCCTTCGGGGCGCGGTGGGGGCGCAGGTCAGCAGCAGGGTCCGGCATGGCGGTTCTCCTCGGCGAGGCCGGTGAAGGGGATGGGACAGCAGGCGCTGGAGGCGCAGTCGGTCAGGTCGACGCAGCCTGCTTCGACGGCAGCGGCCAGGGCGGTGCGGATGGTGGTCAGGTCGGCGATCTTCGCGTCGACCTCGGCGAGCTTGGCCGCAGCACGTTTCTGAAAGCCCGTGACGGGGCGGCCGTGGCGGTGGCGGCCGGCCTCCAGCAGCTCGGCGACCTCCTCCAGCGTGAAGCCGAGCCGCTGGGCGGCCTTGATCACCCGCAGCGCGGTCACCGCGTCTTCGCCGTACAGGCGGTGGCCGCCATTGCTTCGTGCCGGCTCGGCCAGCAGGCCGCGCCGCTCGTAGTAGCGCAGGGTCTGCACGTTCACCCCGGCCGCCTCGGCGACCTGCCCACTGCGCAGGCCCGAGCTCACCGCGACTCCCGAGAGGCGGCGGTCCGCGTGGCGAGGGCGTCCAGGACGGCCTCGTGCGCCGGGTCCACCGAGATGTCCAGAGCGATCAAGTCCTCGCCCGGGGTGGTGGTGAAGGTGAAGAACGAGCAGAAGCCGCCCTCGCGCTCCACCAGATCACGGACCCGCTCCTCAACGCCCGGTCCGCCGGCCAGTTCCAGACGCAGCCGGAGCGGCTCGGGCCGCGACAGCGAGGTCAGCCGCTCGGAGGACAGCACGTCCCATTCTGCGACCCGCAGAGGCCGCTCCTCGGTTGGCAGCGTGCAGGACTGCGGCACCCACGCCAGATCACTCATCGCACTCGCTCCCGTCATCCCGCCCCCGAGGGCGGGAACACCTCCGACGGTAAACCCGTACCTAGGTACAGGCTGCAAGTCCGCCGCAATAGCTACTGGCCGGTCCCGGCGCGGGAGATCGCGGGAAAGTTCGCGGCCGTGTCGATGTAGTACTTGCGGATCAGCGGGCCGAAGCTGTTCGCGTCGTCGCCGAGGAGCATGAGCTTGATCTGTGCGATGGCGTCCGCGTGAGTGAGCGCGGACACCTTCGTGGCGGTGTCGCCGATGGTTTTCCTGGTCGTCCACGTCTGTCGGGCCTCTGTGGCAGCACTGACGTCGGGGTCGAAGGCCAGAAAGAAGGGTCGTCCGTTGGGGCCGCCGTCGTTGCCGTCGGCGAGAAGCACGATCACGTGGAATCCGGCCCCGTTGGGTTGGATGAACAGGCTCTTGGGTCCGCCGACGTGGTTGGTCGGGCCCTTGACGGTCACGGCGCGGCCGATGTGCAGGCGCTCGCTGATTGCGGTCCACTTGGCCGTGATGTCCCCGGCCGCTGACAGGTCCGCGGGGTCGTACAGTCCCCCGGCTCCGGGCGCACTGAGGGCGTTCGCGACGTGCGTGCCGCGGGCCTCACAGCGCTTGTCCAGCATGCCGGTGAACATCGTGGTGGTCGGTAGCTGCAACCAGAAGGTGGCGCGGTCGAGGACGGTTCCCGTGTCCGGCGCGGGATTGTTGTCGATCGCGGCCTCGATCCGGGTCTGCAACGACGCGACCGCCGGGACGGTCACGTCCCCTTGCTGAAGGTACGCCTGCTCGATCATGAAAGATCCCCCCGTCCGGCTCCGCTGCCCCCACTATGGCGTACGGAACGCGCTGCCGGTGGAGCAACCGGTAAAAGACCCACAGCAGCGCTGGACAGGCCCTGCGGGGCGATGTCTGTGCAGCCGAAGGGGCGTTACTTGGCAGTCCCGGGCGGCTCTGCGGCTAGGGCGGGTTGCGAATGTCCCGACTGTTCCGCGGGAGCAGGTGGTGGTGGGCAGGACCCGGCCAGGGTCATGGGTTCCGCCTCTTGGAGAGAACTAACCGGGTTCTGCCGGTCCGGTTCAACCCATGCAATCCACAGACCCTTTGACGCTTCATCGCATTTCGAACGTGACTCACTATGACCGCATTGGATCGAAGTCGATCGCGACGGGAAGCGTGTCGGAGGCGGTCCGCTTGAGGGGCTCTGCCCGGCCCTCCGGCTGCCGGAGGGCCGGGCGGATGTCAGTTCTCCATGCCGAAGTAGCGGGTGAGGTAGTCGATGATCTCGGTGGCGTGGGGAGGAGCTCCGGCAGCTGAGCGGTGAGGGCTTCGCGGGTGGCGGTGGCGAGGCTTCCGGTAGTGGTGGCGGCGGGGCGGACGTACGGTTCGAGGCGCTTGATCAGCTCGTAGTTGCTGTCGATGTTCTCGGCGCGCATCGCCTTCTCCAGCGGCGGCGCGCTGGGCGGCGGGACGGGTGCGAGCACCCGGCTGACGTAGGTGACGCGGTGCAGGATCCGCCAGCACGGGGGTTTCGCGTTGTTCTGGCGGGTCTGCCGCAGGGCGGCGGCGTCGGGGGCGTCGCTGCCCGCCAGCCAGGTCGGGTCGACCACCTGTGGTAGAAGTCGTCGAAGTTGGCGCTGTTCTCGCCGAGGTAGAAGGAGAGGAAGCGGTAGGCGTCCACCTTGCCCGGCACCAGGACCGGCTTGCCCGCCGCGTCGTAGACGGGCTTGCCGTCCTTGTCCCGCCGCTGCAGGTCGCCCGAGGGCGCGCACTGGACGTCGAGGCCGAAGGAGCGGGAGGCGTCCTTGCTCTTGGCCCGGGTGACGCTGAACCCACCGCCCCGGGAGGCGTCCAGCGAGCCGCTCCAGCCGAGGTCGAGGAAGCCGAAGTTGAACGAGAAGTTGCCGCCCACCTGGTGGCTGAAGCTGTACGAGCCCGAGGTGGTCTCGCTGACGGCGTCGGTAAGGTCGGTGGTCTCGGCGAAGAAGCCGCCCTGCGCGGTCCAGACGTAGGTGTTGACCAGATCCCGGTGCGAGAAGCCGGTGGCGGTGGCGCTGCCGCCGGGTGTCCGCCCACCGGTCTGCGGATCGGCCGTCATCCCCAGGTCGCGCAGGATCGCCTTGGTCTGGGCCTCGGCCGGGTCCGCGCCCATCTGGTGGCCGGTCTCGGTGGAGATCGACTCGTAGTAGGCGTGCAGGCGCTGCTGGTCGCGGGTGATGCGACGCTTCAGCGCGTAGGCGTCCCGGGGCTTGAAGTAGCTGTACTCGCCGTAGCCGGTGGCGGTGGGGTAGTCGGGGTCGGTCACCTTGCCCCGGTCGTCGAAGCCCACTGCGCCGTCCAGGGTGCCCTGCTTGGTGTAGCGGGGGTTGATCGGGAAGTGGATGAGGTTCCAGTCCACCAGGATGTCCGGGTTGGGCAGCATTCGGTAGGCGACCAGGGCGCCGGTGTGCGCCAGGCGCAGCGCGAACACGTCGGCGGTCTGCGACTGCACCAGCGCCAGGCCGGTGTTGGCGGGCACGAACCGCCGGCCGAGGGCGGAGTTGAGCACCTTGAGACCGTTCTCCGGGTACCCGGTCAGGCCCAGTTTGGTCTTGCGGGTGGTGTTCTGGCCCTGGCTGACCTTGGTGTCCTGGCTCCAGGTGTTGGAGAATTCCAGGCCGCCCGTCACGCCGAACTTCATCTGGCCCTCGGCCAGCGGTTTGGCGATGCCGACGCCGAGCGGCGCGGCGACCGTCATCACGCTCGCGTCGGTCTCGACGGCGAGGGCAAAGTTGAACGCGGTGGTGATGCTGCTGCTCTTGTTGGAGGACAGGCTGCGCACCACCTGGTCGGCCTCGGTGAACTCCACCGAGGAGACACCGGCGTAGCCGTCGGGCTTGTCGGTGAGGTTCTCCGAGGGCACCGGCGGCGCGCCCTCGATGTAGCCCATGAGCTGCGGGTCGAACTGGGCCTGGCCGGCCCACTCGGTGGTCAGGTCGCCCACCTTGTAGCCGGTGACCAGGTGCCAGCGGCCGTCGCGGACGAATCCGTAGCAGCGCTTGAGCACGCCGAGCGCCTCGCCCTTGGCGTCGAACTGGAGGTCGGCGTACTCGGTGGCGCCGGGCGCGCCGGCGATGGTGTCGTGGAAGGGGGTGCGGACGTCGGCCAGGGCCGAGCGCACCTGGGCGGTGTCGGTGGAGACGGGCGCGGTGGAGAGCAGGATGCGCGGGCGCTTGGCGGAGAAGGCCAGATCGTTGCCGCGCAGGCCCTCGTCCCGCACGGAGGTGGTGCCGGGTTCGGTGGAGTCCCGGTCGAACGGCCAGTAGCCGAGCAGGTCCTGCTTGTCCCCGCGCAACCGGGCGAACAGGTTGTCGTTGATCTGCTCCCGGGTGCGGACGGTGCGCCAGACCCGCACCTCCTCCAGGGTGCCGGTCAGCAGGTCGGCCGGCTTGCCGCCCGCCAGCCGGGCCCCCAGGGTGAGCTGGGTGTCGCCCCAGGGCACCCTGTCCTGCGCCGTCACCGGGCCCTCGGCGAGCGGCTCGCCGTTGCGGTAGACCCGCAGCGGGCTGGCGTTGGGGTCCAGGTCGCGGGTCCAGCGGGCGCCGCGCAGCTTCGCCGGGAAGGAGCCGGAGGTGTCGAGGGTGACGTTGCCGGCGTTCTCGTTGAAGGGCCAGCGGGCCAGCAGTCCCTTCTCGCGCGGGGCGACCGGCAGCCCGAGCTGGACGGCCGGGCGGGCGGCGTTCCACAGCCGCACCTCGCACAGCACGCCGCGCAGCCCGCGGCCGATCTCCAGCTCGCCGGTGTTCGACTGCGCGCCCGGGCCGCTGTAGAGGAAGCTGCCGGCCACGATGCCGTCGAGGAAGAAGCGGATGTCCTGTTCGGGCTGGAGGTTCGGATTCGCCTGGGCGGTGGCGGAGTTGTCGGGTTTGCGGCGCTGGCGCACCACGGCCACCCGCTGGAAGGTGCCCGGCGTGACGGCCCGGTCGGAGGTGTACCGGACGGCCTTGCCGTCGGCCTCGGCGAAGGCGAACTCCACCCGGCCGTCCGCCAGGATGCCCAGCTGGTACGGGACCCCGTCCCGGCCGCCGTCCACCACCTTGCCCTTGGCGACCAGCCCCATCGGCGTGCCCAGCCGGTCGATCTGGACGAACGCCTCGATGGTGAGGTCCTCCAGCAGGTCCAGCGCGGACTGCGGGGCCACCGCCAGGCCCTCGCCCCCGTCCAGGCGCAGCGCCCAGGACTGGGTGAAAGTGGCGGCCAGGTGCGCCCACTCGTGGCACGGAAAGCGCTCGGCCGACTTCACTACCTTGTCGCCCACCCGGGCCACCACCTGGTAGCCCTTGATCGGTGAGGCGGGGTTGCTCGGTCCGTCGGAGGTGGGCCAGTAGCCGAGCAGGCCGGGCTCCCGGCCGGAGAGCCGCTGGTGGCGCTCGGCGGAGATCTCGTGCGGGGTGCGTGCCCGGCCGAAGACGCGGACCTCGTCGATCTGCCCGTCCAGGTAGTCGCCGGTGAACGGCTGGTGGCCAAGGAGCAGCGGCCCGCTGCCGGTGTAGGGACCGGTGGCGGTGCGGCGAGCCACCTCGATGCGGTCCCGGTAGAGGAGTTGTTCGCGGGTGGCGTGCTTGTACACGGCGGCCCAGTGGTGCCACTCCAGGTCCGGGTAGGGCTGAGCGGTGGTCAGGTCGTCGCAGTACAGCCCGAAGCCGAAGGTGTCGTTGGGCTCGAAGTACAGGTGTAGCGTCTGGTCCACCCGGCCCTGCATGACACCGTGGGTCAGCAGCGGCTCCCGGCGGCCGCGGGACTGGTTGCGCTTGGCCCACAGCTCGATGGTGAAGTCGCGGCCCGCGAGGTCGAGTGCGCCGGTCAGCTCGGCCTTGCGGTCACCGAGGAACTGCCGCACCGGCAGTCCGGCGGGGGCGAGCGCCAGGGAGTAGGCCGACTCGTCCGTCCTGGCGTGGATGATCCGGCCCTGTCCGGCCTCGGGGCTGACCCAGGCTTCCAGGGTCAGGTCACCGCTCGGGGTGACGCCCTGCTGCTTGCCGGCGGGCAGCGAAAGGTACTGCTCCTTGCCGTCGAACAGGAAGGCACGCCCGGGCATCTCGGCGCGCCAGCGGCAGCCGCGCCCGCTGATCGTCGGTTTGGCCGTGCCGTTGGGCACCGAGTCGACCCCGCCCGCGCTCAGCCCGACCAGCCGGGACCCGGCGGAGAGCAGGACGCCGGCCCGGGTGGACTCCGCCCGGGCCCAGTCGTAGCCGACCAGGCTGATCCTGTCGCCGGGCTTGGCCGCGGTGGCCGCCGCCGTGAGGGTGAGCGTCTTGGTGCCGATCGGGAGGCCGCGGCATAGCCGGCGCCGCCGATGAACAGGTGGGCCCTGGCCGGGATCAGGACGGTGGTGGCCTGGGTCAACTCCACGGTGCTGCCCGTCACCCGCGCGACCGCGCCCACCGTCACCGGCCGACCGGGGTTGCCGGCCAGCGCGGCGGTCATCAGGTCGGCCTTGCGGGGGAGCGACTTCCAGGTCTCGGTGTCGGTCCCGACGGTGATGGTCAGGTCGCAGCGACCGGGAGCGTCGCCGTCGCTGACCTTGATGGTGCAGCCGTCCAGGGCGATGCCCGGGTCGCGGGCGACGAAGGTGAGCGTGCCGCCGTCCCCGGCCAGTGTCTGGGTGCCACGGATGACGGCGGTGTCGTAGTACACCGCGAAGAACTGCTCGTTGGCGCCGCGGAAGTACAGCACCACGTTGCCGGTGCCGCTGTCCAGCAGCGCGGGCCGGTCGGTGCCCCGGGCGAATTCGAGCAGGCCGCCGGCCAGGCTCAGACCGGTGGTGTCCACCGCGAGCAGCGGCATGGCCACGGTGAGGTCGTCGCCCCCCTGCAGGGCGGCCGACAGGCGCGCCAACTTGTCCTGGGCGTCTTGCAGTTCGGCCTGCTTGGCGGCCAGTGCGAGCTGCAGCTCGGCGACGCGCTGCTGGGCCGTGCGCGCCTCCTGGAGCAGTTGGCGCGCGGCGTCCATCTTCGCCTTGGCCGCCAGGTACGCCACGTCCAGACCCGAGGGCATGGAAAGGCGGTTCATGCGGAACAGGCCAGAATCCGCCTTGAGGCATTCGCTCGACTGGAGCGGGAGCGCGTACTGGGCCGTGCCGGGCAGGCCGATTGCGAGCCGGCTCCGGCGGTTGACGATGCGGACGTACTCGCCCTCGGTGATCAGCTGGAACTGCGCGGCCTGGTTGGACGGTTCGCGAGTGGTCGCCGTGCTCAGCCGGGCGTTCTCCGCCGTCGAGTTGTCGGCGACGCGCAGGTCCGCGTTGCGCTCGTTGGCGACCAGCCAGTAGCAGGGCCGGCCGTCCTGGCTCTCGCCGACGGACTGCACCCGCCAGGTCGACCGGGGGGGTGTCGGGGGTGAGGGCCAGCCCGGCCTCGTTCTGCGAGGAGAGGACGGCGAAGAGCCACTTCGCCGCGTAGTCGTTGAACATACGCGGGGTCTTGAGCTCCAGGCTGTAGAGCCAGGAGGTCACCAGGTCCTTCTCGGCGAACCAGCGCGCCTCCAACGCGTCGAAGCCGGGCTTGAGCCGGTCGTGCTCCGCCTGGCGCTCGGCCCCCGTGCCGGCCGTGGCGGCCAGCCGGGCGATCTCCGGGGGCAGGGCGGCGACCTCCGGCTCCAGCCGCTTGATCAGCTGTTGGAGGGTGCTGATCTGCTCCGAGTCCTGGCCCTTGGCCGGCCGCTTGAGCACCGCCGGGTCCAGTACGTCCGGGGCCTGGGCCAGCCGGCCGTCGCGGCCGACGGCGAAGTCGAGGGTTGCCACGGCCGGGTCCTGGCCGTACTTGGCGGCGAAGGCCAGCAGCACCCGGGCCTGCCGCTTGGCGGGCTTGGGGTCCGGGCGGTAGCCGGTGACGACTTTCTCCTGCTGGTGGTAGAGCACGGCCGACATGCCGGAGACCACCGTGTGCCCCTTGAGGGCGAAGCTGTCGCGTCGCACCCCGGGGTGGTCGCCGACCGGGGCATCCGAGCCGGTCCACCGCGCGTCGCCCTCGAAAGTGCCGTGCAGGGCCCGGTCCGTCTGGTCGTAGACGGTGGTTCCCGCGCCCTCGTCGAAGCGGTAGTAGGCCACCAGGCCCGGCTCGTTGCCGATCAGCCGGTGGCTCATCTGCTCCGTGAGCTCGGTGGCGGAGCGGACCCGGTTCCACACCCGGAGCTCGTCGATGTCACCCTCGAAGTGGTCGGCGGTCCGCTTGCCGATCAGGGTGTTCACACCGGTGGCCGGGGTGAAGGGCAGCGCCCCGCTACCGGCCGGCCTGCCGTTGACGTACAGCCTCGCCGTCGTGCCGTCGAAGGTGGCGGCGATGTGGGTGTAGACGTCGGCCGTCACCGTCTCGGTGGAGGTCAGCGCCGACGGCGCCCCCTCGTGGCTGAGACTCACCGCACCGGTGGCGTCCAGGCTCAGGTGGTACTCCCCGCTCCTGGCGAGCACTGGGCCGCCGAGAGAGGCGGGCTTGACCCAGGCCTCGACCGAGTACGCCTTGCCGCCGAAGCGCAGGGCCGCCGGATCGCCCAGGTCGACGTGGGCGTCGGTGCCGGACAGCCGCAACGCCGTCTCCGCGTGCCCCTCGCTGCCCGTCAGGCGGCACCAGCTCGCGGCCGGTGAAGGGGCAGTTGCCCGGACTTCGCTCGAACACCGAATCCCGGTAGGCCGGGTCCGGGCCGGTGTAGAAGCGGGTGCCCTGGGTGTTGAACAGGCCCTGGACGCCCTGCTCGACATTGAAGCAGTCGATCCGTCCGGTGGCATCGTTGTGGGCGAACAGCTGCCAGCGCTGCACCCCGCTGATCGCGGTCGGCACCAGCACGGCGGCGAACCGGCCCTGGGTCAGGTTCCGGACGAAGGACAGCTCCTGGGTCGGCTCGTAGAACGGCCGGCCCTCCATGTCCTCGGTGCCCAGGCTGTCCTTGGCCGACTCGGGGCGGGTGGCGTGCCGGCTGCGCCTGTAGCGCACCTCCAGGACCGGTTTGAGCTTGCCGTCCACCAGCAGGAACCGGTCGCACAGCAGGGTGTCCCGCACCAGCGGCACCTTCTTCGTGCCGCTGAGCACGTAATCGGTGCGCGCGGCATCCCCCGAACAGCCGCCGCGGGTCAGCTTGTACACCGCGCCGGAGTCCGTCTCGCCGACCGACTGCCGCAGCACCACCACGTACGTACCGTCGGAGATGACGTGGAACGGCGCGTCCGCCGTCAGCCGCGCCGTCGTCGACAGGAACGGGTCGGTCTCACTGGCTGTCGGCCGCTCGTCGGCGGCTGCTTCGGTGCCGCCGCGCTTGACCGTCGGCATCGCCGTCGCACCGACGACGGCGTACCCCACCTCGGCCAGCTCCCGGGGGAAGACCAGCTCGGCCGGGTTCTCGCTCCAGTACGCGGCGTCCGTGTCGCCCTTGGCCTGCTGCCCGGACAGGTCCAGCACGGAGTAGACGATCCGGCGAGACGTGTCCATTGCGAAGGCTATGGTCGTGCCCTGGTGCCGCGCCATCGTCACGTGCCGGTACGAACGGTCTCCGTAGACCTTGAGCAGGGATTCCTGAGGTGCCACTGTTCCCCTCCCACAAGCATGGACGCCAGTCCCCGGTTCCTCCCCGATCCGGAGCGGCGATGGACTTGCGTCGCGCGCCTGACGGGGCATCAGGCAGTGTGACACCGGTGCCTCGGTTGTGAAGCAATCGTGAAAATACTCGAGTGGGATATGACTTGATAGCGCATGAGGTGGCTGGACTTCGCCGTCAGCTGGGGCAGGTCAGCACACCGCGCAAGCCTGATGTTCAAGATCCGCAGCAACCCGGGACCCGCCCTGCCCGGCCAGTACTACCCCCAACGGCATCCTCTGCCACGCGCTGCAACCGCGGCGTGTGCCGCTGGTAGGGCGTCGTCAGACCCGGCACTTGCTCGGCAAAGGTGACCTTCGGGCACGTCGTGTTTTCGCAGTACAGTCGATGTACTGACAGGCCGATGCGCAAAGGTCGGCCCGCGAGTGTGACGTCGGCGAGGCGTCGTGCACAGCGGCTGTGGCACCACTCGCTGAGCTGTCTGAACCCTGTGCGTCCCGCTGGTTTCCTGGTTCTCATACGGGCTCGGGCCGACACCACGGCAGGGGAGACGATTCCCCCAGCACATCAGACAACTGCGGTAACAGGCCGGGCGGTTCAGCAGGGCACAGTCAGAGACTGCCCGCTATACGGACGGCCGGCCGTGTCACCGAGATGATCTCGGGCTGCGAAATTCTTGCCGGGGCCGCGTTCGCTTGTACGCCGACGCCGCGTGATTGTGAGCGGTCTTGGCGTGCGGTGGGGTGGTCAGGGGGTCGGGGGGTGGGGTGCCTGCTGGGTGTGGTGGTCGAGCAGTCGGGTGAGCAGGTGTACGAGCTGGGTGCGTTCGGCGGGGGTCAGTGGGGCGAGCAGTTGGTCGTGGAGGGTGTCCAGGACCTTGTCGAGGTGGCGGAGGTGGCGGCGGCCCTGGGTGGTGATGGTGATGACGTTGCGTCGGCGGTCTTCGGGGTCTGGTGCCCGCTGGATGAGGCCGCGTTCGGCCAGTTCGTTGAGGACGCCGACCATGTCGCTGCGGTAGATGCCGGTGCGCCGGCTCAGTGTCGCCTGGCTGCCCGGGCCGTGTTCCTGCAGTGAGGCGAGCACGGCGTAGTGCCATGTGCGGGCGTCGGCCTGGGCCAGCCCGTCGCTGATCAGGCGTTCCGACTGTGCGGACATCTGTGCCAGCAGCCGGCTGGCCCGTGTGCGCAGTCTGTCCGGCGTGCGCCGTTCGGGGTCTGGGAGGTCCATGGGTTCGGTGCTGCTGGTCATGTCGGTGATCCTACCGGTTGTGTTAGTCGGACTAACGATGTAAGTTCGTTCACGCCGGAAACGTTCGGCGAATAAACGTTAGATCAGTGAACGGATTGAGGCCAGATCATGACCAGCACCCAGCCCTTCGGTACCGCACTCGTGGGCCAGACCGAGAAGGCCCTCAACGCCATCTTGGAGCGCCATCTCGTCGGGACCGGCATCACCGAGCCCCAGTGGGTGACCCTGACACTGACCGTCGTCAGCGGCGGGACCGTCGACCGCGCCGAACTCATCGGCAAGGTCACCGGTGCCACGCAGGCCAGCGAGGAGGCGGTGGCCGAGCGGATCGCCGAGCTGACCACCGCGGGGTTCCTGACCGATGACGGCGAGGGCCGTGTCCACGTCACCGACGAGGGCCGAGCCCGGTGGACCGAGGTCCGCACCGCACTCGGCCCGCTCATCCAGGGGCTGTGG
This sequence comes from Streptomyces sp. NPDC031670, assembly GCF_055580545.1. Taxonomy (NCBI): domain Bacteria; kingdom Bacillati; phylum Actinomycetota; class Actinomycetes; order Kitasatosporales; family Streptomycetaceae; genus Streptomyces; species Streptomyces sp. NPDC031670. The sequence continues at coordinate 5,989 of NZ_JBVILC010000013.1, read as the reverse complement.
GGCAACCTGCCACAAGAGGACCTGGCTGTCGCCGGCCGCGTCCTCGCAACCGTCCTGGAACGCGCCAACGCGGTCCTGGCCGGCGCCTGAAACCCTCACCCCAGCTCAGACACCTGCCGGGGTCCCACCGCCCCGGGGCCGTGCACGCCCCCCTGACGCAGGCGAGCGGCTGAGTGGGCTGCCGACCGGCTGGCCCACGGAATCCGCGCAGGAAGCGATGCCGCCAGTCGACCGACCTTCGGCCCTCCCAGCCTCGGGCCCGACTGCGCAGTTTGGCTGAGCACTGCGCCGTTTCACTGATCCTCGACACCACGTATGGACAGCCAGCGGCGGCGGCACCTTCCTGGGACCACCCCGCGTGCGCGGGGACCACAGGGGGCGACCTGCGAATTCAGTCGGTCGCGGGGTGGATTTCACTGACTTTCTTTGCGCGGGGTGGGGGTCACGGCCCCGGGCGGCGCCCGTATTGACGCTCGTAGCGACTCATCGCCGTCTGAAAACCCGGCGCGGGATTGCCGCCCGCTACGACAAGACCCCGTAGAGCTACCTCGCCGACCTGCATTTGCGCGCGTCCATGATCTGGATCAACGACCTCACGCGAACCATGCTCTGATCACAACCAGATACAGGCCCTCGTGCTACTGCGCCCAGCGTCCCATGTCTGGCGCAGAGCCGATCAGGCATTCGATGTCATTCGGGAAGCCAACGAGCGCGTGGGCGGTCAGGCGCAGGTGGCCCTCCAGACAGACCAGTCTGGCCTGCCCCTCGCCTACGAGGATGAGCGGAGGAAATCGCTCACCTCTTCTGAGCGCGCGGGCTGCCTCGACGAATGGTTCGTTCGGCACGTCGAACGCCCGTAGCCCTGCCTTGATGCGTGTGGCCGCGTCGGTCGGCCGGCGGCTGCCACCCGACAGCTCCGCCCAGTAGGAATAGCCGACGTAACGCACGTCGGCCGCTTCGTCGGCGGACAGAAGCGCCCTGTTCCACGTGACGTGAGGGGGGAAGTTCTCGAACAGGTCGCGGTTCTCGCCGTACCCACGCGTCGCAGCGAGCAGAGCGCGACGTGCGAAGTTCGCCCCAGCGTCGGAGAGGTCCGGATGTGTCAGCAACTGCTCGGCCTGTCCGCCTGCCGCCAGGTGGGACCGGAGGTTCTGGCCGAACCTCGCGCTGGACAGCTCGCCGTTCAAGAAACAGGCGACCATTTCGTCCTCACTGCTCACACCCAGAACCTGCACGACCGCCAGCATAGGATCCAACTCTTTGGTGGAGCTGCAGCCTGCGAGCACGTCAGCTCGTCCACAGGTCTTGACTATTGCTCGGCCTTCGGCCTGGGTCGGGTCAGATCGTCGCGGTGACGCTGGCGCGATGGAAGTCGTCGATGCGGGCGTAGTGGCTGTACCCCTACAAAGAGCGGAACACTGCCGAGCTCCTGATCAGCAAGCTGAAGGCCTGGCAAGGCATCTCCACGCGCTATGACAAGACGCCAGAGAGCTACCTCGCCAACCTCCACCTTCGCACCTCGATGATCTGGATCAAGGACCTCACACGGACCGCCCATTGACCACTCGAATACGCGCCCTGGAGCGTACTTCCGCCGAAGTCACGCCGTGCAACGGCAGCGACTTCGGGCGCACTGTCGTGCCGCCCGTGGCCTCGCCAGTGAGCGCGCCTCACCGGTCAGTCGAATTGACGTAGCAGGGCAACGTTGCGCTCGTGGGCTTCCGGAAGTTCGTAGCCACGGTGCATCGCCACCTGAGTCTGTGCCGACAGGCAGGCAACCGACCTACCATCAATGACACCGCGTCCTTCCAAAGAGCCCGCGTCGAACGGCCAGGGAACGTCTCACAATGGGACGACGACGCCTGCCTCCACCTCGATCACATGGACGTCCAACTCCACGCCCTCCGCTGTTCCCGCTACAAAGGCGGTCGGCCGGGTGCTTCCGTCCACCTCGATCCATCGGTTCTCGGCCTCCCATACCCGCAGGACTCCGAAGCCGTGATCGCGGAACACCTCGTCGAGGAGAGGTAGGTCTTCAGCAAGCACCAGTACGTCCAGGTCGTGGTGCTCTCACGTCTGCGCGCCGAGCAGCGCATCGACTCCCCAGCCACCCATGACCCTGCACCGGATGCCCTCCGATGAAGCACTTCATAGAGATCTGCGGCAGCCTGTGCGCTCAAGTTCATCAGGCCGAGTCTGCCTCGAACTGGTGCGATTCCGACGCACTCTCGCGTCACGCGAGACGATCTGCCGGATCAAACCTCGTCCCGAGGGCAAACCCAAAGATTGATCGCGACTCGATACGATCCCTACTGAGTTTTTCGTTAGTTCTGTGGGTGCAGAGGCGTCGGTGGTGTGAGGATGTCGGCGTGTCCTGTGAACCTGTGTCTGTTGATTCCGAAGTCTCCGTTCCGCCGCTGACGCGACCGCAGTTGGCCGAGGCCCGGCGCATGCGTGCGGTGGAGTTGTTCGAGCAGGGACGTCCTGATTCTGAGGTCGCGCGGATGGTGGGGATCCACCCGGAGAGCGTGCGCCGGTGGAAACGTCTGTGGGAGGAAGGCGGGTCCCAGGCGCTGCGGCGACAGCCGGCCCCTGGTCGGCCGCCCAAACTCGATGACACCCAAGTCGGTGTGGTGCGGGCTGCGTTGGAGGAGGGCGCCCAGGCCCGCGGGTTCGAGGCCGACTTGTGGACCCTGGAGCGGGCCGGCATCGTGATTGAACGCCTGACCGGGGTGAAGCTGGCGCGGGCATCGGTGTGGCGACTGCTGACCGGGCGGCTGGGGTGGAGTCTGCAACGACCCAGACGTCAGGCCGTGGAGCGGGACGAGGCGGAGATCGCCCGGTGGGTGGCCCAGGAATGGCGGCGCATCAAAAAGGGGCGGTGAAGAAACGTGCATGGATCGTGTTCTTCGACGAATCCGGTGTCTCGCTACTGCCTCAGGTCCGCCGCACCTACGCACCCCGCGGCCGCACCCCCATCCTGCGGCACCGGCTGAACTGGAAACGCGCCGGCATGGCCGCCGCGCTGGGCTACCACGCGGCCGACCCCGGGCGTGGCCCGCGGCTGTGCTTCCACCTCAAGCCCGGCAGCTATGACACCACCTCACTGATCGAGGTTTTGGAACAGGTCAAAACGTTCTACGCCGGTGAGCCGGTACTGCTGGTGTGGGACGGACTGTCCGCGCACTGGAGCCGCGGTATGCGGGCCTGGGCAGCTGACCAGGGCTGGCTCACCCTGGAACGGCTGCCCGCCTACGCACCCGAACTCAACCCCGTGGAATTACTCTGGTCGGCCGTCAAGACCCGCGAGCTCGCCAACCTCGCCGGCGACCACCTCGCCGACGTCGCAGATGCTGCCGAACGCGGCATCCACCGCGTCTGCTCCAACGACCAACTCCCGTGGTCCTTCCTCACCCACACCGGACTCACCATCCACCCCAAACACCCACAGAACTAACGAAAAACTCAGTAAGGGCTGTCCCGTAAGTGATCTCGCCCTGCGATGATCTCAATCGTGTCACGCGTGATCACAGCGTCCGAGCCGTCCTGGATAGCCCCGTTCACTGGTGTGGCTCCGCGCCAGTTGAACCGGGTGGTGCGTGCCCTGCGGCGGGAAGGCGCCGACTTCGCTCGGCGGGGCCGGCCATGGGGGATGCCGCTGGAGGACCGGGTGCTTCTGGTGGCTGCCTACTGGCGCACCAACGTGACACTGTGGCAGCTCGCTCCGCTCCTCGGTGTCTCGAAGTCCGCAGCTAGCCGCATCGTCAGGCATGTCGGGCCTCTTCTCGCGTTCCGTCCCCGGAAGCGGTTTCGCAAGGACGCCGTGCTCATCGTGGACGGCACTCTGGTTCCCACCCGCGACCACGCGGTGGCGGAGCGGTCCAAGAACTACCGGTACTCGACGAATCACCAGGTCGTCATCGACGCTGACACCCGACTGGCGGTCGTGGTCGGCCAGCCACTGCCGGGCAACCGCAACGCTGCAAGGCATGGGAGCTATCCGGCGCCAAGGATGCTGTCGGGAACGCCGCAGTGATCGCCGACGGAGGCTACCGAGGTACCGGGCTCGTCATCCCACACCGCCGCGACCCTGGACAGAGCGAACTGCCCGCCTGGAAGGAAGAGCACAACGCCTCTCACCGCATGGTCCGCGCTCGGGTCGAGCATGCCTTCGCCCGGATGAAGACCTGGAAGATCCTGCGCGACTGCCGCCTCAAAGGCGATGGCGTGCACCACGCGATGCTCGGCACCGCCCATCTGCACAACCTTGCGCGCCGCGACTGACCACCCCCGGCGAAGCACTGTCCGTTCAGGTTTCGGCGGGCAGGAGCTGGACCAGGCCGACCCAGTTCCCCTCATCCACCTTGGTCTGCGTGGCGCGGACCCTCCAGCGGCCAGCGGGCAGTGGAACTGACGCCTCAGCGGGCATCCCCCCATCGGGGTACTGGACGCCCAGGTCGGAACCCGCTTCGGCGGAGTCCATGAGCACCGCCGGACCGTCCGAGACCCAGGTGCCGCACTCCTCCCATACCGTGGCCGGGTCTGCAAGGACAGTGTCCGCCGCGGCTCTCAGTCCGGCCTCGGAGCCGGCGGCGCGCCACCGCAGGAACGCTCGGTGCTGGGGCAGATAGCAGCTGGTTGCCGGCTCGTCCGCCAGCACCAGTGCCTGCGCACCGTTCTCGTCGAGGGGGATCACACCGGCCAGATCCTCCACCGCGCAGGCCCGGTCGTAGTCGTCTGGAGCAGTGGCGTCTCCCGCCATAAGTCCACTCTCCGTACACCCGCCCCAAGAGGCCAGGGCGGAGACAGGGACGACGATCAGGGGGCCGCCCATCGACTCCACCCAGACAAGGGAAGGGCCGGAGGCTACGTCTGCGGTGGATGAAGAGGTGGCCACACACGTCATTGTGCCCTCGCCCACTGACAACGTCCCCGCGCTCAAGGGAACCCAGCACGGAGAAAGGCGCAGCGCCTGTGGCAAGCAGCAGTTACGGGACAGCCTTTGGTGGGATACCGCGTGATCCTGTCAAGGAGCGAGTTCCGCTTGGCGAAGGCCGCGGAACACCGACGCTGTCGTCCATCCGCGCAACGTGGCGTGCATCGTCGAACGGAACGCGGCCTCGGCCGTGGCGGTGTCTAGGGCCCCGGCCAGTTCGAGAGTCACGAGCCCGTGCAGGGTGGCCCAGATCGACAGGGCGATCGACGTTGCTTCGCCGGCGAGGACGGATGCCGCCAGCGCGCGATGGATCGCGGCGAGGAGCGGACGGATCGGGTCACTGGCACCGACCTCTCCCGACGGGTCGAAGGACTGCACACCACCGAACAGCACCGTGTACAGGTGGCTGTGTCCGCGCCCCCAGCGGCGGTAGGCGACGGCCAGCGCGTAGAGGTCGGCGAGAGGGTCCGCGGAGGTCTGCACCGCCGACAGGTCTTGGAACAGGCCGGCGACGGCTCTGTCGCGCACCGCACCGATCAGTCCGTCCTTGCCGCCGAACAAGGAGTACACCGCCGTCGTCGATGCCTCGGCAGCAGCGGCCACGGCGCGGACCGTGACCGACTCTCGCGGACGGGTGGCGAGCATCTCGGTCGCGCACTCCACAAGCCGCTCTTTGACGACCTCGTCGTTTGTTCTCGGCCTACCCACGGCCAGCAGCCTACCCCTCTCTGGTAACGTCGTTTTGAAACAGCGTTCTGAAACTGTCGGAGGTCCACTATGCCCGTGTCCGCCATACGCCCCGTCCGCTTCACCGGACGGTTACTGCTGGCCCTGGCCGCCGTCGCGACGCTGGTCGTCGTCTTCCTCGCACTGATCGCCCTCACGGACGGGGCAGGTACGGGGCTCGCCGCGTGGTTGGCGACCCTCGGGGCCGGGACCGTCCTCGCGATGTGGCTGGTGATAGGGATCTCTGAAATTCCCCACCCCCTGCTCTAGCGCCGTCCAAACCTGCTCAGTCGATCTCCCCACCCTTCGCGTGATCAGACTTGGGCA